>JACOUB010000024.1 GCA_016178015.1 Methylocystis sp. | reverse complement strand
GGCGTCAAATCGGGGTCGTGAAACATCGCGCATCCTCCGTATTTGGATGGAATCGGTCAAACAATACCATATGGTATGTTTTGTTCAATAGCGAAATTGGGCGATAACGTTCACACGCGCTTCCGCCCCCGTCATGCCCGCGCTTGTCGCGGGCATCCACGCCGGGACGTTGCGGGAAGGTTTACGAAAGAGGCAAAAATGCTTCGCTCTGTGTGGAGAAGCGTCGAGGCTCGTCGGCGTGGATGGCCGGGACAAGCCCGGCCATGACGCTCCGAGGGGGCGAGGCTTCTCCTATCCGCAGGCATGGCAAACAGGAAACAGCATGAGCCGCTTCAAAAAAGACGACTGGCTCGCTCTCGGCGCCCGTCTGCTCGCGCAAGAGGGTCCGGAAGCCTTGACGCTCGAGCGGCTGACGGCGGCGGCCAAGCGCACGCGCGGCAGCTTCTATCATCATTTTTCAGATCGCGACGCCTTTGTCCGCGCGATGATGGAGCGCTGGCGCAGGCAAGTGATCGACGAAGCCGGCAAGCGTTACGCCGACGACCCATCGCCCAAGGCCTGGCGGGCGCTGTTGCGGGAGGCGCCGTTCGAGATCGATTATCGTTTCGAGCGCGCGGTCAGGCGGCTCGCCGCCGTCGAGCCGATCGCCCGCGCCATTCTGGAGGAGGTCGACCGCGCGCGCATCGACGGCCTCGCCTGGGTGATTGGGCAGTTGCGCCCCGAGGTCGACGATCCGGCAGCAGTTGCGTTCATTCAATACGCCGTTGTGGTCGGCGGCCAATGGCTGCTCGACGATCCAAACGATCCGCGCATCCCTGCGATCCGCAAGACGGGAGACCGGTTGTTCGGCATCGACGAGCCGGAGGACGGGTAGGCGCTTGGCGCGCCAGGACGGGCGATGGCGCCAACCATGCCCTTGAGCCGGCTTAAGACGGCGGGCCGCCGGTCGGGTCCGCCGCCAGGTCGAAGGAGGCGATCACCGGCGCATGCAGCGAGCCGAGGATCGGCTCTTTCGCCGTAACCTCGTCCTGCAACCCCTCGTTCAAGATCGCCACGCCGGTGCAGCAGGCGGCGAGCGGTCGGGACGCCAAGATATGATCGACAAGCGCCGGGCGTCCCGCGTGCAGGACGCTGAAACGACGAGACTCCTCCAGGCGCGCCGCCAAAGGAGTGAGCTTGCGAACCGATATCCCGTCTGCGTCTTCGTCGGGAACGCCGATGAGAAGCCGCGCCGGCACATCGTTTTCTTGCGAATTGAGGTCGCCGCATACGGCGATGCGCGCCGTCGGCTCGCTGTCGAACAAGCCCTCCACGAATATGCGGGCCTCGAGCGCTTGGCCTTCCCTTTTCTGGGCGGCGACGAATTGTCCTTCCACGAAGGCCCGGCTGGAGAGACGGCTGGCGGGCTCGAGCCCATCCTGAATGCGCACCGCGCGCGGGGCGCGAAGATGCAAGTTGACGACGTGCAGAGCCACGCCATTAGGCAAGGCGATTTTCGCGTAAAGAAGAGGGCGTTCCCACGCAACCTCGATGGGGGCGGGCTGGACAAGGCCTTCGCCCGGCGGCGTCCACGTCCGTTTCGCGACGATGTCGTGGTACAACTGACGCTGCTCGGCTATCGGCCAGCGGCTCAGGATCGCCAGATTGTGGACATCCGCCGGCGCGCTCGTTCCGGGCCGCAGGCTGGTCGCGCGGCAGTAGCCTTCGTAGGCTGTGCCGGAGACCAGGCGATCGAGGGCGATGAACCGCCGCGACGCGTGATGCGTCGCCTTCTGCGCGTCGACCTCCTGAAAACAAACGACGTCGGCCGCCAGATCGTCCAAGATCGGCCGGAGAACCCGCATCCGACGCTCAAATTCCATGTCATGCGTCGGCGACCAATCGAGATTTTCGAGATTAAACGTCGCAAGGCGAAAAGAAACGCTCATTTTGTAAAAACTGCACACGGTCCGTCGGTCAGCGTCGACTTTCGCCCATCATCGCGACGGCGCCGGTTTTGTCAAACTTACCGAGCGGAAACGGAAGGATCAGCATGCAAATAGTCGATGCAATGCTCGTGGCGCGACTTCTTTTTCTGCTGACCCTGGCGAACGGGACGCCGGTCATCGTCAAAAAAGTCCTGCGCGACGCTTTGGCTTATCCGATCGACGGAGGGCTGGCGTTCGTGGACGGCGAACCGCTATTTGGACGATCCAAGACGATCCGCGGCGTCATTTGCTCGATTGTCGTCACGACCCTGGCGGCCCCGTTGGTCGGCGTCGGATTTGCGACAGGCGCAGTGGTCGCGGCCGTGGCGATGATCGGCGATCTGATCTCGAGCTTCTTGAAGCGCCGTCTGAAAATCCAACCGAGCGGCATGGCGTTGGGGCTCGATCAGATTCCCGAATCGCTGTTGCCGGCGATCGCCGCCGCATGCACATTGCCCGTCACGGTTTGGGATGTCGTTGCGGTAACGACGATTTTCTTTGCCGGCGAGCTCATTCTCTCACGCATTCTCTTCGCGCTGAAGGTGAGGGATCGGCCCTACTGACCGACGCGAGCGGCGCAGCGCAGCCGGTGCAGCGTGATCTCGGGAGGACAATTGAAGCGAACCGGAACGATGCATGATCCGGCCCCTGCCGAGGTGTATCCGGCCATGCCGCCGTATGTCCAGGCGCCGGCGCCGAACGCACGCGGCAGTTCGGAATCGAGCGTAATGGGGAGGCCGCCCGGCAGGCAAATCTGACCGCCGTGCGTGTGGCCGCTCAATAAAAGATCGAAGCCGGCATAAGCAGCCTGTCGGTAGATTTCGGGGGTGTGGGACAGCAAGATGGAAAAGTCCTCATGCGGAATATGAGCGGCCGCTTTCTCGATATTGTCGACCCTGTAGAAATGCGCGTCGTCGACGCCAGCGAGGTGGATGCGGTCGTCCCCGCGCTCGATGGCGACGCATTCGTTGAGCAGCATGCGAACGCCCATTTGTTCGAGATCGGGCGCCATCCGGATGGTGTCGTGATTTCCGAGAACGCCGTACACCGGTTCCCGCAAAGACGCGCGAACCCGCGCCAAATCGGCGAGACACGCTCGAATGGGTCCATGCGTCTTTGCGCGATAATCGCCGGTCAAGACGCACACGTCGAATTCGAGAGCTTGGACGAGCTCGACGACTCGCTCTAAGGCCGCTTGGCTCATTTCCGTGTGGAGATCGCTCAAGTGCAGAATGGTGAATTGATCGAACGCGGCGGGCAGCCGCGGCGAGACGATTTCATTGGCTCTGACGCTGACGCGCTCGGCGTTGCGCCGCCCGCGCCGATAAAGGCCACAGACCTTGAGCAACGCGGTGATGGCGACGCCCGAATAGAGGAGGTTCTCGATATGAAAAAAGTTGAGGCCGTGGCCGAAAACCTGCGCCTCGTGGTCCCGCTCAATGCCGAGACGTTGGCGCGCATAGAGACGCCCCAAGCGCTGTTGCAGGCGCTCATCGATCTCGTCGTCCGAAAGAAAAGGCGCCAAGTTCGCGTCAACCTCGCTCAACTCGGGCTCCGCTTGTCGCGGCCAATTCTGGCCAATGCGAGCGCGCAATGTATCATGGTCTTGGTATCATGGTCTTGGCGGCGCTGCGCCAGTCGCGAGCAGCGCCGCCGCGATCGCCGCCCATTCCTGTTCGAGCGAACCCTCCGCCGGCGGGCGGCCGGCGCGCGCATACCAATAGCGCGAATTGGCGACATCGCCCTCCTTGCGATGCAGATAGGCATGCGCCCACATACTGTCGGGGTCGTCGCGCGTATCGACGCATTTGTGGGCGCGGTCCCAATCGCCTTTGGCGTCGTGCCAGAGGGCGAGCAGCGGCGGGCTCAGCGCCTGCGGCGGCTCCGACGAACGGAGCGAAGCCTGGAACTCGGTCAAGGTCATGGTTCTCGACTTGCCCTTTTCGTTGACTCCCATCCCCATCGCGCCTAGAAAACCGCAAATCTCGTCAGAGATGTCCTGAACCAAGTCTATTCGCCCCGAGGCGAAAGGCCAACGTCCGGCAGCGCGATGCGCCCCCGGGCGCGTTTTTGCTTTGAAGGCGGCCGTCGGCAATAGGCGGTCGGCAGTAGCGATCTAAGTCGCCATTTGGCGACCGCCGACTGCCCACTGCCGATTGCCCCGAAGGAGAAAACCCATGTTCGAGGGCCTTTCCGGCAAGCTCTCCGGCATATTCGACAAGCTCACGCGGCGCGGCGCCCTCAGCGAGGCCGACGTCGCGGAGGCCTTGCGCGAGGTGCGGCGCGCCCTGCTCGAGGCGGATGTGGCGCTCGATGTCGTGCGGTCCTTTACGGACAAGGTGCGCGAGCGCGCCGTCGGGGCCGGGGTCGTCAAGTCGGTCACGCCCGGCCAGATGGTGGTCAAGATCGTCAACGACGTGCTGGTCGAGACCCTGGGTTCGACGGCGGAAGCGATCGATCTCGACGCGCCCGCGCCGGTCGCCATCATGATGGTCGGCCTGCAAGGCGCCGGCAAGACGACGACGACGGCCAAGATCGCCAAGCGCCTCACGGAGCGTCACAAGAAGCGCGTGCTGATGGCCTCGCTCGACGTGAAGCGCCCCGCCGCGCAAGAGCAACTCGCCGTGCTCGGCCGCCAGGTCGAGGTCGATACGCTGCCGATCGTCGCCGGCCAGACGCCCATCAAGATCGCCAAGCGCGCCGAGGAGACAGCACGCCTGCACGGCTACGACGTGGTGCTGCTCGACACCGCCGGGCGCACCCACATCGACGAGCCGCTGATGCAAGAGATGGCGGACATCAAGCAGGCCGCCCGCCCGCACGAAATCCTGCTGGTCGCCGACGCGCTCACCGGACAAGACGCGGTCAATCTCGCCAAGAGTTTCGACGAGCGCGTCGGCCTCACCGGCATCGTGCTGACGCGCGTCGACGGCGATGGACGCGGCGGCGCGGCGCTCTCCATGCGCGCCGTCACCGGCAAGCCGATCAAGCTCATCGGCTCGGGCGAAAAAATGGACGCGCTCGACGAATTCTCGCCGGCGCGCATCGCCAACCGCATCTTGGGCATGGGCGACATCGTCGCTCTCGTGGAAAAGGCCGCCGCCGCGGTCGACGCCCAACAGGCGCAACGCGCCGCCGAGCGTCTGGCCAAAGGCAAGTTCGATCTGCAAGACTTCGCCGATCAACTGGCGCACGTGGAGAAGATCGGCGGCTTCGGCGGCATCATGGGATTGTTGCCCGGCGTCGCCAAAATCAAGGATCAGATCGCCTCGGCGGGTCTCGACGACAAGATGTTCAAGCGGCAACGGGCCATCATCTTGTCCATGACGCCCAAGGAGCGGCGCAACCCCGACATTCTCAAGGCCTCGCGCAAACGGCGCATTGCGGCGGGCGCCGGCGTCAAGGTCGAAGCGATCAACAAGCTGTTGAAGCAACACCGCCAGATGGCCGACATGGTGAAGGCCGCGGGCGGCGGCAAACGCGGCGGCATGATGGGCCGAGCGGCGCAGATGATGGGCATGGGCGCAATGAAAATGCCCTCCGCCGATGACCTCGCCCAATTGCAGAAAAAGCTCGGAGGCGGCGCCGCGCCGCCGTCGGGCGGACCGGGCGCCCGCATCCCACAGGCGCCGCCGGCGGCGGCGTTCGCCCCCAAGCCTGGCCTCCCCGGCCTCGGCGGCGGCGGTTTCTTGAGCGGATTGAATCCGTTTGGGAAGAAGAAGTGAGGCGAATAGAGAATGGCGAGTAGCGAATAGAAGAATCACCTTTTTCTATTCGCTACTCGCTACTCGCTATTCGCTCTAACAAAAGGAAAAACTCATGTCCCTCAAGATTCGTCTCTCCCGCGGCGGCGCCAAGAAGCGTCCCTTTTATCGCGTCGTCGTCGCCGATTCGCGTAGCCCCCGCGACGGCCGCTTCATCGAGAAGCTCGGCACGTTCGATCCGCTGAAGGCCAAGGATGCGAACGACCGTCTCGTGCTCGACGCCGACAAGGCCAAAAGCTGGATCGCCAAGGGCGCCTTGCCGACCGATCGCGTGGCGCGGCTGTTGGAGAGCGTCGGCGTCGGCAAGCGCGAAGCGCGCAACAATCCGCAGAAGGCGCTGCCCAAGAAGAAGGCGCAAGAGCGCGCCGCCGCCGCGACCGCGGCGACCCCGGCGGCGTGACGAAGTTGCAGACCAACCCCCTCCCTCATGCTGAGGAGCCTGCGCAGCAGGCGTCTCGAAGCACGAGGGCGACTGCGAAACGCGCGCCGCCGAACAAGGGCCTGGTCCTGCTCGGACGGTTCGGCGCGGCGCATGGCGTGCGCGGCGAAGTCCGCTTGCAGAGCTTCACCGCTGAGCCGGCGGCGATCTCGACTTACGGACCGCTCGTCGATGCAAGCGGCGCCCGCCGTTTGGTGATCGCGTCGCTGCGCCCGCTGAGCAAAAATATGTTCGTTGCGCGCGTCGAAGGGGTGGGCGATCGATCGCAGGCCGAGAAGCTTGCCGGCCTGACCCTCTATCTTCCGCGCGCGGCTCTGCCCGCTCCGGATGACGACGAATTCTATCTCGCCGACCTCGAGGGGCTGCAAGCCGAAACGCTTCAAGGCGCGGCGCTCGGCCGCGTCGTCGCCGTCCGCAATTTCGGCGCGGGCGACATTCTGGAGATCCAGCCGCTAGAGGGCGAGACGATGCTGCTGCCTTTCACAAAGGCCTTCGTTCCCGTCGTCGACATCGCGGGCGGCCGCGTCGTCGTCGCGCCGCCGGCGGAGGCGGATGAACCGGATGTCATTCCCGGCAGGCCGAAGGCCTGACCTTAGAATCCAGGGTCGAAGGCGGAGTTTGGCGCGTTGGCCCCTGGTTTCCCGG
The DNA here is from genome assembly GCA_016178015.1 of Methylocystis sp. Classification (GTDB taxonomy): domain Bacteria; phylum Pseudomonadota; class Alphaproteobacteria; order Rhizobiales; family Beijerinckiaceae; genus Methylosinus. Next base: position 73,319 of record JACOUB010000024.1, on the reverse strand, counting down.
TCGTTCGGCTCACGCGAACGCCGGGAATGACGCCGAAGTAATCAACCCGTTTTCGTATCTCGCCAATTTGCGCTTTCGCGGAAAGGCGTCTGCATGCGATAGGTCGCGCATGTGGCGCGCGACGGTTCTCACCCTGTTTCCGGAAATGTTTCCGGGGCCGCTCGGCCTGTCGCTTTCCGGCGACGCGCTTTCGCGCGGCGTATGGGAACTCGAGACGCGGCAAATCCGCGAGCATGGGCTCGGACGTCACCGCGCCGTGGACGATACGCCGGCCGGCGGCGGCCCCGGCATGGTCATGCGCGCCGACGTGCTGGCCGCCGCCATCGACGCCGCCGCCTTGGACGACGAACGCCCGCGCCTGCTGATGAGCCCACGCGGGACGCCGCTCACGCAAGCTAGAATTCGCCAACTCGTCGCCGGCGGCGGCGCGATCGTTGTGTGCGGACGCTTCGAGGGCGTCGACCAACGCGTTATCGAAGCGCGCGCGCTAGAAGAGGTGTCGATCGGCGATTACGTGCTGTCGGGCGGCGAGATCGCCGCGCTCGCCCTGATCGACGCTTGCGTGCGCCTGCTGCCCGGGGTGATGGGCGAAGAAGCCTCCGGCCACGAGGAGAGCTTCGAGGCGACGCTGCTCGAATATCCGCACTATACGCGTCCGCGCGACTTCGAGGGGCGCGTCATCCCCGACGTCCTGCTTTGCGGCGATCACGCAAAAATTGCGCAGTGGCGCCATGAGCAGGCGCTGCGCCTGACGCGCGAACGCCGCCCGGATCTGCTGGCGGCCGATCGCAAGACGCGCGATTGAAGAAGACTGTGCGAGCCTAAAGGCTCGCGGTCCAGGAAGTGGGTCTCATATGGACCGCGCGCCTTTAGGCGCGCCTCCGCTCACCTTGTCGGCACCGGCGTTCCGCTGCGGTAATCGTAAAAGCCGCGCTCTGTTTTGCGGCCCAGCCAGCCGGCCTCGACATATTTGACGAGCAGCGGGCAGGGCCGATATTTCGAATCGGCGAGCCCTTCGTGCAGCACTTGCATCACCGAGAGACAAACGTCGAGCCCGATGAAATCGGCGAGCTGCAACGGCCCCATCGGATGGTTGGCGCCGAGCCGCATCGCCGTGTCGATCGCCTCGACGGAGCCTACCCCCTCATAGAGCGTATAGACGGCCTCGTTGATCATCGGCAGCAGGATGCGGTTGACGATGAAGGCCGGAAAATCTTCCGAGACCGTAATGGTCTTGCCGAGTTTGGCGATGAATTGCTTCGCCGCCTCGAACGTTTTGTCCTCGGTGGCGATGCCGCGAATGAGCTCCACCAACTGCATGCGCGGCGCCGGATTCATGAAATGAACGCCGATGAACCGCTCCGGCCGGTCGGTGACGGACGCCAGCCGCGTGATCGAGATCGAGGACGTGTTCGTGCCGATGATGGCGCCTGGTTTCAGCGTCGGACAGAGATCGACCAAGATCGTGCGCTTGATCTCTTCGTTCTCGGTGGCCGCTTCGATAATGAGATCGCAATCGCCGAGCGCCTGCAGGCTCGGCGCAGGGCTGACGCGCGCCAGCGCGGCCTTGCGCGCCGCGGCGTCAATCTGCCCGCGCTCGACGGCCCGGCCCATCATCGCGCCGACGCCGTCGACGCCCGCGGCGATCTTCTCCGGCGAGACGTCATTGAGCGCGACATCGTAACCCGCGAGCGCACAGACCTGGGCGATGCCTTTGCCCATCTGGCCGGCGCCGACGATGCCGATTTTGCGAATTTCCAAGCTCATCCTTGAGACACCACCTGCAAGAAGACGCGCGCATCATCATGCGAGACCGTCCCATACCGAGTATAGCGCGCTATCGGGCCGCGTGAAAACCGGCAAACCGAGTAAAGCGCGCGCTCTCGATAGGCTAGCGTTCGGCTTTCAACATTCCAGTGGCGGCCTTCATTGCCCGGCGCCCTGGCGCTACGACCAACAATGAAGGAGGCGCGGAAGCTTTCTCACCGGCCGGCTTTCGCCAATTCGTCGTTCAATTCGGGCAGGACCGTGAAAAGATCCCCCACCAGACCGTAATCGGCGACCTGGAAGATCGGGGCTTCCTCGTCCTTGTTGATGGCGACGATGACCTTCGAATCCTTCATGCCGGCGAGATGCTGAATCGCCCCGGAAATGCCGACGGCGATGTAGAGATCGGGCGCGACAACCTTGCCCGTCTGGCCAACTTGGAGATCGTTGGGCGCATAGCCGGCGTCGACCGCGGCGCGCGAGGCGCCGATTGCGGCGCCAAGCCGGCTCGCCAGGGGTTCGATATAGGTCGCAAAATTCGCCGCGCTCTGCAGACCGCGGCCGCCCGAGATGACGACCTTGGCGGCGGTGAGCTCCGGCCGCTCGGATTTGGCCAGCGCTTCGCTCTTGAAGCTGGAAACGCCAGGATCGCCATTGGCCGCAACGGCCTCGATCGCCGCGGCGCCTCCTTCCCCGGTGGCGGCGAAGGCGGCCGTGCGCACCGTGATCACCTTCTTGGCGTCTTGCGCGCGCACCGTCTGGATGGCGTTGCCGGCATAGATCGGCCGCTCGAACGTGTCGGCGGCAACGACCTTGATGACGTCGGAAACCTGCATCACGTCGAGCAGCGCCGCGACGCGCGGCAGCACGTTCTTGCTCGAACTCGTCGACGGCGCGATGATCGCGTCATAGGAACCGGCGAGGCTGACGATGAGCGCCGCCATGGGCTCCGCGAGTCCGTGAGCGTAAAGCGGGCTGTCGGCGACCAATACTTTTTCGACGCCAGCCAGTTTGGCGGCGGCCTTCGCCGCCGAGCCAACGTTTGCGCCGGCGACCAGCACGTGCACCGGTCCGCCGAGCGCCAGCGCCGCCGTCAATGCCTTTGCAGTGGCCGGAGCGAGCGCGGCTTCATGGGTCTCTGCGATGAGGAGCGCCGTCATTTAGAGAACCCCCGCTTCGTTCCTGAGCTTAGCGACCAGTTCGGCCGCCGAACCGACCTTCACGCCGGCCTTGCGCGTCGGCGGCTCGGCCGTCTTGAGCACCTCGAGGCGAGGCGTTACGTCGATTCCGTAATCGACTGAGGTCTTCACGACGATCTCTTTCTTCTTGGCCTTTATGATATTGGGCAGACTGGCGTAGCGAGGCTCGTTGAGACGCAGGTCGGTCGTTATGACGGCCGGCAGCCTCAACGTCACCGTCTGGAGGCCGCCGTCGACTTCGCGCGTTACGTCGACCGATGCCTCGCCGAGTTCGACCTTGGAGGCGAACGTGCCCTGCCCCCAGCCGAGCAGCGCCGCGAGCATCTGGCCGGTCTGATTGCAATCGTCGTCGATCGCCTGCTTGCCCATGATGACCAGCCCGGGATTTTCCTCCGCCACGACCTTGGCGAGGAGCTTGGCGACGGCCAGCGGCTCCGGCGGCGTTTCGACCGTAATCAAAATGCCGCGGTCGGCTCCCATGGCGAGTCCGGTGCGAACGGTCTCGACGGTTTGCGGCGGCCCGATCGAAACGAGCGCCACCTCACTCGCCTTGCCGGCTTCCTTCAGTCGTAGAGCCTCCTCGATGGCGATCTCGTCGAAAGGATTCATCGACATCTTGACGTTGGCGAGATCGACGCCCGATCCATCAGCCTTGACTCGGATTTTGACGTTATAATCGACCACCCGTTTGACGGGGACGAGTATCTTCATCACGCAACTCCCGGCGCGTCACACGAAATCCGGATAATCAGCTCGCCTCGGCGCGACCCTCTTCCAAAGGGAGAGGGTCGCGCCGAGGCGACCGGGTGAGGGGCGCCCCTTTCGCCGAAAGCCCCCGGCTGGAGCGGCGACCGCAAAGCGCAAACATGCAAGGACCCTTCGACCATGCGCGCCCGCCTCGCGCCGCGCGATCGACAAAGATTGCCGTTCTGGTAACCGGCGCCTCCGCTCAAGTCAAACGGTCAAGTCTCCCAAGGGCCTTTCCAAGGGGGCGGGCCGAACAGCCGCACGCTCTTGCGCTTGAACAAAGGGGTCAGCAGGAGGCCGCTGACGATCCCGCCCACATGCGCCCACCAACCGACATGGCCGTGGTCGCCGGAAAAAGCATTCAGGAATTGCAGCGCGATCCATGTGCCGACGAACAGGAAGGCGGGCGCATGGATCGGCAATATGCCCCCCACCAGACCGAAAATGCTGGAACGCGGATAGAGCAGCAAAAAGGCGGCGCAAACGCCGGAGATGGCGCCGGACGCCCCGACCAGCGGTGTGATCGTATGCGGCGAGGCATAGGCGAAAGCGAGACCGGCGCCGACGCCGCACAGCAAATAGAAGACGAGATAGCGAGCGGAGCCCATCGCATCTTCTATATTATCACCAAAAACCATAAGAAACAACATGTTGCCTACGAGATGGGCGAAGCCTGAATGAAAGAACAGACTGGTGACGAGCGTGACGGGCGCGGGCGGCGAAACGATCCATTTGGCAAGGGTGGCGTCGCCGAACAGAACGGCCGGTATGAGCCCGAAACCGCGCGTCACGGTCAGCGGATCGCCCAAGGATTCGCTGTAAACGACGGCAAACACCGCGATATTCGATGCGATGAGGGTCCAGTTGACCCATGGCCGCCGCACATATTTCAGCGGGCTGTCATCGTGAAGCGGCATTACCATCGCACACTCTCCCGGCCGCTTTGCAACAGACTCCGGCCAGACGCGCACCCTATCACGTTGCATGAAGAGCCAGTCGCGTGGCGAGCCAATGCAGCCTTTTCCGACAATGGTCACGCTCTGGCCGATATGAGACGCAGCCGGGCGACGGCGAGAGTGCGCAGGCCGGCCGTATCGAAGACAAGCGTCAAGCCGCCATAGACCACGATTCCAGCCGCGACCTCGAGGCAGAGGGTCGCCAGCCCCGGCGTCAGCTGGCGCATGGGCTGGAGCGCCGCCGCCATGGCGGCCGTCGCCACGACCGAAGCGAGAATATCGCGCGCCCGCGGCCACTGGGGCTTGGCGCGGGCGGCGAAGACAATGAGGGTCCCGAAGGCGACGATGTAGGCGCCGCACTGAGCCAGCGCGACGCTGGATGCGTCGACGCCGCGCGGCAAGACAAGCGCGAGCAGCAACCCGGCGGCGACGGCGACCGCGGCGGCGGCGATCAGCGGAGCGGTCTTCTTGGCGATCTGAAACACCGGGTTGATTGCGTATTGAACGAGCGCCATCGCGAACAGGCCCGGCAACAGCAAGCTAAGATAATGGCCGAAGGGGCCGCGATACTGCTGCGGCACGATCAGTTGCTCGACTGACGGCAGGACGAAAAAGACCCCAACGCAGGCCGGCAGCAGAAATGCGACGACGATGCTCATGTTGCGAGCGATCTGTTCCCTCGACTTGGCGGAACCATGCTGCTCGTGCGCCGCCACGGCTATTTGGAACAAGACCACGTCGAGCGCCGAACCCAACGCCTGAACGGCGCGAATGCCGAGGTCGAAAGCCAGGGAGAATTGGCCGGTTTCGGCGAACCCGTAAAAATTGGCGACGAAACTGCGCGCGGCGAGCGGTATCGATTGATAAAACAGGTTGGCGGCGATGATCGGCGCGCCATAGGCGATCAACGTTCGTGCGGTCTCGAGACGGGCGCGCGTGGGGCCGGCGTCGTCGTCCGTCAAGGCGGCGCGAGCGGTGATCACCGTGCCCAGCAGACTGGCGATGCTGCCGGCCAAGGCCATGCCGGCGGAGTGAAAGAGAAAAGCCCCGCCGCCCGTGAGCGCGAACGAGAGAATGTTCTTGACGACGACCAGCCGGCCATAGAGCCGATCCCGGAACCGCGCGCGCACCAGGGCGGTGGAATAGTCGAACAGCCCGTTGGCCATCGCGGTGACGAGGGCGAGAATGATCAGCAGGCCAGGGAAATCGAGAGTGGGGCCGAACAAGGCAAACAGCGCCGTGCCGATGGCGAGCGCAACGGCGAGGACGGCAAAGGCCGTATCGAGCGTCGCGCGGATGACCGGCTCGCGCGCGCGCGCCCGCTCCGAATAAAACCGCGTCGCCGAAAGACGCAGCCAATCGAACACCGCCATCTGGACAAAGGCCGCAATGGCGAACGACAGCGCGAATCGCCCGTATTCCTCAGGGCCAAGAAATTTGGCGACCAGCAGGCCGATGACGAAATTAGCGAGGGTGTTGGCAAAGAAAGCGGCGAGAACCTTCACCTGTTGGATGTCTCCGACGTTTCAGAGAAAGCGGAATATTTGCTTCTAACGCGCACGCGATAAGAAACTCTTATCCCGCAAAACGGCCGAGCGCGGCAAGTTCGCGCAAGGCGCGGGCGTCGCGCGGCGTCACTCCCGGATAGGCCGGATCGGCAAGCGAAGGATCGAAATACTTCCATGATCTGGCGCATTTGACGCCGCGCGCGCGCTCCGGGACGACTCCGAGGCCCGCGACATCGGGCAGACGGAAGGCGCTCAAGGGACCTTCGCCCGCCTCGATGCGGATGTCTGACGTGATGCAGATTTCGGCAAAGTCGATCCCTTGCAAAGCCGCGCGCAAATCCGCGTTGGCGATGTAGACGACCGGCGCCGCCTCGAGCGACGAGCCGATGCGCTTTTGCGCACGTTCGATTTCGAGCGCGCCGGTCACGACCGCGCGGATTTTGCGAATCGTCTCCCATTTTTGCGCCAATTCGTCGTCGCGCCAATCGGCCGGGATGTGCGGGAAGCGTTCGAGATGGATCGAAACCGCGCCAGGGTAACGCGCCAGCCACGCCTCCTCGGCGGTGAACACGAGAACGGGGGCGAGCCACAAGGCGACAGCGCGAAAAACCTGCTCGATGGTCGCGAGCGCCGCCTTGCGCTTGCCGCTCGACGGCGGATCGCAATAGAGCGCGTCCTTGCGAATGTCGAAGTAAAAGGCCGAGAGATCGCTGGTCAGGAACGGCGTCAGCAGCGCGACGACTTTCTTGTAGTCGAACTCGGCATAAGCGCGGCGCACGTCGCCATCGAGCGCCTCGAGGCGATGCAGAACGAGCCGCTCGAGTTCCGGCAGCGGCGCGAGGCCTGTCTCGTCGGACGCCTCGTAATGGGCGAGCGTGCCGAGCATCCAGCGGATGGTGTTGCGCAGCTTGCGATAGGTCTCGACGAAAGTCTTGAGAATTTCCGGGCCGAGGCGAAGGTCATCCGCGTAATCGGACGCCGCCGCCCACAGGCGCAAAATGTCGGCGCCGGAATCGGCGATGACCTTCTGCGGCGCGACGACATTGCCGAGCGACTTCGACATTTTGCGGCCCTTTTCGTCGAGGACGAAACCATGAGTCAGAACGGCGTCGTAAGGCGCGCGATGGCGCGTGCCGCAACTCTCTAAGAGAGAGGATTGGAACCAGCCGCGATGCTGGTCGGAGCCCTCGAGATACATGATCTCGTCTTGCCCGCCGTCGCGCTTTCTGTGAATGCCGGCGAGGCCGGGGAAGTGTACCGGATCTTCCAGCACGAAAGCGTGAGTGCTCCCCGAATCGAACCACACGTCCAAGACGTCGCCGATCTTCTCGTAATCGTTTGGATCATATTCCGGCGCCAGGAACCGCTTCGCCGCGCCTTCTGCAGACCAAGCGTCGGCGCCCTCTTGCTCGAAAGCTTTCGCGATGCGCTCGTTGACGCACGGATCGCACAGAATCTCGCCGTCCGCCTTGCGCACGAACACGGCGATCGGCACGCCCCAGGCGCGCTGACGCGACACCACCCAGTCCGGGCGATTGGCGACCATGCCGCGAATGCGGTTCTCGCCGGCGGGCGGCGTCCATTGCGTGCGGGCGATCTCGGCAAGCGCGACGGCGCGCAGCGTTTGCCCCCTCTCCCCGCTCGCGGGGTGAGGGTTGGGGTGAGGGGCCGGGGGTGTTTGCGACGCGTCGGCCACATGCCCCGGCCCCTCATCCGTCGCGCTTCGCGCGCCACCTTCTCCCCGTAAACGGGGAGAAGGGTTTACCGGCTTATCCATCGCGATGAACCACTGCGGCGTATTGCGAAAGATCACTGGCTTCTTCGAGCGCCACGAATGCGGATACTGGTGCTTCAATTTTCCGCGCGCGATTAGATTGCCGGCCTGGACCAAGGCCTGAATCACGGCCTCGTTGGCGTCGCCCTTCTCGCCCTTGTCGGTGATGACGCGCTTTCCCGTAAAGCCCAGCGCCTCCTTGGTGAAAACGCCGTCCTCGTCGACTGTGTATGGGATGCGCGTGTCGATTCTCCATACGGCGCGCCGGCGCGCGTTCGCCATCCAGATGTCGAAGTCTTCGCGGCCGTGGCCCGGCGCGGTATGGACGAAGCCCGTGCCCGTATCTTCAGTGACGTGTTCGCCGTCGAAGAGGGGGACGCGAAAGTCATAGCCAAGGTCCCTAAGCGGGTGTGCGCAGGCGAAGCCCTCTAGCTCTTCTGCTGTTACTTCCTGCAGTCTTCGACCAACCGCCTTCATCTTCGCGAAGACGTCTTCCGCCAACTTGTCGGCGAGAATGTACCGCTTCCCTGCTTTTGCGTGGCTGCCTTCGAGAAGCGAGACAACCTCCCACACTCCGTATGCGATTTTTCGGGAGTAGCAAATCGCTCGATTGCCTGGGATGGTCCAAGGGGTTGTTGTCCAGATGATGATCGAAGCTTTCAAGAGATCGAATGGACCTAGTGGGGCATCCTTCAATTCGGACGCTTGCGTCACCGGAAAAGCCACCCACACCTGGTCGCTGACGTAATCCTCGTATTCGACCTCGGCTTCGGCAAGCGCGGTCTTTTCGACGACGCTCCACATCACCGGCTTGGAGCCGCGGTAGAGCAGGCCGTTGTCCGCGAATTTGAAAAGTTCGCGGGCGATCTGCGCCTCGGCGGGAAAGCTCATCGTCGAATAAGGACGCTGCCAGTCGCCGACGACGCCGAGCCGCTGGAACTCCTCGCGCTGCACCGAGAGCCAATGCTCGGCATAGGCGCGGCACTCGCGCCGGAACGCCACCATCGCCGCGGGGTGCACGAAGTCTGGTTTCGCCTTACCTTTGGCGCGGTAATTGTCCTCCTCGATTTTCCATTCGATCGGCAGGCCGTGACAGTCCCAGCCGGGGACGTAATTGGCGTCCTTGCCGGCCATCTGCTGCGAGCGCACGACGACGTCCTTGAGAATCTTGTTGAGCGCATGGCCGATGTGGATATTGCCGTTGGCGTAGGGCGGGCCGTCGTGCAGCACGAATTTCGGCCGGCCCCTGCCGGCCTCGCGCAGCTTCTCGTAAAGGCCGATCTTCTCCCAGCGCGCCAAAATTTCCGGCTCGCGCTGGGGCAGGCCGGCGCGCATGGGGAAATCGGTTTGCGGCAGATAGAGAGTCTTCGAATAATCGGGGCCTCTGGCGGTCTGATCGTTCATGGTCCAAGAACCAGCTGCGTTCGCGGGGCGGCGCGGGCGAGGCCGCCGCCAGCGTGACATAAATGATTTGAAGGAAGGGCGCCAATCGCGACGCGGACATCAGGAATGAGCATTGCCGCGACAGCCGCGCGAAAGCGAATGGACTTTTTGGGTGTTTCGTGCCATATTCCACAAAATATGAACAATCTGGCGTGAGGGAGGATTGGCTTATGCTCGGGCTTGGCGGCGGCAAGTCTCCTAAGGAAATCGCCGGCGCCTCTTCAGAGGCGCAACTCGGCGCAATCGAGGCGCTCGTGCTGAAAGGCGAGACGCCGTACATCCCCGCCAGCTCCCTTAAAGGCCTTTTGCGCTTCTTCGCGCGCGAAGAAATCGAAACGATCGTCGTGCCTAAGCGCACCCTGGCGCGGCGCATCGCCAAGCAGGAGCCATTGACAGCGAACGAAACCGACAGGGCTTTGCGACTGGCCCGCATTGGCGCGCAGGCTGAGCGTGTGTTCGGCGATCCTGAAAAGGCTAAGCGATGGCTGCGCAAAACTTCGCCCGCGCTGTCAGGGCAAGCGCCGATCGCGCTGCTGAAGACGGAGACAGGAGCGCAGGCCGTCGCCGAATTGTTGGGACAGATCGCTCACGGCATGTTCGTCTGACCCGCGCTCATGCGTTTATGGCGCATCTCCAATTTCACCGATCTCGCCGGCGCCGGAGGAATTCTGTTTCCGGCGCGCTGGCACAGCGCCGGCCGGCCGATATTGTACGCTGCCGAATCGCCGGCGGGCGCGCTGCTCGAAATCCTTGTCCATCTCGATCGCGAGGACATGCCGGAGGATTTTCAGCTCATCGAAATAGAAGTCGAGACCGCCGGCGCCGTGGAAACGATTGTCCCCGAGACATTGCCCACGACTTGGCGCAGCGATCACGCCATCACGCGCGCCATCGGCGACAAATGGCTGAAAGAGGCGCGCGGCCTCGTCTTGCGGGTTCCGTCGCTCCTCGCGCCGCGAACATGGAACTTTCTGCTCGATCCGCAACACGGCGACGCGTCCAAAATGCGGATCGCAACGACCGAGCGTTTTCCATTCGACGGGCGGTTCAGATGACCGGCGACCGCGCCAAAATCTCCCGCGCTTTCCGGCAATCGTCGCGCATTTGCACGACCAGCGCCTCGGCAGAGTCGAATTTCGCCTCGGCGCGGATGAAGCCGACGAAGGCCACTTCCACGGTCTTGCCATAGAGATCGCCATCGAAATCGAAGACGAAGACCTCCAGCAGCGGCGGGCCGTCGTCGAAGGTCGGGCGGCGGCCGAAACTGGCGACGCCGTCCCGCACTGCCCCGTCCGCCTCCAGCGTCACGGCGTAGACCCCGTATTTTAACCGATTCGAGGGGTCGAGTTCGATGTTGGCGGTGGGAAAGCCGAGCGCCCGCCCGCGCTTGTCGCCCTGCGACACGGCCCCTTCGACAAAATAGGGATGGCCGAGCAAACGGGCGGCGAGCTCGACGTCGCCGGCCTCGAGCGCCTCCCGCGTCGCGGTGGAGGAGACCGCGTCCAGACTGCCCGCCTCGTCCCTGGTGATGCGCTCGACGATTTCGACCGCGAAACCGAGCCGCGCCCCTTCGGAGCGAAGAAAATCCGGCGTGCCGGCGCGTTTCGCCCCGAAACAGAAATCATAGCCGGCGACCGCGGCCGATACGCCGAGCCGCCGCGCCAGAACCTCCGCGGTGAAATTATCAGGCGGTTGCGCAGCGAAGGAAGCGTCGAAGGTGTGGATGATCATGCCGTCGAGGCCGAGGCGCGCCAGCAGCGCCGCCTTGGCGTCAGGCGGCGTCAGCCGGAAAATGACGGATATTCCAGCGAAGAAATCGGCCGGATGCGGCTCGAAGGTCAAGAGCGCGCAAGGCTTGCCGAGCCTTTGCGCCAGCGCCTTGGCCCGTTCGATGACGCCGCGATGGCCGCGATGCAGCCCATCGAAGTTGCCGATGGCGACCACCGCCCCCTCGAGCCCCTTTGGCGGCGTCTCGGGATCGCGGGCGACAACGAAGGGATGGGCGGGGTCGGGCAAGGAGAGGTCCGGCGGCCAAGGCGCGGCGCGCCCGATCGATTGCGATGCGCAACCTGCCGCGCCGCGGCGGGCCTAGTCAAGCGAGAGAACTGCAAACGTCAAAGCAATTCTCATTTCGCGGCGTCGTCACAGCCGGCGCCGGTTGGCCGCCAGCGGGCGCGATGGCGTCGTCGGCCCTTCACGCCGACTCCGCCGCCGCCACGCGATTGGCCTGTTCGCGGCTCGGCACCATCACCAGCGCTTCGCCGTCGAGCACGACCTTGCCGTCGACCAGGCATTCGCAATGCAATTTGGCGCGCCGTCCTTTCTCGACCAGCTCAACCACCTCCACGACGACATTGATGACGTCGCCAATCTTTACCGGCGCGCGGAAATTGAGGGTCTGCGACAGATAGATTGCGCCTGGCCCCGGCAGATACATGCCGATGACGGTGGAGATCAGCGACGCCGTATAGAGGCCGTGAACAATGCGCTCGCCGAACCGCGTCTTGCGCGCGAAATGATCGGAGAGATGGATCGGATTGCGATCGCCCGAGAGATCGGCGAAGGCGACGACGTCGTCGTCCATCACGGCTTTCATCAAGGTCTCGCGCATTCCGACGCTCAAGTCTTCGTAATAATAGATATTGAACGGGGTCGACATGGTCGTTTACTCGGCGGTTCGATCGAGGCGAAACAGTTTCGCAGGTTACGTTCTACCACACCAGAGCCGGCGCCAAGGCGATCGGCCGAGCCTTGGCGCGCTGCAGGAGATTTTCCAGGGCGCGCCAATCGAGCCCCGCGCCCGGCCGGGGAAAAAGTTCATCGTGGTGGACGCCGTCGGTGACGAACAAAGCGTCGAGCCCAGCCCGGGCGGCGCCGGCGAGGTCGGTGAGGGCCCCATCGCCGATCGCCAGCACGCGGGCCTTTTCGATCGTCCCGCCGCGCAAGGCGCCGAGGCGCTTGAGCGCGGCTTGGTAAATCGGCGGATGCGGCTTGCCGGTCATCACCACCTTGCCGCCGATCGCCGCGTAGCGCTCGGCCAAGGCGCCGGCGCACCAGACGAGGTCCTCGCCCACCTTCACGACGATGTCGGGATTGGCGCACAGCATCACAAGGTCGCGCGCCCGCATCGCCGCGAGCCGCGCGTCATAGTCGGCGGGCGCCTCGCGGCGCTCGTCGACGAGCCCGGTGCAAACGACGAAATCGGCCTCCTCCAGCGGGACGAGCGGCGCCGGCCCGCCGAGGGCGCGGGCGGCGGCCTCGAACAGCCCGACGTCGCGTTGCGGACCCATGTGATGGCAGGCCAAGCCTTTGCGCGCCACGATCTCCGCCACCGTCAGCTCGCCCGCGGTGACAACATCGTCGAAGCTGTCGCGCGGCGCGCCAAGACGGGCGAGTTGCTGCAGAATTTGTTCGTTCGGGCGCGAGGCGTTGCTGATCAACAGCACCGTCCCGCCCATGTGACGAAACTTCGCGAGAGCTGCGGCCGCGGCCGGAAAATGAGCGCGTCCGTCGATCAGCACCCCCCACACGTCGCACAGGAGCGCGTCGTAGCGTTGCGCGAGGGCGGCGAGGCCGGAAACAACAGGAATGTTCGCGCCCGCGCCGACCGGGCTCGTCGTTTGGTCGGAGAATGCCGTATTCAAAATCTTGCCTCGCTGATCGCCGCTAAGTGAGCCTTTTCCGCCACCGACACGAAGGCGTCGCGCTGTTCGTCAAGGGCGAGCAGGCGTCCGTCCATCACGCCGAAATAAGCGCCGTGCAAATGCAGATAGCCGCGCCGTTCGAGCTGCTCGACCATCGGAAAGCTGCGAAGATTGCGCAACCCCTGTTTGATCGATTCGCGAGCCAGCCTCTCCATATAAGCCGCACTGGGCGGATTCGGGATTGCGCCCGCCCGCGCCGCCGCCGGAGCGAGCAGTTTTATCCAGTTGCCGATGAAATCGCCCGGCGACAATGGAGGCGCGTCCGGGTTGGTCACGTTTGCGACAAAGGCCTGCACGCCGCCGCATTGGGCATGGCCCAACACTAAGACGTGGCGCACCTTCAGCGCCATGACTGCGTATTCCAGCGCCGCCGACGTGCCGTGATAGCGTTCGTCGGGGTCGTAAGGAGGCGCCAGATTGCCGACATTGCGTATGACGAACAACTCTCCCGGCCCGGCGTCGAAAATCGCCTCCGGCGCGACGCGCGAGTCGCTGCAGCCGATGATCATGGTTTTCGGACGCTGGCCTTGTTCGCCCAAATCGCGAAAGCGCCGCTGCTCCTGACGAAAACGCCCGGAGAGAAACATCTGGTAACCGTCGGCCAAATGCTTGGGCAAGACAGTCTCGGGCAATGGCGAGGGGCCAGCTTCGTTCATCCGTCGTCTGGCCCTTTAAGGGTTATGCGCTCGGGCGAAAGCCGCTCAGGTTGGCGCGCAATTTCGCTCTATCGCTTTGTTTCGCCGCATGGTCTGGTCCGAAAAACCTGCGACTTTTCCAAGACCATGCTCTAAAGCCGCGGCTGGCGCGGAAAGAGTCGATCCTTTATTGTGGAGCCGCGACAAACAGGCAAGGGGAGATTGTCCTCATCATGATTTCACGGCTCAGGCGCGGCGTGTTCGCGACGTCGGGCGGCGGGGCGCGCGGCGCCCGGTTCACGCCAGCCATTGGCGAGGCGGACAAATGTTTTGCGGAGTCCGCGCCTCGTCTATAAGGAGATTCGGCGAGGAACCGAACATGGCCCAGCACGAACACGATCCCCCGACGCAACCCTCCGGCGCTGACGAAACGACGGGCGCCGGCAAGCGCGCGCCGGACGCTACCCCTTCCGATGGGGGAGCGCGTTCCGAAGACGCGGCGATCTTTCGTTCCGACGAGGAGGAAGCTAATCGCCTCGAACACGATCGCGTCACCAGCGAAGCGTCTGAAAATTCCCTCGAGCATCGAGACATCGCCGGTGAAGCTGGGGCGCCGGATGTGGCGCCGCGACGGCGCAAGACGAACAGGCAAACGCTTACCCTTGTTTTGTCCGCGGTCGGCCTCGCCGCGACCGTCGCCGCCGTCGGGGCCTTTTATCTCCGCGACAAGGACGAACGCTTACGGGCGTTCAGCGTCTTCATCGAGAAGGCCGTGACGCATCCCGAGACGCTGTTTGCGGCGTTGAAGGAAGATATGCCCAAATGGTTGGGCGGGGCCGGGGAAACCAGTGTCCCGACGAAAACGAAGCCCGCCCTGGATGGCTCCGTGCGGCCGGCGCCGGCGCCCGACGCCCAGAGCGCCGTCGGCAAGGCAGCGACGGGCGACGAGGCGGAAGCGCTCGGCAAGCGCGTCGACGAATTGGAACGAATTGCGCGATCAGCGCTTGCCGTCGCCGTGGACGCGCAATCGTCCGCGGACAAATCGGTCAGCGCCCGAATCGACGAGCTCGATTCGGAAATACGGGCCGTGCGAGAAAAGCTCGACGCCCCCAAGGGCGAAACGCGACTGCCTCAAGAGCAGCCGGAAGGGGGGATGGACAAGAACAGCGCGGCGGCCATCGTCGCGGTGACGCAATCGCTGATCCAGGCAGTGGATCGGGGCCGTCCGTTCGCCGCCGAATACGGCGCGCTTGCGGCGCTCGGCGCCGATCCCGGCCAGTTGGCGGGCCTCGAGCCTTCCGCGAACGCCGGAGCGCCGACCGCGCGCCAGCTGCTCGACGCCTTCGCGCCGGTCGCCAAGCGCCTGCGCGCCATGGACGCGCCGGCGCCTGACGCGCCCTATGCGGACCATTTCCTCCAGGGGGTCGGCCGGTTGGTGAAAATCAGGCCGCCGGGGGCAGCCGCGACCGACGGCGTTTCGGACATCGTCGCACGCATCGAAGCCGCGCTCGGTCATGGCGAGATCGCGGCGGCGGCGGACGCTTTCGCCAAACTCCCCGACAGCGCCGAAACGACGGCGCGCGACTGGGGAGACATGCTCAGACGCCGCCGCGATGTCGAAAAAGCGGCCGATTCCATTCTTTCGGGCGCGATCGGCGCGCTCGGCCGAACCAAGGGCTGACGCGAGGACCATTATGCTTTTACTGCTTTTTTTCCTCGTGCTGCTGATGGCGGCGTCGTACGGTCTCAGCTGGCTCATCGATCAACCCGGTTCGATCGTGCTCGACTGGGGCGGCTACCATGTCGAGACCTCGTTGCTGGTCGGCGCGGCGGCGCTGCTCGCCAGCGTCGCTGCGCTCATTGTTCTCTGGGCGATCGTCGGTTTCGTGATCAGAATGCCGTGGCGCGTGTCGCAGAGGTCGCAGGAACGCAGGCGCGACAAAGGCTATAAGGCGCTGTCGCGCGGCATCATCGCCGTCGGCGTCGGCGACGCCGCGGCAGCAAAAAGGGCGGCTCGAGAAGCGGACAAATGCCTCAACAGCGAACCCTTGACGCGATTGCTGAAGGCGCAAGCCGCGCAGCTCGAGGGCGATCGCAAAAGCGCCGAGACCGCTTTCCATGAAATGACGCTGTTTCCCGAAACCCGGCTGCTCGGCTTGCGCGGCCTGCACATTGAGGCGCGTCGGCGCAACGATGTCGAGGCTGCGCACCATTTCGCCGACGCCGCCCACCTGATCGCGCCCCTCCCCTGGGCCGGGGGCGCCGTGCTCGAGCACCATGCGGCGCAATCCAACTGGCAAGCGGCGCGCGTAGCGGTGGAAGCCAATCTCAACGCCAAGTCGATTGATGTTGCGACCGCCCAACGCCTGCGCGCGGTGTTGGAGACAGCGCTGGCGCTGGAGAAACAGGAGGACGCGCCGAGTGAGGCATTGCACTTAGCGCGTTCGGCGCAAAAGCGCGCTCCCGACCTGGTGCCGGCGATCGCCTTGGCCGCACGCCTGCTCTCGCGGCACGGCGATAAGCGCAAGGCCATGAAACTCATCGAATCGGCTTGGGCTAAACATCCGCATCCAGATCTCGCCGAGGCGTTTCTCGCAGCGGCGCCTGGCGAATCCAATTCGGAACGGCTGACGCGGGTGTCCAAGCTGGCGAAATTGGCCCCGAACGCCGTCGAGAGCCGTCTCTTCCTGGCGCGGGCGGCTCTCGCTGCGCGCGATTTCGCCAAAGCGCGGGAGGCGCTCGCGCCGCTGGCGGCGGAAGGACAACGACCCACGGCGCAAACCTGCCTGTTGATGGCCGAGGTCGAGGACGCCGAACTCGGCCCGAGCGGCGCCGTGCGCGAATGGCTGGCGCGAAGCTCGCGCGCGCCGCGCGATCCAGCGTGGATCGCCGATGGCTTCATCGCGAAGAGCTGGGCGCCGGTCTCGCCGGTGACCGGCAAACTCGACGCCTTCGTTTGGAAAGCGCCGCCCGAACCCGCCGACGGACCCGTCGAAGACGGCCGCGCCGGCATCCCGGCCGCCTTCCTCTCGCACATTGCCGAAACTCGCGCCCCGGAAACGGCCGCGATCGCAACGCAAGGCTCGGAGAGCGGCTGAACACATCACGACCTGTTGCGGCCGCGGCCGGCGCGGCGGATTTGCACATAGAGCGCGCCTTCGCCGCCGTGGCCGCGATTCGCTTGGCCGAACCCAACGACGAGATCGCGCAAATTTGGCGCTTGCAGCCACATCGGAACGAGCCGGCGCAAAACGCCGCCCTCCTCCCGACCAAAGCCCTTGCCGGTCACGACGATGGCCATGCGCGCGCCGCCCGTTTGCGCGCGGCGCAGGAAATCCACGAGAGCGCGTTGCGCCTCCGCCTGGCGCAGACCATGCAGATCGAGTTTGGCGTCGACGGCGAGCGCGCCGCGTCGCAACCTGGTTTGGGTGCGGTGATCCAGAAGCGTGGGCGGCGGCGGTCGGCGCGGCTTTTCCGCCTTCGTCTTCGGCTCGGGCGGCGGCGCCGCAAGCTCGGGCCGAGTGTGAACCCTCGACGGCCGGCCGCGCGATGGGCGAACATCCGCCGTGGCGGCCGCCCATAATTCGGCGTCGGACGCCGACAGCATCCGCCACCGCGACCCCCCGCGAGGCGCCTCGCTCATGTTCCGCCTCCATCGACGCAAGGCAGAAGGACGATAAAATCGGCCGCGTGGCGAACGCGTCCGGCAACATTCCCGGCGCCCTCGCCGGCGCCGCAAAAGAGATCGGCGCGCGCGCGGCCTAAGATCGCCGAACCCGTATCTTGCGCGATCATGAGACGCTCAAACGTCGTTTCTTCATCCCCCCGCCAAGCAATGCGCGTCGCGATCCAGAACGGCAAGCCATAGGGCCACAAAGAGCGGTCGACGGCGATGGATCGCCATGGCGTCAGCGCGCAACCTGCGCCCCCGATCGGTCCCAACCGCCGCTCGGCGGAATCGTCGATACGGAAGAATACATAAGATCGATTTTCCTGCATCAAGAGCCGACCCGGGGCGCCCGGCGCCAGTCCCATGGCGCGGATCTTGGCTTTTAGCGCGGCAAGCGACATGGCGCCGGCGCTCATGAGACCGCGCTCGACGAGAAGGCGCCCGATGGAGGCATAGGGGCGCCCGTTGCGCCCGTCATAGGTGAGTGCCGCCACGCTTCCATCGCGCAGCCGCAGTCGCGCCGAGCCCTGCACCTGCATCAGGAACAATTCGACGCGATCGCGCACATAGGCGATGGCGCGCCGCTGCTCGAAACCTTCGTCGTCCTCGATGGCGCGCCGATCGGGATAGGGCTCCAGCTTGCCATCGGCGCGCCGCCGGGCGCTGGTCGCGAGGCGCCCCTCCTCGTCGCAAATCGGCGCCTCGTTCAAGGTCACGAGATCGTGCGGACGCGCCAGAACCGGAACCCTAAATTCAGCGTCCGGCGCTAAGCTTGCCTCGGCAAATGGCTCGTAATAAGCGGTCGCCAAGCCGCGCCCCGCCAGTTTGAAAGGGCGGAACCATGTCGTGAAGAAGGCGCGCGCGCCAGCCTCCGAGCGGGAACTCTTGGCGAGCTTCAGAGCGGCGCAGCACGCCGCAACGAGCGCGCTGTCCGCCGCCAGACCTTGCCGTTGCGCCGGAACGCCGGCCGCGATCAGCGCCGCGGAGCGAAGAAACGCCTCGAACGCCTCGCCAAGACGATCGTGCGCGAAGCCGGCGATCGCGTCGAAGGAAATCGGTTCGAGATCGGCAAAAGTCGGCACGTGGAAAACCTAATTTCCGGATTCCGTGCCCACGAGTTTCCAGTTCGGATCGCGCGCGCCGGCCTCATGCGCAAAAGTCCAGATATCGACGATCTCCACCGGCTGATCCGGGCTGCCCTCGATGATTTCCCCGGCTCGATTGCGGCGCGCCGTGATCAGCTTGGCGACGAACCGAACGGTAATTCGGCAGGTTCGCCCCTCGACCAGCGCATCCTCGACCGTCGCGGAATCGATGGCGACCAATTTCGTCTCCGCCTTCTCGCCACGCTGTTCGCGCCCGGCGATCTCGCCAGCGAAACTGTCGAACACGTCCTCGGCGAGGAGATTGTGCAAGGCGTCGCGATCGCCGGCGGCGAACGCCATGACGATCATCTCGTAAGCGTTGCGCGCGCCGTCGATGAAGGCTGCACCAGAAAACCTGCGGTCAACGTCCGCTATGGCGTCGAGCCCCGCCCAGGCGCCCCCGCCCGGCTCGGCCAACCCTTTCCAACGCTCAAGGTTCTGTTCGGCAAGCGCCGGCGCGAGGCCGGCGGCCGGCGCCGCTCCAGGCGGCGGAACCAGGCTCGGCGCAGCCGGCGGACGCTGTCCCGGTAACGAAAAGCGACCCGGCGCGGGCTTCTCCCGATCGGTCCGCACGCCCAAAACCGCCCGCAACTTCCAAATCACGAACACCGCGAGCGCGGCAAAGACCAGGATCGACGGATCGAAGGAGAGAATGGAGGGATCGAGGGAATCATGGATTGGCAACGCGCGTCACTCCCAGCTAAGAGCATTGTCGGGTATCATGTTGCGCCCCGCATGTCACGAATCAACCCCCAGGGTGGCTGCGTCGCGCCAACCGACAGGACCTTGACGGCGTGAAGAGATCGAAATTTGTCGCCTTCGCCTTGACGGCATGGCTGATCACGGAAGTGGTGGCCTTCGTGCTCGTCGTCCAGTTTTTAGGGCTCCTCGCGGCAATCGCTCTGGGCGTCGCCACGACTGTTCTTGGCCTTGCGGACGTCAAGCGTCTGTTCGCCTATCTGCGTTGGCGTCTTTCTCAGCCACGCGCGCCGATCAAACTCGGCGGAAACATGCTCGAGAACGCGCTGGAGGCGATCGGCTCGGTTCTGTTGATCTTGCCAGGTTTCGCCTCCGATTTGGTCGGTCTCGCGCTGAAGGCGCCGTCGATCCGCGCGGCGCTCGCCAACCGCCTGCGCCAACGGCGTGGGCTCAAAACAAGGCAGCTGGTCATAGATTTGCCGCCCAATGAATGGAAGAGTTTGGACCACCAGCGCTAAAGAACGGACTCAATTCGAGTGAACGGCGCGCGGCTTGTTCGTCCGTTACGCACGTGTTAAGCGGGCGGCGACGTCCGGACCGGTTTCGGCTCGCCAATCCTCAAGCGACGCCAGAGCGAAATCATTCGGCAAGGAGAGCGCCTATGACGGACATAAACGCCAACGGCAACGGCGCTAGCGCCGATACGGCTCCAAGACTCAATGCGTTGGTGCAATACTTAAGAGATTTCTCGTTCGAGAACCCGAATGCGCCGCGCTCTCTGGGTCCGCAGGAAAAGAGCCCCAATATCGCCATTCAGGTCAATGTGAACGCCAAGCAACTCGACCCGACGGATTTCGAGGTTTCGATCAATTTGGACGCTTCCGCCGGCGAAGGCGCCGGCCTGTTGTTCAAGTTGGACGTCGATTACGCCGGCGTGTTCCGACTGTTGAACATTCCCACCGAGCAGGTGCATCCCGTCGTGATGATCGAATGCCCCCGGCTGCTGTTCCCATTCGTGCGCCAGATCGTCGCCGAGGCCACAAAAAACGGCGGCTTTCCGCCTCTCTATATCGATCCCATCGACTTCGTCATGCTCTATCAGCAAAAGGCCGCTCAAGCAGCCGCTGAGAACGTCGCGTCGGCAAATTGATCCTATGGCGAATTAAACGAAATACGTCATTCATCCGACTCATAACGTTTCCAAATGGGCGTCTTGCCCAAGCCGGACACGAGATTTCGATGCGCTTCGAGCTCGGCAGGCGTCAAGCGACCAGCAAGAGGCTGATGTCGATGACGCAGGAGATCGCCGCCTGCGTTGACCGTTGCGACGCCAACTGATTGTAAAGAAAATGCCGCCTGCCGCCCGCCCATCAGTTCGGCGTAGACCTCGGCAAGCAGACTGGCGTCGAGCAGAGCGCCGTGCTTTTCGCGCCGCGACGTATCGATTCGATAGCGAGCGCAAAGCGCGTCGAGAGAATTGGGGGCGCCCGGATGACGTCGGCGCGCCATGGCGAGCGTATCGATCGCCCGCTCCATGCCGATGCAAGGCAAATCGGCGAGAGTCAACTCTGCATTCAAGAAACGAATGTCGAATTCGGCATTATGAATGACGAGTTGCGAGTCCTCAAAAAAATCGAGAAGGCGCCCGGCGATTTCGCTAAATTTTTTCTGGCCCGCGAGGAACGCGCCCGATAAGCCATGAACCTTGAACGCATCCTCGGGCATGTCGCGTTCCGGATCCAGATAGACATGAAACGATCGGCCGGTGGGGATGAGATTGCAGATTTCCACTGCGCCGATTTCCACGACGCGATGGCCGCTTGTAGGGTTCAGTCCGGTTGTTTCCGTATCGAGAACAATCTCGCGCATGGAGGAATCGCTCTTCAAGTCCCGTTTTTTACATTTCATCCGACCGCGGTTTTCGCGCTCCGAGCATCCGGAGAATCGCACGAACTTCTTCACGCGCAAAATCGAGGCCGCGGTCGGTATGCACGATAAAATCGGCGCGGCGGCGTTTTTCGCTATCAGCAAGTTGTCGTGCAAGCAAGGCCGCCAACTTCTGCTCTGTCATATCGGGCCGCGCCAACACTCTGGCCCTTTGCGCATCCTCTGACGCTGAAGCGACGACAACCGCATCGACATCCGCGTCGGCTCCGGTTTCGAACAGCAGAGGAATATCGAGCACGGCGAATTTCTCGCTGCGATTTTGGCATGACTGGATAAAATTGTTGCGCGCCGCCAAGGCGAGCGGATGAACGAGATGTTCGAGACGGCGCAGGGCGTCGGCGTCGCCGACCACGCGCGTTGCGAGCTTTTGACGATCGACTGCGCCATCGACAACCGTTCCCGGAAACAGTTTTTCGATTTCCGTCGCGGCAGGACCACGATAGATTTCACGAACGGCTTCATCGGCGTCGTAAACAGGCGCGCCTTCGGCGCGAAATAATTCCGCCGTCGTCGATTTTCCCATGCCGATTGAACCCGTGAGACCAATGAGCAGCATGTTCGTCGAGGCTCGTCCGAAGGAAACCATAGGCGGCTTATGAAAAACTCAGGCGAGAAGCACTCCTTCGCGCCGCAAAGCGGCAAGAATGGGAAGCAAAGGCAAACCCAAAATCGTCCAATGATCTCCCGTGATCTGCTCGAACAAGTGAACCCCGAAGCCTTCCGCCTGATAAGCGCCGGCGCTGGCGAGCGCGTCGGAACCGACCACGGCAAGATATTTAGCGATAAAACCGGCGTCGAACAATCGCATCCGCAAGTCGGCGTGACAAACGGTTTCGAACAGAACCGCGCCATCGCGAACGAGCAAGGCCGCCGAATGAAGCCGGTGCGTACGGCCGGATAAAAATCGGAGGTGTTCGGCGGCTTGTTCGATCGTGGCCGGCTTGCCAAAAAGCCGGTTTTCACAACTTGCAAGCTGATCGGCGCCGAGCACGAGACTGCCTTTTTCACTCCGCGACGCCTCGATCGCTTTGCCTCTGGCCAATCGCTTGGCGACCTCATCGGCGCCCTTGCCCTGTTGCAAAATCTCCCGCTCGCTTAAGCGCTCGTCAAACTCCACCGGACGAACGATGAAGGGGATGCCGGTTTGTTCCAATGCGAGCCGCCGGCCCTTGCTCTTCGAGGCGAGAACCAAGGGGCGCGAATCGAACCAGAAAGCAGATTGCAAAGCGGACGATAACGTCATCGTTGGTGTCTCGAGCGCACAACCGCCGGGGAAACCTCAGCATAGCGGGGACGGAATAAGGCCAAAAGGCGTTTATTGTGGCAAACCGGGTATAAGCGAGCGAACCGATCAACAGGAGGAGTCCTGTCAGTCCAGATCGAACGCCGCACATCGACAATGCGCAATTCACGACAAAAATGATGGCGACGCACCGGCTGGCTCTCGCGTAAGATATTGGGAATAAATTGCAAACTCGAGGATATCCACAGCTGTGGCAAAACCCTCGAAGAGTTGATCAATAAACGATCGTCGGTGGAAAAATGGTTAACGAAAATTAATCATCGCGATTTGCGGGGCTATAATAGTAAAAAATGTCTTTAGATATTAAATTTTGTTTTTATTTAGGATTGCGATAGTTCGTTGGCTACGGACTTTAGACGGATTTCTCATCGTCTCGCACAAATGGGGTCGCACTAACTCTTTCGGCGCTCGAGCATCTGGCGTGCGGGGGGTTTGGTCACAACGCCGAGATATCAGAGTCGAAACCATGCAGAACGAAAAACCGCTCATTGCCGTCTTGCGTGGGGAGGCGAGAGATATCCCGCCGATTTGGTTGATGCGTCAGGCTGGCCGGTATCTTCCGGAATATCGAGAGCTTCGCGGTAAAATAGGGAGTTTTCTCGAATTTTGTTATACGCCAGCCGTCGCCGCGGAAGTTACGCTGCAGCCGGTCAGGCGTTTTGATTTCGACGCAGCTATTTTGTTCAGCGATATTTTGGTTATCCCGCACGCGTTGGGGCAAGAGGTGTCGTTCGAATCAGGAGCGGGGCCGCGATTGGAAGCGATTAGCGAACCGGCTCATCTCTCGCGGCTACGAGAGCATTTTGATGTCGAACGATTGGCGCCGACATTCGAGACGATTGAGCGGGTCAAAGGCGAACTTCCCAATTCAAAAGCGTTGATTGGTTTTTGCGGCGCTCCCTGGACGGTTGCGAGCTACATGGTTGCTGGGCGCGGCACGAGCGATCAGGCGCCGGCGCGGTTGTTCGCCTATCGGTTTCCGGCTGCTTTTGCGGAACTGATCGCTCGGCTTGTCGAGGCGTCGGTCTCCTATCTGCTGCGGCAAATCGAAGCCGGGGCGGATGTGATTCAGATTTTTGATACTTGGGCAGGCGTGTTGGCGCCGACCGAATTCGAGAAATGGGTATGTGCGCCAGTGAAAAAAATCGTCGAATCCGTAAGAGCGAAAAAACCGGACGTTCCGGTGATCACGTTCGTCCGTGGCGCTGGGGGGCGCGCGCCGGCTCTGGCGCGCCTGCTCGGCGCCGATGCTCTGAGTTTGGATACGTCGATCGATCCGGCATGGGCCGCGGCCAACTGTTCAAACAAAGTCGCTTTGCAAGGCAATTTGGATCCTTTGGCTTTGGTTGCGGGAGGCGAAGCGCTCGATCGGCAAATCGACTCAATTGTTCTCGCGCTTCGCGGGCATCCTCATATATTCAATCTCGGTCATGGGATATTGCCGGAAACGCCGATTGGGCATGTGACGAGATTGGTGGAGCGCGTTCGTGCAGGAAGAGGCTGATTGATGTATCTTTGGATAAAAGCGCTGCATGTAATCGCCGTTATTGCTTGGATGGCTGGAATGCTCTATTTGCCGAGACTGTTCGTCTATCATTCGCAAGTTGGGCCAGGCGTTCAATCCGATACGTTTAAGCAAATGGAGCGACGATTGTCGCGTTTTATCATGACTCCAGCGATGGTGGTGGCGTGGCTGGCGGGCCTCAGTCTTATTATACGTGGAGGGTTGGAACATTCACTATGGCTACATGCCAAACTTGTGCTCGTCGTCGTCTTAACGTTCCTGCATTTCTATTATGTTTTCTTGGCAGGGGTTTTTGCCCGCGATCACAACCGGCATTCCACCGGTTTTTTCCGTATCCTCAATGAAATTCCGACGCTTCTGATGATCGGCGTCGTCATACTCGTCGTCGTCAAACCATTTTAGGACCAATCGGCGGTTGGCCGTCGCGTCCGTCCCGTGATCGGATGCGCGGCTGGCCACGGCGGCCCCGGCGCCAGAATGAAAATTGCCGAGACCACGCAACCGAGCCCGGACAGCGCCTTGCTTTTGGACTTGAAACCGTCTAATTGCGTAAGCGTTCACTTCAGGCAGATGCTCGTTGTAACGACCGCCGGAGTTCATTCGGCGTTTCCGAAGCCCGATCGCGCTCGGTCTGCCACAGCTCATCCCCTCCGATCTGCCCCTCCCGACGTTTGAGGATTGTCCCATATGGCGGAAATTAAGCTTCAAGACTTGAAGTCCAAATCGGCCACCGAACTTCTCGAGTTTGCCGAGGAGCACGAGGTCGAGAACGCTTCGCTGTTGCGTAAGCAGGAGCTGATGTTTGCCGTTCTCAAGCAATTTGCCGGCCGTGACGTCGAAATCGTCGGCGAGGGCGTCGTTGAGGTGCTGCAGGACGGGTTTGGTTTTCTGCGTTCGCCGGACGCCAATTACCTTGCCGGGCCAGACGATATTTATGTTTCTCCGTCGCAGATTCGGCGGTTTGGATTGCGCACCGGCGATACAGTCGAGGGCATGATCCGCAGTCCGAAGGAAGGCGAACGTTACTTCGCCCTGCTCAAAGTGAACTCGATCAATTTCGAGGACCCCGAAAAAGTCAGGCACAAGGTTCCCTTCGACAATCTCACCCCGCTCTATCCAGACGAGCGATTGAAGCTCGAGATCGACGATCCGACCAAAAAGGATCTGTCGGCCCGCGTCATCGATCTGGTGTCGCCGATCGGCAAGGGTCAGCGCGCCTTGATCGTCTCGCCGCCGCGCACCGGCAAGACGGTGCTCCTCCAAAATATCGCCCAGTCGGTGACCGCCAATCACCCGGAGTGTTATCTCATCGTCTTGCTCATCGACGAGCGTCCCGAGGAAGTCACCGACATGCAGCGCTCGGTGCACGGCGAGGTGGTGTCGTCGACCTTCGACGAACCCGCCGTGCGTCACGTGCAGGTTGCGGAAATGGTGATCGAGAAAGCCAAGCGCCTCGTCGAACACCACCGCGATGTGGTGATCCTGCTCGATTCCATCACGCGTCTGGGCCGCGCTTACAACACCGTCGTTCCGTCCTCGGGCAAGGTGCTGACCGGCGGCGTCGACGCCAACGCCTTGCAACGGCCGAAGCGCTTCTTCGGCGCGGCGCGCAACATCGAAGAGGGTGGCTCCTTGACCATCATCGCCACCGCGTTGATCGACACCGGTTCGCGCATGGACGAAGTGATTTTCGAGGAGTTCAAGGGAACCGGCAATTCGGAAATCATTCTCGATCGCAAGGTCGCCGACAAGCGCACCTTCCCGGCGATCGACATCACCCGTTCGGGAACGCGCAAAGAAGAGCTGTTGGTGCCGCCCGACATTCTCAAGAAGATGTATGTGCTCCGGCGTATCCTCAATCCGATGGGGACGGTTGACGCCATCGAGTTCCTGCTCGGCAAATTGCGGGAGACGCCGAAGGGCAATGCGAACTTCTTCGAGTCGATGAACGCGTGAGGGCGAGGCGAGCGGCGCGTCTTCGGCCTCCGCCGCACGTCATGGCCGGGCTCGTCCCGGCCATCCACGCCGAGACGTTGCGCAACAATGCCGAATAGCGAAAACGTTACGCTTATTTTTTTTTGAATCGCATTGCGGCGTCACGGCGTGGATGCCCGCGACAAGCGCGGGCATGACGGGTGATGGATTATGCCCGCTGGAGACGACGGCCACACGATAGGCGTCGATTCGCACCTCCGACCGGATCGGACCCGTCTCGCCGACAAAATATTGCCGCTTCGCTTACGACCGCCGCCGATCGGGAATCCTTTGCATCAAGCCGCCGTTCGGCTCTATGGGTCCCCGCATGTCCGCTGCAACAATCTACGCTCTGGCCACCGGCGTCGGCCGTTCCGCGATCGCCGTCGTTCGCGTCTCTGGACCGCTGACGCGGGGCGTGGTGGAGACCTTGGCCGGGGGGACGCCTTCGCCGCGGCAAGCGCGCGTAAAGCGCCTTGAGGATCCCGAATCCGGCGCCGTTCTCGACCACGGCCTCGTCCTCTGGTTTCCCGGTCCGCGCAGCGTGACCGGCGAGGATTATGCGGAATTTCATGTCCATGGCGGCCGCGCCGTCGTCAACGGGGTTCTGAGCGCCCTGAATCGTTTTCCAGGCTTGCGCGAGGCCGAACCAGGCGAATTCGCGCGGCGCGGCTTCGCCAATGGCAAGATGGACTTGTCGCAAGTCGAGGCCCTTGCCGACCTTATCGACGCGCAAACCGAATTCCAGCGGCGTCAAGCCGTGCGGGCGCTGGGCGGCGAGCTGCGGCGGCAGGTCGAGGCCTGGCGCGCGGCGATCGTTCAGGCGCTGGCGCTGGTCGAGGCCGAGCTCGATTTTTCGGACGAGGAAGACGCAGGCGCCGCCCACGCCCCGCTGGAAACGACCTTGCGGCCGGTCGCCGCCGAAATGCAGACAGTTTTAAGAGAGGCGCCGGCTTCGGAACGCTTGCGCGACGGCTATGTCGTCTTGATTCTCGGGCCGCCGAATTCCGGCAAATCGACTTTGCTAAACTGTCTCGCGCGGCGTGACGTGGCGATCGTTTCGGCCATTCCGGGAACGACGCGGGATTTGATCGAAGCCCATCTCGACATTCGCGGCATGCCGGTGACTTTTGTCGACACGGCGGGATTGTGCGAGGCAAGCGACGAGATCGAGAAAATCGGCGTTGCGAGAACCCTGGAACGCGTCAAGCATGCGGACCTGGTCCTGTGGCTATCGGAAGGCGGGGCGGTTCCGGCTCCAGCGGGGCAGCTCGACAGCGGCGGCGCTACGCCCGAGGTCCTGGCTGTTGCGACGAAGGCGGACCTTTTTGCCGAGCCGGCGAACGGGCTCGCCATTTCCGCGAAGACAGGCTGCGGACTGGACCGTTTGTTCAGCGAGATCTCGCGGCGGGCAACGGATCGCTTGGGTGACGGGGCGAGCGCTTTGTTGATCAGGCGCCGGCATCGCGACGCTGTGCAGACGGCGCGAGTAAATATCGAAGCTGCGCTCGAAGGAGACAAGCCGTTGGAGGTCGCGGCCGACGATTTGCGGATCGCTGGCCGCGCCTTGGGGCGGATCGTCGGCGCCATTGACGTCGAACAGGTCTTGGATGCGATATTCGCCCAGTTCTGCATCGGCAAATAGCAACCAGAGGATGTTTCACGTGAAACAAGCGAGCCTCGTCCGATGAACCGCTCGGAATACGATGTCCTCGTCATCGGAGGAGGCCACGCCGGTTGCGAGGCCGCGGCCGCGGCCGCGCGCATGGGAGCTCGGACTGCGCTCGTCACCCATGCGCGGCAAACCATCGGCGCCATGTCCTGCAACCCGTCCATCGGCGGGTTGGGCAAAGGCCAGCTCGTCCGTGAGATTGACGCGCTGGATGGCTTGATGGGGCGGGTCGCGGACGCCGCCGGAATTCAGTTTCGGGTGCTCAATCGATCCAAAGGTCCCGCCGTTCGCGGCCCGCGCGCCCAAGCAGATCGCCAACTCTATCGGGCGGCGATGCTGGCCGCGATAGAAGCGACGCCGGGACTGGATATTGTGGTGGCCTCGGTCGACGGTCTCGCATTGGAAGGCGACCAGGTCGTTGGCGTCGCGCTGGACGGCGAAGTCTTGCGCAGTCGCGCCGTCGTGCTGGCTTCCGGCACGTTCTTGAACGGGATGATCCATATCGGCGCCGAGCAGATTCCCGCCGGACGAATGGGTGAGCCGCCGGCGGTCAGGCTGGGCGACAGCCTCCGGCGGGCAGGCTTTGCGACCGGGCGGCTCAAGACGGGGACGCCGCCGCGGCTCGACGGCCGCACGATTGGCTGGGAAGGCTTGGAAGAGCAGTTGGGCGATGCGGCGCCGGAGCCCTTTTCGTACCTGACGAGCGCCATCGCCAACCGGCAGATCGCTTGTCACATCACCCGCACGACGCCTCGGGCGCATCAGGTCATTCTCGACAATCTCGGCTTGTCGCCGTTGCGCAGCGGCGCGATTTCCGGCCGCGGCCCTCGTTATTGCCCGTCGATCGAAGACAAGGTCACGCGCTTTGGCGATCGCGACGCACATCAAATATTTCTCGAGCCGGAGGGGCTCGACGACTTGACCGTTTATCCGAATGGAATTTCGACGTCCTTGCCCGAGGAAGCGCAGCGGCGCTTCATCGCCGCCATCCCCGGTCTCGAGGCGGCGCGCATTGTGCGTCCCGGCTACGCCATAGAATATGATTTCGTCGACCCGCGCGAACTCGACGCCAGTTTGCAGACCAAGCGCATCCGAGGGCTCTTCTTCGCCGGTCAGATCAATGGCACGACCGGCTATGAGGAGGCGGCGGCGCAAGGGCTCGTCGCCGGATTGAACGCCGCCGCTTATGCCGGCGGACGACCGCCCATCATTTTTGACCGCGCCGAAGCCTATCTCGGCGTCATGGTTGACGATCTCGTGACGCGCGGCGTCAGCGAGCCGTATCGCATGTTCACCTCGCGCGCCGAGTATCGTCTGTCGTTGCGGTCCGACAACGCCGACGAACGGTTGACGCCGAAAGGGCTCGCCGTCGGCTGCGTCGGGCGCGAGCGGGCGCAAGCTTTCGCGGCTCGCGCCGCAAAGCTGCGCGAGGCGCGGCGATTGTTGAACGAAGTCTCCCTGACCTCGACCGCCGCCGCCCGCTGCGGCCTGCCGATCAACCAAGACGGCCAGCGGCGCAGCGCCTATGCGCTGTTGTCCTTTCCGGGATTGAATTTGCAGAGATTGGCCGAGATTTGGCCGCAGTTGCGCTTCATCGACGCGAACACGGCGGCGCAGGTGGAGATCGACGCGCGCTATGCCGTCTATCTCGAGCGCCAGAGCGCCGATATCGAGGCCTATCGGCGCGACGAGCAATTGGCGATGCCGGTCGCGTTGGATTATCGCGCGTTGGCCGGGTTGTCGGCCGAGCTGCAGGCCAAGCTTAGTTACCTGCGGCCCCGCACGCTCGGTCAGGCCCAGCGGATCGAAGGCATGACGCCAGCGGCCTTGACGCTGCTGGCCGCACGGGCGCGTCGGCGGTGAGCGAAGATTTAAAAGGGCTCGGCTCACGGAGCGATCTGGCGAAGGGCGCCATCCCTCGCCCACGTGCTTCGAGACGCGCCTTTCAGGCGCTCCTCAGCATGAGGGCATGGGACGGATGCCCGTTTTTTGGTTTCCTTATCCTGAGGAGGCGGCGAAGCCGCCGTCTCGAAGGATGAGGAACCCGAACCGATCGTCCTCCTCTCGCTCGACCCCCGGCGCCGACGCGTCCGCGCGGGATCGCGAGGCGGCGCTCGACGGCGCGCCGTTGCTGCGATTCGCCGTCAGCGATCTTGATCGCTATGAGGCGCTGCTGCGCCGGTGGCAGAGGTCGATAAATCTGGTCGCCGAAGGAACCATGCAAAATGTGTGGACGCGCCATTTTGCCGATTCGGCGCAGATTCTGGACATCTTTCCAAACATCTCGACTTGGGCCGACTTGGGGTCTGGCGCCGGTTTTCCCGGCATGGTCATGGCGCTCTGCCTTAAACAGCGGGGCGGCGTCGTCCATTTGATCGAGAGCGACCAGCGCAAGGCGGCTTTCCTGCGGGCCGTTTCACGTGAAACAGCGGCGCCGGTTCAAGTTCATGTCGGACGCGTCGAACAGCAATTGCCGCTCCTGTTGGGCGAGGTCGAGGGCATAACCGCCCGGGCCGTGGCGCCGCTTCCGCAGTTGGTGGAGTGGTCGCAAGAACATCTGTGGAGGAACGCCGTCGGCGTGTATTTGAAGGGGGAAGAATGGCCCAGCGAATTGACCGCCTTGTCCGCGATGCGTAACTTGCAGATTCGGGTCATCGAAAGCAGAACCAATCCGGCTGCTCGAATTATCGCTGTGGCTCGAGAATTTGGGGCATTGACGTGAGCCAGGCACCCGCGCCGCGCATACTGGTGGTGGCGAATCAGAAGGGCGGCGTCGGCAAGACGACCACCGCGATCAATCTCGGAACGGCGCTGGCCGCCGTCGGCGAGCAGGTTCTGGTGATCGATCTCGATCCGCAAGGGAACGCCTCGACCGGCCTCGGGGTCGACCGCAAGAGCCGCAAGATTTCCACTTCCGACGTGCTGCTTGGCGACAGCAGCCTCGACGAGGCGATTATCGCGACGGTCGTGCCGCGCCTGTTTATCGCGCCGTCCACCGTCGATCTCTCGGGGCTGGAATTGCAGGCCGCCGGCGACAAGGACCGCGCCTTTCGCCTGAAGCGCGCCTTGGCGGAACTGAATGTTGCCGAACATCATGGGCACGGCCGCAACTACGGCTACATTCTCATCGATTGTCCGCCATCGCTCAATCTGTTGACGATCAACGCCCTAGCAGCCGCCGACGCGTTGTTGGCGCCGCTGCAATGCGAGTTCTTCGCGCTCGAGGGGTTGTCGCAGCTGTTGTCCACCGTGGATCAAGTGAGGAGCGCTTTGAATCCGCGACTTTCGATCCACGGCGTCGTGCTGACCATGTTCGATCCGCGCAACAACCTTGCGTCGCAGGTGGTGGCCGATGTCCGCCGGTTCATGGGCGACAAAGTCTATGAGACGGTTATTCCCCGCAACGTGCGCGTGTCGGAAGCTCCGTCGTATGGCAAGCCCGTCCTACTCTATGATCTCAAATGCAGCGGCAGTCAGGCCTATTTGAAGCTCGCCTCCGAGGTCCTACGGCGCGAAAGGCAGCTGCGCGCCGCCTGAGCAATGGGCGCCGTGATGTTCGTTGCATGCGCGTGACGTGCGTTGCTTCCACTTAACAAGGAAATCGAAAATTATGGCGGAAGAAGCGCGCACGCGATTGGGCCGCGGCTTGGCCGCTTTGATCGGCGAGGCCGGCGAGGAAATGCCGGCGATCGAACGAACGCGCGGTCAACGCAAAATTCCGATCGAGTTTCTGCGTCCCAATCCCCGCAACCCGCGCGTGACGTTCAGCGAAGGCGATCTGGCGGATCTTGCGGCGTCGATTCGCGAGAAGGGCATTATCCAGCCGGTCATTGTGCGGACGGCGCCCGGGATCGCCGACGCCTATGAGATCATTGCGGGCGAACGCCGCTGGCGCGCTGCGCAACAAGCCGGATTGAGGGACATTCCGGTGGTGCTGCTCGAGGCGGACGATCGCGAGGCGCTCGAACTCGCGATCATCGAGAATGTCCAGCGCGCCGATCTCAATGCGATCGAAGAAGCCACCGGATATGCGCGTCTTTGCGCCGAATTCGCTTACGCGCACGGCGATCTGGCGAAAATTATCGGCAAGAGCCGGTCCCATGTCGCCAATACGCTGCGCTTGCTCAACCTTCCCGAAGCGACCCGGCGGCTGGTGCGCGACGGCGCCCTATCGGCGGGGCATGCGCGCGCCCTGCTCGCTGTCAAAGATCCGGACGCGGCGGCGCGCCGCATCGTCGACGACGGACTGACGGTGCGCGATATTGAGCGCCTCGCCCGGCATGAGGCGGAGCGCGCCGGCGCCAAACCAAGAAAGCCGCGCGCCGAAAAGGATGCCGACACGCGCGCCATCGAGAAGATGCTCGGCGACGCGCTGGGCTTGCATGTCGCCGTGCAACACCGAGGCGAACGGGGCGAATTGCGAATCCGTTACGAAACGCTCGAGCAATTGGATGCGCTGTGCCGCCGTCTGGCGGGATGATACGGTCTCCGATTGATCGCTTTCACGTGGGCGCCCCCCTCTCCCGCGACGCGGGAGAGGGGGGCCCGGCGAAGCCGGGTCGGGTGAGGGCCGTTGGGCTTGCGCGGCGGCGCCCTCATCCGTCGCGCCTTCGCGCGACACCTTCTCCCGCAAGCGGGAGAAGGGTTCGCGCCCAGCCGAACTGATCATCTTAGATTTCGTATGAGGGGTCGTCTTCTTTGTGCAGGACATCGAGGGGGCGCGACGCCCACCGATCAGGCTCCAGAACGCTCTGCGCCGGCGCCAGATGCGTGGCGCGACAGGAGTTCCTGCACTTTCTCCGCCAATTCGCCTTCGGGCACGGCGAACTGCGCCGGCCGCAGCGCCTTCCATTCTTCATTGGTGGCGATGGCGGCGCTGGCGCGCGCGCCTTCGATCAAATCCTTGATCTGCACCTCGCCCTTGGCGCGCTCGTTCGATCCTTGGATGACGACCACAGGACTGTTGCGCCGGTCGGCATATTTCATCTGCGCCTTCATGCCCGACGCGCCGAGATAGAGTTCGCTGGGGATGCCGGCGGCGCGTAAGGCGGCGGCGAGTCTTTGGTAATCGGCGATGTGGTCGCGGTCGAGCGCCAGCACGACGACGGGGCCGGTTCGGCCACCGGCCTCGACGATTGGACTGCCGACCAGTTTCAGCGCCGCATAAAGGCGCGAAACGCCGATCGAGAAGCCGGTCGCCGGCGTGTTCTCGGCGCGAAATCGCCCGATGAGGCCGTCATAGCGTCCGCCGCCGCCCACCGAACCAAAGCGCACGGGATTGCCCTTCTCGTCTCTGGTTGCGAAAGCAAGGTCAGCCTCGAAGACCGGGCCGGTGTAGTATTCCAGCCCGCGCACGACGGAAGGATCGATGCGAATGCGATCGGCGCCGTAGCCGCAAAAGCGCACCAGGTCTTCGATCTCGAGCAGCTCCTCGGCGCCCTCGGCGCCGACATTGCTGCGGCCGAGCAGGTCGAACAGGCCAAAGCGCGGCTCGCCGCCGGTATATTGACCTCCTAGACTGAAAGACATGATCGTCGCGATAGCGTCCGCCTCGAGTTCGGCGCCTTTGGTGAAATCCCCGCTCTCGTCCTTGCGGCCGGGCCCGAGCAAAAGCTTCACCCCCTCCGGCCCGAGCCGATCCATCTTGTCGATGGCGCGCAACACCGTCAGCCGGCGTCCGGCGTTGTCGTCGCCGTCGAGGCCGATCGCCTTCATCACGCCGTCGAGCAATTTGCGGCTGTTGATCTTGATGACGTAGTCGCCGCGCTGAATGCCGAGCCGCTCCAACGCATCGGCGGCCATCATGCAGATTTCGGCGTCGGCGGCGGGCGACGCGGAGCCGACCGTATCGGCGTCAAACTGCATGAACTGGCGGAACCGGCCCGGCCCCGCCTTTTCGTTGCGGTAGACATGGCCGCATCGATAGGAGCGATAAGGCTTGGGCAGCCGATCGAAATTCTGCGCGACGAACCGCGCCAGCGGCGCGGTCAGGTCATAACGCAACGACAGCCATTGCTCGTCCTCGTCTTGGAAGGAGAACACGCCTTCGTTGGGCCGGTCTTGATCGGGCAAAAACTTCCCCAGCGCGTCGGTGTATTCGATCGCCGGCGTCTCCAGCGCCTCGAACCCGTAAAGCTCGAACACTGAGCGAATGACGTCCAGCATTTTTGCGGTCGCCGCCAGCTCTGCCGCGTCGCGGTCGGCGAGGCCTCGCGGCAGGCGGGCCTCCACTGCCAGTTTCTGTTCGTCTTTGGACATTGCTTTCCGCCTCGAATATGCGCCCTTCCTAGCATTTTCCAATGAAGAGGGAAGCGCCTGCCGTCACCATTGGCTGGGCGAGCGCGGATACGGATGAGAGCCGCGCGAATCGCGCGGAAAATCGACTTTAAAACGTCAAAACAAGCTGTGCAGATCGCGACGGCCATCGACGATGCGAACGATTTCGATCGACTCGACCGGCCCCACGTCGGTATCGGGAGAGGTCTCGTAAAGAATGAGATAGGGGCCTTCGACGAGCATACGCGCGGCCGGGCGGATATCGTTGCGCCGAGGCCCGAGCCTGGGTTGATCCACGAGCGATTTCGCGCGTCGCTCGAGACGGTCGTAGATCCGTTCCGCCGCGACGGAATTGTCTAGGCCAATCACTACATAGATGTCGAGAAG
Source organism: Methylocystis sp. (assembly GCA_016178015.1). Lineage (GTDB taxonomy): Bacteria > Pseudomonadota > Alphaproteobacteria > Rhizobiales > Beijerinckiaceae > Methylosinus. The sequence goes on along the minus strand of JACOUB010000024.1, from coordinate 38,988 downwards.
GTCTTCCCGGGCTCGCCGGCTCCAATGGAGTTCAGTCGCCATCGCCGGCAGGTTCGTTTGTCGCCTCGAGCCGTTGGCGCGCCTCTCGCCGCAATTGATCGAAGTCCACAGCGCCGGCAGAGCCGCTCGCCTTGCCCTCGTCCCAAAGCTGGCGCAGATGCTTGACATCTTCTTGGCGGAGTTCCCGCTTGAGTCGCCAGTCACGCATGGCTTCGCGCACGACCTCGCTGGTCGTCGCATACTCGCCCGCGTTGATCGCTTCCTTGACCGAGGCCAATTGCTCGGCGGTGAGCGCGACGCTTATCTTTTCGACGTTCGACATAGCCGATCTCCTGCGCAAGGAAACCGAAAGGTACTACTTTTCCGTCCTTTTTCCTACCAGAAAACCATCTAACAGTGCGCCCTCGGGCCAATATCGCAAATGGCTGCGGCAACGAGTGCAGTCGGAACTGCCAAAGCCTTCGAGCGGAAGTGGAAGATGCGAAAGCCGCGCGCTGAGCGCGCATTCATCGCCTCCCGGGACGATCCAGGCGCCGGCGACCGTTCCGGCTTCCGTCAGCTGGTCGACATGCCAACGCACGCTCTTGCCGCGCCGCATGTGCCGGGCGAGGCGCGCCCGTAAGCCGCCCGGGCCGTTGGCCGAGCCGCAATAAAGGTAACGGCCCGGCGCCAATAGAGCGTCGCGCGTCTGTCCCGCCGCGACCTTGAGCGGAGCATCGATCTCGACGAGCAACACATAAGCCCCAGGCGCGGCCGGCGCTGCGGCGGCGGCGCGGACGAAATTGTTCATTCGTCCCGTTTACTCTGATTTCGCCGCCGCCTCGACCCTCTCGTTCGATCAGGATAGAAATTGCGTCATGTCGCAAGGCGACACGAGGTTTTTCGCATCGCCCGCGCGGCTCTGTTCTACGCGGCGCAATTTTCTGCGTCTCGGCGCGGCGGGTCTGCTCTTTTCGGCGCCATGCAGCTCTCGCTCCGCCAACGCCGCGCCCGACGCCACCGACTGGCTGCAAGGCGAACTGCGCAACGCCGCGCGCGCCGGCGGGACCGTTCGCCTGCCCGCTGGCGTAATCAGCATCCGTTCGGTCGAGGTTCCGGATGGCGTTGCGATTGTCGGCGCGCGCGGCTCGGTCCTGCGCTTAATGGGCCCGGCCCCTCTGCTCAGCGGAGCCGCGGCTCGCAGAATTACCCTCGAATCGGTGACTTTCGACGGCGGCGGCAATCGCCTCGCCGACCAACGCGGGCTTCTCGACTTCACCGATGTTCTGCATCTCTCCATTCATGGTTGCGTGATCCGCCGCTTCGGCGCGCGGGGCGTCAATTTGCTGCGTTGCGGCGGGCGCTTCGCGCAAAACATCATCGAAGACGTGCGCGACGCCGGTTATTTCTCGCTCGACGGCCTCGGCGTCGATATTGACGGCAACACGGTGCGCGAATGCGGCGACAACGGCGTGCAGGTGTGGACAAGCGTTGCTGGGCGGCTGGACGGATCGCGCATTCGCAACAACGCTATTTCCGACATTCACAATTTATCGGGCGGCGACGGCGCTTACGGCAATGGCGTGAGCATCTTCCGCTCAGGCGGCGTGCGTGTCGAAAACAATGTGATCCGCCGCTGCGCCTATACGGCGGTGCGCAACAACGCCGGTCACGACATCGTGGTCATCGGCAATGACTGCAAGACGTGCGGCGAGCGAGCGATGTACGCCGAGTTTGGGGCAAAGCGCGCCGCCTTCCGCGACAACAAGATCGACGACGCCGGCGCTGGCATTGCTGTCACCAACGCCGATCAGGGCACGGATGTCGGCTGGGTGACGGGCAATGTGATCACCGGCTTGCGCGAGACGCATCCTGATGACGAGTTCGGACCGGAGATGAGTTGGCTCACCGGCGTCGAGGGCGAGAGCAATATCGAAATCGCCGGCAACACAATCGTCGGATCGCCATGGATCGGCATCCGTTGCGGCGGCTATCGGCAAAATGTTCGAGTGGAGTCGAATACGCTCGTCGACAACGAATATGGCGTCGCTTTTCAAATTGGCGGCGGCGTCGGCGCGGCCATTATCGCTCACAACAAGATCTATGGCTCGAAGAAAGCGGCCATTGTCGCATTGGCGGGAAACACGTTCATGCCGGGCGACGTGTCTGCGCCCGGCGCGGCGTCCAAACATCCATTGGTGACGATCCGCGACAACGACGTTCGTTAGACCTTCTTGCACGGAAATCGCCGCAGCGACTTAAGGAAAATCCGAAACAGGCCGCGCGCCAGACGGCTCAGCTTGCCAAACGGCAAGTTCAGCCAATCTAAAACCATCTAACACTCCGATCCCCGGTCATCAGGGGATGGCGGACATGTTTGCTCCAACTTATGGAGGAAGACAGATGACCACTCGTTCATATGTGACCCTTGGGGCGATCGTGGCGCTCTTCTTGGGAGGGGCCGCCCTCGCCGGGCAGGCGCCTCGAGCTGGCGGCGCGGCGATCGGCGGCACGACATCCGGCCCTGCGGCGGGCACGCACGTCAAGCCGAGCACCGCCGTTCAAAAAGAAGGCCGCTCGGTCGCCGGCGGAAAAGAGATGCAGAATATTCCCGATGCGAGCAGCTTAGCGGCGGGTTCGCCCGGGATCGAGGGCAAAGTTGGCGCACAAAGCGGTCAGGTCCCGCAAGGCCGCGCAGCCCCCAAGAAGAAGTAAAAAGTGGGGAGCAACTCCTGAGATGCAGGGCGGCCGCCGAAGGGTGGCCGCCGTGGCGGACACGGGCGCGTGGGCTGCCGCTTGACTCTCTCTCGGGATAAGAACAAATATAGAACGAACCAGATAGGCGAACAACCGATGTCGCAGAGCGGCTCTTCGGAAAAGATTCTTTTTTTGCGGCGCGCCATCGCCGCGATCGAGGCGCGTGGCGGCCAAGGAAACGCCAGATATGGGCGGATTGGATATGGCCGGCTCAATGAGCGGCCGCGCCGGTTCGGCTCTGTTTCGCGCGATCCGTTCGAGCGGCTGCTCGACGAGGGGGCCGTGGGCGGCATGAGCGAGATCGTTCCGGCGCGCCCCGGAGATGAGGCGGCGGCGGCGGGTTTCGCCTTCGCCCTCGCTTTGCGCCGCCTTTCGATGCGTCCCCGCTCGGGCGTCGTCTGGATCGCCGAGGATATGGTCGCACGCGAGATCGGTCTTCCCTACGCCAAAGGCCTCGAGGCGGCGGGGGTCGATCCCGAGCGTCTCGTTCTCGTGCGCACCAGGCGTCCGCGCGAGACCCTCTGGGCCATGGAAGAGACCCTAAAAAGCAAGGCCGTCGCGGCGGTCGTCGCCGAGACATGGATCGCGCCCGGCGCCTATGGCCTCGAGGCGTCGCGCCGTCTGGTTGTCGCGGCGCGCCGCGGCGCCGGCGCCGGTCTCCTGCTTCTCGCCAAAGCGGCGGGGGAGGCGGCAAGGTTCACGAGCGCTGCGCCAACCCGTTTCGAAGTCGCCTCCTCTGTTGTTCAGCGAGCAGGCGCCGACGCCTTTGCAAGGGCGCGCCGCTTGCCTTCGCCGGGCCCTCCGGCGTGGCGCGCGCGGATCGTCAAGGCGCGCGCCGGCCCTTTTGGCGCCGGCGCCGATTGCGATCCGTCATGTTGGCGCGACCTCGTCTTCGACCCTGACAAGGCTTTGCTTCGCTATGCGTTACCTCTCCGTTTTCCTGCCGCGCTTGGCGACCGACCGGATTCTTCGCCAGCGGCGCAAAGGCTGTGCGGGGGGCGGCGCAGCGTCTGATGCGCCGGCTTCGCCTGCCGCGCCCTTTGCCGTCTGGACGAAAATCAAAGGCGGCGACTATCTCGCCGCCGTCGACGCCCACGCCGAAAAGCTCGGGCTTAGTCCCGGCATGGCGGTCGCCGACGCTCGCGCCATGCATCCATCGCTCACGCTCGCGGAGGCCGACCTTTTAGCCGAAGCCGCGCTTCTTGCTTCTATCGCCGATTGGTGCCGGCGCTTCACGCCGCTCGCGGCGATTGATCCGCCCGACGGCGTCATGCTGGACGTAACGGGGGCCTCGCATCTTTTTGGCGGCGAGGCCGCCATGCTCGACGAGGTCGAGCGCCGCCTCGCCGCGCAAGGGTTCGCCGTGCGCGTCGCACTCGCGCCCGGCCCGGCGCTGGCGCGGGCGCTCGTGCGCTTTTCCCCGGTGCGTTGCGCGCCTGCGGAGAGCTCGCCGGAAGACATCGCGAACATCGCGGCCCATTTGCCGATCGCCGCTCTTGGCCTGGCGGAGGCCGCGCGGACTCTTGCGCGCGCCGGCCTGCGTCATGTCGGCGATTTCCTGTCGCGGCCGCGCGCGCCCTTCGCCGCCCGCTTCGGCCCCGACATAAATGCCCGCGTCGACGCTCTCCTGTGCCGGGCGCGCGAGCCCATTTCGCCGCGTTTCGAAGCCCCGAATTACATGGCGGAGCGCCGTTTCGCCACTGGACTAGCGCGGCTGGAGGATATCGAGGCGACGCTTGCCGCCCTGTCGCGCGAGCTTTGCGCCTTGCTCGAGCGGCATGGCGTGGGCGCGCGCCGGCTTGCCGCCGCTTTTTATCGCGTCGACGGCGCAGTGCGCCATATCGAGGCGGGAACGAGCCGGCCTTTGCGCGATCCGGCGCTTATGGGCTCTCTCTTGCGCGAGCGTCTAGCGGTTCTCGATGGGGACGGGCTCGATACCGGCTATGGATTCGATACGCTGCGTCTTGGCGCGATGGAAGTCGAGCGTTGCGATCCGCCGCAGACGACCCTTGGTCCGGCTTGCGACTCAAGCGGCGTCGCTTCCGTGGGGGGCGAGGCCCCAGACCTCGCCGATCTCATCGATAGGCTCGGCGCGCGGCTCGGCTTGCGCCGCGTTCTGCGTCTTTATCCGCAAGATGCGCATATTCCCGAATTCGCCGTCGCCGCCCTTCCCGCCGCTTATGCGCCGACCGGGCCCAGTTCGCGGCGTTCATGCGAGCCTGAAGGCTCGCGGTCCGGATCGCGCTGGACCGCGAGCCTTCAGGCTCGCAAATCGATCGGAGAATCCCTTGCTCCGCTGCGCCCGCTGCGCCTGTTCGAGCGCCCGGAGCCGATCGACGCCGTCGCGCTCACGCCCGATGGTCCGCCGTTGCGATTTCGCTGGCGGCGCGCCCTGCACGACGTCGCCGCTTACGAGGGGCCGGAACGAATCGCGCCGCCATGGTGGAGGGTCGCGGGAGAGGCGCGCACACGGGATTATTTTTGCGCCGAGGATCGTGAGGGCCGCCGTTTCTGGCTTTTTTGCGAAGGTCTTGGCGAGCGGGAAGGCGCGCCGCCGCGCTGGTTCATGCATGGGCTTTTTTGACGACCGGCCGCCCATTTCGCCGGCGATCGCGCTATTCCCGCTTGCGCCGTCCGCCATCGTCCGAATCGCGGCCGGCCGTGACGAATTTCTCCAAGCCGGACAGGTGGACAATTGCCGGCGCCGGCGTCACGAGGGGCGCCGCTATGGTCACGCCTTCCGCCGCCAGACGTTGATGGAGATCGAAATGCAAATCGCTCCTGACGCGCGACGCCTGTTCCACATCTTCAACAAAACACCAGAGTTCGAAGCGAAACGCGCTCGCCTCCATGGCCACGAACATGACCTGCGGCGCCGGAATGTGCAGCACGCCGTCCTGCGCCTTGGCCGCGGCGAGCAGGATATCGCGCATTTTTTCGGGATCGACGCCGGCGTGCGGCGTAAGCGCGATCTTGATGCGCCCGACCTTGTCGCCGCGCAGCCAATTCTTGACGACGCCCGCCACCAAATTGGAGTTTGGCACGATCATCGTCGCGCGATCGAACGTCTCGATCTCGGTCGAGCGCACGTTGATGCGCTTCACATATCCCTGCTCGTCGCCGACGACGACCCAATCGCCGACGCGGATCGCGCGCTCCCACAGCAAGATGAGTCCGGAAACGAAATTGTTGACGATCGATTGCAAGCCAAAACCAATGCCGACCGACAAAGCGCCGGCGACGATCGCCAGCCGGTCGAAACTCAGCCCTAAATAAGCGAGCGACAGAGATATCGCCAAGATGAATCCGGCATAACCCAGGCTCGTTCGAATCGAATTGCGCAATCCCAGGTCGAGACGCGTCAGCGGCAGATAGCGCTGGTCGAACCACCGCTGCAGCGTACGTGTCGCTGCGAGAACGCCCGCGAAAAGAACGAGTGCAATGACGACGCTGGACAGCGAGATGGTGACGTCGCCGATCTTGAAGCCGAAAAAAACCGAGCGGAGCCTGCCGGCGAAATCGTCGGACTCGAACCCCAAGGGCGCCAGGACGAGAACAGCCGCGATTGTATAACCTGCCAGCGTCATCAACCCGGTCAGCAGCACCGCAAACTGTCCGAGCGATTCGCGCTTCACGCCGAGCCCCGTCATGAGCAAGCGGCCGGGGGCCGCCGCCGGGTCGAGAGCTTTTTCGAGCCCTAACCCACCGAGGGTCAAAAGGAGGTAGAGCATGGCGCCGACGGCCGTGATCCAACCGATTTGATTAATGACGAAAGCGGCGAAACTGACATAGCCGGCGACGCAACCGCCCACGATGGCGGCAATTACCAGCCAGCCGAGCAGATGCAGCGGTCCCCACCAGTCGCGCGTCGAGACCACTTTCGGCCCCAGACATGCATCGTTGTCAGCGGATGCGCCGCGAGGGACCAGCAGAACGGCGCCCAACAAAATTGCGACGAACAGCGCGCCAATGGCGCGTGTCACGACTGCCGCCGGCAGGCCCGCCTGGGCGATCTCCTCGAGCTGCTCGAGAATTCGCGTCATCGACACGATGACGGCGACGCCGAGCGCCAACCGCGCCAGTTTTCCGGCGAATTGGCCGCCAACGTCGATCAGACGCCACGGCGCGCGCGTGGGCGCCAGCAAACCGCGCGCGAGAGCAGTGACCAGGGCGATGCGCGCCACGGCTTCGACAAGCGTGCGCTGCAACGGCTCCAGCGAGGCGTCGACGAGATCGAACGCATCGATCAGCAGAGCGAGGGCGCCGATGACGGCGATTGGAATGGCGGCGATCACGATCGCCGTCCAAGCGGCTTTCAGCGCCTTGCGCAATCGGCCGGGGCCCGCCATCGTCTCACCGCGCGCCAAAACGCGGCGCGCCATGAACGCCGCCGGCGCGACGGAACCCAATATCAAGCCGGCGAGGGCGAGAAAGGCGGCCAGTTGCCCATCTTCGAGCCGGGCCGCGGCCTTCGCCCACCCCTCGCCGAGAACCATGCGCAACAGCGCGAAATCAGCCGGCAGTTCGCGCAGCGCCGAGTTCCACAAGGAGGGCGACAACACGCCATTCGTGCGCAAGAACAGGGTCTTTGCAAACAGCCCGCGTTGCTGCGCGACGATGGACGCCGCCGTCTGACGAACCTCGATCAACAAGGAGCGCGCACGTTTCAAGGTCGCGTCAGTGGCGTCAAAGAGTTTCTTTTGTTCCGCCCATTCCGCGTCGGCCCTGGCTTCGGCGGCGCCCTGATCGATGGCGGGCGCCGGCGCAACCCCGGCGCCGGAAGGAACGCCGGGCGGCGTTTTCGCGCCCCGAGATTGCGTCTGCGCGGAACCGGGCGCCGCTTTAGAAGGCGCCGACGCGGGCGGAGAAGGCTTGGCTTCGGGCGGCTTTCCGTCAGCCGGCGGCGCGGCGCGCGCGGCGGGCGAACCGAGCTCGTCGAGCCGCGCCTTGATCGAATTCAGACGCGGCTCCAATTGGTCGACGATGTCCTGGAGGTCTCCCGCGATAGGGTCGATCTTGTCGCGCAGCCGTTTCAAAATCCCGCCGGTGATCGAAGGTTTGTTCAGCTCGGCGGCGATTTCGTCGACGGCGCCGCGCGCGCGATCCAGGCGCGCGTTGAAGTGATCGATTTCCGTCGGCGTCTGCGACGCAAATGCCGCGGCGGCGAAACATGCCGAGAAACAAATAATGAGCCGGATCAGTTTGTTGCGCAACATGGGTGTCGGGGATTTGAGGGGGGACCGGATGCGGCGCGCCAAGGAGGCGAACAAATCCGCCTTTCTTGCGGCGATGTCAGTCCACGGCCGGATAGCCGTGGGTTTGGCCGCGGCGATCGACGATACGCCATGCGCCGTTCGTCTCCTTGACGACGTGCGGCCCGGCGACCGGAACCTTGCCGAAACCGCCCGGAATGTCGAGCATATAGGCCGGAAGAGCAAGCCCCGAGAGACGCCGGGCGATTTCGGCGTAAAGCCGCCGGCCGTCGTCGATCGTGACCCGAAAATGGCCGGTCCCCGGCGCGAGATCGGGATGGTGCAAGTAATAAGGCTTGACCCGCATGGCGACCAGGTTCCGCATCAGTCGTTCCAGAACGTCGGCGTCGTCGTTGACGCCGGCGAGCAGGACGGTTTGCGCCAGCATTGGGACGCCGGCGTCGAGAATGCGCGCAACGGCCGCCTGCGCGTTCGTGAGTTCGCGCCAATGGTTGGCGTGCAAGACCGCATACACCGCCTTGCCGCTGGCGCGTAGTGCGTCGAGGCGATCCCGCGTGATCAACTGCGGCGCGGCGATCGGCGCGCGGGTGTGAACGCGCAACACTCTGACATGTGGGATGAGGGCCAGCCGCTCGGCAAGCGCGCGCAACCGCCGCGCCGACAACATCAAAGGATCGCCGCCGGTCAAAATCACTTCGAAGATTTCGGGATGATCCGCGACATAGGCCAGCGCCGCCTCGAGCGCTTCTTGCGACAAGGCCGAGCCCTCGGCCCGCCCGATGCTTTCGCGGCGGAAGCAGAACCGGCAGTAGGCCGGACAGACCGACAAAAGTTTCAATAACACCCGATCGGGATAACGATGCACAAGCCCTTCCATCGGACTATAGGCGTCGTCGCCGATCGGATCGGCGCGCTCGTAGGGGCGAGTCTCGAGTTCGCGCTCGTTTGGAATGAACTGGCGGGCGATCGGATCGGCCGGGTCGGATGGATCAATGAGGGCGGCGATTTCTTCCGTAAGCGCCACGCTGTAGCGCTGTTCCACCGCGCGCAGCGCATTTGTCCGCTCCGTCGCCAACAATCCGGCCGCAACCAGATCGTCGACCGATCGCAGCATCCGGGGCTTCATACGACATCCGGATAATCAATCCGGCTGGGCGCCAAATCCTTCTCCCGCTGGCGGGAGAAGGTGGCCCAGCGAAGCTGGGTCGGATGAGGGCCCTCACCCGTCACGCGTTCCGCGTGACACCCTCTCCCGCAAGCGGGAGAGGGATGCGCCCGACAGAAGCAATCAACCAGAAACCGTATCACGTCTGCGTTCCTATTTCGACGACGGGCGTCCATAAAACCTGTTCGATCCGTTCGGCGCCGCTCGCCAACATGACCAGCCGATCGAAACCGAGCGCGACGCCGCTCGCCGGCGGCATCTCGGCGAGCGCTTCGAGGAAATCCTCGTCGATCGGGTAAGCGTCCGCATAGATCCGTTGGCGCCTCGCCATTTGAGCCTCGAACCGCCGTCTTTGCTCGCCAGCGTCGGTCAGTTCGGCAAACCCATTGGCGAGCTCGACGCCGCAAGCGAACAGCTCGAAGCGGTCGGCAAAGCGCGGATCGTCGTCCTTGGGCCGCGCCAGCGCCGCTTCGCTCAACGGATAATCGCAAAGGATGGTCGCGCGCTCGCGCCCAAGCGACGGCTCGATTTTTTCGCTCACGATCTTGCTGAAGAGGTCGGACCACGAATCGTCCGCGGCGACCCGAACGCCATCCCTTGCAGCCGCCCGCGCCAAGGCGTCGCGATCGTCTAACATCGCGGCGAGATCGATGTTGGCGTAAGCGTCGAAGGCCTCGCAGACGCTGATGACGTCCGGCTCGTCGAACGGATCGATGCTGCTCCCGCGATAGGCGAAACGCTCGACGCCGACGGCCTGCGCAGCGGCGATCAACAGGCCGGCGCAATCCTCCATGAGGCGCTGCATCGGCTCCCGCGCCCGATACCATTCGAGCATGGTGAACTCGGGATGGTGGAGCGGCCCCCTCTCGCGATTGCGGAAGACGCGAGCGAAGGTGAAAATTCGCTCCTCGCCGGCGGCCAGGAGCTTCTTGCAAGCGAATTCCGGCGACGCATGCAGGAACAGCCGCCGCTTGTCGCCAGACGGCGCCGTCAGATCGACCCCGAAAGCCGAGATATGAGCCTCATTGCCGGGGGAGAGCTGAAGGGCGGCCGTTTCCACCTCGGTAAACCGTTGCCCCGAGAAAAAATGCCGCGCGGCGGCGGCTATTTTCGCTCGAGCCTTGAGAAATGGCTGGCGATCGGCGTAAACATCCCGGGCCCACCAGGGCGAAACTCGCGTCATTCGTCACGCCGTCACTACGTTCGAGGTCATCGCCCGCTGCCGCGCTATTTGCCGGAACGAGCCGAGGGCGTTCATAAACCCATCACGGGCGGCCAGCAATCGAGGAAAGACAATCGTGAAAGTCATCGCCAGTTCGATCCGCAAAGGCAACATCATCGAGAAAGACGAGGGCGATCTTTACGTAGTTCTCAAGGCGGAAAGCTTTTTTCCGGGCAAGGGCACGCCGACGACCCAGATCGACATGCGTCGCCTCTCCGACGGCGTTAAAACCTCGGATCGCTATAAAACGACCGAGCAGGTCGAGCGGGCCTTCGTCGAGGACCAGGACTTCAGCTATCTCTATGGCGACGACAACGGCTACACTTTCATGAACGCCGCGACCTACGATCAGGTCACGGTGCCAAAAGACGTGATCGGCGATCAAGCCCAGTGGCTGCAAGAAGGAATGGTCTGCATCCTATCGCTGTTCAATGGCGTCGCCGTGGGAATCCAATTGCCGGCGCGCGTGACCCTTGAAGTCGCGCAGACGGAACCGGCGATGAAAGGCCAGACCGCCTCCTCCTCTTACAAACCGGCCATTCTCTCCAACGGCGCGCGCGTCATGGTGCCGCCGCATATTCAGCCGGGAACGCGCATCGTCATCTTGACCGAAGGCGGAAGCTATGTGGAGCGCGCCAAGGATTGAGGCGCCCCGCGAACCCCTTCTCCCGCTTGCGGGAGAGGGTGGCTTGCGGAGCAAGCCGGGTGAGGGCCGTCACCCCACAAAGGCGCGCAGTTTTCGTTCCAGCGCATCGGGGTCTTTCAACTCGCATTCCCACACGACGAGCACGCGCCAGCCTTGCGCCCCGAGTTTTTCGCGATGGGCCGCGTCGCGCGCTCTGTTGCGCGCAATCTTCGCTTGCCAGTAGGCGGCGTTGGCCTTCGGCATACGCGCGCCGCGCCGGCAATCATGTCCATGCCAAAAACAGCCATGCACGAAAATCGCCAGCCTCTTGCCGACATAGGCGATGTCGGGATTGCCGGGAATGTCCTGGCGATGCAAACGATAACGGGGCGCGAAAGGCCACAGGATTTTGCGCACCGCGCGCTCGGGCGCAGTGTCGCGCGACTTCACCGCGCGCATAATGGCGGAGCGTTGGGAGACGGCGTTGTATTCGCCGGCGGGCATCATGCCGCGGCTCTGGATATGCTGTTCGAAAAACCGAGAACCGGCTCCAGAATATGCGTCGCCAAATGGCGCACGACCGGGAGGACCACGCCGTCGCCGGTCAGATGATAAGCCTCGTTGTAATTCGGCGGCAGAATATACTCGTCCGACAATCCCATGAGCCGCGCCGTCTCGCGAACTGAAATCAGGCGGGACCGTATACGTCCACCTTCGACGACCAAAATGGTTTGACGACTGGAGCCGCCCGCCGGCGTACGCAGGCAACCGGCGACATCGTCGAAGCGCGCTTCCGCACGCTGGATCTTCTCGCCGTCCACATCATATCGCGTTCGCCTGTATAGTGTCCCAACCATCCTGCGCCCAGATTTCTTCGCCGCTTCGATTTTGGCGAGATTCACCTTGCTCATCTTCGCCAGCAGAGAGCGTGTCTCCTCGCGTGAATGCCACAAGACGCCGGTCGGCTCGTCTTCGATGAGATCGACGAAACTCCTATTGCGAGCGGCGGGCGCGGGCAGACGCCACCATATCCACGCCTTGCGCAACTTTGCCGGCAGCCGCTCGAAAGCGACGCGCAAGGCGCGGGTATGCCATGGCGTCGCGGCGCCCTCTTCCATCAGCGAGGCCGGAATCGCCAGGTTGCCCCGCACTGCGACGATAAAAAGGCGGGGGCGCGATTGCGGCACAAATAACGACGCGTCCATCACGAGCGCTCCGAAGCGATACCCTTCCTCGGCGAGAGCACTGCAGAGCGCAGAGAAATCCTTGCCGCCGTGCGAGGTCAAGGCGCCGCAAACATTTTCCAATACCAGCAAAGGCGAGTGGCGGCTCTCCATACGCAGCTTCTTGACGATCTCCCAGAAGGGCCAGAAGGTTCCCGAGCGCTCGCCCTTCAGCCCGGCGCCGCCGCCGGCGAGCGACAGGTCCTGGCAAGGAAACGACGCCCATATGAGATCGGCGCGCCCAGGAAGCTCCGAGAGCTCGATCTCACGCACGTCTTTGGTGACGAGTTTGTCCCCGCCCCAATTGCGCCGATAGCTCTCGGCCTTCTTACGATCGAAATCATTGGCGAACAGGCATTCCCAGCCGTCCCCAAGCCCGGCCCGCGCCATGCCGCCGCCCGCGAAAAATTCATAAAATGTCGGCTTGGCCATCGCGCGATTCTCCTCTCGCGGACGACGATATTCCCTCCGATTCCTCCCGTAAAGGCGGCGCCGGCGCCCCCAGCCCCTGCAATTGCGCGCGTTCGGCCTCGGTCAGCGCGCCTGGCGAGTCTGCTCTCTTCCGCCGGCTGCGCTGCGCGGCGGAGAAAATCGCCCACCCCCCGGCAAGCAACGCGAGAAGCGGCGCCGCCCACAAGAGCAAGGTCTCCGGCTTAACCGGCGGACGCAGCAGCATAAAGTCGCCGTAGCGCGACACGAGAAAGGCGCGCACATCCGCGTCGCTCGCGCCCTCTTGCAATTTCTCGCGCACGATCAAGCGCAAGTCCTTGGCGAGCGGCGCGTCGGAATCGTCGATCGATTGATTTTGACAAACCAGACATCGCAATTCGCTGGCGATGGCGCGCGCCCGCGCCTCGAGCTTCGGATCGGCCAGCATTTCGCCCGGCTCGACGGCAGGCGCGGCGAGCGGAACGAGCAGCGCCAACGAGAGAAGGAGCGCGCGAAAAACGCAGAGCATTCGGCTGAATTTCTGACAGAGGCGCGATCTGCCCTCTCTCCCGCGAAGCGGGGGAGAGTTGGAGAGGGGGAGCTCGTTTTTCCCGTCAATTTCGGTTGAATGCCCCCTCCCTAGCCCTCCCCCGCTTCGCGGGAGAGGGAATCGAACGGCATGATCGCGCCTCAACTCGTTTACCCGATCGTTTTGACGCAACAGCCGCATCACTCCGCCGCCTGCGTGGCTTGCCGCGCGGCTGCCGCGATCGGCGCGCGGCGGGCGACGCCGAGGCGCAGCCGGCGGTCGGCGAGCGAACAGGCGCCGCCCAGCGCCATGATCAACGCGCCGATCCAGATCAAGGCGACGAGCGGCTTATAATAAAGCCGCGCGTCGATCGTCCCGTCGTCATGCGGTTCGCCGAGCGCCGCATAGACTTGACCGAGGCCCAGCGTCGCGATGCCGGCCTCGGTGCGCGCCGTGCGCCGTGCTTGATAGAAACGCTTGGCCGGCTCGATATGGGCGATCGTCGCGCCACCCTCGCGCACCGCCATAGCGGCGTATGTCTCGGTGTAGTTCGGCCCCTGCCGGGCCGCGACGGTCTCAATGGCGATCTGGTAGGGGCCGACCTCGTAATTCGTCCCCGGCCGCATCGCGACGATGCTCTCGACGCCCCACCCGGTAGCCGCCAAGCCCAACAGGGTCAGGCCCAGGCCCGCGTGGGCAGCCGAGGTTCCCCATGCCGAGAGCGGCAAGCCGCGCAAACGCAAGAAGACAGACGCGTGCGAGGCGCCGCGCGCCGCGCGTTGCGCAATGTCGCTGACGCCGCCGATCAGGAGATAGACGGCGAGCCCGGCGCAGAGCACAGACAGAGACGGCGCGCCATAAAGGAGCCCAAAAGCGGCGATCGCAACGACGCCGAGCGCGAAAGCCGCGCGCAGCCTCTGCATGGCGCCCAAAAGATCGCCGCGTTTCCACGCGAGCATCTGGCCGACCGGCATCAGCGCAATCAACGGCAAAGCGAGCGGCGTCAGCACCGTGTTGAAGAATGGCGCGCCGACCGAAATCTTCGCGCCGGTCAGCGCTTCCAACGCCAGCGGGTAAAGCGTGCCGATCACGACAGTCGCGCAAGCAGCGGTAAGCAGGAGATTGTTGAGGACGAGCGCGCCTTCGCGCGAAATCGGCGCAAATAGGCCCCCGGTGGGGAGCGCGCCAGCGCGCAGAGCAAAGAGCGCCAACGCCCCGCCGATGAAAAAAACCAGAATGATAAGAATGAACACGCCGCGTTCGGGATCGCTGGCGAAAGAATGGACGGAGGTGAGCACGCCCGAACGCACCAGAAACGTCCCGAGCAAGGACAATGAAAAGGCCAGTATGGCGAGGAAGATGGTCCACACCTTCAACGCCTCGCGCTTCTCCATCACCGCGGCGCAATGCAGCAGCGCCGTGCCCGCCAGCCAGGGCATGAGCGAGGCGTTCTCGACCGGGTCCCAGAACCAGAAGCCGCCCCAGCCGAGCGTGTAATAGGCCCAGTAGGAGCCCATCGCGATGCCGAGCGTCAGGCAGATCCAGGCGAGCAACGTCCATGGCCGCACAACGCGCGCCCAGGCGGCGTCGATGCGTCCGCTAATGAGCGCGGCGGCGGCGAAGGAAAAGACGACCGAAAAGCCGACATAGCCGAGATAGAGCAGCGGCGGATGAATGGCGAGACCAGGGTCTTGCAAAATAGGATTGAGGTCGCGCCCTTCCCACGGCGGGTTGGCGACGCGCGCAAAGGGATTGGAGGTGAACAGAATGAACGACAAGAACGCCGCGCCGAGCAGCCCTTGCACGCTCAAGGCGTCGGCCCGCAACAGGTCTGGCATGGCGCGCGAGAACAGCGCGATGAGCGCCCCGCTTAACGAGAGCACCAGCACCCAGAGCAGCATCGAGCCTTCGTGGTTCCCCCAGACGCCTGAGACCTTGTAGACGAGCGGCTTCAGCGAATGCGAATTCTCGATGACGTTGACGAGCGAGAAATCGGAAACGACATGCGCATAGGTGAGGGCGCCATAGGCGAGGGCGACAAATAGAAATTGCGCGACGGCGACCGGCGCCGCGACGCTCATCAGCGACGCGTCGCGCAAACGCGCGCCAGCGAACGGCACAACGGACTGCGCCAGCGCCAAAGCCAGCGCCAGGATGAGAGCGTAATGGCCGGTCTCGACGATCATGCGGGGCACATCCCAGCGGCGCGAAATGCAAAGCGTCGACCCATCAGCGCGTCATGGCCGGGCTTGTCCCGGCCATCCACGCCGGGACGCGACAGAAAATCTTCAAAGGGAAGCGAAAATGTCCCGCCTCTCCTTCGGAAGGCATCGCGGCTTGTCGGCGTGGATGCCCGCGCCAAGCGCGGGCATGACGGGTGAATGTTTCTCGCTGGCGGTCTCATTTTTGTGCGCCCTTTTCGCCCTGCCAGACGCCCTGTTTCTTCAAAGCTTCGGCGACATCGCGCGGCATATAGCGCTCGTCGTGCTTGGCGAGCACGCTGTCGGCTCGGAACGTCGCGTCGTTCGTCAAGGCTCCGTCGACGACGACGCCTTGCCCCTCGCGGAAGAGATCAGGAAGCAAACCCGTATAGGATACGTTCAGCTCGCCGGTTCGATCGGTGACGACGAAAGCGACGGTTCGCCCATCGCGCGCCAGCGAGCCTTCCTTGACGAGACCGCCGATGCGCAAGCGCATTCCCGGCGCCACATGTTTTTGGGCAAGTTCCGACGGCGAATAGAAAAAGACGATGTTGTCGCGCAAAGCGGACAAGACGAGCCCCGTCGCGACCGCCAGCGCCGCCAGCGCCCCAACGATGAGAGCAAGCCGCTTGCCCTTGCGGGTCATCCATGCATCTCCGCCAAACCTCCGATCTCGCGTTCTTGCGCCAGGGCGTCGCGGCGGGCAAGGCCTTCTTTAATCTTGGCCGGCGCCTTGCGCTTGCGTGGCGCCCTGAAGCTGGTCGAGCTGCGCGCGCAAGCGCTCGCTCCAAGGCGCGCCGGGCGGCGCTTCGCTCAACAGTTTAGACCAGATGTCGGTGGCTTTTTCGCGCTCGCCGTTCTGTGCGGCGACAAGGCCGAGATAGTAACGCGACATTTTATGGGAGGGATCGAGCGCCAGCGCCGCTTCGAAATCGCGCCGCGCCTCCGCGCTCACGGCGCCCTGGCTTAAAAAAACGCGCGCTTCGCCGAGCGCGGCGTGACGCTGCGCTGTGGCGCCGAGCAGCCGCAACGCCTCGCTGAAGGCGTGGACGGCGTCGGCTGTGCGTCCGTCGCTCAGATAGAAAGGCGCCACCACTTCGAAGCCGCGCCCGTCGTCCGGGTGTTCCGCAAGGTGCGCCTCGATGCGCGCCACGGCGCCGGCCATATCGGTGCGGGGCGCGGCGTCGAGACGCGCCTGGAGGGGCGCGTCCGGCATATTCGAATGGCCGAGGCGAGAATAGAGAAAGAGCGACAGGGCTGGGATAAGCACGATTGCAGCCAGCGCGGCGATCGTGGCGTTGCGGCGCGAGGAAACCGCCGCTTTGTCCGGCGAGCTTTGAGCGCGCAACAAGCGGCGCGCGGCCTCGATCTTGGCGGTTTCGGCATCCTCCGGCGCGAGGCGGCCGTCGGCGCTCTCGCCCTCGATGTCGCGAATCTGCTGTTTGAAGAAGGCGACGTCCGAGCCCGCCGGGTCGGAAGCTCGAGCCTTACGGGCAAGCGGCGCAAGCACGCTCATGACGGCGGCGCCAGCCAAAAGCGCGAAGACGAGCCAAATCATCGGCCGTGTTTAGAGGGTATCGGGGGGATTTGGAAGGGTGAAGCCACACAGCTCCCCTCAGCTCACCACCCGCCAGCTTCCATCCGGCCTCTTGCAAGCTTGGCCCTTGGCTCGCTGTGGGCGGCCGTTGATGAAAATCTTGTGGGTGTAGTCGCGGCAGGCGCCGATGCCCGAACCCTCCGGCCCCGGCTCGATGAAGCCATAGGCGCCGTGGGCGCCGCGCCAGGCCTTGCGGGCGCCGGAATTCACGGCCTCCTGCTGCGCAGCGATGGCGGTCTCTTGGTCCGCCGCGTCGAGGTCGCGGCCGATCGCGGCGCCGACGACGCCAACAGCCGGCGGCTCCGGCGCGGCCGCCGGCGGGGCGTTGGCGGATTGAGACGGCGCCGAATTGCACGCAGCCAACGCCAGCGGCGCGCAGATAAGGCTCGCAGCCGCAAACATCCTGACGCCCGCTCGCAACATGCCGCGCTCCTCTGACGCACGGACGCTTGATGCCGCAGTCATGGCGGATCGCCCCTCGCCTGTCAAAATCCTGGCAGCCGCAATTCGGCCCGCAACCCGCCTTGCACGCTCGTCTCCAACCGCAGCGAGCCGCCATGCGCGGCGGCAAGGTCCGTCACGATCGCGAGGCCGAGCCCCGAGCCGGGTTTGGTTTCGTCGAGCCTCTGGCCACGCCGCGTCGCGGCTTCGCGCAGCCCTGGATCGAGGCCGGGACCATCGTCGTCGATCGTGAAACGCAAGAATGATCGCCCCCCGGCGCCCGGCCCGATCTCCGTCGCAACCGATATCTGCGCCGCGCTCGCCGCCCATTTGCCGGCGTTGTCGAGCAGGTTGCCGACCATTTCCTCAAGGTCCTGGCGTTCGCCCAGGAAGCGCAACGCCGGCGGCGCGCCGCCCGCAAAAGCGACTCCGCGCTCGCCGTAGATCTTGCCGAAGGTGCGCAGCAACGCGTCGATCACCGGCGCGACATGCGTTGCCTGCCCGATGGCGCCGGCGCGCGCCGCCGCCCGCGCCCGATCGAGGTGGAAGGAAATCTGCTCGCGCATGATCGCCGTCTGCTCATGCACCTTGCCGGCGAGCGGCGATGGCGCGGCGTCGGCCTCGTTGACGATCACGCTGAGTGGGGTTTTCAGCGCGTGGGCAAGATTCCCGACTTCCGTGCGGGCGCGCTCGACAATGTCGCGATTGGTGGAAATCAGCAGGTTGAGTTCGCTCGCGAGCGGCGCGACCTCGCTGGGATAATCCCCTTCGATCTGCTCGCGCTCGCCCTGGCGAATGGAGCCGAGTTCGGCGCGCAGCAGGCGCAAGGGACGCAGGCCGAAACCAACCTGGAACGCCGTGGCGATCGCCAGGGCGATCGCCAGCAAGGCAAAAGCGACGATCAACGCCAGTCGAAATCGCGCAATCTGGAACTCAGTCTCCTCGGCGCTGGCCGCGACCTGGACCAGGTAGATGCCGACGTCGCCGACGTCGATCACGCGTTCGACGATATGCAACATCCGGCCGTCGGGCCCCATCGCCAGGCCCCGCCGGAAACCGCCGATTTCGACCGGAACCCCTTGATCGGAGAGTTTCGGCAGCCGCGCGGCGAACAGCGAACGCGACGCCTTGATCGCGTGCTCCTCGTCGTCGAGCCGGGTGATCTGCCAATACCAGCCGGAACGCGCCAGTTCGAATTGCGGATCGCCCAGTTGCCCCGGCCCCGTGCGTCCCTCTTCGCCCGATTGCGAAACGTCGGCGACGATGGTGCGCAGATAAACCCCGAGCCGTTGCTCGAACACCTCCTCGGCGGTACGCCGGTAATATTCGGTGAGCAGCAATCCGGCGACGAGCAGAATGACAGAGCTCAACGCCGCCGCGGTAACAAACAGTCTCGCTGCGATGGAGCGTGCGGTAAAATCGAAGCGGCGTCGGGGCGCTTCTTTGAAACCCCCTGACAATGGAGGCCTCATTTTTTCACGCGGCGATTTGCTTCGACCGATAGTTGGAAGGGTCTGAGCCATCGATAATGATCGGAGGCGTTTCGGCCTTAGGAGTGCACCACCCCGCAATTTCGCGTACGTCAGCATGATCCTGGAGGTTGAGCGCCTGAATCGCATAGAGACGCACCAGCGCCTCGGCATTGCCATCGAGCGCGACTTCGCCTCGCTCCCATCGACTGACGGCCAGAGACTCGCGATGAAGCATGTTGGCGAGTTCTGCTTGAGTCATTCCCATTTCGGTCCGCAAAAATCGCAGCTCGTTCCCGCTCATGCTGGAACGGCGGGTCACGATTCCATAGGCAATTGCCCTATGGAGCCCGTTGATGTTCGGGATTTCCAAGCATTCGTCTCCGGAATCATCGGCGAGGAAGTTCACTCCCTCGATGAGGACGTTTTCCAACCCACTATCGGTGTAACGATAAGCGCTCATCTGTCTGCTCCCAATGGCGAACCGAGGCCCCGGCCCAGGGCCGATCACCGGTCGACCCACATAACGGTTACGATCTTGATCTGACAACGGTTTGCGTCTGGTATCGCCACCACGCGAACTGTCCGGCTCCCGGAATTCGGCGACCGGCTCTGAACTGCGTATTTGTGCAGACCGGGTCTGGTCGACTCTTGCGGATCATCGAATACGAACCCCTGCTTCAAGACATAGAGAACGTCACTCATGATCAGATCACGTTCCCTCATTTGCTCGCGAGCGTGGCGCGTGGATACAAGGGACAGCCGAGCGCTTTTCGCGATTGCCCGTATTGTGTGAGTCGCATCCGCTGGCGTCCAAGGCTGGTCCTTGGGGACGCCTCCGAGCTTCGGAACCTTCATAACGATCCCCGACCATATCCCTAACGCTTATCATAATGATAAGTTCCTTGCCATATCTGTTCGATGTCGATGGTAAATGCAAGGCCTATGTTGGGCCCTCGCAACCAGGGCCCGCCCGTTATCGCTTCCCGCTCGCGGCGCCTTGAGGCGGCGCCACGATATAGCCCAGTCCGCGCACCGTCTGGATGAGATCGACGCCGAGCTTCTTGCGCAAGCGTCCGACGAACACCTCGATGGTGTTGGAATCTCGGTCAAAGTCCTGATCGTAGAGATGCTCGACGAGCTCGCTGCGCGAAATGACGCGTCCCGCATGATGCATGAGATAGGCGAGCAGCCGGTATTCGTGGGACGTAAGCTTGACCGGCGCGCCGTCGACGACCACGCGGCCGGCCTTGGTGTCGAGCCGCACCGGTCCGCAGACGATCTCGCTCGTCGCATGGCCGGTCGCGCGGCGCAGCAACGCGCGAACGCGCGCCAGGACCTCCTCCATGTGGAAGGGCTTGGCGACATAGTCGTCGGCGCCGGCGTCGAAGCCTTGGACCTTGTCGCTCCAGCTCTCGCGGGCGGTGAGAATGAGCACCGGCATAACGCGCCCGGCCTTGCGCCACTCCTCAAGAACCGTAATCCCGTCCTTTTTCGGCAGCCCGATGTCGAGCACCACGGCGTCGTAAGGCTCGGTCTCGCCGAGAAAATGCCCTTCCTCGCCGTTGAAGGCGCGATCCACCGCATAGCCCGACTGTTCGAGCGCCGCGACGATTTGCCGATTTAAGTCCTTGTCGTCTTCGACGACCAGCAACCGCACCGATCTCTCCTGTCGCGCCGGCCGTCCCGTCAGCGCTCCTTGCGCGTCGGATGCGGCTTGCCGCTTACCGCGTCCACGTAGGACGTAACGACCCGTCCGTCGCGCCGCAATAGTCTGATCTCATATACAAATTCTTCGCCCCTGCGGCAAAGTTTCGCGCCGATGGGCTCGCCATGATCGCCGCCGGCCGCCGCCTGTATCGAGGCGAACGGCTCGGCAAGCTTGTGGCTTGCGATTTGTTGCCGCGTTTCCGGCGTCGAAAAACACTCCAGCGGCGCCGTTTCGCCAGCCCACGCGCCTCCCTCGCCGCACAGCGCGCCCGCGCTGGCGATTGCGGACAAGGCGAAAGCAATTTTCACCGCAGTCAACAACATGCGCGTCTTCCCAAGAAAACTATGAAACGCGCGCCCTGAACAGAAAATGAACGCCTGCCCCGGGGCGGACACGCGTTTGTTCTACCGACCCTGCGAAACACGGCAAGCGTCGCGCGTCTTGTCATAGTCGACGATCATGCGCCCGAGCTGTGAATCGGTCGACAGGGCGCGCAACTCTTGCGCCGCGCGCGCTTGCTGCGCCTTGGAATAGGCGACCAGCGGCGGACAGCCGCCGCTTGTCGCCGCGCAACCGGCGACAAGCGTCAGCGCGAGGCTAGAAACTGCCGTTATCCAAACGTTTCGCCGCATCTTCGCTGGTCCTCTGTTCGGCGATGATCTCGCCTTGCCGCCTGATTGCGCGGAGTTCGGCTGCGTCGCGCGCCGCCGCTTCTTCGGCCCTGCCGGCGGCCAACGCATCATGTTGCTGTTTCCAGCCGAAGAGCGCAGTGACCGCCCGCAGCAGGCCGCCGACGAGTCCCAGAATGGTCGCGAGCATGATCTCAAGCGCTCTTGCCGGGCGGCGTCGTGGTGACGCTGCGCAACACGGCCATCACGACGCCCGAGGCGATGGCCACCCATCCTGCCTTCGGATTGGCGAGGAATGGCGCCCAATCGGTCTGCGCCAAAACGCCGAGCCCGGCCGTCAGAGCGGCGGCGATATAGGTGCGATAACCCTGCATGTGCGTATCCTTTCATGATGCCGGGAGACCGCCCGGCGCGGGGTTCAGACGACAGAGGACAGACGACGGAGGACAGAAAAGAGCGAGAGGGAGGACATATCTGTCCTCTGTCGTCAGTCCTCTGTCGTCTGTCCTCCTAGAGGACCTGCCGCGCCAGACGCAGCGCCGTCCTGCCGAGCACAAAAACGCAGTGTCGGATGATGATCAGCGCGAGCATGCCGACCGCGCGCATGCCGGCCACCGCCATCAGGGCGGATTGCACGAGCGCGACGGCAACCAGCCCCGCCAGCGCAAACGCCGCCAGGGCGGCCAGACTGAGCGCGGCGAGAGGATGCATGGCGGCGCCTCACAACGGCGGCGGTCCGAACCGCCAGATGATCGCAACAGCCGGCGCGAACTCGAGAACGAGCCGCGCGGCAAAACACGCGACGGCGCTGAGCGCCGCAATGCCGAGAAATCGCACGATGTCGTCGGGATGCAGCATGGCGTCTTCCTCGAACAGCGAGTGGCGAGTAGCGAATAGCGAGTAGTTCCATTCGCCACTCGCTACTCGCTATTCGCTCTCTTAAGTGTGCACCCGCGCCGCTTGGAAGTGCATGGCGTCAACCCCGTCGCCCGCCCAATCGCCGCCCCAAATCCAGCCCTCGCTCTTGAAGGCGCGCACCAACAGGCTCTCGTCCGTGAAGAGGTGCTTCTGCGCGTGCATTTGATTGTCGGGCGCGTCGAAATCGATCGCGCAGCCGGGCGTATGCATCGACATGGAGGATGAGCCGCGCTTATTGCGATAGGCGAGCGAACCAGAAAACACGTCGTATTTCAACGCGCGGATTTTCGTGATGTCGCAGCCGGCGTCTTGCCACACGCGCGCCAACACGCGCGTCAGCGACGCTGCGCATTTCTTATGGATCGAGATGTGCGAAAGATGCGTCCTGCCGCCATCGGACGACAGTGGCCACGGGCAAGCAACCGAGACGATGTTCTCGGCCCACCATTTGTGGCTCCACGTTCCGGGGCCACGTGGATTGCCGTAGAAAGCGAGCACGTCGCGCTGGAGCGGCCAGACGACAGAGGGCGGACGACTGACGACGGACTTGTCGTCCGCCTTCTGTCGTCTATCCTCCTCGATCGACGCCTTCAGCGACGCGAGATGATCGGCCATTGATGGTCCAGTCGGCATGATTTTGCACCTATTTGAGGATTTGCACGTTCACGCGCGCCACGCCGGCGCCGAGCATGGCAAGCTGCGCCGCTGCGCCGCGCGACAGATCGAGCGCGCGGCCGGTCCACGCAGCAGGCCCGCGGTCGTTGACGCGCACCGCGACCGACCGGCCGGCGCGCGAGACGAGCAGCATCGCCCCGAACGGCAATGTGCGATGCGCACAGGTGAGCGCGCGCGGATCGAAGCGCTCGCCGTTGGCGGTGCGGCGATTGAGATATTCGCCGCCGCCATACCAAGAAGCGAGCAAAGAGCCGGCGTTGGTCCCTGATGGCGCTTGAACCGCCGATCGCTCGAAGACGGCGCGTAGCGCCGAAAACCAATCCTCGGCCTGCGCCGGCGAATGCAGCGCGAGCGCCAGCGCGCCCGCAAGAGCGAAACGTGCGATCAACGTGATCCTTGAGTTTTTGGGAATGGTGAGTAGGCAGTAGGGAGTAGTGAGTAGGCAATAGGGAGTAGAAGCCCAACCCCTACTCCCTACTCACTACTCCCTACTCACCACTCACTGTCACAGCCCGGCGTCCGCCAGCGCCGCAGCTTGCGCTTTCTGCTGGCTCGCCTCAAAATCGGCGGCGATCTTCTGGCGCGCATAAGATTGAATGGCTCGGCTGCCGACGAACATGATGTATTCGGCGCTTCCCAGCGCACCGGGCTTCGGCGCGACATAGACAGGCTTGTTGTCGGCATCGACCTTGGGCGAGCCGTCAGCGTTCTTATCCTGCACGTCGGGGAGCAAAGCGTTGTAAAGGTCGCGCGCGAACACGACGCCGGCGATCAACGCCGGGTCGGCGATGGTGAAATTGACGACGATCGGGTCCGTATCGGCCATTTAGGCGGTCTCCTCTGCTTGGCGCGCCGCCTGCTCTTGCGCCGCGATTTCGTTTCCGATGGCTTGCAGCTTCAAGGCGAGCGGTAGCGCCTTTTGCGCCGCGCCGAGCCCTCCGGCCTTGGTGGCGAGATCGAGCAGAGCGATGGCGTCAATGATGTCTTGCGGCGTCAGTTGCATGGCGGTTCCTCGTTTGCGGATGACAGAGGACGGACGACAGAAGACGGATTTCTCGTCCTTCGTCCGTCCTCTGTCGTCCGTCTTCTGTCCTCTGTCACCCGATCAGCCAACTCGTTCCGTCGCTGACCACCGGAACCTTGTTGGCGCCGCCGCCGGCGACGGCGGCAAGAAAGGTCGTGGCGGCGGCGTCGGTGACGAAGGCGCGCGCCCCCGCGCCCGTTGTCGTCGCTGACGGGAGAGAGGCGACGGTTGTGGCGGCGCTCGCGAGGATCGCTGCATAAAGAGACCCCGCAATATAAACATTCCTCGGCCTATTCGCGCCGTTGGCGCCGATGTCGCAGCTGTTATCGATGCTGGCAAGGAAATGCCCACCCGTGGGAATCTGCCACTTGTCTAGGCCGCCGACATCGAAATACATCGTGCTAGCGCTGTCGAGGATCAGTGACCTAGAAAAGCCGGTTCCGGCGTACGAGGTCCTTATTCGGGCGAAATTTCCGCTCCACGACAGTTGGAGTGCTTCGTAATTACTCGCGTCCGTGTATGTGTTGTAAATATTGAGTGACTGTGCAGCCGTTCCATTGCGAAGGGCGAGGACGCCCGCGGCGTCGCGGTAAAGCGCCGTATCTATCGCGCCGCTGTATGATGTTGTGCTGGAGAACCCATAGAAGTTCGCGCTGCCGATGACCAGGTAGGATGGATAAATGGCGGTCTTGCCGACGCCGCCGCCATCGGAGAATACTATGTTGGAATCCGCCGTCAGCGCATTGATATAAAGGGTGCTGCCCCCAGTTTGCATTGCCCAGTTGGTTGCCGACGGGGCGCCGTTGGCAAGCAGCCACATCGTGCCCCAATTCGCCGATTGCTCGCCAACCCGGAATGTCGTGTTCCCGCCGAAGCCAACGTCAATCAGCCCAGACAGAACGTTCGCCGCCGTCTTGGTTGCGTTGAACGAGAGGCCTTTGAAAACGACGCCGGCGGCGTTCCACGTTTGCGATCCGTTGACGATCGGATTGCTCGTCGTCACCGTCGCGCCGCCAAGCGTCAGCGCCTTATTGGTCGCGTCCCACGAGAAACCCGCGCCGAACAGATTGTTCCGCGCCGTCGCCGCGTCGACGAGATCGGAGAGATTGTTGGCGGCGAGGAGAGCGGCGACAGCGCCCGCCGGGGCCGCCCACGTGCCGTCGGCTTTGAGAAACTTGCCGGCCGCCGCGTCGCCGGCGGCCGGGGCGGGAGCAAGTCCTTTCGTCCCGCCGGCCCCAGCATCGCCGATCAGCGTCGACAGTTGCGCGAGCGGCACCTTGCCGCCCGCATCGAGCCCCGCGACGCCGTTCGCCTGACCGGTGCTAATTCCAGACGTTCCATTCGGAAAATTGGCGATCGCGCTCGCCGGATCGATATTGATCGCTTCCTTCCAGGTCGCGCCGTCGGCCGAAACCTTCACGTGAAAATGATCGTCGCCGGTCAGGCCCGTCTCGGCGCGGCCGGAATAGTTGTCCTGATAGAGCTGCGAAACCGTATTGCCAGACGCGCTCTTGTTCAGCGTGAAGCGCAGATCGCCGGTTCCGCCCTCCGCGAGGCTTTTCGCCGTAAAGAGCGCCGCGTTCAGCTTCGCCGACAGCGGATTGTTGGCGTCCGCGGTCGTGCCGAGCCCCAATAGATTCAAATTCTGAAGCTCGCGCAGCGTGCGGCCGGCGTCGCCCCACGCGGCGCCGTCGTAAACGAGCAACATGCCCTTCGCTTGGCGAAACCGGCGGCGCGCCTTGGTTGCGCGCGCCGACCGACAATTGCACGAGAGCGTCGAGCAGTTGCAGCGCCTCGTTGTGCGTCACATGCTTTTGCGCCTGCGCCGCATCGATGAACGGCAAAGCGAGATGCGTCGTTTGGGTCATGAGCGCCCTCAGTGGATGATAAGAGAAGCCGCGAGCGGAAAGCCCCGTCCAACGCTCGAACTGAGCTGGAAAATCTCGACCGAAAGAGCAGTCTGGGGCGCGCCGAAGTCCGCGAGCTCGACGCTCGCGGGATAGAGAACGGACGTCGAGGACGAGGCAAGCACACGGCTCCCGCCGGCCAGAAGCGAGACCGCGATTTCATAGGCTTCGTTCGTTTCGCCGAGCGGAATGTCGACGGGCGCCCAGGCGTCGGCGTCGATGCGTCCGCGACGCACAAACGAGATGACGACGCCATCGTTCGTGCGCCGCGCCCGCGCCTGCGCGGGGGCGTAGGGCATCAACGCCCGGCCGGTCGCGGCGACGGTCGCCTGCACATAGGTCGGATCGCTGTGGTCGCGGTTGGCCGGGCCGATTCGATATGTTGTCGGCGCGCCGAGCGCGCCTTGCTGCGTCGCCAGGGGAACAACCGCGTCATCGAGCAACACGACGGGCGCGCCAGCAGGCACGGCTCTCGCCGCAGCGCTCTGGTCGCCGCCGAGTCCCCGCAACAGACGCGACAGGCGATAGGTGTTCGTCGCTACGAGCTCGGCGCGGGTGAATGCGAAAATTTCCCACGCTCCGTCCGCTCCCCGAATAGCCATGGCGGAGCGCAGCGCGAAGGCGCTGGCGTCGTCGACCGAGGCGAGCGCGCCAGATCCAAGCTTAACGGTCACGCTGGCGCCGTGGTCGAAGCGCGCCAGCGGACCTGGCTGCAAAACGTCGAGCGTGTCGCCCGTCGTCGCGCGCTTCGCGATCGCGCCGAAATTCTCGTAAGTCGAACCGACTTGCCGCCAGATCGCCAATGCTCCCGGCCAAGGATCGGCGAAGGCGGCCACGAACGACAGCGGCGGCGGATCGGTTTTGGCCAGGGCCAGATCGAGAACAAGGACGCGCGGCGGACCGACGACGCTGGGCGAAGCGACCGAAGCCCTCGCGATCCTGATAGCCGTTGCGTCATAAACGCTCGGATCGATGGCGCGCGCGACAACGCTCCGCGCCGCGCCATCGTTGATGCGTTGAATCTGAAAGAGCCGCCCGCCCGCCGTGGTTTCGAGTTGCACGACGTCGCCGGGCTCTAGCGCCGCGAGGCCGGGACGTAAGGAGAACGCCGCCGTCTCGCGCCCAACCCAGAGATCTTGCAACCAGGTATCCGCCAATAGCTGCGCATTGGCGCGATTGGTCATGACCGCCGCTTGCGTTTCGCTTTGACGCGACGAATAGCCTTCCAGACGGCGCGACAGCACCCGACCGGTCCGATAATCGAGTTCGGAATCGGAAAACGAAAGAGCAATCTCGTGCGGCAGTTCACTTTCTTGTGCGCGCGCGAGATTGACCAGCGTCCCGTCCTTGTTGGGAACCAGGTCGTCCTCGCCGATCGCGCGCAACGGTCTTCCAAACCGAGCGACGAACCGCACCGTGTCTCCCGACATGACCGGATCGAAGCCAAATAGCGTCGCGAGCGGCTCGATCGCCTCGCGCGGCGACATGATTCGATCGACGACATAGCCATCGACGAAGCCGTAAATCTGCGGCCTGCGCACGTCGAGCGCCGGCGTTGGAACGGCGGTGGCGAGCGCGGCGACCAGCTCGTCGATTGGCGCGCCCTCGAGGCGGCCGTTGAGCCAATGGCCGGTCTCCCAATTCGGCGCATCCGCCCAAAGGGAGCTGGAAGCGGGAAAGGCCGGAAACGGACGCCCATCCCAACACCAGACATAGATGTGCGCCGGGTCGACCATCGGCGCGCCGTAGACTGTCGATATGGGGTTGTTGGCGGGTATGGCGCCTGGCGAGGAAGCGTTGAAATAGGTCAGCATCGCCTCGATGAAACGCGCTTGCATGAGATCGTCGCGTCCGCCGCGCGAATAGTAGGGAAGCCCGCCTTCGGAAGAATGTGCGTCCGGAAAGACGTTGGGCGCATTGGCGCCGCGATCGACGGCCGGGCAGCCGGTCTCGACAATCCAAATGGGCTTCGACTGCGGAACCCATGGCGTCGGGCTCGTCAATTCCGCGCCGCCGACGCGCTCGTAATGTGCGTGCGACCACCAAGCGGCGAAATCCTTCTGACGAAACATCCATGGCTTGCCAAGGCCGTCGGTTATCGGCGTGCGCTGCTGCGCGTCGCGCGCCGCTTTATCGGCGTAAAACCAGTCATAGGCTTCGCCAGACGCGATGCGCGACGAAAGATAATCGAGATCATAGATGGTCGAAGCGATTCCGGCGTCGAGGTGGCCCTCGCCGTCGCGCCAATCGGCAAGCGGCCAATAGACATCGACGCCGACGAAATCAACTGACGGCGACGCCCACAGTGGATCCAGCGGAAAGCGCACGTCGCCGTTGGCCAATACGTGCGCGCCATATTCCGTCCAATCGGCGGAATAGGCGACCTTGGTCGAAGGCCCGAGGACAGCCTTGACGTCCGTCGCCAGGGTCGCGAGCGCATCAACGGCGGGATAATGTCCGGGCGCGTCGCGCACGCGCGTCAGCTCCCGCAACTCCGAACCGATGAGAAAGGCGTCGACGCCGCCGGCCGCCTGGCACAGTTGCGCATAATGCAGGATGAAGCTGCGATAGCCGGCAAAGAAGGCATTGACCTGCGTCGCCGCGTCGGGTGTCCCATCGGGCGTTCCCGGACGGCCCGGGGCCGGATCGCAGGTGATGCGGCCGCGCCACGGGAAAGCAGGCTGCGGCGGCGCGCCGGTGTGAGGATCGGGCAGAGCGTTGCCTGGCGGCACATCCATCATCACGAAGGGGTAGAAGGCGACCGACAGGCCGCGCCTCCTCAAATCTGCTATCGCCGCCGAAACGGAGGCGTCGCTGGGCGTGCCGCCGAACGCCGAGCGACCGTCGATTTGCGAGACGAGACGCGCACTGAAGCGCATGAGGCCCGCCACCGACCAATCCGGCGGCCAAACACCGCGGACGAGGAAATCGAATTCCCCAATCGTCTTGAATCTCGCATCGACGCGCGGCGCGATCGTGCATGTTCCCGCGCGCAGATCGTCGCCGAACCAAGTGACGACGAGCGCGACGCTTCGGAGATTGGGACACAGCGCTTGCAGCGCATCGAGCGAGGCCGTCCAGTCGGTCGGCGCCGTCAGTTGATGGCGGTTCTCGGCGCTGGTCACGCCGGGCGAGAAAAAATTGAGCTGAAGCGCCGGCTGGTATCCGGCTTCCGTGGCGCCCGGAATGATATCGACGGCGCGAATCATCGAGCCTATTCCCGCGACGGGCTTGACCACCTCGAAAGTGAACTGCGGAATGCGATTGCCAAAGTGGGCCAGCGGCAAGAGTTCGAAGACGATGTAGGCGAGCCCCCGATAGGCCGGCGCGTTCTCCTGCCCCTCCTTGGCGACGATCAGCGCATCGGGATGTTGATCCTCATCACCCTTGTATATGCGGATCGGCAAGGTCGTCATGTCGAGCTCGACGCCGTCCGCCCAAATGCGCCGTACGAAGGCGATCGGTCCCTGGCAAATGCCGATGGCGAAATTGGCGAAGTACGAATAGGAGACATTAATCGTCGGCGCGCCGCCTCCCCGGCCGCCTCCGCCTCCGCCTCCACCCTTTCCGGAACCGCCGGAGCCCCCGCTCAGCGAGACATTGGCCTGTTCGAGAAAGCGCGTCGCCCAGATCATCTGCCCGCCGATGCGCGCGCGGCCATAGAGGCGCGGAATGACGGCGCCCTCGGTCGATGCGATCCCGTCCATGGACTTGAGCCGGGGACCGACGGAGTAGCGCGGAGAGGCGTGAGGCTGCAGCGCCTCGTCGATGAGCGCGCCGCCCAGTCGGCCCGCAAAGCGCCCTAGCGTTGCGCCGATCGGACCGGCAATCGCGCCGCCGAGGACTGAGCCGGCCGTATCGAGAAGCAAGGTCGCCATGAATTGCCCGTGAGATGATTTCCGCGTGCGATTGTCGTCAATCCACGACGCCCGGAAAAGCGAACGCGCCGGCAAGACGTCGGCCCCAATGAGGACCGATCGCGATTTCCGCCACACAGGCGCCGCCATGCGCATGAATCATGTGCGTCGCGCTCGTCGCTATGCCGAGATGCTTAGCTGGCGCATTGTCGCGAACGCGAAACAAGAGAACGTCGCCGGCTCGAAAATCCGCAGATTGCAACGGCGCGAAGTGGCGATGCGCGGCGAGAGCCAAGGTCTCGACGCCATGCGCCTCCGCCCAGTCGGGAGAATAGGGCGGCGGCGCTTCTGGCTCTGGGCCGATGAGTTCACGCCAGACGCCGCGCACGAGCCCCAGGCAATCACAACCGACGTGCAACAGAGAAGCCTGGTGTCGATAAGGCGTGCCGATCCATCGGCGCGCCTCGCGGACGATGGCGTCGCGCGTCGGCGCGCTCATCGGAACAAACTCCCGCCATCCATCGTCGGGGCCAGCGTGCTCGGATAGGCGATGACGCGATCGTTGCCGGGCATGTGCGGAACCCCCCGAAAATTAAGGAAATTAGCGAATTTCTGCTGACAGGTCGCCGGCGACTTGTCGCAACCGGCGACGACCGCGAACGCATCGCCGGCCGCCAGCGGGTGGGCGAGCGGCGTCCAGAAGGCGAAATTGGCGCTCGTCCCCGATTGCGTGTGCGACTTGATCGTGACGCGCCCGCCGGCGTTGGCGCCGCTGGCGAACGTCATCCTGCCGCCGGTGAAAAAGTTCGCATCGAAGACGCCCGCCAGCGCAGCGACCATCGAACTGCCGGCGCTCGAACTTACCGAGCCGGTCGTCGAGAAGCCTTGCGTCGACAGATCGAACCTGCACCGCTCGTCCCCAAGATCCGCGGAACACGCCCGCTGAAAAGACCCGCCGCGCTGCTGATCGAAAAGATGCGCGCTGGAACGCAGTTCGGCGCTAAAGGCGAATTCGCTGCGCTTCACCTCGCCGATCGTCGCGATATTGAGCAGCACGCGATCCTCGACGGCGCTCCAATCGACGAGCCATACCTCGACGGAAGCGCCATCGTAGAGCCCGTCCAACAGATCGCTCTCGGTGAGACTATCGGCTTGCAGAGCGCCCAGCGCTTCGCTGGTCCCGGCGGCGAAGCCGACGCCGGATTCGACCTGCGTCGCCGCCAGCCCGGAACCGGCGCGAAAAATCACGCCGTTGAAGGCGAGATCGCGATCATGATCGGTAAAGCCCATGATCGTTCCGTCCCGACGCGCCAGTCGCCAACAATTGCAGAAGGTCGAAACGGCGGCGTCGAGCTTGGCTTGCATGGAAGCAGACACGGAACGCATGGGCGCAAACCCTTCCTCACGGGATGATTTCGACAATCGGGATTTTCGGAATGTCGCCGGCCTCGAACGCCGATATGTCGATTTCGAGAAAATCCGTATCGAAACGCGCCGGCACGTCGAACAAGAAACCGGCCGTGACGGGAGCGGCCGTCGCAGGTACGGCTTGCGGCTGAAAGGTCACGGCGCCCGTCGTCGCATCGAGCAGAAAGTCGACGCCGATCGCTTTCTCGACGCCGGCGACGGCAACGCGCACGCTGTCGGCGACGGGCTTGGCGATGACGCGCGCATAGGGAGCGAAAGCGGCCCCATAAGTCTTGATCAGTTGAAAAGCGGCGGTCGTCCCGTCGCCGACGCCGAGCGCAGAATCGGCAGGCAAAGGCGGCCCGCCTTGGGCGTTGGACGAATAATCGGCGCGATCGCGCCATCGAAAACCAAACAGCCTGCCGCGCCGCTCCTCGAAAAAAGCCAGCACCTGCGAAAGCTGCGTCAGCGATTTGACGCCATAGCCCGCCTCATAGCGCCGGCGCGAATTCGCCCAGCGCGCGTTGCGCGCCTCGCGGTTGGAGCCGAGCGTGACGATGTCGGTGCGCCGCTCCGGTCCGCCCCGTCCACGCACCGAAACATCGAGCGGAAATCGAACTTCATGAAAGCTCGTCATCTTTACCCTCTCCCCAGCCCTCCCCCACTTCGCGTCGCTCGCGGGAGAGGGAGCGAAGCGAAATGCCGATCATTTGCGTCCCCTCTCCCGCGAAGCGGGGGAGGGACAGGGAGGGGGATTGCCTGGATTTCGTATCAAAGGTTGCGCTGGCCGCGCGCCACAGCGCGCGCCAGGGCGGCGGTTATTTGCGCCTCGGACCGCTTGAAACTATCGACGTCCTGCGCGGCGATGTTGACCGTCACCGCCACCGGGCTCGGTTGGCCTTGCATGGCGACGCCGAGACGCCCATCCGGGCCGCGCGCCAAAGGCATGATCGCTTCGGCGCCGCGCTCGCCCATCAGGCCAATGGAGCTTCCCGCGCCAAAGAAGGTCGGACTGGCGACGACCCCGCCATCGGCAAACGGCGCGACGATCGCATTGGCGCCGGAACCCGAGAACAGCCCGGAAAACAGCGAACCAAAGCCGGAGGAGATTCCCTCGAGGAGGGATCGCGTTCCCGCGCGCAGCGCCAGTTTCGCCAATGACTCGGCGATCGTCGTAAGCGTATCGTTGAAGCTTTTGCCGCTGGTCGCCGCGTTGGCGAATGCGCTCGACAATGATTTCGAAACAGCGCCGGCGGAAACATTGATCTGGTCGAGCAACCCCTTGGTCGCCGTCAGATCATGCGTCTGGAACGGCGCCGAGGAGATCGTCGTATGAAACGGATCGGGAAAGTTATCTGGCACGCTCGGCGTTTGCGTCATGGCTGGGGTCCTCGATCGGGAAAGGCGCGCATCAGTTCATCCAACGCCGTGCGTGACGGCGCGCCGCGCCGGCGCCCATAGACGCCGTCCGCAGCGCTGGCCAATTCATGTGGAGTCATCGACCAGAAGTCGCGCGAACAAAGCCGCAGGACGCCCAAACCGAAAGCCATGGCTCTCGCCCATGGAAAAGGCGCGCGCGGGGAGGAAACGCGCGGCCCTTTCGCTAGCTTCGCGGTGCGGCGTCCTGCGGCGGCGGAGGGTTTGCGGCGGCGGTCTCATCCGACGGGTTGTCGCCGAACGTCGCGGCGAGGAGGTCCGCCGCGATCTTGACATAGGCCGCAAGGCCCCCCGCAACCTTCATGTTCGCGACGTCGACGTCGCTCAAGCCATGGCCCGCGCCGCGCAAGCCGCAACCGATGATGCGCAAGATGTCGCGAGCCGAGAGACGGCGCGCCTCGAACCGCTCGGCGAGCGCCACGAGATCGCTGGCGCCCAGTCCGCTCTCCAATTCAGCGAGCGCGCCGAGCGTCAGGCACAGGGTATAGGTCCTGCCGCCGATTTCGGCCTCGATTTCGCCGCGCCTCGAGTTCGCCATGGCTCGCCTCAGCTTTGCGTAAAGCTGAGCGCGCCAGCCGATTCCAAGGCGATGTCGAACGTCATTTCGGCGTTGTGCTCGCCGCGATAGTCGAGGCTCGATATCTGAAACAATCCAGCAATCACGCCTAGCGCAGGAACGACGATCTGCCAATTGCGCACAAGGCCGTCGAAGAACACTTGACGCATCAATAGGTCCGACGCCTGATCCTTGAAGATGCCGGTTCCCGAAATGCTGGCGCGCTTGACGCCGGCGCCGGCCAGCAGTTCGCGCCAGCGCCCGGCCGACTCGGCGTCGGTCACATCGACGGCGTCGGCGTTAAGGCTGAAGCGTCGCGTGCGCAAACCCGCGACAGTGACGAAATTGCCCGTCCCGTCATCGAGCTTGAGCAGAAGATCCTTTCCCTTCTGGGCGGACATGGTTTGACTCTCCTGAGTTTGATGAGTGCGGCTCGGCGCGAATCCTTCTCCCGCTTGCGGGAGAAGGTGGCCCTCGCGTCAGCGAGGGTCGGATGAGGGAACGTGCCGCTGTTCGAATCCAGCGAATTTGACGACGCGCCCGCCCTCATCCGTCGCGCATTCGCGCGACACCTTCTCCCGCAAGCGGGAGAAGGAAGTAGCGCCCTTTTTGAATCTATTCGACTGCTCAGACGCTCTCCGTCGTCGCGCGAAAGCGCAGATTGACCCGCGCAAAACGGCCATTCTGCTCACGTTTCGTTTCAGCGGCGGCGAAGCGCAGATCGACGAGCGCATGATCCTGAAGGACCAACGGCGCCTCGTCGAGCAGATCGACGACCTTCTGCGCAATATCCAGCGCCTCGCGCTGACCGCGCTGCGTCGACCACACCGACAGCACGACAAACTGCTCGGCGCCGCGCGACAGCTGCGCCGACCAGTCGCGCATCTGCGCGTCGGCGAATACGACATACGGCGGCTCGACATTGCGTGGCGCCTCGTCGAACACTTTCGCGCCGCCCAGCGCGCCGACGAACGCCGCGTCGGCCGTAAGATGCGCGAGGATGGCCTTGCGCAAAGCGACGACTGGCGAGGTGCTCATGCTGGCGCTCTCATGATTTGATTTCCTCGCAGCGGCACATCAGCAAGCGCCGCCGCTCATCTGGATCATAGACAGAATGAATGAGCAGTTTGCGCGAGCCCACGACGAGCCGCATCTCGCTCGTCACATCGGCGCGCCAGCGCATGCGCACGAGGTGGGTAAGCGACTGCTCCTGGCGGGCCGCCACAAAATGGGCCTCCCCCGTCAACGCCGTCACATGCGCCCATACGTTGGCGAGCGGCGCGTAGGTTCGCGTCATGGCGCCGCTATCGTCGGGCGTATCGACTGGCGCCTCGATGATCGCGCGAACGCGCAGCTCGCCAACGGCGGGGAGCGCGCTCACAGCAGGCGCTCGCGCCGAAACGGCGAGGCGAGCGCGCCGACGCCAGCCGGCAGTTGCGTCGCGTCCGCAGGTTGATCGCCGCGATTTTCGTGCCAGTGAGCGACCAACATGAGGATGGCGCGCCGCAAGGGTTCGGGCGTATCGGTCGCCGGGGCGCCATAGCCCACGACGACGTCGATCTCTATGCCATCGCTCAGGCGCGCGGGCGTCGGCGGCTGCGTCACAAAACTTACGCGCGCGCGATCCGGCGCGGCCGGGGCCAAGTACGTCGCCTGGTCGAGCACTTGCGCCGCGTTGGCCGCATCGTAGACGCGAATGGCGGCGACGCTCTGCAACGGCGCGAAAGGAATGGCGAGCGTCGCGGGCGTGCGCTCCCGCAGCGTTATCGGCCAAGCGTCGAGCTTGATCCGCCAATTCTGGGTGATGAAGAAACGGCGCGTATACGCCTCGAGCGTCATTCGCGCCGAAACGATCAGCGCCGCAACGAGATCGTCCTCGTCGCTCGTATCGAGCCGCAGCCAAGCTTTGGCGTCGGCGAGCGAGACCGGCTCGACCAAAGGTCCTGCAAGAAGAATAGGCGTCATTTACCTCTCCCGTCAGGGCTACGGAGTTTGTTGCAGAAGGAGCGCGCCCCTCTCCCCGCTTGCGGGGAGAGGTTGGGTGAGGGGCCAGGGGATTGGCGCAATGCTCAGGAAAGCGCGGCCTCGAGAGAAGATGGCGCGTCTTCGCGTCTCAAGAGATCCCGAACTTCAACAATTTGATCGCCTCGAAGTCCTGGATGCCGCCGCCGACCCGTTTGGTGGTGTAGAACAACACATAGGGCTTGGCGGAATAAGGATCGCGCAGGACGCGAATGCCGAGCCGATCGACGACGATATAGCCGCGCTCGAAATCGCCGAAGGCGATCGCGAACGCATCCGTGCCGGGATTGGGCATGTCTTCGGCTTCCACCACCTCGAAATTCATCAAGGTGGCGTTCTGACCCAAGCTCGCCGGCGGCGCCCAAATATATTCGCCGGTCGTCGTCTTGAACTGGCGCACCAGCGATTGGGTTTGGCGGTTGAGCACGAATTTGCCCTTCTGCCGGTAGCCGGCGCGCAGCGCATAGACGAGGCCAAACAACACGTCGGACGGCGTCGTCGTCGGAAACCCGCCGGCAACGCCGGTCGCGACGTAACCGACCTTGCCCCAAGTCCAACTCGCATCGGCGATCGTCTGATAGGCGAGGAAGCCTTGCGGCTTGTTGACGCCGTTGCCATTGACGAAGGCGGCGCCTTCTTGCTCGGCGAACACCGTCTGAACCTCCTCGGCGATCCATTGCTCGATATCGACGACGGCGTCATCGAGCAGCGTCTGCGTCGCCGCCGGCATGGCATAGAGCTCCAAGGCCGGGAAGGTCATATCGGCGATCTGCTGGTTGGCGGTTTGCGGGCGCGGATCGGCCTCGGCCACCCAGCCGGCCGCCGGCCCCTGGAAGGAGTAAGCTTTACGCAGCGAATGGGTCGATATTTCGCGCACGCTGGCGATGGCGCGAATGGGGGAGAGATGCGCGAGACGGCGCAATATTTCCTGCTCGGCCGGAACCGGCACCAGGTAGCCGCCGTCCGGTCCCGAGCCCGCCGACAGAGCTTTGGCCTCCAGCGCCTTGAGCCCAGACGATTCGCCAGCGCGCATATAGAGATTGAACGCCGCCTTATGCTGGAGCGCTCCGGCGTCGTCTTGGGCGCGGGCGCCGATGCGCGGTCGGGAAAGATCGAGCGTGACGCGATCGAGCCTGTGCTTCGTCTCGTTGAGAGCATGATCGATGCGCTGGAGCTTTTCTTCGGTCAGCACATCGACGCCGAGGCGCGTCTCGATCTGGGCGAGGCGCTCGTCGTTGGTCTCCTTGAAGGAAGAAAACGCGCGATTGAGATCGGCGACGATTTCGTCGCCGCCGGCGGATTTGGTTTCGACAGATGACATGGGTGACAACCTCGTGTTGGTCTCTTGTGAAAAACGCGCGCCAGCACACCGCGCCGGCAAGACGCCGCCAAGGTTTTTGCTGGCGAGGAGTAGAGCCGTCTTTTTGAGATCAACCCGCGCTCGACGGCAGCGACGCGGGTGTTCGATCAGCAGCCAAGAGCGCCGGCTGTAGCCAAACGCCGGAAATCACGATCCTCGAATGAGTAGTCCCGTCATGGCCGTGCTTGTCACGGCCATCCACGCCGGGCGCGAACAGTTGCGCGGCAGAAAACTTTCCGGCTTGAAATCAAACTCGGGCGCCGTTGACCTCTCGGCCTCGCACGACAAGATTCAGGCTCCGCGAGGCGCGTTTCACCGCATCGACGCGCGCTTGCGTCAACATGGGAAACGTCACCACGGAGATTTCCCACAAATCGATCTCGAGCAGCTTCCTGACGCCGCTCTGGCGATCAGTGACGGCGCGCTGCATGCGAAAGCCGATCGAGAGGCCGTCGACCGCGCCCTGGCGCAGCAAGGACAGCGCCTTGCGCGCCCGCGCCACCGCCAGGTTGACCTTGCCCATCCCTGGAGAGGGCTGCGCCGATCAATTCAGATAAGAACGCGCCTGTCGGAAAAAATCGATCATGTTGCCTCGCGTGACATAGATTTCTGATTTCGACTTTTCCCATATCTCCAGGAGTTCTTCATTCGTGTAGCGTCCGCTGATCAATTCGTCCAAATAGGCCTTGACGGACGCGACCTGTTCTTTGGTCAAATAATCCGAAGCGTGACGAAACGCCTCCTCCAATGAAGGGTAAATTACGAACACGT
This sequence comes from Methylocystis sp., assembly GCA_016178015.1. GTDB lineage: Bacteria > Pseudomonadota > Alphaproteobacteria > Rhizobiales > Beijerinckiaceae > Methylosinus. The sequence goes on along the minus strand of JACOUB010000024.1, from coordinate 1,864 downwards.
CCTGATGGAACAAGGCGCTATAGGTCAGAAAGGCCTCTGGCGGGTGCATCGTTTAGTCCCCTTCGTTAATCGGATAAGCGGTCACTACCGTGAACCCGTTCGGCGATTGATCGTCGTATCGAATGAGCACGCGCACCCCGAACGTGTCACGAATATAGGGCTGCGACCGTCCGCTATTCGCAAAGGCTTGCTTTCCGGTAGGCGAATCGAACAACCGTTCGATCACCGCGCCGCCCTCCAGCCCTGCAGCAACGGCATCGACGATTGTGCTGCTAGCCGATAGAGTTGCATTGACGAGCTTATTGGCTGCCGCAAGCGAAGAGAACGATCCCGCAGCCTGGAGGCCTATATCAAAAAACAACCCTGAATATCGCTCGGTTCTCACGCGATTTAGCAGAAATTCATCCGATTTCCCCACGTGTTTCTCAATAGCGTGTCCTCCTCGGTCCTTTTCAGCGAGCAGATCGACAAAATAACCGCGTGTGGCATCGTCTTGCCCTACCGGCGTAACTATAGCGTCATCGGCGGAAACGTTTTCGCTGTCAGTGCCGCCGTCGCTTGCGTTGGCGGCGCCGCCACCGCCCTCGCTGGTCCAGCGTCCGCCCTCGCGCGAGCCGGCGGGAACGCGCGGCTGGTTCGGCGAGTAGCGCAGCTCGAGCGAGCGCGAAAGACGCAGCAGCTTGAACTCGAAATTGAGCGCCGCCGTTTGCGCGCGCAGCCGCGCCAGCTTCATGCGCACAGCGACGAGCGGCGCGGGTGCGCGCGGGCGCGGCGGTCGCAAGGCAGTGCGCTTCACCGCATCGACGCGCGCTTGCGTCAGCATGGGAAACGTCACCACCGAGATTTCCCACAAATCGATCTCGAGCAGCTTCCTGATGCCGCTCTGGCGGTCGGTGACGGCGCGCTTCGTGCGAAAGCCGATCGAAAGTCCGTCGACGGCGCCCTGGCGCAGCAAGGACAGCGCCTCGCGGGCGCGGGCGACCGACAGGTCGAGACGGCCCTTGACCTTGAGGCCGTGGCCGTCCTCGACGATCTGCGTCCACACGCCGATCGGTTCGGCCGCCTGATGCTGCCACAGCATCTTGACGCCGCCGGCCCCCCGCTTGTCGAGCGAGGCGGCGAACGCGCCCGGCATCACCAAGTCGTGGCCCATATCGACCACGCCGAACACGCTGGCGTAGCCCTCGAATGTGCCGGCTTCGCTGGCGCGCAAAACCTGGACATCAACGCGCTTCATCTCCAACGCGTCGCGCCGCGCCGGCGCCGCCGAGCTCGCCTTCACGCTCATGCCCATCATGGCTTCTCCCTGGAGACGGCGATCGCCGCGCAGCCGCCGCCGCGCGGCGCCGAGCGCAAGCGTTCGAGCAAGCGCACAAAGGTCTTGAAGACGACGATAGGATCGTCGCGATACGGCGCGGCGCGGCGGCCATGCCGGCGCTTCGTCCAAGGAAACCGCAATCTGTTGGCGCTCATAAATCGCTCCCGTAACGGCGGTTAAAACGCGCCAGCTCGCGCACGAAATCGTCGAGGCGGCGCGTTGACCGGCCCAATTCGCGCAACGCGCGATAAGCAAACGTCGTCGCCGCGCTCGCCCACAAGAACAGCGCGAGGTGGGCAAGATCCCCACGCGTGAGAACGGAGTTGGCGATGTCGGTCATGCCGCGGCCTTCATGAAATGCATTGCTCGACCAGCGCACGGGCGCTCACAGCGCATCGATGCGGTCGGCGTTGTAGTCGAAGCGGAACGGCTCATAGTTTGGCTGCGTCCAGGCCTGAAAGCTCTTTTGCAGACGCGAAACGAGCGGGATCACCGTCTGGCGCCAGAAGGCGCGGTTCGCCTCCTGATAATTGCGAAACGTGTTGT
>JACOUB010000022.1 GCA_016178015.1 Methylocystis sp. | reverse complement strand
GTTGTGCGCGAGACGCCGCGGCTCGCCTCCATCACCTTGCAGGACATGTATAGCCAGCGCACGCTGCGCGCGCTGGCCGCGCATCTCGACGGCAAAGCGCAGGCGAACCAACCGCAACGCGATCTCTCCTTCACGCCGCCGCCGCTGTTGCGGCGCTTCTTGTGCGGCCTCGCTCAGGCCGCTGCCCTGCCGTTCATTTTGGCTTTCGTCACCTCGCAGTGGCTGGGCGTTTTCGTTTCCTACATGCTGCTCACGGCGCCCGAGGCCAGTATCCTCGAGGAGACGGTTGCGCTGCTCGGCATCTACATGTGCATCAATCTCGCGACCATGGCCGCGTCGATCATCGGCAAGTGGCTGATCATCGGGCGCACGCGCCCGGGGCGTTATCCATTGTGGGGCGTTTACTACTACCGCTGGTGGCTGTCACAGCGGCTCATGACCCTCACCCATGCCAAGTGGTTTCAATTCTCGCCGATCATGCGGCTGTATCTGATGGCGCTCGGCGCCAACATCGGCGAGGACGCGCTCATCAGCGATTTGGAGGCGGGCGCCGTCGATCTCGTCACCATCGGCGCCGGCTCCAGTCTTGGCTCCAAGCTCAACCTCGCCAATGCGCGCGTCGAAGGCAACGAGCTTGTCATCGGCGCGATCGAGATCGGCGCCGACGCCTATATCGGCACGTCTTGCGTCATCGAGGAGAATGTCGTCATCGGCGCCGGCGCGACGCTCGAGGATTTGACGTCCGTGCCCTCGGGCTCGCGCCTCGGCGCTTATGAGATATGGAACGGTTCGCCCGCACGGCGGACCGGCGTCGTCGATGTCGCCTCGCTCGAGGCGCTGGCTGAGGCGACGCCTGCCCGCCGCATGACGATGACTTTCCTGTTCACCGTCCTGCTGCTGGCCATTCCACCGCTCGGACTCTTGCCGATCTTTCCGGCGTTTTGGGTTTTCGATCGGCTCGACAATTGGATGGGCATCGCCGAGGCCGACCATTTCTACTATTTGGCGGCGATTCCGCTGTTTGCGTGGCCGACGGCCTTTGTCCTGGTGCTGGTGACGGTCGCGTTCATCATCACGTTTCGCTGGCTCGTGCTGCCGCGCGTCAAAGAGGGAACCTATTCGGTCTGGTCGTGCTTCTATTTGCGCAAGTGGGCGGTCGCGCTCGCCACCGAAATCACCCTCGAGACTCTCTCCTCGCTCTTCGCCACGCTTTACATGCGCACATGGTATCGTCTGATGGGCGCGAAGATCGGCAAGGATGCGGAAATCTCGACCAACCTTGCCGGGCGCTATGATCTCGTCGAGATCGGCGACAAGTGCTTCATCGCCGACGAAGTCGTGCTCGGCGACGAGGACGTGCGGCGCGGCTGGATGTATCTGAAGCGCGTCAAGACCGGGTCGCGCGTGTTCATCGGCAATGACGCCGTGGTTCCGCCTGGCGCCGACATCCCCGCTGGCGCACTGATCGGCATCAAATCGAAGCCGCCGGCCAACAGCGACTTGTCGGAAGGCGACACCTGGTTCGGGTCGCCGCCGATCAAATTGCCGGTGCGTCAGACATTCGACGGCGGCGGCGCCAGTTGGACGTATGAGCCGCCGTTCTGGAAGAAGGCGGCGCGCGCCGTGTTCGAAGCCGTGCACATCTCGCTGCCCATCATGCTGTTCGTCACCTTCGGCACGTGGGCCGTCGAGAGCTTCGGCCAGAAGCTGCTCGAAGGCGATTATGCGCAGGTGGCGGGACTGTTCCTTCTCGATTCGGCGCTTATTTCGCTGGCTATGACGGCCGTCGTCATCCTCATCAAATGGGCGACGATGGGGGTCTACGAGCCGTTGGTGAAACCGATGTGGTCGTTCTGGGCGATGCGCACCGAAGCCGTCGCCGTCATGTACTGGGGACTGGCCGGCAGAGTGCTGCTCGAGCATTTGCGCGGCACGCCGTTCCTGCCATGGACCCTGCGGCTGTTCGGCGCGAAATTCGGCAAGGGCGTGTTCATGGAGATGACCGACTTGACCGAATTCGATTGCGTGACGGTCGGCGACTTCGCCGCGCTCAACTCCCTCTCGGCGCTGCAAACGCATCTCTACGAAGACCGCGTGATGAAGGTCGGGCGCGTGAACGTCGGCAAAGGGGTCAGCGTCGGCGCCGGTTCGACGGTGCTCTACGACACGCACGTCGGCGATTACGCGCGGCTCGGGCCGCTGACGGTGGTCATGAAAGGCGAAACGATTCCTCCGCACACCGAGTGGATCGGCGCGCCGGCCGAACCGGCGGCGGCGTGGGCCGAGGCGGCGCGGGGGCGCGAGGCGGCGTGAGAACGGCGGCAATTCCACTAAAAGAGCAACGCGCCTGCCGCCCCTCTCCCCGCAAGCGAAGCGCAGCGGGGAGAGGTAAGGAGAGGGGCTTGGGTGATTAACGCAATTCGCCTTCAAGCAAACCGGAGCTGCATCGGGACGGATTTGACCCCGCCGCATCCGACTCCTACAAGGACTTAACGCAAACAGCCAATTTCCTTGTTGTTTTCCCATGTCCCACAACAGCTTCGGCCATCTGTTCCGCGTCACCACCTTCGGCGAGAGCCATGGCCCGGCCATCGGCGTCGTCATCGACGGCTGTCCGCCGCGCATCCCGCTGCGCGCCGAAGAGATTCAAGCCTTCCTCGACAAGCGCCGTCCCGGCCAGTCGCGCTTCACCACACAACGCCGGGAGCCCGACGCTGTAAAAATTCTCTCCGGCGTCTTTGCCGACGATGCGGGCCAAGACGTCACCACCGGGACGCCGATTGCGCTGCTCATCGAGAATGCCGACCAACGCTCGAAGGATTATGCCGACATCGCCGACACATACCGCCCCGGCCACGCCGACTATACCTACGACGCCAAATACGGGGTGCGCGACTGGCGCGGCGGCGGGCGCTCTTCGGCGCGCGAGACCGCGGCGCGCGTCGCGGCCGGCGCGGTGGCGCGCAAGATCATCGCGGGTGTTTGCATTCGCGGCGCGCTCGTCCAAGTCGGGCCTTACAAGATCAATCGCGCTCGTTTCGACTGGCGCGAGGTGGAGCGCAACGCGCTGTTCTGCCCGGACGCCCACTCGACGCCGCGCTGGGAGGACTATCTCGACGGCGTGCGTAAGTCCGGCTCGTCGATCGGCGCGGTGGTCGAAGTCGTGGCGGAAGGGGTTCCCGCCGGCTGGGGCGCGCCCGTCTATGGCAAGCTCGACGCGGACCTCGCCGGCGCGCTCATGTCGATCAACGCCGTGAAGGGCGTCGAGATCGGCGCGGGCTTCGCGGCCGCGGAACTCTCGGGTGAAGGCAACGCCGACGAGATGCGCGCCGGGGCGGACGGCAAGCCGGCGTTTCTCTCCAACCATGCCGGAGGCATTCTCGGCGGCATTTCCACCGGCCAGCCGATCGTCGCCCGCTTCGCCGTCAAGCCGACCTCGTCGATCCTCACGCCGCGCCGCACCGTCGACCGCCATGGCAATGAGACGGAGATCGTCACCAAGGGCCGTCACGACCCTTGCGTCGGCATCAGGGCGGTGCCGGTCGGCGAAGCCATGATGGCGATCGTGCTCGCCGATCATTTTTTGCGCCACAGGGGGCAGGTGGGGTGAGAGGGCCTCTGAAAAGCATCCAAACGTAGGACATACATAGGGTTGAAGGCGAGGCGCATGGGCATCTAGATTCGCAGAGCGCGGGCGTGGCGTGTTGCCGCGACATTCAACGGGATGGGGATTCGCCATGCTCGCCGACAGCCGCGCTATTATACGCCGCCTCGAAAAAGAAGGATGGCGGCTCGTGCGCGTCAAAGGATCGCATCACCATTTCGCCAAGGCGGGCTGCCGAAACATCGTCACCGTTCCTCACCCACGGCGAGACATCTCGATCAGGACGATCAAGAGCATTTACGAGCAGGCCGGTTGGACGAAGGACTGATCAGGCGGCGTGCTGTGCTTTATCGGCAAATGGGGGCGCCAAGGCGATGACCAGAACCGCGTCCTCGAAACTCTCTGCCCATTTTGGATCGGCCTTGATCTCCGATAAATCTCGCGTAGGCGGGATCGGCAATCCTTCTTCGATCATCGCCTCCGTCCAGCCTTCCAACGCCTCGTTCGCCATGGCGAAGAGCTCGTCGATCTCGTCGGCGGCGGAAAAGCAGCCCGGCGCGTCGGGAAAGCTCATTCCGTAAGCGCTCTCGCCTTCCTTGTGAACGATGACGATATAAGGTCTCATGTTCGGTCCACGTTGCGTCTCATCGGCCCAACATACTTCGGTTCATGTCTTCGCGCCACCACGCCATCGGGCCCGGCGAGGGACGACAGGTCGATCTCGACGCCCTCATTTCCCCTTCTTCTCGACCACGCCGACGATCGGTCCCAAGGGGAGAAAGCGATCGTGGCGCAAGAGCTGCGGCGCATAGAGCGACGAGATCGAGCCGTCGAGGAACAACGCGTCCGGGCACTGCAACCGCTCGCGAAAGAAATGCGCGAAGGCGTGAAAAGTGACGGCTTCGTTGGAAATGACGAAACGCACGATATGGCCGTCCGCGACGCCGACGCCGTTCCTGATCTTGGCGGATTGGCCACCCTCGTGGATGCGCTGATTGATGCGGCCGGAGCGCACCAACAGCGGCCCCGACTGCGTGGCGTAAGCGGGATGGAGGCGCGAGCGCAAAAAATGCGCGGTCTCGCTTACCCCCGCCCGCGCGCCGTCGATCCAGAACACCCCGTTGGGCTTCATGTAGAAATTGCCGGCGCCGGCGCCGACGTTGGCGGATTTCAAGGTCCTGCCCGCCTCGACATAGAGCCCGATGGGCGAGCGGTCCTCGCCATACATGCCGGCGTTCATGGCGAAGACGAGCGTTTCGCCGGTTTGGATCAACGCCGCTTCGAGGCGGGCAAAATCGCCGTAGACATCGCCTTGGCCGTCGCGCCAGAACAGACGCACGGCGTCTTGGCGCGCATCGAACGTGCAAACCGTGTAGGAAACGCCGGCTTCGAGCAGGTTTGCGCACGGCGCCGCCGCGGCGGCTCTCGTGACAGCGACGAGAAACAGAAAAATCGCGGCGAGATTACGAAGAACGACCAGAGCCCGGGCTGATCCGGCTGTTTTTGCGGCTTGGCAAACGCCGATGTTGCACCGCCGCGCCGGGCGTCTCTTCACGGCCGAGATATTCCACGGTCGTGGACGCGAGATAATTCTTGAGCCACTCCACCATCGCCTCTTCTTGACGCAGAATGTCTTCACAAACTGCGTGCGTCTCGCTGTCTCCGGCAGCAGCGTCGGCAGCTGCGGCGACCAATATATTGTAACTTGAAATCTCCGTCATGGCGCGTTTGACGGCCTCGTCGCCCACGAACGAGCCGCTGAGACTTTGCTCCCCAGGTCCGGGCGGAGCAGCCGAGTCCTTCAAGGTTGACGTGTCTCCGCCGCGCCGCTCGATCGCATCTTGCACGATCCCCGCCGCTTCCCGTGTTTCTCGGAGAACGCGTTGAGTTTGGGCTTTGACCTCGGGGTAGTTTTCGATGTGGCGAGCGAGCGTCTCCAGCATCGCCTCGGCATGGCTCTCCATTGCTTGGGCGTCACGAAGCCACTGCATCAGTCGTTCATTGGCGGTCGCCATGCGCTCTCCGGTGCAACAGTTGGCGGGAGAAGGATAACGCCGGCGGCGGCGAATCGTTCCGCCCCGAATTCGATTAATTCAAACGGTAGAACAGTATGTTGGCGCAGGCAGAGCTTGCGTCCTGCTGCGCCGCCTCTGACGCCAACGGCCACAAATCATGACCGCTCCTGGGCGCCAGATCATGCAAAGCCATCGGATGCAGGGCGAAATCTGGCAAATGTCGGTAAGGTCAAGTTCCGATTTATACGCCTAATGCCGATCCTGACCGCCGACGACGCCCGCTATGAGATAGCCTTTGGCCGCCGAATGGTCTTTTAAGGCGACCGGGAAATCGACGCGGCGCGCCTTCTGCTTATCCTCGGGGCAGTTATCGACTGGCAGAGGCAGATCGCAACTCATCAGCGTCCCTTCGGACTGACGATCGTAATCGCGCAGCATCCGCGCCCACGCCTCGTCTCCTTCTCCGATCAGAGCCTTGGCCGCAACCCATCCGGCCAGGAAGCCATTGTTGCGCCATGCCTGAGCGGGGGCTTTCGCCTCCATCAGCAGCACTTTTTGACGGAGAAAACGGCGATAGGCAGGATTTTGGCTGACATCCTTCAGTTCGCCATGGACGAGCTTCTTGATCTGCGTTGGCGCCCGGGAATCCGCGTAAGAGGAGAAAGCATAGAGGAAACTGTCGTCCTGCCCGATGAGTTCAGCGCCGCCGTCCTCATCGAGGTCCTCGAACTCATATCCTCCGCTGCCGTCGAGTGCGCCAGCGTCGATGGTGAATTCACTGGCCGCGACAGGCGTCGCCAAACGGAATGAGACGAGGCAGACGAGAGCGGCCCTGGCGAGCATGGATATTTGTTAGGTTCCTCGGGATCGCCGATTTCGGCAAGCGAGAGGTTTTCTGGGCGAGTTCGGCTAGACGCGCAATCGTGATGTTGCGCTGAGGCGCGGCGGCGCGTGGCCGCATGTCGCCAAGCCTCACGTCGAGAGCCTCACGTCGAGAGCCTCACTTGGCGACCAGCACCGGACAGTGAGCGAGCTGGATGATGCGGTCCGCCCGGCTGCCGATCATGCGCTCGTACAAGGCCGAATGGCCTGTCGCTCCGATGATCAGCAGGTCGACCTCGAGATCGGCTGCAAGCTTGACGATGTCCCGCACCGGATGTCCCGCCACGACGTGGGTGTGCAGCTCCAATTGGCGTTCTTCGGCCATGGCGCGGGCGCGCTGGAGGACGCCGTGGAAGCGCCGGGCCGCCGTTCCTGTCGTCTCGCGAACTTCTTCGATGAATTCCGGCAGATAGGGGACTTCCTCGACGCACACCATGTGCAGCTCGGATTGGTTCTGTTGAGCGATGGCAAGCGCCAACGACAGCGCTTGGAAGGCATGCTCCGAGCCGTCATTGGCGTGCAGGATTTTGTCAAACATCGAACGCCTCCAGAGATTATTCGACCCTTTTGACGACCTGTCCGAGCGGCGTCGCCGTCGCCTGGCCGCCAGGCGCGTCTTGCGGCGTCGTTTTGGGCAACAGATGACGCGGCAGATAGAAACTGTTGGCGATCATTGTCGGAATGATCGCCGTCCCGATGATGGCCGCGACCAGCGTTGAATATTGGCTCTTGTCGATAATTCCATTCGACAAGCCGAACAGCGCCGAGATCGTCCCGAAGGTCAATCCCGACGACATCAGGAGGGTGGTGTACATCGCCTCCTTGTGCGAGGAGCCATAGTATTTTGCGACCGGATAGACGCTGGCGATCTTGGTGACGGCCTCGATGACGAGAAAGAAAACAACTCCCACAGGCGCGGCGATAACCGCCGGGATCGACACCAAATAGCCGGCGCGCGTAAAATAGAACGGCGTCAACAATCCGATCGTGACGGTGCGCAAACGCCTGATCAGGCCATGATCCCTGCCGACGCTTCCCGCCAGCGCCATGCCGATGAGATAGGCCGGAAGCACGGCTTCGCTGCCCGCCCATGTCGCGAGCGAGCCCAGGCCGAGCAAGCACAACAGCAAGAACTTCGTTTCGAGCTCCGAAGGCCGCCCGCCGTACAATTTGAACAGGCGCGGCGTGAGCCATGGCAGGCCCACGAACGCCGCTACTGCGACAACGACGAATATCAGCGTTTTTATCGTGAATGGCGCAAAGACGAGGCCGAGCGTCACGACGGTTCCGAGATCGGTGATGAAACAGGCGGCGAGGATGGTCTTGCCATACTCGGTTCGATTGAAGCCGAACTCCATCATCACGGTGTAGACGACCGCCACCGACGTCGCCGCCAGCGCAATCCCCGCCAGCACGCTCGGCATCATTTCCCAGCCGAGCAAATAGTGGCCCGCCGCCGCGCATCCCACGGATGGCAGGAGGAAGCTCGCGGCGCCGACCGCCGCCGCCTCCTTCCACTTGAGCTTGAACACGTCCGGATCGAGCTCGGCGCCGGCCAGAAACGTCAGCAGGATCGCGCCGACGCCGGCGAGAACCTTGACCCAGGGTTCATTGGGGCCCAGCACGTCCGCGCCGACCGCGGCGCCGAGGATCAACGACGCAATCATCCCAACGATGATTTCCGACAAGGCGGTCGAGATGCGAAACCAATTCGAGGCGAGGCTCGCGATCAGCGCGAGAGCGAACCACAATGCCGCGAGCGCCCAAACGCCGGTCATGATCAGTCCTGTTGTTCGAGCCAGATGTTGCGCGTTTCACGCGGCGCAACAAAGCGCATTGGGGGATCAATGGGCAAAACAGAGCATTTGCCACAGCCTGGGTCAAGCGCTCGCGTGGCGCGTCCTTCGCCGGCGCGCGCAAAAAACCGATTGTTGTGAAAAGCGCGAGGCGCGCCCGCCTCAGCCGAACTTGAACAACACGCCGAAGCCGCCGCGCGGGTAATTCCAGACGATATCGCCCGACGGTTCACAAAGAATCCGGCAGGTTCCGCATTCGAGACAGCCGTCCGGCGCGACCTCCACTTGTCCGGCGCTGTTCTCGACATAGCATCCCGCTGGACAGAGCTTGGTCATCGCCAAGAGATTCTTGGACGGCTGCCGATGCGGCTCGATCGAAATATGCGGCTTGCCTTGATCGACGACATAACGATTTTGAAAGAGCTTCTCTTCGACTCGCGCAGTCTGCATAGACATTGCCATCCCCCTTTAGCGCCAAGCGCGCGCCAGACGCAGCGCGTCTCCGAACAGACCCCTCAACGTGCGTTCCTTCACGAAAGCGCGGATCGACGCTTTTTCCTTGTCGAGCTTCGGCGCGCCGTCGACGCGCAGGAAGTTGTCCATCGCCTTCGCCACCAGCGTTGGATAAGTCAGGAAGAAGTTGTGCGACTGGGTATGCAGGAGCTTCGGCATATCCTTGTATTTCTTGAGGTCCTTCATCACGAAGCTGGCGTCAAGGAACTTCTTGTAAAGCGCCAGATTCTGCTTGGTCATCGGATCGCGCCGCGACTTCACCTGAAAAATCGCTTCGCCCGCAAGACGACCCGACGTCATGGCGAGATTGGAGCCCTCGCGATGGATGGCGTTGTTGAGCTGTGCGGCGTCGCCGACGACCACCCAGCCGTCGCCGAACAGTTGGGGAATGGTGTTGTAGCCGCCTTCGGGAATGAGATGGGCGGCGTATTCCTTGACCTCGGAGCCCTCCAGCAGCGGCGCGACCGACGGATGCGCCTTGAATGTCTCCAGCAAGCCGTAAGGCGTCTCGCCGGTTTCGGCAAAATCGGCGACCAGGCAGCCCATGCCGACCGAGACGCTTTCCTTATTCGTGTAGATGAAGCCCATGCCGGTCATGCCTTTGGAGATCGTTCCGGCGGCCTCGATGACGACGCCCTCGTCGCCGTGCAGATTGAACCGCGCCTCGATCGTCTCGCGCGGCAGGAAATGCATCTCCTTGACCGCCAGCGCGACATGTTCTGGCTTCGGCGCAGGACGCAGGCCGGCGCGAGAGCCCAACAGTCCATTGACGCCCTCGGCGATGACGACGACGTCTGCGAAGATGGTGCCGCCGCGCCGATCGGTGCGAACGCCGATCACCTTTCCATAGGCGTCGCTGACGAGTTCGGTGACCGTCGTCTCGCTGATGACGATCGCGCCCTTCGCCTGGACCTCGCGGGAGAACCAGCGATCGAATTGCGAGCGGATGATGGTGTACCTGTTCGCCTTCTCCTCGTTGAAGTCGTCGGAGCGATAGTGCATTCCGGTATGCGAGCGATCGGTCACCATCCAGAATCGCTGCTCGATCAGATGGCGCTCCAGCGGCGCCTCTTCGCGAAAATTGGGAATGAGCGCTTCGAGCATGTCGGCATAAAGAATGGCGCCCTGCACATTCTTGGAGCCGGGATATTCGCCCCGCTCGAGCTGCAAGACGTCGAGGCCGCGCGAGGCCATCGTGTAGGCCGCCGCATTGCCGGCCATGCCGGCGCCGATTACGATCGCGTCGAACTTCTCCTCGATCATAGCGAACTTCCTTTAAACATCAGCCGGCCAGCCTGTCGCGATGATGGGGCGAGAGCCGCTTGCAGAAAGCCTCCGTCAAGGCGGGCAGCAGGCGAATAGCGTCGGTAACGATGCCGATATGCGCGAAATCGAAGATCGGCGCGTTCTTGTCCGTGTTGATGGCGACGATGCAGTCGGCGCCCTCGACGCCGACGCGATGTTGGACAGCTCCCGAGATTCCGGCCGCGATGTAAAGCTTTGGCCGAATCGTCTTGCCGGTCTGGCCGATTTGGCGATCCGCGCCGATCCAGCCCTTTTGCGTCAACGGACGTGAACCGCCGAATTCCGCGCCGAGCGCTGCGGCCAGATTGCGGATGAGCTGGAAATTTTCGGCGCTCTGCAATCCGAGCCCGCCAGCGACGACCACATCGGCGAAGGCGAGATTTGTCTTCGACGACTCTCTGTCGGGAATGAATTTGATGATCTTGGTGATGATCTTGTCTTCGTCGAGGTCCACCGCGAAAGGCACGATACGGCCCTCGCGTTTTTCATCGCGCGACGGCGTCAGCATCACGCGCGGGCGCACGGTCGCCATTTGCGGCCGGTAGTTCAGCGTATAGATCGTGCACAAGAGCGAACCGCCGAAGGTCGGACGCGTCGCGGCGAGCGAACCGTCGGCGTCGACGGCGAGCTCGGTGCAGTCGGCGGTAAGGCCCGTCAGCAGCGAGGTCGCGACAGAACCGGCCAGATCGCGGCCCAAGGTCGTCGCGCCAAGCAGCAAGATCTCTGGCTTGTGCGCATTGACGAGTTGCGTCAGCGCCTTCGCATAGGGTTCATTGCGGTAGTCGGCGAGGATCGGATCTTCGATCAGGTACGCGAGATCGGCGCCGTAACAAAATGCTTCGGCGAGCGCCGCCCGTGTCGCGTCCCCAGGCGCCCCCAGCACGACGCCGGCAAGCTCCACGCCGAGCTTGTCGGCGAGCTTGCGGCCGGCGCCCAGCAGTTCCCAGGAAACCGGGTGAACGGCGCCGCGCTCGAGTTCGACGAACACCCAGACGTGCTTATAGGCGCGGAAATGCTCTGGGAGCTCCTTTTTGGCGCCGGCGCGGCTTTGCGTCGGCGCGGGGGGAGGCGTGTCGGACATTTTCGCTCTCCTTTGTCAGAAACCGCGGGCCAATTTCGCCATGTCTTCCTCGAGCGAAGGCTGGCGAGCGAAAATTGCGCCGATCACCGCCTCCGCGGAATCACCCCCCGACGTTGCGGGTTCGACGAAGGCGGCGCGCTCGGAGCGCGGCGTCGGCGCGAAGACTTTCTTGACGATGGTGGGCGATCCGCGCAGGCCGCATTTGGAGATGTCTTCGATCTCGGCGTCCTTGGCGCTCCAGGTGACGATCTCGGCTCGCGCGGCGCGCAAAGAATCGTCGATGGCGCCGCGCCGCACCTCGTTCGCGCCTTCGAGCATGGTGATGAGGCAGGGGAGCCGCGTAGCGAGAACCTGTACGCCGCCTTCCGCGCGCCGCTCGACGACGATCTCGCGTTTTTCCGGATCGCACGCTTCGATTTTGGCGACATAGGTGAGCTGCAAGAGATCGAGGCGCTTGGCGATGCCGGGCCCGACCTGCGCGGTGTCGCCGTCGATCGTCTGCTTGCCCGCAAAGACGATGTCCTGCGCGCCGTAATCGCGTTCGACCTTGCGAATGGCCTGCGCCAGCGCATAGGTCGTCGCCAGCGTGTCGGAGCCTGCGAAGAAGCGATCGGTGAGCAAGATCGCGCGATCGGCGCCGATCGCCAGGGCCTTGCGCAGCGACTCCGCCGCCATGGGCGGCCCCATGGTCAGCACGCTCACCTCGCCGCCGAACCGATCGCGCAGCCGCAACGCCTCTTCGAGAGAAAAGAGATCGTACGGATTGATGATGGTCGGCACGCCCTGACGCATGATGGTATTGGTGACGGGATGCACGCGGATCTGCGCGCTGTCGGGAACTTGCTTGATGCAGACCAGAATTTTCATGACCGGCGCCTTCTCTCGACCGCGTTTTTCATCCATTCGTCTCATTTCGGTTTGCGAGCCTGAAGGCTCGCGGTCCAAGCGACGCGGAACCCGGACCGCGAGCCTTCAGGCTCGCATCGACGGCCCCTTGCCAGTGAGAACGCTCAGTGGAACAAATGGCTTTTTCGCTTTCTCGGCGGGCTTTGCCGCATCCTTCAAGACCTTGAATACGCGTTGCTCGATTGGCGAGGACGCCACGAAATCGGCGTAAGCGCGCGCCAGATAGTTGCGGCAAGCCTCGCGCGCCGCCTCGTCGGCGCCGTCGAGATTGTTCTTGGCCAGGTACTCGCCCATGCGACGCAGGATGTGCAGCCGGGCGACGCGGATGACCGCAGGATCGTAATCCACCGCGAGCGCGTCGAAGAATTCCTCGGCGGAAGACAATTTCTGCAGATCGTCGAGAATGCTCATGATGCGCCTCCAACCGCGATTCTTCGCGCGACGGCGGACTCCGCCAAGGCGCGATCGGCGAGGCGGACAAGCTCGCCTGTGCGCACCGGCCGCTTTTCGGAAAGAGCGCGGCTCTTGACATGATCCAACACGCGGACGGCTGTCTCGCGATCGAGATCGAGCCCGAGTTTCGCGCATTTCTTCTGTATCGCGGTGAGCCCGGAGTGCTTGGCGAAGACGATCTTGTTGCGCCGACCGAGGCTCAAAGGGTCGAGCCCCTGATAGGTCCTCACGTCCTTCATCAGCGCGGCGACGTGAATGCCGGATTCATGGGTGAAGATATCGGCGCCGACAATCGCCTTGGCGCGCCCGATCTTGCGGCGGGCAGCGGACGCGACCAGCTTGGCGAGGCTCAAAAGTCGCCCAAGGTCGATCCCGGTTCGACCGTGAGCGACATGGCCGAGCGCCGCCGCGACCTCCTCGAGAGCGGCATTGCCGGCGCGTTCGCCAAGGCCGAGCACGGTGACCGAGGCATGCGCCGCCCCGGCGCGGATGGCGGCGAGCGTGTTCGCCGTGGCGAGACCAACATCGTCATGGCCATGAAATTCGATTGGAAGATCGGTCTCCGCGCGCACTCGTTTGATCGATTCATATGTGGCGAAGGGATCGAGGAGGCCGAGCGTATCGGCGAAGCGAAACCTCGTCGCGCCCGCCGCGGCGCCCGCGCGCGCGAGCCTGCCGATGTCGCGCGGATCGGCGCGCGACGAATCTTCGCCGCCCAGAGCGACGCTTAAACCACGCGAGCGCGCATAAGATATGACCGATGCGACGCGCGCGGCCGCGCCTTCGACGTCCGTCCCGAGTTTTACAGCGATCTGCAACCGCGACATGGGCGAGGAGATATTGACATGCGCGACGCCGGCGGCGAGCGCCGCGTCGACGTCGCGCTCGCTGAGCCGGCACCAGGCCATCACCCGACAGGGAAGGTCCGCCGCGACGATGTTGGCGATGGCGTCGATCTCTTCACGCCCCATGGCTGGCGTGCCGGCCTCGATCTCATCGACGCCCGCCGTAGCGAGCGAGCGCGCGATCGCGAGCTTCTCGCCCGCGGTGAAGGCGACACCCGGCGCCTGTTCGCCGTCGCGCAGCGTCGTGTCGTTGATGAAGATGCGAGGCTGCTCGAAGCTCACGGGGCGCTCCTCATGCGTAGACCGGCTTGAATTGATGCGCGCTCTTATCGGCGCCGGCCCAGAAGGGCGACAAAGCCCGCAGCTTGTCGAGAATTCCGGGAAGCACCTCGATTACTCGGTCGACGTCGTCTTCCACATTGTCGCGCGAGAAGGAAAACCTGATCGACCCGTGCGCCGCCGTGAACGGGACGTTCATGGCGCGCAGCACGTGGCTGGGCTCCAGCGAACCGGACGTGCAGGCCGACCCCGACGACGCCGCTATGCCGCCGCGCGTAAGGTGCAAGAGGATGGCTTCGCCTTCGACATATTCGAACGCGATGTTGCAGGTGTTCGGCAGGCGGTCGTTGGCGTCGCCATTGACGAAACAATTGGGGACGCGCTCGAGAATTGCATTCTCCAAGCGATCGCGCAGCCGCCGCACGCGCCCCTGCTCGTCGGCCATATGGCGCAGCGCCAATTGCGCCGCCTTGCCCAGCGCAATGACGCCCGGCGTATTTTCGGTTCCGGCCCGACGGCCGCGTTCCTGATGGCCGCCATGCAGAAGCGGTTTGAAGCGCGTCCCGCGCTTGACATAGAGAGCGCCGATTCCTTTCGGCGCATGCAGCTTGTGGCCGGACAGCGACAACATGTCGACGGCGCTGTCTTGCAGAAAAATCGGAACCTTGCCGACGGCCTGCACCGCGTCGGTGTGAAAGAGGGCGCCATGTTGCTTGGCGAGCTCGGCGAGACCTTCGATCGGAAAGATCGTTCCGGTCTCGTTATTGGCCCACATCAGCGTCACCAGCGCCACATTGCTCGACAGAGCGGCGCGATAGGCTCCAATATCGAGACGCCCGAGCGCATCGACGCCGATGTAATGAACTTTCGCTCGGCCGATCTTCTCGAGGCGCTGGCACAGGGCGAGAACCGCCGGATGCTCGACCTTGCTGGTGACGATCTCGTTGCGGCCGGGCATGGCCTCCAGCGCCGACAAAATGGCGGCGTTATCGCTTTCCGTGCCGCCCGAGGTGTAGACGATCTCATGATCGTGCGCGGCGCCGAGAAGCTCTTGCAGTTGACGGCGCGCCGTCTTGAGCGCCGCTCCGACGCTGGCGCCGAAGGCATGGATGGAGGAAGGATTGCCGAACTGTTCGGTGAAGAACGGCAACATGGCCTCGAGCGCTTCCGGGTCGACGCGCGTCGTGGCGTTGTTGTCGAGATAGACCGCCCTCATAACGACCTCCTCAATGTCCAACGCCGACGGGAATGACGCGCAGCGGCGCGCCGAGCTTGGCCATTAACCGTTCGCGAATCCCCGCGACCGTGACGCTGGCCATCTGGCAGCCGACGCAGGCGCCGGACAGGCGGACGAGCACATCGGAGCCCTCGACGTCGACGAGTTCGCAATCGCCGCCATCCTTGTGCAGATGCGGGCGCAACTCTTCGATCGCTGCTTCGATCAACCGCATCTTTTTCAGGTTGGTCATCCCGGCGAAAGGCGACGGAAGGGGCGAAGCTAGCGGAGGCGGGGAGGCGC
>JACOUB010000004.1 GCA_016178015.1 Methylocystis sp. | reverse complement strand
GCGCGAATCCTTCTCCCGCTTGCGGGAGAAGGTGTCGCGCGAAGGCGCGACGGATGAGGGCGGCGCCGCAGCGCAAACCCGGCGGCCCTCACCCGACCCGGCCTCGCCGGGCCACCCTCTCCCGCTTCGCGGGAGAGGGACGCGCCCACGCGAAAGCGATCAAACGGAGGCCGTATTGCGCGCCCGCCTCCCTATCCAAATCGGCCGGACAAGGTTACATGGGGCGATGCTGGATCCCGGACCGTAACGCCCTTGTCGCAGTTCTCCGATCTCCTTTTCGAAACGCGCGTCGCCGCCGCCAGCATCAAGGATTTGATGGCCGGCGGACGGTTGCGGCTGGGCGTCACCGGCCTCGCCCGCTCCGGCAAGACGGTGTTCATCACCGCTCTCGTCCACCATTTGACGCGCGCCGCCGCTGGGGCGGGCCGCAAGAACGTGCTGCCGGTGTTCCGCGTGCTCGCAGAGGGCCGGCTGGTCAGCGCGCATCTCGATCCGCAGCCCGACGACGCCGTTCCGCGCTTTGCCTATGAGGAGCATCTCGGCGCGCTCACCGGCCCGGACCGCCACTGGCCGCAATCGACCCGGCGCATCTCCGAACTGCGGGTGACGCTGGAATTTGAACGCAAGGCCAAGACCCTCGTTTCCAGCCTGCGGCCGGGCCTGGGGCGGCTCAACATCGACATCGTCGATTATCCCGGCGAATGGCTGCTCGATCTGCCGCTGCTCGGCAAATCCTATGCGCAGTGGTCGGGGGAGACGCTGGAGGCGAGCGCCGCCGCGGCCAGGGCCTCCATCGCCGCCGATTGGCGCGGCGCAACCGCCATGGCCGATCCGAACGCCCGCGCCTCGGAAGCGACGGCGCGCCGTCTCGCCACCCTGTTCACCGAGTATCTGCGTCACGCCAGGACCGATCGTTTCGCGTTGTCGACCTTGCCGCCGGGGCGTTTCCTCATGCCGGGCGATCTCGATGGTTCGCCGGCGCTGACCTTCGCGCCGCTGCCGGTGACGGAAGGCGCGGACCTGCCTTCGGGAAGTCTCGCTGACCGACGTGCTCACGGCCTTTCGCACCGGCCGCTCCAATTTTCTTGCCGCCATCTTCAAGCCCAAGATCGACCGCATCCTGTTCGCCGCGACCAAGGCCGACCATCTGCACCACACCAGTCACGACCGGCTGGAGGGCGTCCTGCGCCACTTGACCTCGCGCGCCATCGAGCGGGCGGAAGGGGTCGGCGCCGAAATCGACGTGATCGCCCTCGCCGCTGTGCGCGCCACGCGTGAAGCCGTCGTCAAGCACGACGGCGCCTCGCTCGCGGCGATCGTCGGCACGCCGATTTTGGGTGAGCGCATCGGCGACGACGTCTTCGACGGCGTCGTCGAGGGGGCGATTTTCCCCGGCGAATTGCCGGCCGATCCGCGGCACGTGTTTCGCGGCGAGGCGCTTGGGCTTTGCGATGAAGACGCCGACTTCCGTTTCTTGAAATTTCGCCCGCCGCTCGCGCTTCTCGGCCGCGACAGGGATGCGCTGCCGCTGCCGCACATCAGGCTCGATCGCGCCCTGGAGTTCTTGTTCGGCGACAAGTTGGGGTGAGGAGCGCAGACGATGCGTCAGGCGTCGCGCCGGCGCGAGACGCTTGCTTGGATCGGGAAGGCGCTTGGATCGTCCGTCCAAGGATCGAACGCCGCCGCTCCCGAATGGCGCACATCGCGGATGTTGCGGGTGACGAGATAGAGGTCATGTTCGAGCGCGCTGGCCGCCAGCAATGTGTCGATGACCGATGGCGCTTGGCCCCTCGCCCGTTTGACCATGCCGCTGATCGCTCCCCAACGCCGGACGATTTTATTTGAAACCGACAAGAGGCGATCAGCAAAGCGCACTTCAAGCGCATCGCGTGCGTGAATGATTGCTATACGCCGCGGATCGGCGGGATCGAGGTTCTCGACGCCCTTGTCGTATTCGCCGAGCGTGATGACGCTGAGATAGAGGAGAGATTCGCTCTGCGCCGATGCGAAATCCTTCACTCGCCGATCGCCTTTCGAGCTGATCAATTCGGCGATGACATTGGTGTCGAGGAGCCAGCCGATCACGAGGTGAAATCTCGGCCCGTGTCGAACTCGCGCGTCAGATCGAGTCCCTCGACATGCAGGCTTTCGAGGAACGGGACGAGCGGCGTCGCCGGAGGCGGCGCCACGAGACGCGCCAGTTCTTCAGCGGCGATGACGACAACGGCGTCCTTGCCGCGCACAGTTACGCGTTGTGGGCCTTCGCTTCGAGCGCGTCGCACCACTTCGCTGAACTTCGCCTTGGCGTCTTGGAGTTTCCAACTCGGTCTGCGCAACCGTTTCGCTTCGCCAGTGCGCAAAGAGAGCCCTCCCGCTGGCTTACGTGTTCCCATGTCACACCTGACTATCTGACCAGATGAAATTTAGACCTCGCCGCGCAAAAGTGCAAGGAGCTAGACCGCGGTATGCCGTGTAATTTTGCTCGGGCCGAAGCGAGACGCGCCGCTCATGCGCCGCGCTCCTTGCGCAGGCGCTCCCAATAGTCGAGCCGCTTGCCGATCTCGCGCTCGAAGCCGCGCTCCGCCGGCCGGTAGAACTTCTGCCGACCCAGCGCCTCCGGCCAGTAATTCTGACCCGAAAAAGCCTCCGGCTCGTCGTGGTCGTAGCGATAGCCGCCGCCATAGGCTTCGCTCTTCATCAGTTTGGTCGGCGCGTTGAGAATGATCTTGGGCGGCATCAGCGAGCCATGCTCTTCGGCGAGCCGCCGCGCCGCTTTGTCCGCCACATAGACGGCGTTGGATTTGGGCGCGCTCGCCACATAGATCACGGCTTGGGCGAGCGCCAGCTCGCCCTCGGGAGAGCCCAGAAAGTCATAGGCGTCCTTGGCGGCGTTGGCGACGACGAGGGCCTGGGGATCGGCAAGGCCTACGTCCTCGACGGCCATGCGGACGATGCGGCGCGCTAGAAACAGCGGGTCTTCGCCGGCGATCAACATGCGTGCAAGGTAATAGAGCGCAGCATCCGGGTCCGAACCGCGCACGCTCTTGTGCAGGGCGCTGATCAGATTGTAATGGCCCTCCTGCGCCTTGTCGTAGATCGGCGCGCGCCGCTGGACGACCTCGACCAGACGCGCGCGGTCGAGCGTCTCGCCGCGCACGGCGGCGCGCCAGATTTCCTCGGCCAGCGTCAAGGCGGCGCGCCCGTCGCCATCGGCCATGGCGATCAGCGCCGCGCGCGCGTCTTCATCCAAAGGCAAGACCTTGCCTTCGCTCGCTTCGGCGCGGGCGAGGAGCGTCTCGATCGCCGCGGCGTCGAGCGGCTTGAACGTCATCACGCGCGCCCGCGAAAGGAGCGCCGCGTTGAGTTCGAACGAGGGGTTCTGCGTCGTCGCGCCGATCAACGTGACGGTTCCATCTTCCATCACCGGCAAGAACGAATCCTGCTGCGCGCGGTTGAAGCGATGAACTTCATCGACGAACAGCAGCGTGCCAACGCCGCTGGCGCGTCGCGCGCGCGCCGCGTCGAATACTTTTTTCAATTCCGCAACGCCAGAAAAAATCGCCGAAATCTGCACGAACGCGAATTTCGTTTCATGGGCGAGCAGACGCGCCACAGTGGTCTTGCCGGCGCCCGGCGGCCCCCAGAAGATGAGCGAACCGAACGAGCCGGAGCGAATCAGGCGCGTCAACGCGCCGTCCTTGCCGATGAGATGATCCTGACCCGCCACCTCCTCGAGCCGACGGGGACGCAAACGATCGGCGAGCGGACGCGGCGCCTCGTCCTCTAATTTCGCGGCGGCGAACAGATCGCTCACGAAGGTGTTCCTGCCTTAGAAGCGAAAGCGTTCCAAAGCGCCTTGGATTTCGCCCTATCGCCTTGTTTTAACGCGTGATTTAGCCAGAAAAGCCGGCGATTTCTCTTAAAGATTGCGCTCCCGCCGCAGACACAATCCATTTTTTTTCGCCTGTTCGGGTTAGTGTGAGCCCCGCCCGGCCACGCTGCGCCGCAACAACGGGTTAGATCAAAATTAAAGAACAATTAACCTTGCCAAAAGTATAACGAATCAGTGAATTTACAACCCTTCCTTGTGTGCTGTGGTCCGTTCCTGGCGGCGTCAACGTCCAAACCCTCAACATAGGTCAATACAACATGCGCACAATCGCATTCGTTACGCAAAAGGGCGGCGCCGGGAAAAGCACGCTCGCAAGCTGTATCGCCGTCGCCGCGCGCCGCGCTGGCGAGCGCGTTTTCATCATCGACATGGATCCGCTGCAGTGTCTGGTGAAATGGTCGAACGCCAACAACAACTCCGATGTGCCGGTCGAGCACGTGCCGACGGCGAAACTTAGCAAGGCTCTCGCTGCGCTGGAGAAAAAAGGCGTCACCCTGGTGGTGATCGACGCGCCCGGCGACAATTCCGAATTCGCGACCGCCGCCATCCGCGCCGCTGATCTGTGCATCATTCCTGCGCGCCCGAATGTCTTCGATCTGTGGGGCAGCGAGGTCACGCGCGCGAACGTCAAAAATCATGGGAAGGATCACGTCTTCTTACTCAACCAGTGCCCGCCGGCGCAGCAAAACGCCCGCGTCGAGCAAGGCGCCAAGGCGCTGCAAGCGATGGGGGCTTTGCTCGCGCCGCTGGTCTCCGCAAGAGTGGATTATCAGGAAGCGGCCCGCCTCGGCCTCGGAGTCACCGAACTCAATCCCGACGGCGTCGCTGCGCAAGAAATGCGCGAATTGTGGAGCTCGGTGAAGCGGCGTTTGAAAAAAGGCGCGCCTGCCGCCAAAATCGAGCCGATGGCCGCAGCCAAAGCGGGCGTCAAGCCCATGGCGATGGGCGCCCAGCAGAACGCCAAGCCAACGGCTAAAGCTGAAGCCAAGCCGATGGCCCGGGCGGCCGCGACCAAGCGCGCCGCATAGCGACGCCAATGCCCAACCGCGCACCTTGCAAGGCGCGCAACCCGCGAATCCAGGACCTTGGTTCTGGATTCTCGAGATCGAGCCTTCGGCCGACCAGCTCGTAAACGCTGCTGGCGGCGGCTCGACCGGGCGTGCAATTTCCGCCTGCCGCTCTTTCCCTTCGCGGCCGCCAATGATGCCGCCATCGGCGCGCTGGCGGGCCAGCAGCGCTATTGACGCGCGTACGCCAGTTGCAGGTTGGAGCCGAACTCGCCATATCGAGGCGAGGAGGCTTAAGCGATGTTCCCTCGCCCCCCGTCTCTCGCGACGCCGCCAGGGCTACGACTCCATGCCATGGACGCCGAGGATCTGGCGTTGTTTTCCGCGCACTTGCAAGACGCGTTGCTGCGGGTCGGCGATCTGACTTTTCTGCCCGAGAGACGCCGCTTCGCGCTGGTCGGTTCGCGTTTCGACTGGGCGGCGCAGGCCGATGGCCGCCGCGAGCGCTGCTGTATGGGGCTCCATTTTGAGGGGGTGAAACGGGTCCGCTGCCGGCGCGTCGCGCGGGAGCGGCCCGACGCCATTTTGGAACTGCTCGCCATGACCTTCGAGCCCGGCGGCGAACCTCCCGAGGGTGTCGTCCACCTGATTTTTGCCGGGGGGGCCAGCATTTTGCTCGAAGTGGAGTGCGTCGAGGCGCAGCTTTGCGACCTCGGTCCGCGCTGGCGCGTAAAAGCTTGTCCTTCGCACAAACTTGACGAAGGCGGCGCGCCAGGGTCATGACAACCGGAACTTCCGGTTGGAGACGGGCATGACTTTGCGCTTGGATGCGTCGGCTCCCGATTTCGAACAGCGCTTTGTCGCGCTTCTCACGATGAAGCGCGCAGCGTCCGAGGACGTGGACGCCGCCGTCAGCGCAATCATCGAGGATGTGGCGCGGCGGGGCGATGCGGCGCTGATCGACCATTCCAAGCGCCTCGACGGCGTCGATTTGGCGGCTGTGGGCATCGCCGTGTCGAAAGCCGACGTGCGCGCCGCCGAGGCGCAATGCCCGCCTGATGCGCTGAAGGCGTTAGAGTTGGCGCTGGAGCGCATCACCGCCTTTCACCAACGCCAGAAGCCGCGGGATGAGCGTTTTCGCGACGCGCTCGGGGTGGAGCTCGGCTGGCGCTGGACCGCCCTCGAATCCGCCGGGCTCTATGTGCCGGGCGGCACGGCGAGCTATCCGTCCTCCGTGCTGATGAACGCCGTGCCCGCCAAAGTGGCGGGCGTTCCGCGTCTCGTTATGGCGGTTCCCGCGCCCGGCGGCCACATCGATCCGCTGGTGCTGGCGGCGGCGCGACGCGCCGGCGTCGACGAGATTTACCGGGTCGGCGGCGCCCAGGCGGTGGCGGCGCTCGCCCATGGCACGCCAACGATCGCCGCCGTTGTCAAGATCGTCGGCCCCGGCAACGCCTATGTGGCGGCGGCCAAGCGACGCGTCTTCGGGATCGTCGGCGTCGACATGATCGCCGGGCCGTCCGAGGTGCTGGTGCTGGCCGATAAAACCGCCAATCCCGATTGGATCGCCGCCGATCTGCTCGCGCAGGCCGAGCACGATGCGTCCGCGCAGTCGATCCTCATCACCGACGACCCGAGCCTCGGCGAAGCGGCAGCCGCCGCCGTCGAACGCCAGTTGGCGACGCTTTCCCGCCGTGACATCGCGCAGGCCTCCTGGCGCGACCATGGCGCGATCATCGTCACGAAAAGTCTTGTCGACGCCATTCCGCTCGCTGACCGCATCGCGGCGGAACACCTCGAAATCATCGCAGACGATGCGGAGGCGCTCGCCGCGAGGGTGCGCAACGCCGGCGCCATCTTCATCGGCGCGCACACGCCGGAGGCGATCGGCGATTATGTCGGCGGCGCCAACCACGTCCTGCCGACGGCGCGTTCGGCGCGCTTTTCGTCCGGCCTCGGGGTGCTCGACTTCATGAAGCGCACTTCGATCCTGAAATGCGACGCGGAGTCGTTGCGCGCCATCGGGCCTGCCGCGATCATTCTCGGCGAGGCTGAGCGGTTGCAAGGGCATGCGCGCTCCGTCGCCATTCGTCTTAATCAGGGCGAGGCGTGAGTGTGACGGATAGCTCGCGCAAGCGTTTGATCGCGATCACGCTCGACGAGCAATCGATCGGGCGCGGCTCGGCCGACCAAGAGCATGAACGCGCCATCGCCGTTTACGATCTTTTGGAGAACAACAGTTTTGCGCTCGTTGGCCACGACGGCGGGCCGTACGCGCTGGTCATCGCTCTGCACGACGCCAAGCTCGCCTTCAACGTGCGCGACGAGCACGACAACAGCATCGTCACGCATATTCTCTCGCTCACCCCGTTCAGGAGGATTCTCAAAGACTATTTCATGACCTGCGAGAGCTATTACGCCGCCATCCGCCATGCGACGCCAAGCCGCATCGAAGCCATCGACATGGGCCGGCGCGGCTTGCACAACGAGGCCGCGCAACTGCTGGCCCAGCGTTTGCAGGGCAAGATCGAGACCGATCCGGACACGGCGCGCCGCATCTTCACCCTGATCACGGCCTTGCATTGGAAGGGCTGCGGCGATGGCGGCGGCTGATGCGCGAACGGTGGTCTGCAAATGAGCGCCGGCGGCCCTGCTCTCCGCCCTCGGTCCATCCTGTTCGCCTGCACCTTGAATGCGGCGCGTTCGCCGATGGCGGAGGCCATCGCGCGGCATTATTTCGGTCGCGAAATCTATGTCGCTTCGGCCGGCTTGAAGCGCGGCGATGTCGATCCCTTCGCTGTCGCGGCGATGGAGGAGATCGGCGTCGACATCTCCGGTCATAAGCCGCAAACCTTTGACGACCTGGAAGATTCGAATTTCGATCTGATCGTGACCTTGTCGCCGGAGTCGCATCACAGGGCGCTCGAATTCACGCGCACGATGGCCGTCGACGTCGTCTATTGGCCGACCATCGATGCAACCGCCGCACGGGGCTCGCGCGAGACGATCCTGCAAGCCTACCGCGAGGTGCGGGATGGGCTTGCGGCGCGAATTATAGAATTTTTGGCGCCTAGCCCGGTGGCCGACCCATGAGCGGCGAGCTGCCGCGCAATGGTGGCGGGTAAGATTTGCGCGCCTGAAGGCGCGCGGTCCGTTGCGTTGGCCTTTGTTCGGACCGCGAGCCTTCAGGCTCGCTCTGTTCGCCGCCAAGATAGCTAGAGCGCCAGGCGCCGCGCCGCGTCCAACAACGTCCTGTCCGACCAGCGCGGGCCGATGAGCGAGATCGCCAGTGGCGCGCCCGGCGCCTTGGCCAGCGGTATGCTGATTTGCGGCAGGCCGAAGAAACTCGCCAGCAGAAAGGTCCTTATCATCTGATAGCGTTTCCTATCGAGTTCCTCGGCGCTGGCGCTCAACAAGGGCGCTGCGAAGGGCGTCGTCGGCACGACGATGAGCGCCGAAGATTGGAAGAGCTCGTCGATTTTCGCGCGCGCCTCGCGCCGGAAAGCGTCGGCGTTTTGCTTGGCTTCGACAGACACAGTGGACGCGAATTCGAAACGCTCTTTTATCCCAGGGCCGAAATCAGGCCGCACGGCCCTGATCGAGCGCCTCAGACCAAAAATCTTGTCCCAATGTCGCTTCGCGATACGAGAAATGCTCCCGCAGAACGCCAAGCGCCGGTTGCGCCGCCGTTAAAAACTCCGCTTCGCAATCGGCGAACGCCTCTTGCAGACAGACGACGCTGGCCAAGGGTTCACGATGCAGGTCGTGCGGCAGCAATATGTCGCCAACCGCCGCCAGGGTGTCGATGTCGCGCGCAAACCAGCCGATCGTGTCGAGCGTTGCGGCGAGCGGGACAACGCCGTTCGAAGGGACGGCGCCGTGCGAAGGTCGAAAACCGAAGACCCCGCAAAAGGCGGCGGGCGCGCGGCAGGAGCCGGCGGTGTCGGTGCCGAGCGCGAAATCTGCGAGCTGGGTGTCGACCGCGACCGCCGAGCCGGACGACGAGCCGCCCGGATGCCGGTCCTTGGCGGCCGGGTTGAGGGGCGTCCCGTAATGATGGTTGGCGCCGAGCAGGCTGTAAGCCATCTCATCCATG
>JACOUB010000003.1 GCA_016178015.1 Methylocystis sp. | reverse complement strand
GGAGGTGGTGCGCGAAAAAGGCGGGCGGCGGCGGAAGAGCGGCTAGACGCCGGGCCGCCGCCGCCCGAGCACAGCGCCGCGCTCAAAACGCATTTCGATTAAACTTAAAGACAAAGTTAAAGGGTTTTGAAGGATTGTTTGTCAACATCGGAAGCCGAACGGTCGAACATCGGCATTCCGAGGGAAGACATGGCTTTCCAAAGGTTCGGAGACTTCGCCCGCGATCGACGCGGCAGTGTCGCGATAATATTTGCGATCGCGTTGATCCCGCTCGTTTTTGCGGCCGGGATGGGAATCGATTACGGCTTCGCCGCGAAAAAAAGAAGCCAATTGAACGCCGCCGCCGACGCCGCCGCGCTCGCCGCCGTTAACCCCTCGATGATGATTAAATCGACCTCTGTGGCGACCAACGCCGCGCAGCAGATGTTCAACGCCCAGGTCTCCAGCATTCCCGGCGTGCAATCAGCTCCCAATCTCACGGTCAATGTGAAAGATAGCGGTCTGACGCGCACTGCCCAGTTGACGTATACGGCCCAGGTGACCAACGCTTTCGCCGGCATCTACGGCCAAAACACGACTTCTATCGGCGGCAGTTCTTCGGCAAGCGCCACGGCGGCGCCGAACATCGATTTCTATTTGCTGCTGGACAGCTCGCCGTCGATGGCGATCGCCGCGACGACGGCCGGCATCAATACCATGGTCGCCAATACGCCGAGTCAGAAAGGCTGCGCTTTTGCCTGCCACGAAACAAATCCGGGCGCGGAGAATCCGCCCTTGGGAAATCCCGGAGGCGTAGACAATTATATGCTCGCCAAGAACCTCGGGGTGACGTTGCGAATAGACAATATGCGCTCGGCGGTCCAGAATCTCACGACCACGGCGCAGACCGTCATGGCGTCGAACACCGCCAAATACCGGATGGCGATCTACACCTTCGACGTGGCCTTCAAAACGATCCAGACGCTGACCTCAAATCTCGCGACGGCGCAAAGCAACGCCGCAAACATCCAGCTGCTCGAAGTGTATAAGAACAGCTATCTCACCAAGAGCAACAACAATAATGATACGGACACCGATTATGACAATGCGATGAACAATATCAATTCGATCATGCCCAATCCCGGCGACGGAACCAAGAAGGGGAATCCGCAAGAAGTGATGTTCTTCGTCACGGACGGCGTCGAGGACGAGAAGGTCGGCGGCGCCCGTCAGCAGTCGTTGATGAGCGCGTCGCGGTGCGCGACCATCAAGAACAGAGGCATTCGCATCGCGGTGCTCTATACGACGTATTTCCCGCTGCCGACCAATGCCTGGTACAATAAATATATCGCCCCTTTTCAATCCCAGATCGGACCGAACATGCGAAGCTGCGCCTCGCCGGGGCTCTATTTCGAAGTCAATACCGACCAGGATATTTCGACTGCCATGAACGCCTTGTTTCAGCTGGCGGTGGCGAGCGCGCATCTGACGAAGTAATACCAGCGGCCTTTAACAATGACCTATCCGCACGTCATGGCCGGGCTTGTCCCACGGCTGTCCGGTTCAAGTTTTTGTGCAATCGAAAGTCGCTATTGCTGCATATCGGCACAACCATTCCGCGTCATGGCCGGGCTTGTCCCGGCCATCCACGCCTTCGCTTGCTGGGGAAACAAGGCGTGGATGCCCGTGACAAGCACGGGCATGACGATTCCTGGAGCGAAGCGACGCCGTCTTCGACGGCTTTGCGCGGGCATCACGGGTCACCACTTAAGGCCGTTGGTAAGGTGGGTCCGCAAGCGATCACGCCTCCGGCGAAAACTCTCGGAAGCCGTGTGAATGTCGAGCGCCCTCGCCCTCGCCGTCGATCAATTCGTCAAATCGATCGACTTCGACAGCCGGGGGCTCATGAATATCTGGTCGGATATCGGTATCTGACCTGTCAGCTCGTAACCGATCGGGGGCGTGTAGGTGTAATTCACTTGCCCCCAGATCAAGGAGCTATTCGGCTGAACCATGGCGGCAGGCAGCGTGACTGTCTGGCCCGCCGCCAGCGGCGCGCCGTTGAGCGCCTTGCTCCAGACGACCCTCGCTTTTCCGCTGGCGTTGGTCGACACTTCGGAAACAACGATCGCCATGTCCGACCTCGGAAACGGCGCCGCGATTGCCGACGACGCTTTGAGGACGGTCGAGACGTAGGCATTGGAGACGCTGACGTTCTGACTGATCAAATCAGCCACGGTGCGAGTGGCGATCGTCACCTTGCGGCTGATGGCGACCGCCTCGCCGACTGCGAATGCGCCGAAGAGAACAGTCAATGCGAGCGGCAGCACCAGAGCAAATTCGGTCGCCGCTATGCCGCGCGGATCGCCAAGGAATTGCCGCGGGCGCCGTCTGGCGCGACTGCACGTTTCGACGCGGGGCATCAGTATGGCTCGTTCTTGAACACGGCCGTCGCCGTCAGCAGCCGGTTGCCGTTCGAGAGATTGGAGAGATTGAAACCGAGCGGGCCCAAGAAGACAGGCCATTGATACATCACGCGCATGACCACGATGTCGCCCTGGTTTCCCTTTTGGTACTGCCATTTATTGGTTACTTGGCCGTTGGCGTCGAAATTCAGGGTCGGCGCGGACGCATTGGCGTTGGCAAACGAACTGGCCGTTTGCATATCGATCATAAGATTGGCGCAGGCGAACAGCGCCGGGAGACTGTCGCAGACCTTCGCCGCGAAATTACTCTGGCTCAGGTTTTGTTGTTGCGCCTGACCGGTCAGCACCAGGCGGCTGGATTGTTCGACGGCGGTTTCGAGTTCCTGTTGCGCCAGAAACA
Organism: Methylocystis sp.; assembly: GCA_016178015.1. Classification (GTDB taxonomy): domain Bacteria; phylum Pseudomonadota; class Alphaproteobacteria; order Rhizobiales; family Beijerinckiaceae; genus Methylosinus. The sequence goes on along the minus strand of JACOUB010000003.1, from coordinate 18,558 downwards.
CGATGCCTATTTGCAAGATCGCGATGATCAGGGCCAAAAATGGCAAAGCCACCATTGCGAATTCGACGGCGACGGCGCCATCGCGGCGACGCAAGAATTCCCCGAGCCACATCTGGCGCAGGCGAGGGGCTATCGAAGCCGTTTCCCAAATCGTATTCATGCCCGAACGATTCTGTTGCTCTCCGACGACAAACCGCCTTGGCGCGCCCTGTCGCACGCTAACGACAAGTCCTTGCGGAAGAGTTATCGACGGGCCTCGAGAGTCTTTTCTCGTCGCATGCGGCGGCGTGCCCGCTGGGAGCATAAAAGCCGTAAGGCGCAATTTCGACGCGCGGTTATTTCGGCTGTTTCTCTTTCAACTTCGCCTCGAGCCACAACGCCTCCATCTCATCGAGCGAGGACTGCTCCAGCGTTTTTCCTTCTTGTTCCAAGCGTTGCTCGATAAACTTAAAGCGTCGCTCGAATTTTGCGTTGGCGCCGCGCAGCGCCTGTTCGGGGTCGGCGCCGACATGGCGCGCCAGATTGGCGATCGCAAACAACAAATCGCCGATTTCTTCGTTGAGCGCGGGTGCGGGCGAGCGCAGCGATGCGCCGGTCGACGCCTTGCGCAGTTCCTGTTCGACCTCCTGCGTCTCCTCGCGGATCTTGTCCAGCACGAGCCGCGCATTCGCCCAATCGAAACCGACCTTGCCGGCCCTTTCCTGCAGTTTCACGGCGCGCGTCAGCGCCGGCAGGGCGAGCGGGACGCCGCCGAGCAGGCTCGGCGTTTTCTCGTAAGGAGAGCCCGCGGCCGCGCGCCTTTGGGCGCGCTCTTGCTGTTCGTGCGCTTTGATGTTGGTCCACTGGGTCGCCACGGCGCCCGCCGACATCGCGTCCGCCTCTTTGAAAACATGGGGATGGCGGCGGATCAGCTTGTCGGTGATCGCCTCGGTCACGTCGGCGAAGGTAAAGGCGTGGCGTTCCTCGGCCATGCGCGCATGGAAGACGACCTGCAGCAACAGATCGCCCAATTCATCGCGCAGATCGTCGAGATCGCCGCGTTCGATGGCGTCGGCGACCTCGTAGGCCTCTTCGATGGTGTAGGGGGCGATGGAAGAAAAGCTCTGTTCGAGGTCCCAAGGACAGCCGGTCCCGGGGGTGCGCAGCGCCGCCATGATCTCGAGGAGGCGGGCCAGTCTCTGCGTCATGGGCGGGGCGAGGGGTTTAAACGGCGCCGCAAAACGACGCCCGAATAAGCGTGTGCGAGCCTGAAGGCTCGCGGTCCGCGACAATCTGGACCACGAGCCTTCAGGCTCGCCTATGACGGTCAGTCGATTGCAATCGACAGCGCTTCTCGGCCTTTGGCGGTGTCGACCACCTGCATCGTCACCGGCTGGCCTTCGGCGAGATGATTGACGCCGGAGGGGCCGAGGATCGAGATGTGAACGAACACGTCCTTGCCGCCGTCGTTCGACTGCACGAAGCCGAACCCCTTGGTCTCGTCGAACCACTTGACCGTGCCGGAGACCGGCACCGCCGTCGATGGATCCGGCGCCTGACGGCGGGGAGGGCGCGCGCCGTCGAAGCCGCTGCGCGGCGGCGGCGCGCGTTCGGCGGCGCCGGCGACGTCGACTTCCACAACCCTGGCGACCTGCTGGCCCTTGAGCGAACTCGTAACCTGCACTTTCAGCTTGGCGCCTGGCGGCAGCGAATCGTAGCCGGCGGCCTGCACCGCGCCGACGTGCAGAAAGGCGTCGCCCGTGCCATTGCCCAATTCGACGAAGCCGAAGCCCTTCTCGGGCTTGAACCATTTCACGATGGCGTCGATCGCCGGCTCGTTGGACGCCGCCGCCGCATCTGGAAAACCGCCGCCGAACTGCGGCCGTGACGGCCGGTTCGGCCGCTGGGAATCATAGTTGTAGGGAGTGTCGTCATCGAACCCGCGCTTCCTGGGTCCCCGAAAATCTCGACCTTTGCTGCTCATGTCTATCCACTCGTCTCCGTCCTCTGCCGGAAGACCGGTATGCCATACCTACGGCCTCTCGCCCGGCGCCAAAACGCCGACGACGCGCACCAACGCTCCGGCCTCCCCAAGGGAGCCGGTTTGATGCGTTTGGTAGTGTGCCTGTCGAATGCCATATAGTCCCGCGCAACGTTACTTTTACCGCCAACCGCCCAGGTTGGCTAGATCATTTCATTGGCTGACCGAAAAAACCAACGGCCGCCTGCGCCGCAACAACGGCTGTCCATTAAAAATCAAATTGCTAACGGGACCGATCGGTTATTCGGCGAGCGTCGCTGTTGGCCAGCCGAGCTCGTTCTGACGCTGGTTCGAAGACGAGCGGCAGTCTCGCAACGACGAATGTTCATCACCGACGCGTGGAGACCGAAGCAGGGAAGGATATCCTTAAAAATCAGCGTCTTGCTAGATGGACGATTCGCATAAGACATATTATGGAACCAAAATATGGGGGCGGTCGGGATGCGTCGCGAATTGCGCTGACGCCGATCGAGGGCGCGCCGGCGGCGCAACGCCGTCTTAGCGCCGCGCTTTTGTGACGAGATCGAGATCGTGCGCGAAACTATCACGCGCGCGGAGTTTGGCGCGTTCGCTCGCGCGTCGTGGATAAGGAAGAGTTGAACGGCGGCCGGGCCGATCCTGGCCACGATGTCACAGCGGCCTATCCCAGCTCGATGCGCATCCCGTCGAACGCCGGCGTCACGTGCTGCGGCAACATGCTCGCCAGGGCGTCGTAATCCAAATCGGCGTGGAGGTCGGTGAGGATGGCGCGGCGCGGTTTTAAGCGCTCGACCCACTCCAGCGCCTGGGCGACGGAAAGATGCGTCCCGTGGCGTCTGTGGCGCAAGGCGTCGAGGATCCACACCTCCAGACCCTCGAGATAACGGACGCTCTCGGCGGGGATATTGCGGAAGTCGGGGGTATAGGCGAGGCCGCCGATCCGAAAGCCGAGCGAATCGATGTCGCCGTGATCGAGGCGAAACGGCGTCGCCTCCATTGCGCCGCCCGGGCCCTCGACAGTGACCGCCCGCCCCACATGCAGGCGACGCTCATCGAGCAGCGGCGGGTAGAAACTGCCCGGCGGCGTCTCGAACACATAGCCGAACTTGTGCCGGAGAGACCTCGATGTCGCTTCGTCCAGATAGGCCGGGATGCGCCGTTTGCCGGCGATCGCCAGCCCGCGCACGTCGTCGACGCCGTGGGTGTGATCGGCGTGCGGATGCGTATAGAGAATGGCGTCGAGATGGGCTACTTCGGCGTCGAGCAATTGCTCGCGCAGGTCCGGCGAGGTGTCGATCAGCACGTTGGTCTGTCCCGCGCCGTTGCGGCGCGACGCCAGGATGGAGCAGCGCCGGCGCCGGTTCTTGGGGTTGGCCGGATCGCAGGCGCCCCAGCCCTGGCCGACGCGCGGCACGCCGCCCGACGAGCCGCAGCCCAGAATCGTGACCGTCAGACTCATGCGGCGGAGCGTCCCTCGGCCGCAAGCGGCCCCATCTTGTTAAACAGCGCCAGCGCATTGGCGGTCGTCGCGCCGGCGATCTCGTCATACGAAACGCCTTTGATTTCGGCCAGCGCCCGCGCCGTGTCGGCGACGAAGGCCGGCTCGTTGCGCTTGCCGCGATGCGGCGTCGGGGCGAGGAAAGGCGCGTCGGTTTCGACCAGCATCCGCGCCAGCGGAACGTCGCCGGCGATCTCGCGCAGCGCTTTCGAATTCTTGAAGGTCACGACGCCGGAAAAGGAAATATAGAGGCCGAGCGCAAGCGCCGTCTCCGCCAGCGCGCGCGAGCCGGTGAAGCAATGCAGCACGGCCTTGAAGGCCCCCTTCCCCATTTCCTCCTGCAGGATGGCGGCGCAATCGGCGTCGGCGTCGCGGGTATGGATGACGAGCGGGAGCTTGCTGGCGCGCGCCGCCGCGATATGGGTGCGGAACACGCGCGCCGCCACGTCGCGCGGCGCCCGATCATAGTGGTAGTCGAGCCCCGCCTCGCCTAGCCCCACGCATTTGGGATGGCTGGCCAGCGCCACCAGTTCGGCGACGCTCGCCTCCGGCTCCTCATGGACGTGGTGGGGATGCGCGCCGACCGTGCAGAAGACGTCCTCGTAACGCTCGGCGATGGCGCGCACCGCAGGAAATTGCGTCACGCGGGTCGAAATGGCGATCATGCGCGCAACGCCGGCGGCCCTCGCCCTGGCGACGACCTGGTCGAGCTCCGCGGCGAAGTCCGGGAAATCAAGATGGCAGTGGGTGTCGATGAGCATGGGCGGTCTTTGGCGGGTTGTCTTGGAAACCTCGATTTGGAGCAACTCTCGTTTGCTGCGAGGCTATGTTCCGCAAGGCGCCCCGCCAAGCAATCATTCGGGATCGTCTTTCAACAGAGCATCCAAGAGCGGATGGCGGCGCGAAGCGAACGGGTTGACGACGGTGACGCCTCCCCAGGTAAACCCTTCATGCAGGTCTTCGGACAAGAGCAGGCGGCAACCGGCGTGCGAAGCGGCCGACAAAACGACGGCATCCCAAATTCCGAGCCGATGATCCGTCGCCAAATCGAACGCCGCCAGTACGACCTCGGGCGAAGTCTCGGCAACGGCAAAAGCGTCTCGCCAACTCAACAATGCGTCGCGAGCCTCGCTTCGCGATTTTCCAGCCTTGCGCACGAGGACGTTGAAAAGCTCGCCGAGAACCTGCGCCGGAACAACGATCGTCTCCTGCGGCAGTCCTCGAAGCATGTCGAGGATGAAGTCGCGTCGCCGGGCGCCGTTGACGCCCTCGGCGTAGGCGAGGACATTGGTGTCCAGTGCGACCCTCAAGGATCATTCCCGTAGAGTTCCTCGCGGGTCCAGGGCCCGGCCTCGATGAGAGTCTGCTTTTCAAGCCGGGCGAACAACGCGTCTCGCGCGCCGCTCGCCACATCCTCGCGCTTGGCGGCGGGAATAATTCTGGCGACGGGCCTTCCATGGCTGGTCACAACGTAGCTGCGCCCGCTGCGAACCCCACGCAGAAGCACGGAAAACTTGCGGTTAGCGTCGGCGGCGGAAACGGCTTCTTCCATGGCTCGCTCTTTATTGTAGTGATATTGCCTACTTTAATCGCGAGCGGGCGCGATTTCAACCGCAGGCCCATCTAATTGTGGCGGAGCGACGATGAGGCCTCTTGGCGAGCGGCGGCGTTATGCCACCGTAATTCAACTCGCGGCTACCGTTTCATATATTCGAGAAGGACCGAGTCGCCGTTTTCAACGACCTGCTTGCATTGCTCGCCGTGACGACTAAGAAGCGACGAGATGTTTACGCAATTGTTTTGTATAAGGCTCATCTGCAGGTCTATTTGAATCTTCAGCCTTGAGAGCATGGCGTCCTCGGTCATGCCGATACTTTTCCCTATTTTAGTCGAGAAACTGGTAAGGTGATCGATCACTTTTTCTGTCTCGTCAGAAAGCGGATCGCGGGGATCGCGCTTTGCCAGACACTGTTTGACGATCGAATAATACGCGATGCAAACAAGCATCTCGCTATGCAAGTTATTCATAGCTTTTAACGTTTTAGCCTCTGTGTCTTGCGCTTCCGAGGGAAATGAAGTGGTTACGCCAAACAATACAGCGCACACGAGGAAAAGAGTTGCTTTCATAGCTCAGCCTTTCGTAATTACGGATTACAGTGACATGATACGATTACGGGTGACATCGATACGCTGACAACATCCCAATTGTGCGATTTGCGCGCAACCGCTTCTCAGGCTTCCTTCCCCTCCTCCACAAACCTGGGAAACACCGGTCGCCGGGGCCGGCAGCGGCGCGCCTTCTTTCTCCGGCGTACGCAGGTCACCGCGCGACATCGGTCTTTGAAAAGTCGTCGCCCTTGAACAGCAAGGGCATGTGGTGGACCTTGGCGCAGGCGTAGGCGAAGCAGTCGCCGAAATTCAGATCGGCCGGATGGCCGACGGCCTTGCCATATCGCGCCGCCGCCTCGATTGCTCGTTTTCCAATATCGCTGGTGATGTCGATTTCGCGGAGCGTGTTGGCTTCGATGAACGCGCGAATGGCGGCGCAAGCGAGCTCCAGTTCGGCTGGAGTCGTTTTGCGTCCGGCGTCGCCGATCCTGGCCTTGGCGAGGCCGACGGTCGCTTCGAATATGGTGAGCGGCGATATGAGCAACTTCCCGCGTCCGTTGTCGATCGCGGTCGTGAGGCGTTCGGAACCCGCTTCGCGATTCAGAATCGCAATGATGGCCGAGGCGTCAATGTACATCAGCCGCCCCACATTTCGTTCATGAACGCCTTCTCGTCGAAATCCGGATTTGGCGGCCCGATCCGATCGGCCAGGGCGAAGGCCTCGGCGTTGCGTTCATCGAAAGATTGGCCGGCCTTGACCCGCTCCAGCTCATGTTCCAACGCGGCGCGCACTGCCTCGGTCTTGGTGCGGGCGCCGGTCGCCGCCTGAACCTTGGCGGCGAGCGCGTCGACGTCGTCGTCTCGAATGTAAAGAGCCATGGGGATATTCCTTTTGAGAATATTCAAATATCATAAAAATGGATATTTATTCCATCGTATCGATCATATTTGCTCAAAGCGCGCTCACCCCGCCCTCCTCCTCCACAAACCTCGGAAACACTGGCGCCGGGGCCGGCAGCAACGCGCCTTCGGCAAGCGCGTTCGCCTCGCCGGCGTGGGCGAAGTCGCGCGCCCCGGCGGGAACGGCCAGCAGATCGAGCAGCGCGGCGGCGGACGCGGGAATGAACGCCTGCAAGGGAATGGCGAGGCGGCGCAATGTTTCAGCCGTCACATAAAGAATGGTCGCCATGCGCCTAGAATCGCTCTTCTTTTTCGCCCAGGGCTCCTGCGCAGCAAAATAGCGGTTGGCCTCGGAGACGACACGGAAAATCTCTGCGAGGGCGAGATGGGGCGCATAGTCCGCCATCGCCTCGCGGGCGCGCGGCAGAACGCCGGCGGCGTCGGCGAGAAGCGCGCGATCGGCCTCCGCCAACTCCCCGCATCGTGGAACCTGCCCTGAGCAATTCTTGGCGATCATCGACAGCGAACGCTGCGCCAGGTTGCCGAGATCGTTGGCGAGATCGGCGTTGATGCGGTTGACGATCGCCTCGTGCGAATAATTGCCGTCCTGCCCGAACGGAATTTCGCGCAGGAAGAAGTAACGCAATTGATCGACGCCATAACGCGCCGCCAGTTCGAGCGGATCGACGACGTTGCCGACCGACTTCGACATTTTCTCGCCGCGGCTGAACAAGAAGCCGTGCACCACGATCTGCTTGGGCAAAGGAACGCCCGCCGACATCAGGAACGCCGGCCAATAGATGGCGTGAAAGCGGGTGATGTCCTTGCCGATGACATGGGCGTCGGCCGGCCAGAAGCGCGCCCGCTCCCCTCCTCCCAGATAGCCGGTCGCCGTAATGTAGTTGGTGAGCGCGTCGACCCACACATACATCACGTGGCGCGCGCTGGTCTCAGGGCCAGGCGGAACGGCAATGCCCCAATCGAAGGTGGTGCGGCTGATCGACAGGTCCTCGAGCCCGCGCCGCACGAAGGCGGCGATCTCGTTCTTGTATGCTTCTGGCGTGACGAACTCGGGATGCGCCTCGTAATGGGCGAGCAGCCGTTCGGCGTAAGCCGAGAGCCGAAAGAACCAGCTCTCCTCCTCCACCCACTCGACCGGCGCGCCGGTCGACGCGAACTTTTCGCCGTTGCGCTCGGCGATCTCGCCCTTATCGTAATAGGCTTCGTCGCGCACCGAATACCAGCCGGAATATTTGGACAGATAGATGTCGCCGTTTGCCGCCATGCGCCGCCAGAGTTCCTGGGCGGCCGCCTTGTGGCGCGCCGAGGTGGTGCGCACGATGTCGTCGGCCCTGGCGTTGAGGACCTCGCCCATATGCTCGAATTGCGCGGCGGTGCGGTCGGCGAGCGCCTGTGGCGTCAGGCCCTCGCGCGCGGCCGTGCGCTGCATCTTCTGGCCGTGCTCGTCCATGCCGGTGACAAACAGCACATCGAACCCGTCGAGCCGCTTGAACCGCGCGATGGCGTCGGTCGCGATGCGCTCATAGGCGTGGCCGATATGCGGCGCGCCATTCGCGTAAGGGATGGCGGTGGTGATCATGAAAGCGGGACGTGAAGACGAAGCGGAAGACATAGCGCCGGTCTAGCGTGGTTTCGGCTGGCGGGAAAGCGGGGGGCGAATCCCTCTCCCGCTTGCGGGAGAGGGTGGCCCGGCGAAGCCGGGTCGGGTGAGGGCCGCCGCGATTCGCACGAATGGCGCCGGCCCTCATCCGACCCTCGCTGACGCGAGGGCCACCTTCTCCCGCAAGCGGGAGAAGGTGAGCGCCCATTCTGAAACGTTGGATCAGTCCATGTCGACCAATTGGCCCCTCCGCCTCTCCCGCAGCTTGGCGAAATCCTCGCCGGCGTGGTGGGAGGAGCGGGTCAAGGGCGAGGCCGACGCCATCAGAAAGCCTTTGGCGTAGGCGATCGTCTTAAAAGCCTCGAATTCATCGGGCGTCACGAAACGCGCGACCGCGTGGTGCTTGCGGGTCGGCTGCAAATACTGGCCGATGGTCAAAAAATCCACCTCCGCCGAGCGCATGTCGTCCATCACTTGCATGATTTCGTTGCGGGTTTCGCCCAGTCCCACCATGATGCCGGACTTGGTGAACATCGCGGGGTCGAGTTCTTTCACGCGCTGCAACAGACGCAAGGAGTGGAAATAGCGCGCTCCCGGCCGCACGGTGACATAGAGCGAGGGGACGGTCTCCAGGTTGTGGTTGAACACGTCCGGGCGGGCCGCGACCACAATTTCCACCGCCCCTTTCTTGCGCAGGAAATCGGGGGTCAGAACTTCAATCGTCGTCGCCGGACACGCGGCCCTTATCGCGACAATCGTCTGGGCGAAATGACGCGCGCCGCCGTCTTCCAAGTCGTCGCGATCGACGGAGGTGACGACGACATGCGACAGCCCGAGTTTCGCCGTCGCCTGCGCGACGCGCTCCGGCTCGCTCGGATCGAGCGGCGCCGGCCTGCCGGTGGCGACATTGCAGAAGGCGCAGGCCCGCGTGCAAATGTCGCCCATCAGCATGAAGGTCGCATGCTTCCGCTCCCAGCATTCGCCGATATTGGGACAGGCGGCCTCCTGGCAGACGGTGGTCAACCCGCCCTCGCGCAACATCGCGCTGGTCTCGCGCCAGGCGGCGGAGCCCGGGGCCTTCACCCTGATCCAGGGCGGCTTGCGCAGGACCGGGGCATCCGGCCGATGCGCCTTTTCGGGGTGGCGCGCGGCAAGCGAAGGCCCCTCCGCCCCCTTGCGGGGGTCCTCATTCAAGATATCGAGGACGACGGCCATGTTTTATTCATCTATGCGTCTTGCCCGCCGCGGACAATGCGGCGCGCCTGCGTTACAGGAAATTGCCCTGCCCTGGTTTGGGATGAAGCCTCTGCCAGCCGAAGATGATCAGGATCGACCCCGCCAGGGCGGCGACGAAATGCCCCAGCGAACCGCGCACGGCGATCCCCAGAACGTCGGCGAGCTGCGAGCCGAGCCACGATCCGGCCACGCCGATGAGGATGTTGGTGAACAGCCAGTGGCGCTCGCCGGTGATCTTGCCGGCGATCCAACCGGCCAATCCACCGATGATGACGAGGGCCAAAAATCCGAGATGGGGCGTCCCCAAGACGCCGAGCGGTTCGTTCATAACTGTTTCCTCATGGCCGCCGCGTGGCGGCGTCGGCGCTGCTCACTCGAGGTCGTATGATAGGGCCTGATCTTCCAAGAGTCGTGGAGTCTGCGATCGATTCGATTTATAGACATCTGAAATAAATATTGATTATCATCTAGATATATAAATCAGTTAAAGTATCGCATCATGAACCTTACCCCTCCTCTTAAACATGCTCCACGGCGACCACGCCGGGAAGCGCCTTCAGCGCGCCGGCGACCTCTGTGGAAACCTTGTAGCCCCCGGGAAGCTTGATCTCGACCTCTTCGGTCGCTTTTCCGAGCATCAGCACCAATGAGATTTCGCCGTCGCCCTTGCCGGCGATCTTGTTTTTGATCCCGTCGAGGGGACGATCGTCCTTGAGGAAAATGCGCAGGCCTTTCTGCGCGCGCGCCGCGGCGGCGGCCAGCGGCTCGACGGCGACGATGCGCGCGCGCACCTCCTCGCCTTCGACAGCAGCGGCGAGCGTCGCCAAGACAGCGGCGCCCTTTTCAAGCAGGTCGCGGTACTGGGCGAGGCCTTCCTGAAACACCACGGCTTCGAATTGGCCGCTTTGATCGGAAAGCTGCACGATGGCCATCTTGGCCCCGGACTTGGTGCGTCGCTCGGTTCGGTCGAGAACGACCGCCGCCAGGCGCCCGGCCGAGGCGCCGCGCTTGACCGCGAAAACGAACTGCGCCCAACTGGAGACGCGCAGCCTTTCAAGAATGCCCGCATAGGCGTCGAGCGGATGCCCGGAGAGGAACAAGCCCGCCGCCTCGAACTCGCGGCGCAGCAGCTCGGACGCCGACCACGGCTGACATTTGGGAAGCTCGAAATCGCCCCCCTCCCCCTGGCCAAACAGAGCCGTCTGGCCGACTTGCCGATCTTCCGCGCAGCGGTTGGCGCACGCGAGAATGGTTTCTGTCGCCGCGAAAACGCGGGCGCGATTTGGTTCGAGCGCGTCGAAGGCGCCGCAACAGGCGAGATTTTCCAGAACCTTCTTGTTAACCTCGTGCGGACTGAGACGGCGCGCGAAATCGGCAAGGCTCGAGAATGGCGCTCGACCGCGCGCCTTGACGATCGCCGCCGCCTGCCCCTCGCCCACCCCCTTCACCGCCGACAGCGCATAGCGGATCGCGAGCTTACCGTCGGCGTTCGCGGCGACCTCGAAATCAACGCCGGAACGCCGCACCGACGGCGGCTCGACGGCTATCCCCATGCGCCGCGCCTCGTTGCGGAACTCGGCGAGCTTGTCGGTGTCGCCCTTGTCGAGCGTCATGGAGGCGGCGAGGAACTCGACCGGGTAATGCGCCTTCAGATAGGCCGTCTGATAGGTGATGAAAGCGTAAGGCGCGGAATGCGACTTGTTGAAGCCGTATTCGGCGAACTTGGCGCACAGATCGAAAATGTTTTCGGCCGTGTCGCGGGCGACGCCGCGCTCAGTCGCGCCGGCGACGAAACGCTCGCGCTCGGCGTTCATTTGCGCTCTTATCTTCTTGCCCATGGCGCGGCGGAGAATGTCCGCCTGCCCCAGGCTGTAACCGGCGAGATCGCGGGCGATCTGCTGGACCTGCTCCTGATAGGTGATGACGCCGAAGGTTTCTTTGAGGATCGGCTCCAGCGCCGGATGGGCGTATTCGATCGCCTCGTCGCCCAGCTTGCGGGCGCAATAGACCGGGATGTTGGCCATCGGCCCCGGCCGGTAGAGCGCCACCAGCGCGATGAGGACTTCAAAACGGTCGGGGCGCATGTCGACGAGCGCCTTCTTCATCCCAGAGCTTTCCACCTGGAACATGCCGATCGTTTCGCCGCGCCGCAGAATCTCGAAGGTCGCGGCGTCGTCGAGCGGAATGGTCGAAGGGTCGAGCTTTATGCCCCGCTGCGCCAGGAGTTCGACGCAGGCGGCAATGACGGTGAGCGTCTTCAAGCCCAGAAAGTCGAATTTGACGAGGCCGGCCTCCTCCGCCCATTTCATGTTGAATTGGGTCACCGGCATATCGGATTTGGGATCGCGGTAAAGCGGCGCCAGTTCCTCGAGCGGTCGGTCGGCGATGACGATGCCCGCCGCATGCGTCGAGGCGTTGGAATAGAGCCCTTCCAGCGCGCCGGCCACCTTGAACAGGCGCGCGACGCGCGGGTCCTCGGCGGCGGCTTCGCGCAGGCGCGGCTCGGCGGCGAGCGCCTCCGCGAGGGTAATGGGTTTGCCCGGATTCTGCGGCACCAGTTTGGCGAGCCGGTCCACCTGCCCGAGCGGCATTTCCAAGACCCTGCCGACGCTGCGCAACACGCCCCGCGCCAGGAACGAACCGAACGTGATGATTTGCGCGACGCGGTCCTCGCCATAGCGGGCGCGCACGTAATCGATGACCTCGCCGCGCCGGGTCTGGCAGAAATCGACGTCGAAATCGGGCATCGACGTGCGTTCCGGGTTAAGGAAACGCTCGAAGAACAGGCCGAAACGCAGGGGATCGAGATCGGTGATGGTGAGCGCATAGGCGACCAAGGATCCGGCGCCGGAGCCACGTCCCGGGCCCACCGGAATGCCTTTCGACTTGGCGAATCTTATGAAGTCCGCGACGATCAGGAAGTAGCCGGAAAAGCGCATCTTCTCGATCACCTCAAGCTCGAAGGCGAGACGCGCCCGATAGGCCTGAAGGTCGAAGCCCGCCGCCGGCGGATGCGCCTCGAGCCGCGCCGCAAGGCCCTGCTCGGCTTGGCGACGCAGTTCTTTTGCCTCGAGCTCCGCGACGCGGACGGCCGCGCCGGCGCCGTCTCGCTCGCTTGCGGCAATGAAGCGCGGCATGATCGGTTTGCGGGTCATCGGCCGGAAACAGCAGCGCTGCGCAATCTCCACCGAAGCCGCGGTCGCTTCCGGAAGATCAGCAAACAATACAAGCATTTCGTCTCTGGTCTTAAAGTAGTGCTGCTGCGTCAGTCGGCGCCGTTCGGCGGCGCTTGTCACCGTTCCCTCGGCAATGCAAAGCAGCGCGTCATGCGCCTCGAAATCGCCGGCCGAGGCAAAAAACGGCTCGTTGGCGGCGACCAGCGGCAGCGAGCGCCGATAAGCGAGATCGAGCAATTGCGCCTCAGCGTCGCGCTCTTGCGCCAAGCCGTGACGCTGCATCTCGATGTAGAGCCGATCGCCGAACACTCGTTGCAAAGCGTCGAGGCGCTGGCGCGCTTGCTCGGGCCTGCCGCGCGCCAAGGCGCCATCGAGCGCGCCGTCGGGGCCGCCGGTCAGCGCGATGATGTCGCCGGCGTTGTTTTCGAGATCGACTAGCGTGACGTGCGGCGTTCCGCCCGACTCCAGCGCCAGATAAGCGCGCGAGGCGAGCCGCATCAGATGGCGGTAGCCGGTCTCCGACTTGGCGAGCAACACCAGATTCGCCCGGCTGTCGTCGCCGATGGGGTTTATCCCATTGACGCGTCCATCGCCGAAATCGACGGCAAGCTGCACCCCGGGGATAGGCTGAACGCCGGCTTTGGCGGCTTTTTCGGAGAATTCGAGGGCGCCGAACAGATTGTTGGTGTCGGTCACGGCCAGCGCCGGCATCGCGTCCTTGGCGGCCAATTCGATGAGACGCGCCAGCGTCAGCGCCCCTTCGCGCAGCGAGAAGGCGGTGTGGACATGCAAATGAACGAAGCCTACCTCACGGATCGCGCTCATGCGGGCTTCCTTGCGACACTACGCAATACCGCCTGGCGGCCGTTCATGCTACCGACGGATACGTGTTTCGCTGGCTTTTGCGACGCAGAGATTTGGTATCTGACGATCGGGCCGCCGGCAATTCCATTTCTCGTCCGGCGCCGGCTTACAAGCGACGCGATGCGCCGCAAACTTGGCAACGAATTGACTTAAAAATAAGAACCCGGCGGAAGCGCCGCTCTCCCCTGCAAGCGGGGAGAGGAGGCGGCGACGCGCCGCCTCGAGAGGATCATTGGGAGAGAGAGCGGGTCGCGCCCTTTGCCGCCGGTTACTCGGCTGAAGCGTAGACCTTCGAGGCGGCGGTTTCGACCGGCTTGTAGGCGTCCTTGGCGAGGTTTGAATAGAGTTCGCCGATCTTGGTGGCCTCCGCCAGAAAATCCTCGTAGGCGGACTTGGCGAAATCCGATTGCAGCTGGATGGCTTCGTCGAGCTTCTTGACGGCGATCAGCTTTTCGGCCAGCACGCGGCTCTTCTCGAACGACTTCTTCGAATAGTCCGTGGTCTCGGCGGCAATGCTCTGCCACCCCTTGGTGACCGCGGCCGCAGCCGCGGAAACCGCCTCGAATTGCTCTTTGCCGAGCTGCTGCAAGTTGTCGAAATTGGCGACCATTGGTTCATCCTCGTCGATTGGGCGCACCCCACCAAAAGCGCCGCCCCCGGGCGGCCCGATATGCGCTCTCTGTTGACGGAGTCATTTATATGCAGCGCACAACGAAAAGTCAACCGGATTGTTGCGTCGCAAAATGAGAAACGGAAAATTTGTCCGGTTTAACGGCTAAGTAACCGCGCCCTCCCTAATATGGACACATGTGTCGTCTCGGTGACGCTCGAGCAAAGCAGGCGATCGAAAGACGTGGGTGGTCACACGGGACGAGCGGCATGGCGCAGAGCAAAGTTCGCGTAAGTCATTGGAAGTTAGCAGTTTGGTGCCTCTCGCTCGCCTTCGCGATGACGGTTCTGTCCTCGATTCCGGCAGAAGCGCGGCGGCACGGCCATCACCGCTATGTGTTTTATCATCACTCTCATCACCGCCATGGGGTTTACCACCATGCGTATCGCCATGCGCATGTTCGGCGCGGACATCGCTTTTTCGCACGCGGGCGCGGCGTGCACGACGGCGGCGTAACCGGCGGCAACCCCGGCTTCGCGGCGATCGTAGTCGACGGCGGCGGCCGCACGCTGTTCGCACGCAACGAACACGAATTGCGCCACCCGGCTTCCATCACCAAGGTGATGACTCTCTATCTGCTGTTCGAACAGCTCGAAAACGGCAACCTCCGTCTCGACTCGCCGCTCACGATCTCCGCTCATGCGGCGGCGCAGGCCCCTTCCAAGCTCGGTCTTAAACCCGGCGCGACCATCGATGTCGAGAACGCCGTCAAGGCGGTGGTCACCAAGTCCGCCAATGACATCGCCGCGGCGATCGCCGAGAACATCGGCGGCGACGAAGACAGCTTCGCAGAAATGATGACCCGCAAGGCGCATGCGCTCGGCATGAGCCACACGCATTACGCCAACGCCTCCGGCCTCCCCAATGACGCGCAGATCACCACCGCTCGTGATCTCGCCGTGCTCGGGACCGCCATTCAAGATCGTTTTCCGCGTTATTACCGCTACTTCTCGACGCATAGTTTCGCTTACCGAGGGGCGGTGCATCGCAATCACAATCATTTGCTCGGTCGAATCGACGGCGTCGACGGAATCAAGACCGGCTACACGCGCGCCTCCGGCTTCAACCTCCTGACATCGGTAAGGCGCGGCAAACGCCATCTCATCGCCGTCGTGCTCGGCGGCCGCACCGCGGCGACGCGCGACCGCATCATGGCCGGCCTCATCGCCGAGCACATCAATGACGCCGCCACGATCCCGACCGCGGGGGCGATCGCCGCCGCGGACACGCCCGAGCCGGCCGCCGGCGCAGCCAGGTCGAGCGCCCAGAAAGAAGAGGCGCCCCAAGAACCGACGCCCCGAGAACCGGCTCGCCATGATGCAGCGCGCGCCGCCGGCGCGCCGCTTGTTCCGGCCGAGTCCAGGCCAGTTGCGCCCGCCTTCCTTCCCCTGCCCGAGCGTCTCGAAAAAGCGCGGCCGGCCTTCGTTCCGGGCGGTCAAAGGCGCGCGGAACAGCCGGCCGAACGCAAGAGCCGGTTTTTTTCCATTAGCGGCCGCATCAGCGCCGCCGATGGCTCGACCTCGCGCGCCGGCGGCCGCAGGGCCCGAGCGCCGACCGGCGCGACGCCGTCCGCGGTGCGCCGGGCGAACGGCGGCGACGTCGATCGCACGGTGGTCTCCAAGATCGGCAAGTCCGACAACGGCGCGGATGCGCGGCCGGCGCGCGCCGGCTGGATGATCCAGATCGGCGCGAGCGAGACCGTCGACAAGGCCAACCAACTGCTGGCGCTGGCGCGCAGCCAAGCCCATGGCGTGCCGGCGAGCGCCACGGCTTTTACCGAAAAGGTTCAGAAGGGCAAGGAGACCTTGTATCGCGCCCGCTTCGCCGGTCTCGAGGCGAAAAGCGCCGAATCGGCGTGCCGAACGCTCAAGCGTTCCGGCTTCGCATGCTTCGCCATCAGGAATTGAGTTCACCGACGGCGTGGACGCCCGTCGCGACGGCCGGCCGCCACAATGACCGCGTTTCGTGCTGTTTGAGTCAGGAGTTCTGGAGTTTTCTAATGATGACGACGCAACAAGACGTCCTTGGCTTCGTTCACCCTCGCCGCCAAGTCCGTGGTCCCGCCATGATCGGGATGAAGCTTCTTCATCAGATCACGATGCGCCCGCGCGATGTCCTGGCGCGCCGCCCCCTTCTTGAGGCCCAAAATTTCATAAGCCTCATCCTCGGAAATCGACCCCGCGCGGCGCGCTGGTCCGGCGCCGCCAGAGCCGGCGCTCCCCGCATTTCCTTGACCATTTCCTGCCTGACGCCATCCGGAAAACCGGCGGTCCAGATAAACCTCTAACAGTCGGGCGCCGTCCGGGTCGTTGCGCCGGCAGCTGCGGTAAACGTCCATCAGATCGGTCCGCGTCAGAGCGTCAAGCGCCTTGCCTTCGTTGCGTCCCGCGAGGACGGTGCCGCGGATGGCGCCGCTCGCGTGATCGAGCTCCATCTCGATCATTGCGGAGCGCACATGCGACACGCCGCCCGCCGGAGCGCCGCCGCCCATCCCCCGGAAGCCCTTCATGGGAAGGCTGAAAAACCCCAGCAGCCAAAGTCCAAACGCGCCGAGCATCAGTCCAAGGTCGATGCGTCCGCGCAGAAGCAAGAACGCTCCCGCGCCGAACGAGCCGAGGCCGCCCACGCGCTTGACGAGCAGCGCCAGCGCCGCCGGCGACGCTCGCGTATAGGCCTGCAGCGCGTAAAGCGTCAGCACCAAGACCAAGAACCCAATGAGAATGGGCATTAAGGCCGCTCCTCATCCCATCTGCGACAAAAGCAAGCGAGCCGCGCTTTCGCCCTCGCCGGCCCGTCGCTCAAGCTCGAGACGCCCACCCGCGGCGTAAGCAGCCGCCGCCGCGAGAAGTTTGGCAAGCTTGCTTGCCGCGCCGGCGTCGAACGCAGCGTAAGCGCCGCCCGTCAATCGGGCGATCTCACGGAAAGCGCCGGCGGCGGCGGCGTCCGCCCCTTCCTGAAACATGAAAGCCTTAACCCCGAGCAGGCCGAGCTGACCGGCCAGCGCGCAGAGATGATCGGCGTTTTCCTCCATCGCGTCGCCGACAAAGACGAGAGCGCCGATGCGCGCTCGCTTGGCTTCGCTGAGCACATGACGGAGAACCTTGGCGATTTGCGTGCGTCCGCCCCGACAGGAAATCTTGTCCATGAGCGCGGCGAGGCCGCGCCCACCGCTCACGAAACCCGACGTCCCGCATTCGCCAAAGCCGCGAAAATAGACGAGTTGCACGTCGAGCCCGCCCAGCGCCGCCGTCGTTTCGAACATCTCGCCCTGGATCGACTGCGCGAAATCCCAGGTCGGTTGACGACTCATGGTGGCGTCGAGGGCGAACACAAGACGCCCTCGCGAGGCCCCTTCCACAGGCCCGGGGAGGCGCCGAGCCCTCTCTAGGAACGCCTCCACGGCGCCAGCGTGCGAGGCGCTTGGAAGCGATGTCTTACCCCGTTCATCGCTCACGGATGTTCACGTCAGGTCGGTAAACTGCGCTATATCAAATCGGGCGACGAGGGCAAAATGACAAGAGGCGCGAGCCTCCAAGATCAAACTTCGCCGCCGTCGGCGACCGCCAATCTCACGGCGCGCGATTCTTGACGATAGAGTAGCGAGAAATTCGCCGAGGTGCGACAGCAAAATTGGCGGCAAGCGCGATCTTTTAGAAAGGATTCGGTCGAACCGCCATGGAACCGCCTCGTCCCCATCCGCGCATCGCCGCTCTGCGGAGCGAAGAGAATCCGGCGATTCAGGAGCTGCTCGACAATTTTGCGTCAGAATTGGCGCAAGGCGGCTGGCGCGTCGCCGGCGTCACGCAGGCGCGCCGGCGCGACGCAGCGACCGGACGCGAGCGCATCGTGCTGCGCGAGCCAGCGAGCGGCGCGCTCTACCAAATCTCGCAGGATCTCGGGCCCGGCTCGGCGGCCTGCAACCTCGATACGCGCGAATTGGCCCGCGCCTGCGCCGCAATCGAAGGCGCGCTGGCGAGCGGGGTCGACTTGGTCGTCATCAGCAAATTCAGCAAGCAAGAGGCGGCGCGCGGCGGCCTCATCGACGCTTTCCGCGCCGCAATAACCGCAAAGGTTCCGGTCGTCACGGCGGTGTCGCCGCATTATCGCGACGAATGGCGCGAATTTGCCGGCCCACTCGCCGAATTCGTGCGCGCCGACCATGCGGCGCTGGAGGACTGGTGGGAGCGGGTGCAAGCGTCGGGCCGATCGGAAGGGTAATTCGATTTCGAAACCTTCTCGGCCGCCTGACCTGCTGCGTAGCCGCTCAGAACAGCCCGATGCTTCGGTATAAGCCATGATCATACGTGGCGTACCCCGGATGCCCAAACACCCCACCGATCGTTATGAAATGGCGCCCGCCTTCCCTGGCGCAGGCAGGCCAAAGCTCAGCTCGCAAGACCGAGAAACACGACAATGGCGCGGGTGAGGCGCACCATATCCTGGTCGGCCAGGCGGCCAATGCGAGCCCCCAATTTCGATTTCGGA
>JACOUB010000005.1 GCA_016178015.1 Methylocystis sp. | reverse complement strand
GGTCCCTTCTCCCCGTTTACGGGGAGAAGGTTAGGATGAGGGGCCTGGGGTGGCGCCTGAAACGCTCATCGTCACAGATGACGCTCGAAGTCCATGCGCTGGTGCAGGATGCGCACGATGTCGACGCCGTCCGGCGTCGTTCGATAAAAAAGCGCGTGCGAACCGGCCGGGTATTTTCGATAGCCGGCGCGCACCTCGTCGCAGGCGCGGCCGCGACGAGGATCGGCGGCGACGATCTCGATCGCCGCCTTGATCTGGCGAGTATAGGTCTCCGCCTGCTCGGCGCCCCAACGCGAAGCCGTGTAGTCCCAAATGTCTTCGATGTCGGATTGCGCCCGCGGGGTGAGTGTGTAGCGCCTCATGGACGAGGCGCGTGGGCGGCGCGCTTGCGAGCGATGAAAGCCTCGAAATCGAAGGGCGTCGAAGCGCCGCTCGTCTCGCCCTCGGTAAGGGCCGCGCGGAGCGCTTCGAGCTTTGTCTCTTGTTCTTCCAACAGACGAAGGCCGGCGCGGACGACATCGCTGGCCGAGCCATAGCGTCCCGCGGCGACTTGCGCTTCGACGAACGACGCGAAGTGGTCGCCGATCACGAAGGATGTGTTCTTAGCCATCATCGTGAGCCTCCTCAGGCTTATACCAAATATTGGTACGTGCCGCAATCATGACAAATCCTCGAAGAGGCCGTCGGTCGCCTCCCTCTCACATCACATAAATCCGATCCGGCAGCTCGCGCCTGCCGCCCGGCGGGACATGCGCCGACAAGATGCGCGCGCATTCGTCGATTGCGGCGATGAAGCCGTCGGCGATGCGCCCGTCGCGCATGTGGGCCCGCAGCAGATCGAGCGCCTTGCGCCATTCCTCGTTGCTTATCTTGGCGGCGACGCCCTCATCGGCAATGATGCGCGCATAGCGCTCGGCGAGCGAAACGAAAATCAGCACGCCGGCGCGGTCCTTGGTTCGCGCCACGCCCCGCGTGAAAAATTGCTCGAGCGCTTCGCGGTGCGCCCTGGCGCGTTTGACCGCGCGCGGCGTCAGCGCGAGACGCAGCGGCGGCCAGGAAAACGCCAGGGCGGCGATGATGAAGACGCCGATTTGAATGGCGAAGATCGTGCGCACGCCGAGCTGGGTGAAGACAATGAGCGGCCATGGCGCAGTGAGCGCCGCGAACGCCGCCCACAGCGTCGGCACATAGGAATAATCGGAGGAGCGCCGCGCCAGCACGCAGACGATTTCGCCGGCCGTGCATTGTTCGGCGGCTTTGATCGCCTGCGCAATGCGTGCGTGATCCTCGCGTGTGATCTCCATCACCAGTCCCCCGAAGCGCCGCCGCCCCCCGACGAGCCGCCGCCGCCCGAAAATCCGCCACCCCCGCCGCCGCCCCAGGACGAACCGCCGCCCCAAGAGGAGCCACGGCCCCAAGAATCGCCGGAGTCCCGCCCCAGCCCCCGCCGCGCCTGCCGCGCATTACGCAACATCGACGTGAGGATGAAGAAGAACAGCGCCAGGACGATGAAGGGAACCGACTAGTCGAACAGCGTATCCTGATCCTCGGCGCGGACTTCGACGCGTTTCTGCCATTCGCCGGCGTCGCCGCTCAGCACTTCGACGATGGCGTCGACGCCGCGCTCGACGCCGCCGCCGAAATCGCCGGCCTTGAAGCGCGGCGTCACGGTCGTCGCGATGATGACCTTCGACAGAGCGTCGGTCAGCGCGTCCTCGAGCCCATAGCCGACCTCGATGCGCATCTTGCGCTCGTTGGGGGCGACGAGAAACAAAACGCCATTGTTCTTCTTCGCCTCGCCGAGCTTCCAGGCGCGAAACAGGCCGTTGGCGTAGGTTTCGATATCCGAGCCCTCGAGCGAGCGCACGGTCGCGACGACGAGCTGAATGCCGGATTTGTCTTCGAGGTCTTTCGCCTTCGTCTCGATCGCGTCGCGCGTTTTTACCGCGACGATGTTCGCCTGATCGACGACCCGCCCCGAGAGCGCGGGGAAGGTGAAGGCGGCGAGCGCGAAGGTGGAAAAAAGGCAAAAGATAATCAAGAGCGCCAAGCGTTTGCTCGTCATGCCCGCGCTTGTCGCGGGCATCCACGCCGTCGGGCGCGGCTGCCTGGCGTGGATGGCCGGAACAAGTCCGGCCATGACGCGCTGATGGATCAGATTGCGACGGCGCGTCATGCCGCGATGCTCCGCGCGCTTAAAACTTCACCTGCGGCGCGCTCTGCGCGGCGTCGCTCGCCGTAAATTCGGCCATCGGCTTGGCGTCTGCGAACAAAGTCTTCGCCCAAACGAGCGTCGGGAAGGTGCGCAGCGCCAGATTGTAGTCGCGCGCCGCCTCGATGTAATCGCGCCGCGCCACATTGATGCGGTTTTCGGTTCCCTCGAGCTGCGATTGCAAGGCTAGGAAATTGGCATTCGACTTTAAATCCGGATAGGCCTCGCTGACCGCCAAAAGCCGCCCCAGCGCGCCCGAGAGCTGCGCCTGCGCCTCTTGGAACTGCTTGACTTTTTCGGGGTCGGTGAGCTGCGAGGCGTCGATCCTGATCTGCGTCGCCTTGGCGCGCGCCTCGGCGACGGAGGTGAGCACCTCCTTTTCCTGCTTGGCGTAACCCTGCACGGTGGCGACGAGGTTGGGGATGAGATCGGCGCGGCGCTGATATTGCGCCTGCACTTCGGCCCACCTGGCCTTGGCGCCTTCCTCCAGCGTGGGGATCGTGTTGTAGCCGCAGCCTGAAACGGAAAGGCCCAGAAAAGCAACGACGACGAAAAAACGCCAACGCGAAAGGAACATCATCGTGATCTCCATCGAAAAATCGCGCGTCCATCCGTTCGAACGGCGCCCGCAAGGCGAGGTCGGAATTTAAGTCTTCGGCGTGGCAATTGGAAGGGCGGTCACGCGATCGCTTGCGCTTGGCCCAAAGGCCCGCTAACCGTGGCCGGACAGTCTCGATCCCGGAACCGCCATGCAAGCCCGCGTCATCGTCACCTTGAAGAACGGCATCCTCGACCCGCAAGGCAAGGCCATCGAGGGGGCGCTGCGTTCGCTCGGCGTCGAAGGCGTCGCCAGCGTGCGGCAGGGCAAGGTCTTCGACATCGCACTCGAGGGCGCCGACGCGGCCGGGGCGAAGGCGCGATTGCAAACGGCTTGCGAGAAACTCTTGGCCAATACCGTCATCGAGAATTTCAGCATCGAAATTTAGGCGCCCCGCGTCATTGAATTTGAAAGGTTGCGTTCCCCCTCCCTGTCCCTCCCCCGCGTTCCGCGGGAGAGGGAGGAGACTCGACGTGTCATCGAGAGGTCGCCAACGTAGATCGTTAGGGTCCCCTCTCCCGCGGAACGCGGGGGAGGGACAGGGAGGGGGCGGTGCATGACCGCCGACCCTTCCAATCAGGCTGAAGCAGGCCACTAGACTGGAGCGCTTTTGATGAAAGCCGCCGTCATCGTCTTTCCCGGCTCCAATCGCGAGCGCGACATGGCGCGCGCCTTGCGCCAAGCCAATGGCCGCGCTCCCGACATGATCTGGTCCAACGACCATGATCTCCCTGCCGGGACCGACCTTGTCGTGCTGCCGGGCGGGTTCAGCTACGGCGACTATCTGCGTTGCGGCGCCATCGCCGGCCGCGCCCCGATCATGGACGCGGTGCGCGCCTTTGCTGCGGGCGGCGGCCTGGTGCTCGGCGTGTGCAACGGCTTCCAGATTTTATGCGAGAGCGGGCTGTTGCCGGGCGTGCTGATGCGCAACGCCAACCTGCGTTTTGTGTGCCGGACGCAGCATGTGCGCGTCGAGCGCGCCGACACCAGCTTTACCAGCGGCTACGCCAAGGGGCAGGCGATCAAGGTCGCGATCGCCCATGGCGAGGGCAATTACGAGGCCGACGAAGCAACGATCGAGCGCTTGGAGGGCGAGGGGCGCGTCGCCTTCCGCTATTGCGACGCTAAAGGACGCGTCGGCGGCGTCGCCAATCCCAACGGCTCGCGCAACGACATCGCCGGGATTTATTCCGAGCGTTACAACGTGCTCGGCCTCATGCCGCATCCGGAAAACTTCATCGATCCGTTGGTCGGCGGAACCGACGGACGCGCCCTGTTCGCAAGCCTGGCGGCGGCGTGAGCAAGCTGTGCGCGCCTGAAGGGGCGCGGTCCGTGGAGCGCTGGACCGCGAGCCTTCAGGCTCGCACGCGCTACCTTCGTCCTGCCGCGGCCGCGATGCGGAGCAGCGCGCGGCCCGCTTCCATCTCGGCGACTGCCGAATTGGCTCGCGCGCGCAGCTGCGCCGCGCGCAAATTATCGAACAGCCCCTCGATCTTGGTCGCGGACCAGCTCTGCAAATGGCGCTCGAGCATGGTCCGGCGCCCAAAACCCCAGCCGCTGCGCGTCAGCGCGGCGACGCCCGCGTCAAGCCGGCCCTCGCGATCGGCGACAAGGCGGGCGCGATGCAGCGCCAAAGCGTAGCGCAGCGCCGCGGCGAGCAATTGCGAGCCGTCGCCGCCGCTTGCGACGACATGATCGAGTTCGGCGCCGGCGGCGCTCGCCTCCCCCGAGAAAGCGTCGAGCGCCAATTGAGCGGCGGCGATATTGGAAGCATGGGCGACGATGGCCTCGACATCGCAAGCTTCAACCTTCTCCTTGCCGTGCATGTAAAGCAGGAGCTTCGACAATTCCGCCCTGCTCATCAGCCGGTCTTCGCCGAGCGCCGATTGCAGCAGGTTGCGCGCCTCCGGGCTGACGGAGAGCCCGGCCTCGTGCAGGGCGGCGTCGATTAAGGCATGCAAGTCCTGTTCGGCGTCGGGATAGCATTCGATCGCCGCGCCCTGTTTGGCGTTCTCGACGATGCGCCGCAGCGGCGCGTCGCGCCGCAACATGCCGGCGGTCAATATGACGCTGCAATCGCGCGGCGGCGCGGCGAGCAGCCGCTCCACGGCCGGGGCGGGGGATTTCGCGCCCACCTCCACGAGAATGGCGCGTCGCCCGCCAAACAGCGGGACAGTGTTGGCTTCGTCGAGCAGGCTCAGCGGATCGGCGGCGACGGCGTCGCCGCTCATCACCGCGCATTGGAACGGATCGCGCCGGTCGTCGACTCTTGCTTCGACGAGGCGCAACGCCCGCTCGCGCGCCAAGCCGGCGTCGGCGCCATGGACCAGGAAGAGAAAGATTTGCGCAGGCGGCGCTTTGACGAAACGCTCCGCGTCCCGGTTCTTGACTGCGACCATGTCGCTCCCCTGAAGAGCGAGTAGCGAATAGCGAGTAGTTCTATTCGCTACTCGCTATTCGCTATTCGCTCAGCGCATCACGGCCAGGGCCGTCGAAACGCGCGTGCGGATCTGGTCGGCGATCGTCTTGGCGTCGCGGATCTCGCCATCGCGCGCGGCGCGCACATTGGCGAGGCGATTGCTGAAGCGATCGTAACTCGCGACCCCGAAGGCGACGCCGCTGGTCACTTCCTTGCCGTCGGGTATGGTGACGAGCCTGTAGTCGGCGTCGACGACGACGGTCGCCGCCGTCGCGCGCAGGGTGACCGTGTCGAGGATCGGGGTTTGCACGCGCTCCTTCAGCAGGACACTGAGCCGGTAGCGCGGCGGCGGCTGCGAGCCGGTTCCATTGAAGGCGAAGATCAGCTCGTTCGTCACGTAATGGCCGAGTCGCTCCGGAATGGGATCGATGGCGATCGCCTGGAGTTCGGCGGCCAGCGGCGCGCCGGAGCCGATCGGCCCATAGAGCGGCTCGACGCAGCCGGACAGCAGAAGCGACAGTCCGAATGCGCAAACGGCCCCTGCGGACCGCGAGCCTTCAGGCTCGCAAGCCCTCGAGCGAGCCTGAAGGCTCGCGGTCCATCGGTAAAACTGGCGCAAGGCCCGTTCAAACCACCACATTGACGATTCTCTTGGGAACCAGAATAAACTTCTTCACCGGCTTGCCTTCCATGGCGCGCAGCACGCCATCCTGTTTCAGCGCCTCGGCGCGGACCGCTTCCTCGCCGGCGTCATGCGCGACAACTATCTCGCCGCGTTTCTTGCCGTTCACCTGCACCGGCAAGCTTATCATCTCCCGCGCGACCAGCATAGCATCGACCTGCGGCCAGGCCGCCGTCGCGACGAGGCCGGCGTGGCCGAGATCGCTCCAGCACTCCTCGGCGACATGCGGCGTCATCGGCGCGATCAGGCGGATGAGCGCGTCGGCCGCCTCGCGGAACGCGAAGGCGAGATCGGCGTCCGCGTCCGGCGCCTCGACATCCCCGAGCGCCGCCGTCAATTCGTTGGCGAATTCGCGAATGCGGGCGATGGCGCTGTTGAAGCGCAGGCGCTCGATGTTCTCGCTCACCGAGGCGATGGCGCGATGCGTCGCCTTGCGCAGCTCCAAGGCGGCGTCCTTAAATGTCGCAGGCGGGGCGGCGCCGGCCGGAGCCGCGATATTGCCCAGCTCGCCGGCCAGCCGCCACAATCGCTGCACGAAGCGCCAAGCGCCTTGGACGCCCTCCTCGGACCAGATCACGTCGCGGTCGGGCGGCGAATCGGACAAAACGAACAAGCGCGCCGTATCGGCGCCGTAACTGCCGATGATTTCGTCGGGATCGACCGTGTTGCGCTTCGATTTCGACATTTTCTCGATCGGGCCGATGGCGACCTCGGTCCCGTCAGCGCGCAACAAGGCGCGCCGCCCGGTCTCGCCAGGCTCAAAGCGGACGTCGGCGGGCGCGACCCAGTCGCCGCTTGGCGAGCGATAGGTCTCGTGGACCACCATGCCTTGCGTAAAGAGGCCCGCGAAGGGCTCAGCGACGCCGCCATGGCCCGTATCGCGCATGGCCCTGGCGAAAAAGCGCGCATAGAGGAGATGCAGGATGGCGTGCTCGACGCCGCCGATATATTGATCGACCGGCAGCCAGCGATCGAGAGTTGCGCGCGAGGCCGGGGCGTCCGGATTGTGCGGATCGGCAAAGCGCGCGTAATACCAGGACGAATCGACGAACGTGTCCATGGTGTCGGTTTCGCGCCGCGCCGCGCCGCCGCATTTGGGACAAGCGACGTGCTTCCAGGCAGGATGGCGGTCGAGCGGGTTGCCGGGCTGGCCGAACTCTACGTCGGCGGGCAGCTCGACCGGCAAGTCGCCATCGGGGACCGGTACGGGGCCGCAAGCCTCGCAATGAATGATCGGGATCGGGCAGCCCCAATAGCGCTGGCGTGAAATCCCCCAGTCGCGCAGCTTGTAGTTGATTTTGCGTTCGCCTTGCGGACGACCCGCGAGTTCGGTGTGCTCCAGCCGCCTCGCCACGTCTTCCTTGGCCTCGGCGACAGTGAGCCCGTCGAGAAAGCGCGAATTGATCAGCCGGCCTTCGCCCTCGAAGGCCGCATCCTCGACGACGAGGCTTAAAGGATCGACGCCGTCCGGACACACCACCGGCGTCGCGCCGAGGCCGTAGCGCCGCGAGAAATCCAGATCGCGCTGGTCATGCGCTGGACAGCCGAAAATGGCCCCAGTTCCGTATTCCATCAGGATGAAGTTGGCGACATAAACGGGCAAGCGCCAATCGGGATCGAAGGGGTGAACGACCTCGAGCCCGGTATCAAAACCCTTCTTTTCGGCGGTCTCGATCTCCGCCGCCGCAGCGCCGCCATGTCGGCATTCTTGTGCGAACGCGGCCAATGCAAGATTGCGCTCGGCAAGCTGGCGGGCGAGCGGATGGTCGGGGCTGAGCGCGATGAATTTGGCGCCAAACAGCGTGTCGGCGCGCGTGGTGAAAACCTCGATGTCGCGCGCAGCGTCGGCCGGCAGCGCGCCTTCGGCGGGCGCCGCCAGTTGGAAGCGGACAGAGACGCCCTCCGAGCGGCCGATCCAATTGCGCTGCATCAGCCGCACCTTCTCCGGCCAGCGGTCGAGCTGATCGAGTCCGTTGAGCAGATCGTCCGAATATTTGGTGATGCGCAGGAACCACTGGGTGAGTTCGCGCTGCTCGATGAGCGCCCCGGAGCGCCAGCCGCGCCCGTCGATCACTTGCTCGTTGGCGAGCACGGTCTGATCGACCGGATCCCAGTTCACCCTGGACTGTTTGCGATCAACAAGGCCCGCGCGCAGAAAGTCGAGGAACAGCTTCTGCTGGTGCTTGTAATAGGCCGGATCGCAGGTCGCGATCTCGCGCGACCAGTCGAGCGACAGGCCCATCGACTGCAACTGCGCGCGCATGGCGGCGATATTGGCGAAGGTCCAGTCGGCGGGATGCGTCTTGCTGCCCATCGCGGCGTTTTCGGCCGGCAGGCCGAAGGCGTCCCAGCCCATGGGATGCAGAACGTCATGACCCTTGGCGCGCATATAGCGGGCGATCACGTCGCCCATGGCGTAATTGCGCACGTGGCCCATATGGATGCGTCCCGACGGGTAAGGAAACATCTCGAGCACGTAGTATTTCGGCTTGCCCGCCGCGCCGCCGGCCGCAAAGACTTGATTCTCGTCCCAAATCTTTTGCCATTTGGGTTCGGCCTCGGCAAAGGCGTAGCGTTCGGCTCTCATGGCGTCGGGGGTCCGGGCGTTTCTTTCCTGTGTCTGGTCCCCTAATGGCCGGCGCCGACAGCGATGTCAAAGGCAGGGGCGTCATTGCGAGCGAAGCGAAGCAATCCAGGTTCGCGCGCCCTCGGGCTTGACCCGAGGGTTCGCCTGCGGCTCGCAATGATGGGGTTCGGCCCCGGCCTCAGAACTCTCCCCAGCTCTGGTTGCGAGACGCCGCCTCTACCGCCCGAACCGCCCCGCCCGGCCCCGAAATTGCGGCGCGTTTCACGGCAGGACGCGCCATCGCGGCGGCCGTCGCGGCGCCGGAGACGCGAGAAGAGGCTGCGCCGATCCGGAACCTTCCGATGAGCGAGCTCAACTCCGCGCTGTCGTTTGCGAGAGATTGGCTCGCAGCGTTCATTTCTTCCGACATGCTCGCGTTTTTCTGCGTCACCTGATCGATCTCTTTCACGGCCGCGTTCACATCGCGCAGGCCGTTGGATTGGGCCTCCGCGCTCGCGGCGATTTCGGTCACCACGAAACTGATCTTGGTGACTTCGCCGACGATGCGCCGTAGCGACGCTCCCGTTTCCGCGACGAGGGCGACGCCGTCCTGGACCTTGGCGTTGGAAGCCGAGATCAACGCTTTGATTCCCTTCGCGGCCTCGGCCGAGCGCTGCGCAAGGGCGCGCACTTCTGTCGCGACGACGGCGAAACCACGCCCCGCCTCGCCTGCTCTGGCGGCCTCGACGCCGGCGTTCAAGGCGAGAAGATTGGTTTGGAAGGCGATCTCGTCGATCACGCCGATGATCTGGCTGATCTGCTCGGAAGACGTCTCGATCCCGCCCATGGCTTCGATCGCTTCGCCGACGACCTTCTCGCTCTTGGCGGCGCCCACTTTCGTGGCGTCGACGATGTGCCGCGCCTCGATCGCGTTGTCGGCGGTCTTCTTCACCGTATTCGTGATCTGATCCACGGCCGACGCCGTCTCGGCGAGCGTGGACGCTTGCTCTTCGTTGCGTCGCGAGAGATGTTCGGCCGCCTGCGAAATGTCCCGCGTGCTGGCGTCGATCGTGCCGCATGTCGCGACGATGCTCTGCATCGCCGATTGCATGCGCTCTGCCGCTCGATTGAACTGTTCGCGGAGTTTTTCGTAATCCTTGATGAACTCCTTGTTCAATCGCGCTTCGAGATCTCCGGCGGAGAGCCTCTCCATCGCGTTGGTGTATTCCTTGAAGAAGAAATCCCGGTTTTCGATGTACCACTTGGCGCCGGCTTCACGATCTTTCATCTGCTCGGCGACCTTGGCGCGCGATTCGGCCGCTTCTTTCTCCGCCCGGTGGACTTTCTCGATCACTTCTTTGAAAACTTCGACGGCCGCGTTCATCTGGCCGATCTCGTCGCTCCGGTGGCCGCAGGGCGGAGCTTCCGCGACCGGTTCGCGCGCCAGACGGGTCGCGTAGGAAGAAAGATCGACGATCGGCGCGACGAGCTTCCGTTTCACGACCAACAGGACAGCGAAAAGAAAGGCGGCGCCGGCGAGGCTGATCGCCATGTTCAGCTCATCGAGTCCGGCGCCGAGACTTGCGGCCTCCGATTCCGCCGAGCGGGCAAAAGCTCGAGCTGCTTCGACCTGCTGTTTCACGAGTTCGGAACGCTCGGCGAAAATGGCGGAGATTTTCGCAAGCGAGGCGGTCATGGCGACGCGGTCGTTGCGTTCCAAGGCCGGAAGATAGACGCCTTGCGCTTGTTCCCAGAACCTGTCGGCCTCCCCCGCTGCAGCTCCGCTCGCCAACGATTTCAGGGATGCGGGCAGAACAGGGGACGCGGCCCAGAAAGCTCTGCGTTCGTCATAACTTTTGCGCAGCTCGGCGAGGCGCGTCGCGACATGGTCGGCGCCAACAGCGCCGCGCTCGCTCGTTTCGATTTCGAGATAGGCGTCAAGCAACGAAAGCGGCGGCGCCGATAGGTCCGAGACGAAATCCTTGGCCCCGCCAATGCGCTGGTAAGCCGGGCTTCCGATTCTGAGCTCGCCCAGCTCATAGCGGCCCGAAACAATCATCATCAGAAAAAGAGCGAGGACCGCGGCGCCAAGCGTGGTCGTGGCGCGACCGATCGTCATGTGCATTTTGCAATCTCCGAGCTCGGCCCTTCCATCCACGCATCGAGCGGACGCGGACGGAGCGGTTCGAAACGAATGTCGGACGAGGCCTTCGAATCGCAGCCTGCGGCAATAACACGCAGTAAACAGTTAAAATTTCGCTCACGCGCAAGGCGTCGCGAGGCGGTCGGCGAATTAAAGAAATCGAGGTTCCCAATCCGATGACATGCGCCCAATTCCCCAAGGGGCCTTCTGAATCAGCGCCGCGAAACACGGACAGGGACTCCAAAAGCAGCAAGGCTTTGAGTTCGGCGCCCGGCGCCCGATGAGCATTCCTTCAGCTCCTTCCGGTGACGAGCGTGCGCGCGCCGGCGCGCATGCTTCGAACCAGGCGGGTTATTTCTGGGAACCGCTCCAATCGGATGTCCGGAAACTCATAGCCCCGCGCCCCGAAGCTTTCCTTGAACCGCCCGACCGGATCGCCGTCCCAGCCGGACTGGCCCATCTGGTACCATCTGGCGCCCCGCTGGCACGCGTCCTGGATCGCCAGCCATTGCAAGAGGACGTTGGCGCGACTTGGGCCGGCGAGCTCCTTGTGCATGGCGCCGCGCGTGTAATGATCGTTCGGCCCGCGCAACACCACGATGGCGGCGGCCGGCTGTCCGCGCCAGCGGGCGACCCAGATCGCCACGCCGCCAGCGGTGCGTTCGGCAATTTGCCGCCACCTGCTGCGGGGGCCCAAGCGGCGCTGGCGCAGGCGGGCGAGCCAGAGCGGCTCCTTCTGCTGCCTCGCCCAGCGCCGCATCGACAACGTCAACAGCTCGTCGAAGACGCCAAGCAATCGACCCGTGGTGTCGCACTCGATCTCGACCCCTTGCTTTTCCGCCTTGCGGACGCCCCGGCGGGCGTTGTCTGAGAACCGCTTCCACACGGCGCCGACCCCGCCGTCGAGATTAATCGCGTGGGCTCGGCAGGGGATCGTTATGGCGTTCGGCGGTCCCAGCGCGAGCGCCTGGCTCCAGGCGCTCCCCTGCAGCGAGTTTGGGCAGACGCGCAGGCGCAGGAGACGCCGCGCAACCAGGTCCGCGCACACAGCGGCGGCCTCGTCCGGCGTGACGGCGCCGGCGCCGACCAGCCCGCCGAAGCCCCATCCATGTGGCAGGGAGTCCTCGACGACGGCAAACTTGCCGATGCGCTTGGCGACCATCGGCAGGACGAGCTGCCGGCCAGAGGGCCAAACGTAAAGGCGGCTCGCGTCTTTCCACCCATCGACCGCGCAAATCGTGTCGAGCCACTCGGGCGTGTGGGAAATGAGCGCGCCGGAGTCGGCGGCGACGGCCTGCCGCCATGCCTCACGCGGGGCCGGGCTGACGACCTCAACTTCGGCGCCCCTGTGCATTGCCTCCCCCGCCAAGCGTTTCCGCGCCGGGCAACAGTAGCATCGCACTTGCGGGCTATAAAGCAGACGTGCGGCCGAACGCTTCCAACCCTCGCCAATTCAGGGCGTTTCTTGATTTTATGGTTACGGATGGATCTCGAGCCAAGCTGGTCGAATGATTCGGAAAATAGGCGTCGCCGCACTCCCGGCCTCAGGGCGCTCGCGTAAAAGGAACTCACGCGAACGCATCGCTGACGGGCGCGATAGCGCGCAGCGGCTGATCGGCCGTCTCGAAGAAGCGGCGCAGATTGCGCGCCGCCTGCCTGATGCGCTGCTCGTTCTCGACGAGGGCGAGACGGAGATACCCCTCGCCATGCTCGCCGAAGCCGGCGCCCGGCGCGACCGCCAGGTCCGCTTTCTCGATGAGCAGTTTCGAGAACTCGAGGCTGGTGAGGCCTTTGAACAGCTCAGGGACGGGCGCCCAGGCGAACATGGAGGCCGTCGGGACCGGGATCGTCCATCCCGCTTGCGTAAAACTCTCGACCAGCACGTCGCGGCGCTTCTTGTAAATGGCGCGCATTTCCTTGATGCAGTCGTCGGGGCCATTGAGCGCCGCCGCGGCGGCGACCTGGATCGGCGTGAAGGCGCCGTAATCGAGATAGCTCTTGACCCTGGCCAGCGCCGCGCACAGGCGCTCGTTGCCGACCGCGAAACCGATGCGCCAGCCGGCCATCGAAAAGGTCTTCGACATGGAGGTGAACTCGACCGCCACGTCTTCGGCGCCGGGAACTTGCAGGATCGACGGCGGCGGATCGTTTTCGAAATAGACTTCGGCGTAGGCGAGATCGGATAGAACAAAGATCTCATGCTTCTTGGCGAAAGCGACGAGGTCCTCGTAAAAATCGAGCGACGCCACGGCGGCGGTGGGGTTGGCGGGATAGCACACCACCACCGCGATCGGCTTGGGGATCGAATGGACAACGGCGCGCTCGAGCGCCTGGAAATAGTCTGGCGTGGGGTCGGCGGGCACGGAGCGGATGACGCCGCCGGCCATCAGGAAGCCGAAAGCGTGGATCGGGTAAGAGGGATTGGGCGCCAGCACGACGTCGCCCGGCGCGGTGATCGCCTGCGCCATGTTGGCGAAGCCTTCCTTCGAGCCGAGCGTCACCACGACCTGCGTGTCCGCATCGAGTTTCACGCCAAAGCGGCGCTGATAATAGCCGGCTTGGGCGCGGCGCAGCCCGGCGATGCCTTTCGACGCCGAATAGCGATCGGTGTGCGGGCGTCCGGCCGTCTCGACGAGCTTGCCGATGACATGCTTGGGCGCGGGCAGGTCCGGATTGCCCATGCCGAGATCGATGATGTCGGCGCCGCCGGCGCGCGCCTTCGCCTTCAGCCGATTGACCTGCTCGAACACGTAAGGCGGCAGACGCTTGATGCGATAAAAATCCGGCATGTTATGTGAAGGTCCGAGGCGTTCAGGGCGATCTTGCTCAATATCTAGCACTTCCGCCAGCCTTGGGCAGCAATCAATTCGGCCGCGCCGGGGACGTGTGCGTCTTCGCGGTCGCCGGGGCAGTCGCCCCCGGCTCCGGAATCTTCACGCGGGCGGCGCGGCGCCGGTTGGCGGCCGCCGCATTGGCGAGTTCGCTCATGACGGCCTCGATTTCGGCCGGGGTCTTCTTTTTCGCCCCGCGCCCGGGTTCCGGCGTCGAAAGCGGCGAATAATCCAGGCTGCTTGCGTCGGGCCGGGAATTGATCACAAAATCCGCCATAGGAGGCGGATCGGCGCGCAGTTTGGCGCCGTCGAACAAGGCGCCGAGCGGATTATCCGCCGAGCTCGCCTCTTGCGCACGCGCGGGCGCCAGGGCGGCGAGCCAAGCCGCCAGACAAGCAGCGGAAAGCGCCTGAGCGAAGAATTTCATGCCGTTTCCGAACCTTGGCGGATGCTTTAGCCTCGATTACTGGCGTGCGCACACACGATTGATCAATGACGCAGGGCGCCAGTATAAGCATAGTGAATATCAGAACTGGGCGTGAACCGGCAATCGGCCGCGGTCTTGCGAGCAGTAGCAGGAAGTGAGCAGGATAGACCATGAGCGCCGAACGTGACCGCGAGGCTGGAGCCAAACGGCAAACGACTCGACTTGGCGAGGCGTCCGCGCCTCTGGCGAACCAGGGCGACAAGAACAAGCGAAAGAAGAACAAGGGCGAGCAGAGCGCGGCCGCGCCGCGCCCGACGACCCTCGCGCCGCCGGCCGACGTCGCGCCTTCGCCAAAGCCACAGGCGCCCGCCGCCGGCGCGGAATTCGACGCCTTAGCGGAAAATCTGGCGAAATTGGTCGATCACGGCCGCAAGGCCCTGGCGGCGGCGATCGGGGGAATGGATGCCGGCGAAGCGCGAAGCGAATTCGCCAACAACGTGGCCGATGCGGCCAAGACGCTTGGCGTCGTCGCGGAACGTTGGCTGGCCAAGCCCGAACAGGCGGCCGCCGCGCAGGCTGACCTGGCCCGCGGCCTGACGGACATATGGAGCCAGACGCTGCGGCGTTTTTCCGGCGAGGATGCGGCGCCGATCGTTGCCGTCGATCCTGCCGACAAACGCTTCTCGGCCCCCCAATGGCATGAGAGTCCGTTCTTCGACTGGCTGCGTCAGTCCTACCTTTTGACCTCGCGTTGGGCCGCGGACGCGGTGGCGACGACGGAAGGTCTCGATCCACAAACGCGCGCCAAGGCCGCGTTCTACACGCGGCTTGTCGCCAGCGCCCTGTCGCCGTCAAATTTCGTGGCCACCAATCCGGAACTGTTGCGCGCGACGTTCGACGCCAAGGGCGCGAACCTCGTACGGGGCATGAAGATGCTGGCCGAGGATCTTTCGGCGGGCGGCGGCCGGCTCAAGATCAGGCAGAGCGACGAAAGCAAGTTCGAGCTGGGCGTCGACATGGCCAATACGCCCGGCAAGGTCATCTGGCGCAACGAGGTGATGGAGCTCATCCAATATGCTCCGGCGACAGCGGAGGTCTTCGCGCGTCCGTTGCTCATCATTCCGCCCTGGATCAACAAGTTCTACGTGCTCGATCTCAACGTGGAGAAGAGTTTCGTGCGCTGGGCGACGGCGCAAGGCTTGACGGTCTTCATCGTCTCCTGGGTCAATCCCGACGAAAAACAGTCGGAGAAGGGCTTCGAGGGCTATATGCGGGAGGGCGTTCTCGAAGCGTTGGACGCGATCGAGACGGCCACGGGCGAAAAACGCGTCGCGGCGGTCGGCTATTGCGTCGGCGGCACCTTGCTCGCCGCGACGCTCGCCTATATGGCGGCGAAAGGCGATCCGCGCATCGACAGCGTGACGTTCCTGGCCACCCAGGTCGATTTTACCGATGCCGGCGATCTCCATATCTTCGTCGACGAGGCGCGGCTCGCCGCGCTCGACGAGAGCATGGCCAAGACCGGCTATCTCGAGGGCGTCAAGATGGCGACGGCCTTCAACATGCTGCGGCCCAACGAACTCATCTGGTCCTATGTGGTGAACAATTACATGAAGGGCGTGGAGCCGGCCGCTTTCGATCTGCTCACCTGGAACTCCGACAGCACGCGCATTCCGCGCGCCAATCATTCCTTCTATCTGCGCAGTTGCTATCTCGAGAACAATCTGACGCGCGGCGAGATGGTCGTCGGCGGCGTCAAGCTCAATCTGCGCAAGGTGAAAATCCCGGTCTATGAACTCGCCGCCAAGGAGGACCACATTGCGCCGGCGCGCTCGGTGTTCACCGGCGCCAAGTTCTTCGGCGGCGAGGTGACGTATGTGCTGGCGGGCGCCGGCCATATCGCCGGCGTCGTCAATCCGCCGGAAAAGGGCAAATATCAATATCGGACCGGCGACGCTCCCGTCGGCGCGTACGAAGAATGGCTGAGGACGGCGAGCGAAACCAAGGGTTCGTGGTGGCCGCATTGGCTCGCCTGGCTCACCGCGCAGGCGCCGGAAAAGGTCGCGGCGCGCCAACCCGGCGGCGGCAAGTTGCAGCCGCTTTGCGACGCGCCCGGCAAATATGTGCGGGTGAAGGCGTAGCGCCACGGGCGAAAAGCTCACCCATCATTGCGAGCCGAAAGCGAAGCAATCCAGGGCCATGGGGCTAAAACCCGCCCGCGCGCATCTCGGCCACGGTGCGCTCCCAATAAGGTTTCTCGAAATAGAAGCGCGCCCTGGCCTCGTCGGCATAAACGAACCCGTGTTCGAAATAGCCGTATACCGCCTCGCGCAATTTGGCGTCGTAGACGACGAACGATTTGCTCGCCTCGTAGCGGTCGAGCAGCTTGCGGTAGGCGTCGATCGGTTCCCAGCCGGCCTGCTGGAAGATGACGCGTCCGCCGAATTCGCGGTGAAGCGCCTGATCGAGCTTCCATCGCCGCACCCACTGCTCGGCGACTCTGCGCTCGGCCTGTTCCTGCATCTTCCGCAGGTTGGGATCGCGCAATTCGTCCGCACGCCGTCGTTCGAATTCCGCGACTTTATCGAGCGCATCGAGATGCATCTGCGCCTGCTTGCGTCGCTGTTCGGAAAGGCCTGGCGAGGCGAGCTCCGCGATCAGCGCCTGGCGCTGCGGCTCGCGTTCAGCGTCGCTTTCCGCCTTCATGCGCCGGTTGCTTTCGATATGGGAGACGATTTCGGCTTCGCTCGGCGCGACGTCATGGGTGCGCGCATAATCGCGGAAGATCGCTACCCAGACTTGATCGCGCAGCGCCTCGCCGCGTGCGCGTTCCGCGCGTGCAGGATCGGCCGCGGGTTCGTGCGGGACCGTGAGGTCGGCGGCGAATATTTTCTTCCCGAAAATCTCCGCGACCGGCTGCGCGGCGGATTCGGCCGTCACGGCGGTGGAAAACAGAACGCCGAGCAATCCGGCGAACAGAATGATCGAGCGCGCGCGCATGGGCGATCTCACCTGGAATGGTTCGCCCTGTTACGCAGGCGAAGCGATCCAGAGGCTTCCCGGACCGCGCGCTTTCACGCGCGCTTCTCGCGTCTTGCGAGCCTGAAGGCTCGCGGTCCGAAAGCGAGCCTCCGATTTCGCTCACGCCAGCGGGGCAGGGCCACAGCGCCCGACTATTTCAGCTCGGCGTCGAGATACGCAAATTGGGCCGGGACCTCCGCGTGGCGCACGGCCTCCGCCCATTCCTCCGGAAGCTCCGCCGCCAGGCCGGCGCGACGCTCGCGCCGTTTCAGCCGTTCCCATTCCTCGGCGGCCATGACGACGAGCGAGTCGTTGCCGTGCTTGGTGACGACCACCGGCTCTCGTCGCGCCTTGTCGCTCAGGGCGCCGAAGGCCTGCTGGAATTGGCTTGCAGTGACTCGCATTGCCGGCATGGCGAACGTCCTATCCTAAAATCTCTAGTTTGGATATTTTACCCAAAACAGCAAGGTTTTCAATAGCGCCGCCGACATGGCTCTGCTTGCGGCTCGTTCTTGGCCCGTCACGCCAATACCCCGACCCGCTCCAACAGCCAATAGGCGCCGAACAGCGCGACGATTCCGGAGCCGACATAGACGAGCTTGTCGTGACGCTCGCCCGCCGTCCGCGTGTCGATGAGGAGCAACATCGGAACGACCAAGAGGACGATGGCGATCTGGCCGAGCTCCACGCCGATGTTGAAGGAGACGAGCGCGGGCAAGGCGGCGCCGCGCGGCACGCCAAGCTCCTTCAAGCCCGAGGCGAAGCCGAAGCCGTGGATGAAGCCGAACAGGAACGTGACGATCCAGCGCCGGTCGATCTTTTTCGAGAAGAAGTTTTCGACAGCGACAAAGACGATAGAGGCCGCGATCGCCGATTCCGTCAACGTGGTCGGCAGGGTGACGACGTCGAGCGCGGCGAGCGACAAGGTCACCGAATGCGACACCGTGAAGGCGGTGACGATCTTGACGACCGGCCAGGCGCGGTGAGCCCACAAAACCAGGGCGAGCAGGAAGCACAGGTGATCATAGCCGGTGACGATGTGCTCGACGCCGGCCTCGCCGAATTTCGCCATGAGCTGCCAAGTCGTGAGGAGGGGCTTGGACAGATCGAGCGGCGGATCGCCCGGATAGAGCATGGTCTGCCCGGCGTCCGGCCCGTCGCCGACGGTGACGAGATGCTTGCCGCGCGGGCCTTGCGCCGCCAATAATTTGGCGGGGTTATAGAAAATCTGGCCGCCCGTGGCGGCGCAATCGAAGCGCAGCACGACGAGCGCGCTATCGGCGTTGGTCGGGTCCTCGCCGGCCTTCTCGACATGACCGGAGCAGGCGTGGCCGTCGGCGTCCTGCATGGTCACGCGGCGCTGCACGAATTTGCCGATTTCCGTCTCCAAGACGCCTGGCGGCGACAGGTCCACGCCGGACCGCTCCGCCATGGTCTCGGAGAACATGCGCTCCAGGTCGGTGGCCAGAAAACCGACGTCGACGCGGTAGACGCGCTCCTTTTGCGCAACGACCTTGCCGGTCGAAATATCGGCCGTATGCGCCAGCGCCGCCGCCGTGAAACCGAAGATCGACAGGGCGATGACGGCCAGCCGGCGCCACAATCTGGGCATTTCCGCGGTTTCCCTCGCTGAACGTCGTCACGCATGCCGCCAATAACGCCGGCATGCCCGGCCTCCTACCGGACATCCACCTTGAACGCTACCAAAATTCGAAGACGCTGGGCCAGCAGGAGGCCAGGCCAGACGGCAGACGCGCCGCTGGCGCATATGGGTGAGCAAGAAAAATTTCATAACTTGATTTTCTGAAATCGATATGTAATTTTTGCTGTTTGGATCACATCAACCAGTTATTTTTCGCGCCGGCGCGAACTCCCCAGCGATCAACGAGAACGCCGCGGCCATACAAGACGGGCGCTGATCATGTCGACGGCAGTGCGTAAAATTCTCGACCATTTGCGAGACGACGGCGGTCTGCAAGGAAAGGACATCGCCAACATCGTGTCGGTTTCTCCGGCCACGGTTTCACGGTGGTCGAGCGGCAAGGCGACGCCGGACCTCAAGACGCAGACGGTGATCGCCGAGCTGCGCTACGTGGTCGATCGTCTCGCTGACTTTTACGCCCCCGACGAGACCAGACTTTGGCTGCACGCAAGCCATCCGATGCTGAAAGGGGAGCGCGCCATCGATCTGATCAATGCCGGCCGCACAGAGGAGGTGCTGGCGGTGATAGAGGCTCTCGATACGGGGGCCTATACTTAAGTGATCGGCGACATCAAGCGCGCGCGCGACCTTCGTCTGCTGGACGCTATCGACGCCTTCAAGCGCCAACCCTTCGCGGAACCGGTCTGGCGGATCGCCCGAGAAGGGCGCGACCCAGCGCTGGGCGGCGCATCAAACAGCCGGTGGTGCAATGGAACGTTCGACGTTCTTTATACCTCGCTGGAGCGAGACGGCGCCATTGCCGAAATACATGCCTTACTGAGCCTCCAACCTGTTTTCCCTTCGAAATTGCGTTCCTTCGTTCATAAGTTGACTGTCAACGCCACGCAGACCTTGCGCCTGGCTGATTTTCCAACTCTCGCTAAACTCGGCGTTGACGTTGATCGTTATCGAGAGCGGGATTACTCGAGGACCCAAGGCATTGCCGACGCGGCATATTTCCTTGGCTTTGATGGTTTGATCGCGCCAAGCGCCCGTTGGGAATGCTTGAACGCTGTATTGTTTACCGGCCGTATTCCGCCGGACGAGATCCGGATCACGGCAAGCGAAAAGCAGGTGATAGACTGGGACGACTGGAGACGGTCGAAGCGCGGTTGAGCGCCGTCCAGCGCCGAGGTCAGCGGCTTTTGCGCTCTCGCACATAGCCGCGCAAAACCGCGTTGATGCGTCGTTGATAGCCCGGCCCCTCGGCCTTGAAGAATTCGATCAGGTCCTGGTCGAGGCGGATCGAGATCGCCTGTTTCTTCGGGGGAACGACCACTTCCGCCTTGCTCCAGTCGATCGGCTCCATTGCGGCCCAGTCGGGATCGCTCGCAACGCCTGCGTCAATTTCGGCGTCGGTCACTTCCCTCACTTGCGCCGTCTTGCGCCCGTCCTTCTCAAGACGTGTCGCCGATGCGCTCTTGGTAGATTCCACGTTCGCTCCTTCTCGCCATCCTGGCCGAGATAATGCGAATGCGCCCACTTCGTTCGGTGTAGATGATCGCGATGATGCGTCCCTTCGCTTTGCCGAGTGCGATGAAGCGCGTTTCGCTAGAACGATGTGAACGTATCTTCAACTACGGCTCGCTGAAGACTTCGATTGCGTCTTCGAAAGCGATGCTGTGCTTGTTGGAGTTCCTTTGATTCTTCTCCGAATCCCATTCGAAGTTCCCGGAAACGATGCTCATCCTCGCCGCCATCATCGCTGTATCACGACTAACGTGTATATACGATTGTAACTATCGCATGTCAACCCCTGCAGCATCCCCTGTAGCGGCCCATGTGAACACTGGGCACATCCCCATATTTCCCGCGCCCTTGTCGCGCCGCGATGTTAGGTAGGCGCCAACCAGCGTGGCCCCGATGCGATTCTCTCCATCTTTTCTCGACGAGATCAGAGCCCGGGTTCCGGTTTCGGAAGTCGTCGCCAAAAAGGTCAAGCTCAAGAAGCAGGGCCGCGAATGGCGTGGGCTGTCGCCCTTCCAGCCGGAGAAGACGCCGTCCTTCTTCGTCAACGATCAGAAGGGCTTCTTCCACGATTTTTCCTCCGGCAAGCATGGCGACGGCTTCAATTTCCTGATGGAGACGGAAGGCCTGAGTTTTCCGGAAGCCGTCGAAAAGCTCGCCGCCATGGCGGGCCTCTCGATGCCGGTCGCGACGAAGGAATCTCACGAGGCGGACGAAAAACGCGCTTCGCTGACTGAGGTCCTGGAATGGGCGGCGCAGTTCTTCGAGAAGCAGCTGCGCGGCCCGGCAGGCGGCGAGGCGCGCGCCTATCTTGCAGGCCGCGAGATCGACGCGGCGCGGCGGGCGCAGTTTCGGCTCGGCTACGCGCCGGCCGAGCGGCACGCCTTACGCGACCATCTCGCCGCCAAGGGCGTGAGCGTCGAGGCGATGATCGAGGCCGGCCTGCTCGTTCACGGCGAAGGCGTCGCCGTTCCCTATGACCGGTTCCGCAACCGGATCATGTTTCCGATCTGCGACCGGGCCGGACGGGCGATCGCCTTCGGCGGGCGGGCAATGGAGCAAGGCGCCCAAGCCAAATATCTGAATTCGCCCGAGACGGGGCTGTTTCATAAGGGCTCGAACCTCTACAATCTGCACAACGCCCGCAAGGCCGCGCACGAGGCGGGGACGGTCATCGCGGTCGAAGGCTATGTCGACGTCATCGCCATGACCGCGGCGGGTTTCCCGCAGACCGTCGCGCCGCTCGGAACCGCCCTGAGCGCGGATCAATGCGCTCTGCTGTGGCGCATGGCGGCCGAGCCGATCTTGTGTTTCGATGGCGACAAGGCCGGCCGCAAGGCGGCCTATCGGGCGATCGACACCGCGCTGCCCTTGCTCGGGCCGGACCGCACGTTGCGCTTTGCCCTGCTGCCCGAGGGGCAAGACCCTGACGATCTCTATCGTTCCGGCGGCGCCGCGGCGGTTGCGCAAGCGATCGCCGCGGCCCTGCCGCTGGTCGATGCGCTGTGGGCGCGCGAGACGGAAGGACACGTCTTCGACACCCCGGAACGACGCGCTGCCCTGGAACGCCACCTGTCCGAAGTTGCCGCAATGATCGCCGACGAAGCGTTGCGCCGCCACTACGGACAGGAGCTCTCCACGCGGCTGTCCGCGTTGTTCGGCCGGGCGGGCGACTCGCGCGGACGCGTGCGGGGATATGTCCCGAGAAATGGTGGGGCGGGTTCGCGTCGTGCGGGCGACGCCCGGTTCGGAGCGAAAAGCGGCCCGCTGGCGGTCAGTTCGGAGCTTGCCGGCTCGTCATTGTACCGGGGAACCAAACCTGTCGTTTCGGCGCGTGAGGCGTTGATCTTGCTGATTCTCATGAATCATCCAGCTGTGCTGGCCAGCCGGATCGAGGACGTGGCGGCGCTGGATTTCGCGTCCAGCGAAGCCGAGGCCTTGCGGACGGTATTGGTGCGCTGGGCGCAAGAGGGGCCAAGCGGACCGGAGCATCTCGCCCGCATGATCGAAGAGGCGGGCCTTAAGGCTCTGTGCGATCGGCTCGGCGACATGCCGGCTCAGTCTTCGCTGTGGTGCGTGCGGCCCGAGGCGGCGAGCTCCGACGCCGCCGAGGCGTTGCGCCAGGCTTTGGCCTTGCATCGGCGGGCCCGGGCGTTACATAAGGAGCTGCGCAAGGCCGAGGCGGGGCTGGCGGCCGATCCCCGCGACCACAATCTCGCCAGATTACGGGACATTCAGGCACAATTGTCGGCGCTCGATGGAACCGAAGCCACGGTGGATGGGTTCGGCTCCATGTCAGGACGTTCCAGTCGGGCGCTTTGACGCGTCCGGCGAGCCGCGCGGCATGCGAGTGCGGCGGACGGGGCCGGCGCGGCGGCCGGCGAGCAGGGACGGCTTGGTTGAGGCGGCGTTAACCCGTCGCCAGCGACGTTAGAGCCGTGCGCGAATCAGCAGGCGGCGGAGTTCTTGCGTCTTCTACAAAGATCGCGCGACGGTTGTCGTTAAGACGAATTGATCTTGAAGTGACCGCGGCAGACTGTTTCGGAGCTGACGAATGGCGAAGAAGGACGACGGGAAGGTCGAAGCCGAAAGCGCGGTTGCGTCGGAAACGACGGATGGGCCGTTGCTCGACCTCAACGACGCCGCCGTCAAGCGGATGATCAAGCTCGCCAAGAAGCGCGGTTTCGTCACTTACAAGGAGCTCAATGCGGTTCTGCCGTCGGAAGAGGTTTCTTCCGACCAGATCGAAGACGTTTACGCCATGCTGAGCGAGATGGGCATCACGGTCTCGGAGAGCGGCGACGCCGATGAGGCCGAGGGTGAAGAGGGGCAGGCCGCCGAGGAAGAAGAAGCCGAGGGCGGCGAGCTGGTCGAGGCCCCGCGGCCGACCGCCGTAGCGGCGCGCGCGTCCGAGCCCGCCGATCGCACCGACGATCCCGTGCGCATGTACTTGCGCGAAATGGGCTCGGTGGAGCTTCTGTCGCGCGAAGGCGAAATCGCCATCGCCAAGCGCATCGAGGCCGGCCGCGAGGCGATGATCGCCGGGCTCTGCGAGAGCCCGCTGACCTTCCAGGCGATCATCATCTGGCGCGAGGAGTTAGAGGCCAGCAAGGTGCTGCTGCGCGACATCATCGATCTCGAAGCGACCTACGCCGGTCCTGAGGGAAAGAACGCCGTCAAGCCCGCGGGCGCCGAGGCGGGACAGGAACTGGCGCCGTCGACCGCGCCGCGCACGCCGCCCGCGGCCCTCAGCGAAGAGGGGGTCGTCAGCGAGGAGAGCTTCGAGGAAGAAGACGACATCGAGAATTCGGTGTCGCTGTCGGCCATGGAGGCCGAGCTGAAGCCCAAGGTTCTGGAGACCTTCGCGCACATCGCCGGCACTTATAAGAAGCTGCGGCGGCTGCAAGACCAGAATGTGGAGTACAAGCTCAAGAACGAGACGCTGACCCCGGCGCAGGAGCGCAAATACAAGACGCTCAAGAAAGAAATCGTCGCCGCCGTCAAGTCGCTTTCGCTCAACCAGAACCGCATCGAGGCGTTGGTCGAGCAGCTTTACGACATCAACAAGCGCCTCGTCGGCTACGAGACCAGGCTGCTTCGCCTCGCCGAGGGCCATGGCATCGCGCGGCGGGAGTTCATCGACAAGTTGCACGGCTCCGAACTCGATCCCAAATGGATCAATCGCGTGTCGAAGCTCGGTTCGCGCGGCTGGAAGGAGTTCGTCGGCAAGGAAAAAGACAAGATCAAGGATTTGCGCGCCGACATCCACGCGCTCGCGACCGAGACCGGACTCGAGATCGCGGAGTTCCGCAGAATCGTCCATATGGTGCAAAAGGGCGAACGCGAGGCGCGCCAAGCCAAGAAGGAAATGGTCGAGGCCAATCTGCGTCTCGTCATCTCGATCGCCAAGAAATACACCAATCGCGGCCTGCAATTTCTCGACCTCATTCAGGAAGGCAACATCGGCCTGATGAAGGCGGTCGATAAGTTCGAGTATCGGCGCGGCTACAAGTTCTCGACCTACGCCACCTGGTGGATCAGGCAGGCGATTACCCGTTCGATCGCCGACCAGGCGCGCACCATCCGCATTCCCGTGCATATGATCGAGACGATCAACAAGATCGTGCGCACCTCGCGTCAGATGCTGCACGAGATCGGCCGCGAGCCGACGCCCGAGGAATTGTCCGAAAAGCTCGCCATGCCGCTCGAGAAAGTGCGCAAGGTGCTCAAAATCGCCAAGGAGCCGATCTCGCTGGAGACGCCGATCGGCGACGAGGAAGACAGCCATTTGGGCGATTTCATCGAGGACAAGAACGCCGTGCTGCCGATCGAGGCGGCGATCCAGTCGAATCTTCGCGAGACGACGACGCGGGTTCTCGCCTCACTCACGCCGCGCGAAGAGCGCGTGTTGCGCATGCGCTTCGGCATCGGCATGAACACCGATCACACGCTGGAGGAAGTCGGCCAGCAGTTCTCGGTGACGCGCGAGCGCATCCGCCAGATCGAGGCCAAAGCGCTGCGGAAGCTGAAGCACCCGTCGAGGAGCCGCAAGCTGCGGAGCTTTTTGGACAATTGATACGTTCGTCGGATGATCGATTCGGATCGGCGCGTCTCCCTCTCCCGCTTGCGGGAGAGGGTGGCCCGGCGAAGCCTTAGTCGGGTGAGGGCGCCGCGGTTCGCGCGAATGGCGCCGGCCCTCATCCGTCGCGCGTTCCGCGCGACACCTTCTCCCGCAAGCGGGAGAAGGGGCGCATCCGATCCGTTGTTGTGAACTCGGCGTGATCCGCGAACGCGTCCACCGGATCAAGGCGAAGGCGCTGAGGAAGCTGAAGCATCCGAGCCGGTCGCGGAATCTGAGGAGTTTTCTCGGCAACTGAACGGTTTTGTGGCGGCGGCTGGTCAGGCGGCGGACTTATCCGCTATCGGGAATAATTGACGGAGCGCCACGCGTCACCGCCAGCGGGGAAAGGGTTGGGACGAGTATTTTCCCGTC
This sequence comes from Methylocystis sp., assembly GCA_016178015.1. GTDB lineage: Bacteria > Pseudomonadota > Alphaproteobacteria > Rhizobiales > Beijerinckiaceae > Methylosinus. The sequence goes on along the minus strand of JACOUB010000005.1, from coordinate 70,731 downwards.
TAGGAATAATCCTGAAACGATGCGAGCTGGGCGGCGCTTTCGAGCTTGCGCGCCGACCACGCGATCATTTTACGGCGCTGTGGTCTTTAGACGCCTCCTCAGCCATTTCCTTGCCGAAGCGACAAAGATAGACGAGCGCGCCGCCCGCTATGGAGGCAAAAAAGAAGCCTTTCGGGTAATCGAACTCCCCGAAGCCGCTGGCGCTGGTCCAGGCATAAACCAGCGCCAAAGAAAGCAAGGCAAAGGCCCAGACCGAACAGCAGAAAAGACACGTTTTTCCGGTGGGGTTTTGCATGATTCCCTCCAATATCCTCCAATCCCTAAATAATCACGAAATGGTGTTAGATACCCTAACGAGTTGAATAATTTGCGAACAAAAGGTAAACCGCTGGGACCAGTGCGACGCGACGAGGATTGGCGTAGCCTTTCGTCGCGAGGCTGAATGGCGCCGGAACGCGAAACGGCTGCCCGCGGCCGCATTCGGGTAGCGCCGGCGTTACGCGAATCGCAGCACCTGCAGAGCGTCCATGAGCTCGGGGCGGCGGCGTTCGACGGCCTCTTCGCCTTCGCGGATCGCCTCCTCGCTGCGGTCGAATTCGAGCAGGCCGATATGACCGACGCGCGGGGTTATGTGCACGTCGGGCGGGTCGCCCGCCAGACGCGAGCGCGTGAGACGGTCTTGCATGATGCTGAGCGAGGTGGTCATGACGCCGAAGATGCTCGGCCTGTCGTAGTCGCGGCGGAACATGCCGCGCGCCAGGCTCTCGGTGATCGAGGAGGCCGCGGTTCTCTCGCCGCCCTCGAGCCAGGTCAGCGGATCGAAGCCTACGCCCATGTTGGCCTGGGCGCTGCTCTGGCGCGACTTGCCGATGATGTCGGTGTTGAGATTTATGGCGATGACCATGTCGGCCCCCAGCGCACGGCAAGCTGCGACCGGCAAAGGATCGACCAACGCGCCGTCGGCCAACCAACGTCCGTCCATCTCGATTGGCGGAAACAGACCCGGTAGCGAAAAAGATGCGCGCAAGGCGTCCGTGACATCGCCCTTTTGCAACCAGACTTCGTGACCCGTCACGAGATCGGTGGCGACGGCCACAAAGGGAATACGCAGATTCTCGATTCTTAAAGGCCCGATGGTGCGCCGCAGCTCCGCGACCAGCCGATCGCCCTTGATCAACCCGCCGCGACCAAGGTGGAGATCGAGATAACTGAGGAGTTTGCGCCTGTTGAGCGATGTCACCCATACTTCCAATTCATCGAGCTTGTCGGCGAGATAGCATCCCCCGATCAAGGCGCCCGCTGAACTGCCCGCTACGATGTCGAAGCTGACGCCGAGTTGCCGCAAAGCGCGGAGCGCGCCGATATGAGCCCAGCCTCGCGCCATGCCGCTGCTCAAGGCAAGGCCGATCTTGCGCGTTCCGGGCGGCTTGATAGAGCGTTCGCTCGACATGAGCCCTGTCTCCGACCCTTGAGCGCCCCAGTTCATGAATGACGGTCCTCGCGTGCGTGGACATGATACTTTGGGACCGTGCGAGAATCCCCGAGTCGAAAATGCTGAAGGCCCTTGCCGCCGAGTTGGCGCCAATCATGGGTTCATATCTTCATCCTGCCTCCCGCCAGCTCTCGGGGACCCTGTCAAACTCTCCGTGAGAGCGTATGGGGCGGAGCGTTGCCTTAAATCTCGGTCGGTCATAGCGGGCTTTCAAGAGGGCGGCGAGAGACGGCGCTCGGGCGAAGCGCCGCCCCGGCGCCGAGCCGCCGACGCAAGGGAACGCCGCGTCGCTCCTATTCTTCCCCGAGCGTTGGGATGGTAAACAAGGTTGGGATCGTAAAAAAGAACGCCGCTCCTTCGCCGGGATGAGATTTGACGGAAATCGGCCAGCCGTGTCGATCGGCGATCGACTTGCAGATCGCCAGCTCTATTCCCGTTCCCGGATAGCGGGCCTTGCCAGGGTGGGGCGTGAAAGGCTCGAAGATCGTCTGCGCGAATTCTTCTTCAAAGCCTACGCCCTCATCGACGATCTCGAGGCGTATGGCCTCATCGTCCTGGAGAACGGCGACAATGCCGACCTTCGCCGCTTGGCCTGGCTTGCGGTATTTGATGGCGTTCGCCACGATATTGCGCATCAAGCGGGCGAACTGCGATCGGTCCGCTATGAACGTCGTGGCAGGAATTTCGACGTTTATCTCTGCGTTCGTTTCGGCGATCGATTCCGCCAGATCGGCGAGCGTAAATTGGATCTCTTCGCGCAGGTCGAGGATTTCCAATTGTTGTTCGCCATAGATCGCGCTCGAGTACGTCAAGAGGTCGTCGACCAGTTTGCGGGCATCCAGCGCCGAGGCCCGCATGACTTGGCTCGCATAAGCCATCTCTTCCTGGTTAGAGGAAGCGATGGCGTCTTCGAGCAGGTCCGAGAACGCCGCGATCTTGCGCAGCGGTCCCTGCAGATCGAGCGAGGCGACGAAAGCGAATTGAGCGAGCCGTTCGTTGACGTGCTCCAATTCGGCGGCGCGCGCCGCCAAGGCGTCTTCCGCTTCCCGGCGCACGGTAATGTCGAGGATCGTGGCCAGGATGACCAGCCCAGCCGCGGTTTCGATCGGCGTGAGGCCGATTTCGACGGGAAACTCGGTCCCGTCCCGGCGCGTCGCCTTGAGATCGCGCCCGGCGCCCATCGCGCGCTTGCTCGGCTTGGCGAGAAAGCCTTGCCGCAGGGCGGCGTGACCCTGGCGCAGGGGCGCCGGAACGAGCATATCGACTGATTTGCCGATGAGCTCTTCCCTTCGATAGCCGAACATATGTTCGGTCTCGGCGTTGACGAATTGAACCACGCCGTCGCCGCCGGCGGCGATGACCGCCGCTGGCGATGCTTCGACCAGCAAGCGAAAGTCATCGGCGCTGATGGCGTCAAAACTCATCGCCCCCTCGACTTCTCTCACGCGGTTTTTTTGACGCGCCCGACCTCTTGCGTGAGCCTTCCCGTCCTCGCCGTCGGAACGTGCGCCGGGCTGTCTCTTCTTTTGCTACAATAGTGATTTATGTGCGGCCTGTCGAGACAGAAGAAAGGCGCACCGCTGATCAATTATCTATGAAAATCAAGATGATGCTTTGTTGCTTAAACGTCTCTGGACGCGGCGCAGCGTATGCTGAACCGCGCGCTCCTGTCGACGACCGCCGCTGTGCGTTGGCGCCCATTGGGCGGGCGCGCAGCGCCGAGACGGCGCCGCGCTTAGAGAGCGTCAAGCCAATCGACTGTCTCTCGCGTGCTGCGGGCGCTGCTCGTCTTTGCGCATCAAGCGCGGCAAGACGAGATGCGGCAGCACGCCTTCGCGCATCACGGCGCGGCGGAACGGGCCAATCGCCGTCATGGCGACGAAGCCGGCGCCACGCAGCAAGTCCACCGGCAGATAGGGGAGGATCAGCGAACGATTGAGGAGATCGACGCCATGAGTGCGCAAGCCGATGTCGGCCCGTCGGTGGCGCTCATAACGCGTCAACGCGCGCGCGAGTTCCTTTTCGTTGCCAAGATCGACGCTCGAAAGACAATCTTCGAGATCGGCCACGTCGCGCAGGCTGAGGTTGAGGCCCTGCGCGCCGATCGGCGGGAAGATATGGCACGTCTCGCCGACCAGAGCGAGGCGCCCCGCCGTGAACTTCGAGACCTGCATCCCGCCCATACGGAATTGGCCGATGTCGCTGTCGATCTTCATCGCGCCGAGTTCGGACTTGGCGTAATCCTCGATCTCGTATTCGAGCGCCTCGCGCGGTTTGGCGAGCCGCCGCCGCGCGTCACGCATATGCATCAGCCACACGAGGCTGGAGCGATTGGGCGCGCCTTCGCGCCCGCGCAGGGGAACCAGGGTGAACGGGCCGCTGCGCGTGTGATATTCCGTCGAGATATTGTCGTGCGGCAATTCATGCGAGAGCAACAGGGTCAAGGCGACCTGCGGATAGGTCCATTCCTTGGTGTCGATGCCGGCGGCGGCGCGCGCCTTGCTGGCGCGCCCATCGGAGGCGATGAGAAACTCGGCTTCGATACGCCTGCCGTCGGCCAGGATCGCCGTCGCGCCGTCGTCCTCGAAATCGTAATCGGCGATGTCGGCCTCGATGATGTCGAAAGCCTTCGCTTTTTTCGCATGTGCGGTGAGAACCGCGGCGAGATCGTCGTTGGTGATATTGAGGCCGAAGGCCGCCAGATCGATCTCCTCGGCGGACAGTCGCAGGTCCGGGACCGGGAGGAGCTGGTCCGTGTCGTCGATCATATGGATCGTCGCCAACGGACAGGATTTCGCCCTCACCTCGTCAAGAACGCCCAAGGCGTCCAAGAAACGCAGCGACGCCTCAAACAGCGCCACGGTGCGCCCGGCCAGAGGGGAAGGGAATCGCCCGGCCAGCGTCACGGAAAAGCCGGCGCGGGCGAACGCCAGGGCGGCGGCGATGCCGGTCGAGCCGGCTCCCGCGACCAGCATCTGCGTCTTTATCGTTTGAGGGCATTCCACGTGGTCGAGCGCCATGGCTGTCGATCTCCGATTAAAGACCTCTTATAGCGCTTGCGCGCGCCAACGAAAACTGCATCGTCTGCGTCTCGTTGCCGCCGGCGGGCGAGGTCTGTCCGTTCGGCGTCGTCTCTCGATTTCCTGCACGGCCGATGCTCTCGCGTATCAAAGGCTTTTGCGTTCATGCCTTCACCGCCAGCGGCGCCGCGCTGGGGCTGCTGGCGCTGTTTTCGGCGATCGAGGGGCGCTTTACGGTCATGTTCGCCTGGCTGGGTCTGGCCCTGCTGGTCGACGCCGTGGACGGCGCCCTGGCGCGCCGCTTCAAGGTTGCCGAGACCGTTCCGCACATCGATGGCGCGCTGCTCGATCTGGTCGTCGATTTTCTCGCCTATGTCGTCGTGCCGATGGTCGCTCTGTGGCGCTCCGGCCTGCTCGAGCCGCCTCATGCGATGGCGCTCGGCTGCTTCGTTAGCGCGGCTTCGGCGCTTTATTTCGCCGATCGGCGCATGAAGACCAAAGACTTGTGGTTTCGCGGCTTTCCGGCGGCATGGAATTTTCTGCTGTTCTATCTGATGATCCTGCGGCCGCCGCCCGTTTGGTGCGCGCTCGTCATCATCGCCGCCGCTCTTTTGATGTTCGCGCCGGTCGTCTTCGCGCATCCGCTGCGCGTCGCCCGTTTTCGTCCTGCCACCATCACAGTGACCGCGCTGTGGGCCGTCGCCGCGATCGTGGCGTTGGATCAAGGCCTTGCCGGCGCGACGTTCGGCGTCAAGGCGGCCCTCGTCCTGGCGGCGCTGTATTTTCTGGCCCTGCCGTTGTTGCGCGGTCCCTCGGCACATTGAGAGCTGATGGCGCGCGAAGCGCGCGGCGCGTCAATCCCGTGCATAAAACTCGGCGCGGCGGCCGACACAGGCGGCGAGCGAGGTCTTTTCCATCTCCAGCCGCGCCGCCAATCCCTGCTTGATGCGCGCGACGAGGCTGGGGCCTTCGAATACCAGAGCGGTGTATAGCTGCACGAGACTGGCGCCGGCTTCGATCTTGGCGAACGCGGCCGCGGCGCAATCGACGCCGCCTACGCCGATGAGCGGAAACTGACCCTCCACGCGCAAGAATGTCGCCGCCAACATGCGCGTCGCCAGCGCCAACAACGGCGCGCCCGACAGTCCGCCGCTTTCCTTTGCCGCTGGAGAACGAAGCGAAGCCGGCCGCGACAGCGTCGTGTTCGATACGATCATGGCGTCGATGCGGCGCTTGCGCGCTGCGCGCACGATGTCATCGAGCTGCGCCAGCGAGAGATCGGGGGCGATCTTCAAGAGCACAGGGCGCGGAACCGTGGCGCGCTCGCGCGCGTCGAGCACGCGCGCCAGCAGCTCGTCCAACACTGCCGGCTCCTGCAGATCGCGCAACCCCGGCGTATTGGGCGAGGATACATTGATGGTAAAATAGCTCGCGACGTCGGAAAAATATTCGACGCCGCGAACATAATCGGCGATGCGATCGGAAGAATCCTTGTTGGGGCCGATATTGACGCCGACGATTCCCGGGGCGCGACGCTTGGTCAAGCGCGCGAGCGCTGGCGCGTAGCCGCCATTGTTGAAGCCGTAACGATTGACGACGGCGCGGTCCTCGTTCAGGCGAAAGAGGCGCGGACGCGGATTGCCCGGCTGCGCCAGGGGGGTGAGCGTTCCGACCTCCACGCAACCGAAACCGAGCGCGAGCAGCGCGTCGGCGACCTCGGCGTCCTTGTCGAGGCCGGCCGCGACGCCCACCGGGTTTGGAAAGTCGAGGCCGAAGGCGCGCACCGCCAGGCGCGGATCGTCGCGCGCAGGCGTTCGCGGCGGCGTCAGTCGCAACGCCGCGATGGTGGCGCGATGCGCGTCCTCCGGATCGAGGCGGCGCAGCATCGACATGGCGAAATCGCCCAATGCGCCGATCATGACGGCGCCCCCATGAAGTCGCGCCGGCTGTCGAGGCCGAGACGCGACCGCCCTCGCAGAGGCCGCCGCTCTCGGCTTGCCGCCACAGATCTCGCGGAACGATAGATCATGGCGGCTCGCTTATTCCCTTGTCGCCGCTCACGCCCACATGACCGGCACGGCGTAACGGCCGAAAACGCGATCATGCGTTACGATCGTGAGTTCATGGCGCAGCGCGTGCGCGATCAGCATCCGGTCGAACGGATCGCCGTGATGGAGTGGTAAGCGTGCGGCGGTTACTGCATCATCCGTATCGATGGCGATCAGTCCTCCCGACGCCAGCGCTCGCGTCAATTCCATGAATCGGCCGGGCAGAGGCAGCTTTCGCAATGCGGCCTTGATTTCAGCCTCCCAAACAGTCGCGACGCTCACGAACAGCGTGTTGTCTTCTTTCTCTAAAGCGTCGCGCGCCGAATTGGAAAGATCAGCTGCGCCGTCGAGCGTCCAGATCAAGACATGGGTATCGACGAGGAGATTCATTGCGACGATCGTTCAGGAAAGATTTGGCCTTCGTTGAAGAGGCGCTCGATTTCCCGATCCATCCGTTTCCACTCGTCCCAATCGAACCCGAACTGACCCTTCAAAGCGCCAAAGAATTTCTTGCGGTCGATCGCAAGCTTCGGCGGCTCGACCGCGATCAGCTTGACAATCGGCTTGCCAGACTTGGCGATAATGACCTCCTCGCCGCGGAGAGCCGCATCGATGAGCTTCGACAAATTGGTCTTGGCGGCGTGGATGTTGGTGACGGACATGACGGACGCAAAGGCTGGTTGCGGATTGACAATATAGCTAACTTAGCTAACCCGTCAATGCGCTCCTAGCGAAGGTCCCAGACGCAACGGCTCGACAATTGCCGTCAGGGTCCGCCATTCATCCGATGGCGACGAGCCGTCTCATATCTGTCTGAACCCGGACCGGCGCGCTAAAATCTTTTCACCGGAATGGCGTGCTTTTGCAAGGCATAGGCGATCTGACGCGGCGTCAGGCCGAGCAGCCGCGCCGCTTTCGCCTTCACCCATCCGGCCTGCTCCATCGCCTCGATGAGCTGGCCCCGCTCCGAACGCCGATCGGAGCCGATCGCGACAGGGGTTTCGGCGCCAACGGGTTTGGAAACGAGCGGCTGCGGCATGACGCTCGGCGAACCGATGGCGTGCTCTCGCGAGCCGTTCCACAGCACCGAGGACAGGCAGCCATCGTTGCGGCAGGAAAAGTCCTTATCGACGATGGCTTGCCCGCGCGCCAGCGTCGCGGTGCGCACGACGCAATTCTCGAGTTCCCGGATGTTGCCCGGAAAACGACATTCGCCCAGCACGGCCGTCGCCGATTCCGACAAGCTCAAATGGGCGTTTTGTTCCGCGTTGAAGCGGCGCAGGAACTCATTGGCGAGCTCTGCGAGATCGCCTTTGCGCTCGCGCAGCGGCGGCAAGAAGATCGGCACGACGCTGATGCGGTAGTAGAGATCGGCGCGGAATGCGCCGCTCTGCACGGCCTCTTCGAGATTGCGATTGGTCGCGCAGACGAACCGTATGTCTGCCTTTATCGTGCGCGCGCCGCCGACGCGTTCGAATTCGCCTTCCTGGAGAACGCGCAGCAGCTTGGCCTGAAAGGCCGGCGTGATGTCGCCGATTTCATCGAGAAACAGCGTGCCGCCGTCGGCCAGTTCGAAACGGCCCTTGCGCAGCGCCGCCGCGCCCGTAAAGGCGCCGCGTTCATGGCCGAAGAGCTCGGATTCGAGCACGCTTTCCGGCAGCGCCGCGCAATTCAATTTCACGAACGGCTTGGCGTGGCGCGGCGAGAGATTGTGAATGGCCGCCGCGAACAGCTCCTTGCCGGTCCCAGATTCGCCGCGCAACAAAACCGTCGATTTGGCCTTGGCGACGATGCGGATTTTCTCGACTACCGACCGTATCGCTGGACTGTTGCCGACGATGCCCTTGATGCCGTCGAATTTTTGCTCGGCATGCGCGGGCCGATCGCCTTTTTCGATGCGCGCTTTCTCCTGCATCAACCGCTGGCGATCGCGGGCGATGAGCTGATGCAGACGCAAGGTCTGCCCGACCAGATTGGCGATCATGGTCAGAAAGCGCACATCGTGATCGAAACGGATGGACCAGTGCGCGCTATGGACACGATCTATTGTCAACGTCCCGACGACGACGTCGCCATCCTTGATGGGGACGCCGATCAGCGAAAACGGCGTGCCGTCGGTCGGTCCCCATTCGGCGATGTCGGATCCTTCGAACATCGGCGAGGCGGCGACGTTTTCCACGACCAACGGCATTTTGGTCGCCACGATCTGTCCGACGGCGCGTTCGGGCAGACGTCGGAAATAGGTCTCGGCGTTGATCTCGCTCCATCCCGAGCCGACGACGATCTCAGGCTCGCCCTGCGCGTCCAGAAGGGCGATGAGGCCATGCCGCATGTCGAGAAAGCTCGACAGCAGCGCCAGCACGCCGGCCAAGGTTTTTTCCAGCCGATTGGGGGAGGCGAGCAGCTTGGAGATTTCATAGATTCCGACCAGGACGGATTCGCCCGGGTCGAATGCGCGAAGCCGCGCGGTATTCATGCTGGCGCCGGGTTCATATCCCATCGATCGTGCCTGACGATATGGGAGGGAATAAGCGCCAAGCGTCCTGCAATTAACGTGCCGATTCGAAATGGTTCTTTCGAGGCGGCGCGTTGCCGCCACCTCTCCCCGCCTGCGGGGAGAGGTGAGGTGAGGGGCTGGGCGATTGGCCGCGATCTTCGAACGATCGCATCGCGGCGGAGGGGCCCACCATGCAGAACACTCTCGTTTCCTTGATATTTTCGTCATTGGTGATACGTCGCCGATGCTTGTGCGCTCCTAAGCGTTACGCTAATCCCCTGGCCCCTCACCCAACCTCTCCCCGCAAGCGGGGAGAGGGGCGCGCCCTTTCTGCAACGTTCGCAACGGCGCGTGGCAGAGAGCGTCACGCCCGAGTTCAGCGCCTGCAAAGCGAACAGGGCGAAGCGCGCCGCAGCGGCGCCTGCCGAATTTTGCGGCGGCCAGAGCGCGCCGCTCGACCTGCTGACCTTAAGCTGGTGTTGAGCGGGCGGGCGACAACGCAAAAGATGTCGCCTTAAGGACAAGCCGTTCCGTGGCCTGCTGCTGCCGCGCAAGGACGTTATCGTGTATTTACAAGTAATTATAACCGTTTTCGGCCATGGCACGGTTGTTGCTGCCGCTATGGCGACCCTGTGACTGCGTTGCGCGAGGCTCGCAACCGTTCACTCGTGAGGAGCCAGGATGGATGACTTTCGCGCCTTCGATGTCGGCGCCGCCGAAGCGTTCGACGACGTCGTGCAAGCGGTCGCCGAACGCCAAGGCTGCGGCGCGGATGGCGGCGGCGGCAAGGCGCGTTGCGGTTCTGGCGCCGGGCAAAAACGTCTCGCCCCCGAAATTTGGGAGAAGGTGAAGACCCATCCCTGCTACAGCGAAGAAGCGCATCATCACTATGCGCGCATGCATGTCGCCGTCGCGCCGGCCTGCAACATCCAGTGCAACTACTGCAACCGCAAATATGATTGCGCCAACGAATCGCGGCCGGGCGTCGTCAGCGAGAAGCTCAACCCCGAGCAAGCCGCGCAAAAGGTGCTCGCCGTCGCTTCCGCCATTCCGCAAATGACCGTGCTCGGCGTTGCGGGGCCTGGCGATCCGCTCGCCAATCCGGCAAAGACGTTCAAAACCTTCGAGCTGGTTGCGAAGGCCGCGCCGGACATCAAGCTGTGTCTGTCGACGAACGGCCTGGCGCTGCCCGATTACATCGACGTCATCAAGACGTTCAACGTCGATCACGTGACGATCACCATCAATATGATCGACCCGGAGGTCGGCGCACAAATCTACCCGTGGATATTCTGGAAGCACAAGCGCGTCGCCGGCAAGGAAGCCGCCAAGATTCTCAGCGAGCGTCAATTGCAGGGCCTCGAGATGCTGACCGAACGCGGCGTCTTGTGCAAGGTGAATTCGGTGATGATCCCCGGCGTCAACGATGAGCACCTCGTCGAGGTGAACAAGGCGGTAAAATCGCGCGGCGCATTCTTGCATAACATCATGCCGCTCATTTCCGCTCCCGAGCACGGCACGGCCTACGGCCGCAACGGCCAGCGCGCTCCCTCGGCGCATGAGCTCAAGGCTCTGCAGGACCGTTGCGAAGGCGAAATGACGATGATGCGGCATTGCCGGCAGTGCCGCGCCGACGCCGTCGGCCTGCTCGGCGAAGACCGCAGCGGCGAATTCACGATCCAGAAGATCATGGCGATGGATGTCTCTTATGACATCAAGCAGCGCCGCGCCTATCAGAACAAGCTCGAGCAACAGCGCCTCGCCAACATCGCCGCCAAGAACATCGCCGCCAAGCATGCGGAACTTGAGACGCTCGCCGGCGAAGCCACCGACGTGAGAATTCTGGTCGCCGTCGCGACGAAGGGCGGCGGACGCATCAACGAACATTTCGGCCATGCGAAAGAGTTCCAAATCTATGAACTTGGCGCAAGGGGCGCAAAGTTCGTCGGCCATCGCCGCGTCGATCACTATTGCCAGGGCGGTTATGGCGAAGAGGGCAGTCTCGATACGATCATTGGCGCCATCAACGATTGCGCCGCCGTGTTCGTCGCCAAGATCGGCCACTGCCCCAGGGACAGTTTGATCGCCGCCGGAATCGAGCCGGTCGAACGCTATGCGTTCGAATTCATCGAGCAGTCCGCGATTCTCTACTTCAAGGACTATCTCGATCGCTTGAAGCGCGGCGAAGTCGCCCCCGCGGCGCGCGGCGACGCCCGCATTCGTCAGGGCGCTTTCGTCTCGGCCTGACGTTCGACCCTGCCAACGCTCGAAGGAGGAGCAATAAAATGGCTTACAAGATCGTCGCCTCGCAATGCACGTCGTGTTCGGCGTGCGAAGCCGAATGCCCAAACGTGGCGATTAGGGAAAAAAACGGAGTCTTTATCATCAATTCGAAAAAATGCACCGAATGCATCGGCTATTTCGACGTCGCGCAATGCGTCGCGGTCTGCCCGGTCGACAACACCTGCATCATCGACGCGTCCTACCCGCGCTATCAGGCCGGGAGCGCGGCGTGAACGTCAGCCGGGACAGCGATGTCGTCGAACTCGACGGGCCTCCGGTCTATGATTACGGCGACAAGGTGCGCGCCCGCCGCACGGTGAGGAACGACGGGACCTTCCCTGGCAAGGATGTCGGCGACATTCTGGTGACGAAGGGCGCGGAAGGCTATGTCGTCAGCATCGGCACGTTCTTGCAGCGGTTTTATATCTACGGCGTCGAATTCATCGAAACCGGCCGCCGCGTCGGAATGAAGCGCAAAGAGCTCGAGGCGTTGTCGAGCGCCAACCATCAACCCAACGAGGCGCTGCTTGAAAGTCATGATCCGTAGAAGCTCCGAGGGCGTTCTTTCGGCCTATGTGCCGAAGAAAGACCTCGAAGAACCGATCGTCGCGATGGAACATCCGCACTTGTGGGGCGGCGTCGTCACCCTCGCCAACGGCTGGAAATTGCAGTTGCCGGATTTGGCGGCTCAGACCGCTCTGCCGATTACCGTCGAAGCGCGAAAACTGAGTGAGTGACGCGCGCGGCGCCGATCAAACCCCCGCCCTCATGCTGAGGAGGCGGCGAAGCCGCCGTCTCGAAGCACGAGGGGGAGAGTCAAACGCCAGATGCACGGTTCCCTCGTCCTTCGAGACGCCCGCTGCGCGGGCTCCTTGAGGCATGAGGGAACCTTTCACCTGATCGCCTTGCTCAAATAGGGGCGCCGCCCAAAAATTTCGCATAGCTGCGCTGGCCTGTCGCGTCGAACAGCACGACATCGTAAGCGTCCGGGGCGCCGGCGCCTTCCATGCCTGGGGAGCCCGCCGGCATGCCGGCCACCGCAAGGCCGATGGCGTTTGGCCGTTCGTCGAGCAGCCGGCGAATGGAGACGGCGGGCACGTGACCCTCGACGACATAGCCGCCGACCTCCGCCGTGTGACATGAGGCGAGCGACGGCGGCACGCGCAGCCGCGTCTTGACGCTCGCCATCTCGGCTTCGTCGATGATGTCGACGTTAAAGCCGGCCTCGCGCAGATGCGCCGCCCAGGCCTTGCAGCATCTGCAGGTGGGACTGCGGTGAACAGTGACGCGAGGAAGCGCGCCGGCCAAAGCCGACGTCGTCATTCCAGCCGCCGCCGTCACGCCGGCCAGGACGCCCAGTAGTTTGCGGCGGGTCAATGAATTCACCGGCACAGGCATGCCTCCTTTTGTCGACCATCCGATTTCAGCTGCGCAGATATTTGATGAGAGCGGCGATCGTGAGAACGAGCAGAATAAGAACGAGGAGGCCGAAAATCCCCATGGCCCACATGCCGCCGCCCATCATTCCGTCCCAACCCATCATCATGGCGTCCTCCTTGGTCCAGAACCCGCGTCGCCCGTGTCGTACCCCAAAGCGACCCTTCCTGCTAGGTGGAAACCGGCGACATTTCGACCTGGCGTCGACGCTCCAGGCGCACGCGGCGCAGCCGCAGCGAATTGGCGATGACGCTGACCGATGACAGCGCCATGGCCGCGGCGGCGATGATCGGCGACAGCAGCAGGCCGAACGCCGGATAGAGCGCGCCCGCCGCAATCGGCACGCCCGCGGCGTTATAAATGAACGCGAAGAACAGATTTTGGCGGATGTTGCGCATGGTCGCCGCCGACAGGCGGCGGGCGCGGACAATGCCTTGGAGATCGCCCTTCAGCAAGGTGACGCCAGCGCTCTCGATGGCGACGTCCGTTCCCGTTCCCATGGCGATGCCGACATCGGCCGAAGCCAGCGCCGGCGCGTCGTTGACGCCATCGCCGGCCATGGCGACGATGCGGCCTTGCTCACGCAGGCGCGCCACCGCCTTGCCCTTGTCCTCGGGCAGAATTTCGGCCTCGACTTCGTCGATGCCGAGGCGTTCCGCCACGGCGCGCGCCGTCGTCCAATTGTCGCCGGTCAACATCACGACCGTGACGCCGTCATCGCGGATGGCGCGCAAGGCGTCCGGCGTGGTCTCCTTGATCGGATCGGCGACGCCGATGAGTCCGGCGAGCGCGCCATCGATGGCGACAAAGATCGCCGTCGCGCCGTCCTTGCGCCACCGCTCCGCCTCGCCCTCGAGGGCGCTAGCGTCGATGCCGATTTCGCCAAGGAAACGGCGGTTGCCGATGGCGAGCGATCGTCCCTCCACCTTGCCCGTCAGGCCCTTGCCGCGAGCGGCGTCGAAATCCGTCGCTTCGCCGAGCTCGAGCTTGCGCTCCAAGGCCGACTGAACGATGGCGGCGGCCAGCGGATGCTCGCTCGCGCGTTCGAGGCTCGCGGCCAATCGCAAAAGATCGTCGTCGCCGATCCCTGCGATGGGGCGGATGTGTGTGACTTGCGGCTTGCCCATCGTCAACGTGCCGGTCTTATCGACGATGAGCGTGTCGATTTTCTCCAAGCGCTCCAGCGCCTCGGCGTTCTTGATCAGCACGCCCGATTGCGCCCCGCGCCCGACGCCGACCATGATCGACATCGGCGTGGCGAGACCGAGCGCGCAGGGGCAGGCGATGATGAGAACCGAAACGGCGGCGACGAGGCCGAAGGTCAAGCGCGGCTCCGGTCCAAACATCGCCCAGGCGATGAACGCCACAACCGCGACGCCGATGACGAGCGGCACGAACCATCCGGCGACCTGATCGGCGAGGCGCTGGATCGGCGCGCGGCTCCGCTGCGCCGCCGCCACCATCTGGACGATCCGCGCCAGCACCGTGTCGTGGCCGACCTTGTCGGCGCGCATGATGAAGCCGCCCGTCTGATTGATCGCGCCGCCGATGAGCTTGGCGCCAACCTCCTTGGTCACCGGCATCGACTCGCCCGTCACCATGGATTCATCGACCGAGCTGCGCCCTTCCACGAGTTCGCCGTCGACCGGAATTTTTTCGCCCGGCCGCACCCGCAGACGATCGCCGACGGCGACCACTTCGAGCGCCACTTCCTCATCCGATCCGTCGGCGCGCAGCCGCCGCGCCGTCTTGGGCGCGAGATCGAGCAGCGCGCGGATGGCGCCGCCGGTCTGCTCGCGGGCGCGCAATTCGAGAACCTGACCGAGCAAAACGAGCACAATGATGACCGCGGCGGCCTCAAAATAAATGGCGACGGCGCCGTCCACGCCGCGGAACGCCGGCGGAAACACGAAAGGAAAAAGCGTCGCGACGACGCTGTAGGCCCAGGCGACGCCCGTGCCCATGGCGATCAGCGTGAACATGTTGAGATTGCGGGTGACGAGCGATTGTCCGGCGCGAACGAAGAACGGCCAGCCGGCCCACAGCACCGCCGGCGTTCCAAGCGCAAGCTGAATCCAGTTTGCCGCCTGCGGGGCAATGAGCCGATGCAGACTGAAAAAATGTCCGCCCATCTCCAAAACGAAGAGCGGCGCGGTGAGCGCCAAGCCGATCCAAAATCGGCGCGTCATATCGACGAGTTCGGGGCTTGGTCCACTCTCCGCCGCGGCGAGGAGCGGCTCGAGCGCCATTCCGCAGATCGGGCAATTGCCGGGGCCGCTCTGGCGGATCTGGGGATGCATGGGGCAGGTATAGATGGCGCTGTGTCCGGCAAGTTCGCCGTCCGTCACGCGAGGATGCGTCGCCGCGCCGCCATGCGGACCATGCGGGTCATGATGATGTTCGTGGGCCATGAGCGTTATCCTCGTTGTCGTTGTCCGGCGAGACCAGCAAGGCAACCGGGAGAATGCCGGCAAAGGACGCAATCTGCTCTCTCTCCCGCGAAGCGGGGGAGAGTTGGAGAGGGGGCAGTTTGTCTTGGAGCAATTTTGCGCGAAGATACCCCCTCCCTAGCCCTCCCCCGCGTTCCGCGGGAGAGGGAATCGAACGGCGTCATCACGCCTAACTTGGTTCACCCGATTGCCCCCGCGAGACAAGTTGTTCGAACGGTTTCGCGCCCTCGCCTCCACGACGTCCTGCTTGGGGCGACCGCCTCTCTTGACGCGGGCAGGCCCGCTTTCTACGTTTCGCTTGCGCCACGAATCGAAAGGCACGCCATGTCCACCGTCAAGATTACCGACGCGAGTTTCGAAGCCGAAGTTCTGAAATCCGCCGAGCCGGTGGTGGTGGATTTTTGGGCCGAATGGTGCGGCCCCTGCCGCGCCATCGCCGCCTCGCTCGAGGAGATCGCCGCCGAGATGAAGGGCAAGGTCAAGGTCGTCAAGCTCAACATCGACGAGAATCCGAATGTCGCGGGCAAGCTCGGCATTCGCTCCATTCCGACGCTCATCCTGTTCAAAGACGGCCAGGCGGCGGCGCAGAAGGTCGGCGCCGCGCCCAAAGGCGAACTGGCGCGCTGGATCAGCGGCGCCATGTGAGCCGCTCGACGTGAACCGCTCGACGTGAGCCGCTCGACCGCGCGCGGTCGGAAGCGTATCCATTCCGGGACGTAAGTCCTGGAACAGCGCCCGTGCTCCATCTCTCCCCTCAGGAAATAACCGCCATCGGCCTCAGCTTGAAGGTCGCGTGCGTCGCGACCCTCGCTTCGCTGCCGCTCGCCGTATTTGTCGCATATGCCTTGGCGCGCTGGCGGTTTCCGGGACACGGGGCCCTCAACGCCGCCGTTCACCTGCCGCTGGTGGCGCCGCCGGTGGTCACCGGCTTCGCCTTGCTTTTGCTGTTTGGCCGCCATGGCCCGATCGGCGCGTTCCTTGCCGAAAATTTGGGGCTGGTGTTCGCCTTTCGCTGGACCGGCGCGGCGCTCGCCGCCGCCATCATGAGCTTTCCGTTGATGATCCGGCCGATCCGCCTCTCCTTCGAGAGCGTCGACCCCAGATTGGCGCTGGCCGCTCGTTCGCTTGGAGCTAATCCCCTGTGGACGTTTGTTCTCGTCACGCTGCCGCTCTCGGCGCAAGGGCTGATCGTCGGAACGATCCTGGGCTTTGCCAAAGCGCTTGGCGAATTCGGCGCGACGATCACCTTCGTCTCCAACATTCCCGGCGAAACCCAAACAGTCCCCTCGGCCATCTACAGCTTGATCCAGACGCCGGACGGCGACGCTGCGGCGTTGCGCCTCACCTTGATCGCCGCCGTTATCGCCGTCGCCGCGCTCGCCGTCTCGGAAGTCCTGCAACGGCGCGCCCTCAATGGCGGAGCGAGCGGATGATCGCTGTCGACCTGCGCCATGAACGCGGCGAGTTTCGCCTCACCGCGGCTTTCGCGAGCAAGGCGCGCATCCTGGCGCTGCACGGCCCGTCCGGCGCCGGCAAATCGACGCTCGCGCATCTGATCGCCGGCCTGCTGAAGCCGACGCAAGGCCGCATCGCGGCCGGCGGCGCCACGCTGGCGGATACGAGTTGCGGATTGTTCATGCCGCCGGAAAAACGCCGCATCGGCCTCGTTTTCCAAGACGCGCTGCTGTTCCCACACCTTTCCGTGCGCAAGAACCTGGCGTTCGGCCGCTTCTTCACCCCCTCGAGCGAGCGGCGCGTGCCGTTCGAGGCGGTCGTCGAGACGCTCGGCATCGGCCATCTGCTGGACAGACGCCCGGCGACGCTGTCGGGCGGCGAGAAGCAGCGGGCCGGGCTGGCGCGCGCGCTTCTTTGCTCGCCGCGCCTCCTGGTGATGGACGAGCCCATGGCCGCGCTCGATTTCGCGCGCCGCCAAGAGATCATGGGATTGATCGAGCGGCTGCGCGACGAATTCGCCATCCCCATCCTGGTGGTCTCCCATTCGGCGGACGAAATCATGCGGCTCGCCGACGAAGTGATCGTGCTCGACCGCGGCCGCGTCCTGGCTCAGGGTCTGCCGGCCGAGACCCTGGCCATTGCCGGCCGTTCGATGGAGGGCGGGCGCTTTTCGATCGTGAGCGCCATTACCGCGCGCGGCGCCTTCGACGCGCGCTACGGCGTGACCAAGCTCGCACACCCCGCAGGCGAGATCGTCATCGCGGCAAAGATCGGCGCGGGGGATCAGCAGGTGCGCGTGCTGGTCAAGGCGACCGACATCGCGCTGGCCAAGACGCGGCCGACCGACACCAGCGTGCGCACCATTCTTGCCGCCACGATCGCCGCCCTCGACCTCGACGCCGGCCCGCTCGCCTTCGTCACGCTGGAGCTTTTGGGCGGCGAGCGAATCATGAGCGCGGTGACCCGCCTCGCCATCGACGAGCTGGGGCTCGCGGTCGGGAGCCCAGTCTTCGCCTTGGTGAAATCGGTGGCGCTGGACGAGCGCGGGATGTGAGGAAGCGGAGGCGCCGTCCAAACGGAATGATTATGAGCCCTTGTTTTGGACAAAGGTTGCCCGAGCATCGCTCATCGTCCGGCAATTGCTGTATAACCGCCCCGCATGCTCTCTCCCCCCGCCCCCTCCAAACGCAGCGCCATTGCGCCGTTCATGGCGATGGACGTGCTGCGGGAGGCGAAGGCGCTCGAACGAAGCGGGCGCCATATCGTTCACATGGAGCTGGGCGAACCCGGCGTTGCGACGCCGCGCAGCGTGCGCGCAGCGGCGATGGCGGCGCTGGAAACAGGCGTTATCGGCTACGGCGAGGCGTTGGGCCGCGCCTCCTTACGCGCCCGCATCGCTCGGCGTTACGCCGAAAACTACGGGGTCGAGGTTGCGCTGGAGCGCGTCGTCGTCACCACCGGCTCCTCGGGCGCTTTCGCGCTCGCATTTCTTGCGGCGTTCGATCCAGGCGCGCGCGTCGCCGTCACGGCGCCCGGCTACCCCGCCTACGCCAACGTCATCGAGGCGCTCGGGCTTGAGTGCGTCTTCATCGACGTCGGGCGGGAAACGCGCTTTGCGCCGACCGTGGCGATGCTGGAGGCGGCGCATCGCGAGCGGCGCCTCGACGGCCTGCTGCTGATGAGTCCAGCCAATCCCACCGGCACGATGATCGCCCCGCAAACTTTCGAGCAAATCTGCGCTTTTTGCGACGAAGCCGGCATCGTCCTCGTATCGGACGAGGTCTACCACGGGCTGAGCTACGAGCAGCGTTGCGAGACCGCGCTGCGCTTCTCGAACAGCGCCATCGTCGTTAATTCCTTCTCCAAGTATTACGCCATGACCGGCTGGCGGCTCGGCTGGCTGGTCGCGCCGGAGCCTCTTGTGCGTCCGCTGGAGCGCCTGCAGCAGTCGCTGGCGATTTCCGCGCCGTCGCTGAGCCAGATCGCGGCCGAGGCGGCGTTCGACGCGAGCCGGGAACTCGAGGCGATCAAGGCGAGTTACGCGCGCAATCGCGCCCTGCTGGCGCGCCGCCTGCCGCAGATCGGCCTCGGCGATTTCGCGCCGCCCGACGGCGCCTTTTACATCTACGCGGACATTTCGCACTTAACTGGCGATTCGCTGGATTTCTGCAAGCGCATGCTGGAGGAAGCCGGCATCGCCGCCACGCCCGGCCTCGATTTCGACCGCGCGCGCGGACACGCGACGCTGCGCTTGTCCTATGCGGGACCGGAGGCGGAGATCGCCCTGGGGCTAAAGCGGCTGGCCGCATGGCTCGGCCGCTGACGGCTCAATCCCCGTCGAGCGTCGCTTTGGCGCGCCGCCACCATCCGGCTTTTTTCGGCCGGTTGGGATCCGCCTCGGTAATAACGACTTGTGTCGGCTTGCCCGGCGGAGGCGGGACTTCAGCCGCGAGGGGCGCCCACACGGTTTCGGCGACGGACGGCGTTACCGTCGGCGAAGAAGGCTGCGGGGCCGGCGCTGCGAAGTCGGGCGCATGCGCCTCGGACGGCGAGCTGAAATCGGCGGTCTTCTCGGCGCCCTCGTCGACGGGGAAAACGCCAGACTCGCGATATTCGGGCGCCAATGGCGTCGAACGCGTCCACCGGCCGGGACGCCGGCCGCGTCCGCCGCGCTCGGGCCCGCGCCGGCGCACGCCCGTCTGCGCCGGGACGGGCTCGATCCGCGCCATGAAAGCGAGACCTTCGTCGGAGGGTTGCTCGACGCCGGGCGCTTGGTAACTTGGGCCTTGGTCGCTCGCCGTTTGTGCGCCTCCACGCCCGCGGCGCCGGCGCCGGCGGCGCGATCGCTGCGCGCCCTCGCCTTCTTCGCCGTCGTCGCCGCCCGCCGTCGCAGGCGCCTCCTCACGACGTCCACGAGGCCGCGCATGGCTGCGCTCAGCCTCATGTTCCTCGGCGACCTCCGCTGGCGCCATGCTTTCTCCTTGAATTTTGCTTTCTTCTTGCATCTCCTCTTCGTCCGCGAAGGGTTCGGCGCGCGCCAAATCGACGCTAACTCTGGCCGGCTCCCGAACTCCGCTCGCCGGTTCGCCGCGCTCCAGCGCGTGATAGGCGGTTCCGGTCAAGGAATCATCGGCCGCGACCGCAATCGCGACGCCGAAGCGCCGCTCCAGATCCGTGAGATGCGCGCGCTTCTGATTGAGAATGTAAAGCGCCACCGCGGTTCGCGTGCGCAGCGTGATGTCATGCGCGGCGCTCTTGACGAGCGCGTCCTCGAGCACGCGCAGCACATGCAAGGCAATGGAGGACGTCGAACGCACCGTGCCGGCGCCGGCGCAATGCGGGCAGGGAACCGTCGATCCCTCGAGCACGCCGACGCGAATGCGCTGGCGCGACATTTCAAGCAGACCGAAGTGGGAGATGCGGCCGACCTGAATGCGCGCACGGTCGTTCTTCAGCGCGTCCTTCAGCCGTCGTTCGACCGCACGATTGTTGCGTCCTTCTTCCATGTCGATGAAATCGATGACGATGAGCCCCGCTAGATCGCGCAACCGCAACTGACGGGCGATCTCGTCGGCGGCCTCGAGATTGGTGCGCAGCGCCGTGTCCTCGATGTCGTGCTCGCGCGTCGAACGGCCCGAGTTCACATCGATAGCGACGAGCGCCTCCGTCTGGTTGATGACGAGATAGCCTCCCGACCGCAATGTCACATGGTTGGAGAACATGGCGTCGAGCTGCGCTTCGGCGCCAGCTTCGGCAAAAATGGGATAGGGCTCGCGATAGAGCTTCACGTTCTTGGCATGGCTCGGAATGAGCATGCGCATGAACTCCTTGGCCTCACGATAGGCCCCCTCGCCGGAAACGGTCACTTCCTCGACCTCGCGGCCGTAAAGATCGCGAATGGCGCGCTTGATGAGCGAGCCCTCTTCGTAGACGAGAGTCGGCGCGCTGGAGCGCAAGGTGAGTTCGCGGACGCTCTCCCACATGCGCAGGAGATATTCGAAATCGCGCTTCACCTCGGCTTTGGTGCGGGTGGCGCCGGCGGTGCGCAAAATGACGCCCATCCCCTCCGGCACCTCGAGATCATGGACGATCTCCTTGAGCCGCTTGCGATCGGCGCCGTCGGTGATCTTGCGCGAAATGCCGCCGCCGCGCGCCGTATTGGGCATCAGCACCGAATAGCGTCCGGCGAGCGACAGATACGTCGTCAGCGCCGCGCCCTTGGTGCCGCGCTCTTCCTTCACGACTTGAACGAGCAGCACCTGGCGACGCTTGATGACCTCTTGAATCTTGTATTGGCGGCGCGGCCGCGCTTGACGATACGGAACCTCCTCCATGGCGTCGCCGCCGATGTGTTCGACGTGGTCAGCCTCGTCGTCGTGATCGTCATCCAAATCGTCGCGGTCGTCATCGTGGCGATGTTCGCGCATTTCCTCGCGATCGCGCTCATGTTCGGCGTCGCGCTCGTCTTGCCGAAGCGCCTTGGTCTCGTGATCGGGCACAGGCTGCTCGACGACGGGAGCCTCGAGGGCGCTGGTCTCGACAACCCCGAAGCCCTCGGGATCGACAGAAATCGGCTGCGGCGCGACATCGCCGCTCGGCGCCCCTTCGCTCGAAGCGCCGGCCAAAGCCTCGCTCGTCGTTTCTTGGCGAGCCTCTCCGTTCGCCGGCTCGGACTGCTCCTGCGCGGAGCTTTCATAAGCCTCGGTGTCGCTCCGTTCGGCTTCGAGGGGGGCGCTTTCCGAAATCGCGCTGTCGTCGGCCACGGCGCGTTTTTCCGCGCTCGCGCCATTGCGTCGGCGCGACCTGCGGCCGCGACCATGCGGACGATGCTCCTCCTCGTCGGCCAATTGGTGGGCCCTGCTCTCCTCTTCGAGCAGCGCCTGCCGATCGGCGACGGGGATTTGATAATAGTCGGGATGAATCTCGGCGAAAGCCAAGAATCCGTGGCGGTTGCCGCCATAGTCGATGAAGGCCGCCTGCAGCGACGGTTCGACCCGCGTCACTTTCGCCAGATAGATATTGCCGCGCAGCGGTCGCTTGTCGGCGGCTTCGAAGTCAAATTCTTGAACGCGGTTTCCGCGCAGCACCACCACCCGGGTTTCCTCGGGGTGGGAGGCGTCTATGAGCATTTTGTTGGCCATGTGAAACTCTTTGCGGCGCAGCGCGAGGCGACGCCGGCGGTCTCCACGAAGGCCTCACGAGAGGCTGTGTGACCGCACTTCGGCGAGACGCATCGACGCCAGCGCATGTTGTCGAGGGAGAGGGTGAAATCGCGAAACCGCAGCGACGCGAACCGGCCTCGCGGCCGGTGGACAAAGCACGGGAGCGGATCGCGCAACAACGGCGCGAGCCGGGCCGGGAGCCGATTCGAGGAAAGCGACGAGACGGGGCGCAAAGCCGAGCAACCGCTCTCGCATGCGTCCAACGCGCGATGCGAATAGCCGTCCCTTCACATGTCATGGTTTGCGCCATGATCTCGTCACAAAAACCTTTGTCGCGGCAGCTTTAGAGCCGCGCCTACCGATCCTCGCGTCGCCAAACGCGCGACCGACGTCGCCGTTCCCCGGCCGCCGCCAGCGCGACGCCCCTTGCGAGACGCCCGTAGGCGCAACGACGAACTCGCGGAGCCCAGCTCCATCCCGACCCTGCCGTCGTTCGTCCCGGGAACGCTTCATACATAGCCGCTCGATCCGCGTACCGCAAGTTGCAGGCGCTTGTGGCGCAGGTGAGACGCCTCTCCGGCCGCATGCGCTCGCCGCGTCCGACGACGCGTGTCCCGGCGCGTCGCGATCGCGGCGCAACTCTATAATACTATTGCGCTATTATTAAATTATTGGGCTCGAGGACAGCCGCGGGCCGCGCCGCGCCTATCTAACGATCTGTTAACCCGAACCTCTCAAAAATAGGGGATGGCTCGGGCGAACAGCGCCAGCTTGACGCAAGGACGCCGCCAAATAAGAGGGCGGGGAAACGGGACAAGCGCGAATGAGCGAGCGTCGATCGGCCGGGCCCAATCGTTTCAAGGCGCTACTGGGCGCGGTTGGCGTCATGCGGGCCGCCGCCCTGGCGCTTGCGGCCGGGTTCGCGCTGAATTGCGGCGCGCTCGCCGAGACTTTCGCCGGCGCCGGCGTCATCGGCAATCGCGCCGCGATCCGCGATACGGCCACCGGGCCCGCCGCGTCGAATGTCGTCTCGGCAATTGCGGCGCGACTCGAACAACAGGGCGATGCGGCGCGCCTCGTCTTCGAGCTGACCGGGCAAGTTTCGGCGTCGGCCTTTCCGGTCGTCGACCCTTATCGAATCGTCGTCGATCTTCCCGAGATCGCCTTTCTGATCGACCCCGACGTCGGACGTCCCGCGCCCCGCGGTCGGCGAGGGCGCGACGCCGCGCAGGCGCCCAGCCCTCTCGTCCAGTCTTTTCGTTTCGGCCGGTTCGCGGCGGGCCGTTCGCGCGTCGTTATCGATCTGGCGCGCCCGGCGAAAATCATCCGGGCAGCGAGCGAGGAGCAGCAATCCGGGGCGCGGCTGGTCATCGAGCTCGAGCCGAGCGACGCCTCGAGTTTTGCCGCCGCCGCCGGCGAACACGCGCGCCTCACGCCGCCGCCGCCGGCCGCGCAGTTGGACTCGCAAGCGCCGGCGGGGAATTCAGCAAAACCCATCGTCGTCATCGATCCCGGGCACGGCGGCGTCGACGTGGGCGCCGCTGGGGTTCACGGCGAACAAGAAAAAGCGATCGTCTTCGACTTCGCACGCACGCTCGCGGCGAAAATCGAGGCCGGCGGAGGTCTCCGCGCCATTTTGACCCGCACCGACGATGTCTTCGTCTCGCTCGACGATCGCGTGCGCTTCGCCCGCCAGAACGATGCGGCGCTGTTTGTCTCGATCCACGCCGACACGCTCGACGAACCGAGCGTCGAGGGCGCGACTGTCTACACGGCGTCCAATCTCGCCTCCGACGCCGACGCCGCGCGCATCGCCGAGACGGAGAATTTCGCCGATCAAGCCGCTGGGCTCGAGCATAAAGAAGACGCGAGCGGGGTGGACGGCATTCTCGTCGATCTAACGCGGCGCGAGACGCGCGCCTATAGTCGTTTGTTCGCCGCAACGCTGATCAGTCAATGGAAGAACGCGGCCAGCCTCAACAAGAATCCCAGTCGTTCGGCCGGCTTCGTGGTGCTGAAGGCGCATGACGTGCCTTCGGTTCTACTTGAGCTCGGCTATCTCTCGAGCGAACAAGACCTCGCCCGGCTGACGTCGCCGCAGTGGCGCGAACAGGCGGCGGACGCGACCGCGCAAGCCATCGAAGCGTTCTTTGCCGCGCGCGAGCGCCGCGCGCAAGCGGTGGCGTCGTCGCAGCGGGCGCGGTGAGACAACGCCAACGGCCTGCAAGGCTTGTTCGTCACGCCCGCGCTTGTCGAGCCCAAGGCCGGCCATGACGGCGTGGCGTTGGCGATCGAACCATGGGCCCGCCGCCAGAGCTCCGGGCGCCGGCCTCGCCGCCCCGCGCCGTCTTAAAAAAGGCGTAGACTTCTCTAGAAAGATCATGCGTTGAAACGAAGCGTTCGAGCGACGCCGCGATTCGAGCCTGGTCGGTTTCGCCGCAGACAACGGATCGGACGGATCGCGATGTTCGAACCGTCTTCGACGAGGATCATCATTCATGCGGTTTATCGCCCGCTTCTTCGGCTTCGTTTTCGCAACCGGCGCCATTGTCTTTTTGATCGGGGCGGTCGCCGCCGCGGGGCTGATCTACGTCTTTTCGAAAGACCTGCCGGACACTGCGCAGTTGCGCAAGTACGAGCCGCCGGTCACCACCCGCATGCATGCGGCCGACGGCTCGATCCTCGCCGAGTATTCGCACGAGCGGCGCCTGTTCTTGCCGGGCTCGGCCATTCCATCGCTTGTCAAGCAAGCCTTCATCTCGGCGGAAGACCAGAACTTTTACACGCATAACGGGGTGGATCCCCAGGGCGTCTTCCGCGCCCTGTCGGTGTTGGCGCAAGGCGGACGGCATGTGCAGGGCGCCTCGACCATCACGCAACAGGTGGCCAAAAACTTCCTGGTCGGCAACGAGCACTCCATCGAACGCAAGATAAGAGAAGCGCTGATCTCGTTCCGTATCGAAGCCGCCTATTCCAAGGATCGCATTCTTGAGCTCTATCTCAATGAAATCTACCTCGGCCTCGGCAATTACGGCGTCGCCGCCGCGGCGCTCAACTATTTCAACAAGTCCGTCCACGAGCTGACGCTCGCCGAGGCGGCCTATCTCGCGGCGCTGCCCAAGGCCCCCAACAACTATCATCCGTTCCTGCATCGCGAGCGGGCGATCGACCGGCGCAACTATGTCATCGACCGCATGGTGACGGATGGCTTCGTCTCCCGCGAAGATAGTGAAAAGGCGAAGGCCGAGCCGCTCGGCGTCAATCCGCGGGTGCTGTCGCCCAACACCTATGTCGCCGGCTTCTTCGCGGAAGAGGTGCGGCGCGACCTGCTCGAACGTTACGGCGAGAAAAAGCTCTATGAGGGCGGGCTGTCGGTGCGCACCACGCTCGATCCTCAGATGCAGGCTTGGACTCGCAAGGCGCTCGCCGACGGTCTGGTCCGTTTCGACGAGGCGCATGGCTTCCGGGGGCCGATGCGCCATATCGACATCGCTGCGGACTGGGGCGTTGCGCTTGCCGAAATTCCGGCGCTCGGCGACGTAAGGCCTTGGCGCCTCGCCGTCGTGCTGGAGACGACCGACGCCGGCGCGCGCATCGGCCTGCAGCCGGCCCACGAGAAATCGGGCGATGTCGCCCGCGAACGCGAGACCGGCCTGCTCGCCCAGGAAGGCATGCGCTGGACGGGCCACAGCCCGCGGTCGGCGCTGACCGCGGGCGACGTCATCTATGTCGAGCCCTTAACGGGACGCGACGGCCAATACCGGCTGCGGCAGATCCCGGAGATTTCCGGCGCCATGATGGCGATGGACCCTTATACGGGTCGCGTGCTCTCCATGGTTGGCGGCTTTTCTTACGACCAGTCGGAGTTCAACCGCGCGACGCAGGCGCTGCGCCAGCCGGGTTCGGCGTTCAAGCCGTTCGTTTACGCCACGGCGCTCGACAACGGCTACACGCCGTCCTCGTCGCTTCTCGACGAACCTATCTCCATCGTTCAGTCCAACGGCGAAGTCTGGAGCCCGGAAAACTTCGAGGGCGAACGGGGCTCCGGCCCGCATCCGTTGCGTTACGGCGTCGAGCACTCGAAGAACATGATGACGGTGCGCCTCGCCAAGGACGTGGGCATGCCGCTCATCGCGGAATACGCCAAGCGATTTGGCGTTTACGACGATATGCCGCCCTACCTCGCCATGTCGCTGGGCGCCGGCGAGACCACCTTGATCCGCATGGTCAACGCCTATTCGATGATGGTGAATGGCGGCGAGCGCATCAAGGCGACGCTGATCGACCGCATTCAAGACCGTTGGGGCCACACCATCTATCGCCACGACGAGCGTCAATGTCTGGCCTGCGACGCTGCGACGTGGGAGAATCAAAATGAGCCCAGGCTCATCGACAAGCGGACCAGAGAGGAACGGGTGGCGCTGGATTCGCTGACCGCCTACCAGATCACCTCGATCCTGGAAGGGGTGGTCCAACGCGGCACCGGCGTCGCGATCAAGGCGGTCGGCAAGCATCTCGCCGGCAAGACCGGCACCACCAACGAAGCGAAAGATTTGTGGTTCGTCGGCTTCTCGCCGGACCTGGCGGTCGGCGTGTTCATCGGTTACGACCGGCCGCGTTCGATGGGCGAAGGCCGCGCCGCGCAGGCGGCGACCTATGCGGCGCCGATTTTCCGCGACTTCATGATGGTGGCGCTCAAGGACAAGCCGGACGTGCCGTTCCGCGTTCCGGCCGGCATCAAGTTGATCTCGATCGATCCCAAAACCGGCCTGCGCTCGCAAGGCGCCGGCACGATCTTGGAGGCGTTCAAGGCCGGCACCGCGCCGCCGGATTTCTATGCGACGCCCGGCGGCGATGGCGGGGTGCTGGCCACCAGCCCTCAAGACATCGATTCGCAGGTCGGCAGCGGCACCGGCGGGCTGTATTAGCGGCAGTTGGGCTGGGCGCGAATCCTTCTCCCGCCTCGCGGGAGAAGGTGTCGCGCGAATGCGCGACGGATGAGGGCGGCAGGGCCGCGCAAGCCCATCGGCCCTCACCCGACCCGGCTTCGCCGGGCCACCCTCTCCCGCAAGCGGGAGAGGGGACAGCCCACGCGAAGCGATCAATCGGCGACTGCCCTATTCCCCCACATGCCGCAACGCCGCCGCCGCCGCGAACGGGCAGAGCGCCAGCGACGCCAGGCTGATCGCGCACAGGATCGAGAAAGGCGCGGAGAAGGGCACGGTCCCGCCGGCCGCCGCCTCGGCCGCCGCAACGCCGAAGATCAGCACCGGGATCGTCAGCGGCAAGACCAAGAGCGCCATCAACAGGCCGCCCCTGCGCAAGGTCACGGTCGCTGCGGCGCCGATCGCGCCGATCAGGGTGAGAGCCGGCGTTCCGGCGAGCAGCGTGACCGTGACGCCGGCGAGCGCCGCCGCTTCTTGCTGGAGCATCAAGCCGAGAAACGGCGCCGCCAACGCCAGCGGCAGGCCGGTCGCCACCCAATGCGCCGCGCATTTTGCCGCTACCACGAGCTCCAGCGGCGTCTCGCCGAGGCAAAAGAGGTCGAGCGAGCCGTCTTCCGCATCCGCCTGAAACAGACGATCGAGACCGAGCAGGGTGGCGAGCAGGGCCGCGATCCACAGCATTGCCGGCCCGATGCGGGCGAGCAGGTTGGGGTCCGGCCCCACGGCGAACGGCACGATCGACACGAGCACGAGAAAAAACACCACGCCCAGCGTGGCGGAGCCGCCGATGCGCCGCGCAATCTGCATGTCGCGTCTGAAGAGGGCGAGCAGCGGCTTCACGTGGCGCCTTCCAACGACAATTCCCGCGCATCCGCGAGCCCCAGCGGCTCGTGGGCGGCGACGACGATCATGCCGCCGCAGGCGCGATGCTCGGCCACGATCCGCGCCAGGCGCTCGCGCGAGGCCAGATCGAGCGCGCTCGAGGGCTCGTCGAGCAGCCACAGCGGACGCCAGGCGACCAGCAATCGCGCCAGCGCGACGCGCCGTTTCTGCCCCGCCGAGAGGATGGCGACCGGCGCCTGCGCCACATGCGCAAGACCGACGCGCGAAAGGGCGTCGGCGATCGTGGTTGGTTTCGGCGTCTCGTCATCGCCCCCGAGGAAACGCGCCCAAAAATCCAGGTTTTCCTCGACGGTGAGGGCCGCCTTCAAGCCGTCCACATGGGCAAGATAATGGGCGAGGACGCAAAGCTCGCCGCTCTCGGCGCCGTCGAGCTCGATGGCGCCCTCGGCCTTCGGCAACAACCCGGCGACAGCGCGCAGCAGGGTGGATTTCCCGACGCCGTTGCGCCCGGTGACGACCAGCGCCTCGCTGCTCGCGACGGATAAACTCAGGTTCGAGAGGACGCGCCTGCCGCCGCGATCGACGCATAGATGGTCGACCCGCAAGCGCAGGGAGTGTCTTGCGGCGTGCGGGTGGGCGCTCGCATTGGTCATGGCCAAGGCAATAGAGCCTGGCGCGGCGAAGCGCTATAGGCCCACCCAACCAAGATGCGGCGCGCATTCCTTCTCCCGCGTCGCGGGAGAAGGGATAAGAACGCCCCCGCCGGCCCGCGGCGCCGCGACGCTTTCGCCGACCGGGGAAGGATGCTAAGGGTTTGGCGCGGGCGCCGCTCGGTTCGGCGCCCGTTTCCTTGGGCCACGGCCGCACGCTCCCTTAAGGGGGGCGCGGCGTCATCTTTTTGGGGAATGCGCTTTACGTGACCAAGCACAGAAGTCTTTCGGATTACGCGTCGCGACGCTTCCGCTTCGCCGGCAACGCTTTGCTCGAATTCGACGATCCGTTCTTCGCCCAGCTCGACAAGCTGAAGCGCGATGCCGAGAGCGCGGGCGGCCATTTCGTCAGTTTCGCCAACTACGACTATCTCGGATTGGCGAACCATCCCCGCATCGTCGAAGCGGCAAAACGCGAGCTCGACAATCTCGGCGTCGGCGCGCTCGCGTCGCGTCTGGTGGGCGGCGAGCGTTCGACCCACCGGCCGTTCGAGGCGGAGATCGCCGCGTTCCTTGGCATGGAGAGCGCGCTGACGCTGGTCTCCGGCTATCTCGCCAACGTCACGACCATCGCCTATCTCATGGGCCAGCGCGACGCGCTGTTCATCGACGAACTGGCCCACAACAGCATTGTCGCCGGCGCCAACGGCTCGCAAGCGGAAGTCGTCTATTTCCGCCACAATGACTGCGACCATCTCGAGCAGCTGCTGCGCAAGCGGCGCGAGGACTTCCGCCATGTGATGATCGTCGTCGAAGGCCTCTACAGCATGGACGGCGATGTCGCCGACTTGCCGCGCCTCCTCGACATCAAGGAGCGCCATCAGGCGTGGCTCATGGTCGACGAAGCGCATTCGCTGGGCGTGTTGGGCGACACCGGACGCGGCCTTCCCGAATATCAAGGCGTCGATCCGAGCCGCATCGACCTCGTCATCGGCACCATGTCGAAGACGCTCGCCTCTTGCGGCGGCTTCGTCTGCGGCAAGAAGCCAGTGATCGAATGGTTCCGCTACACGCTGCCGGGCTTCGTTTACAGCGTCGGCTTGTCGCCGGTCATTCTCGCGGCGGCGCGCACCGCGCTGCGCTTGGTGCAGGAAGAGGCATGGCGCGTCGGCCAGCTGGCGCGCAACGCGGCGCTGTTCCGCGACGCGGCTCACAGGGTCGGCTTCGACACCGGCCCCGCGCTGGGGCGCGGCGTCGTGCCGATTTTCTTTGCAAGCAACCTCGAGACGATGTGGGCTTCGCAGCATCTGCGCGGCAAGGGATTTTACGTTCCGCCCATCGTGCGGATCGGCGTTCCCAAGGACCAGCCGAGACTGCGCTTCTTCTTGTCGGCCAATCACACCGAGGCGGAAATCCGCGGCGTGATCGATGCGCTGCGCGACCTTCCCCCGGTCACGGAGGAAGCGCATCAGGTGGTGGCCGCCGCCATGGCGGGCGGCTGAGGGCTCGCGCTTTGGGATGCGCGCGCAAGTAAAACAATGATGTAGAGCGGCTTTTCGGTTCTTCTGCAAACCATGCAACCGCTCTCGTCGCCTAGGAACCGCGTCGATATGACGCTTTTATTCGACGCCTTAAGACCGATAGGTATGCGCCATGTCAGCCATCGACATCATTCCAGTCGATAGCCTCGCTGGGTTTCTGGCCTTCAGCAAGCTTCCGCGCGTGCTCTATGCGGGGATGCAAGGATTCGCGCCCTCGCTCGACGCCGAACGCTGGACTGTTTACAGCCATCGCCTCAATCCGCATTTCAAGCGTGTCGAAGCGCAGGAATTCCTCGCCCGCCGCAATGGCAAATGGGCAGGCCGCATCGCCGCGCAGATGTATCGGCCGGAGATCGAGCCGGTCGGCGCCTCGCGCGCCCAATTCGGCGCGCTCGACGCCATCGACGACATCGAGGTGGTGCGCGCGCTGACCGAGGCCGCCGAGTCGTGGCTGGCGCAACGCGGCGCCGAGCGGATCAACGGCCCATTCTCGCCGTCGATCAATGGCGAGTGCGGCCTGTTGGTCGAGGGGTTCGAAGCGACGCCGATGATTTTCGTCCCCTGGCATCCGCCCTATCTCGCGCGTCATTTGGAGACGCTGGGCTATGCGAAGGCGCGCGATCTATTGTCCTATCGCTTCGGCCTCGCGGAACTCGACCACACGGCCAAGGCGCGCATCCTCGGGCGGCGCGAATGGCGCGAACGTCTGAAGATCCGCAAGCTAAAAGTCAACGAGCTGAAGAAGGGCGAAACGGCCCTGATGGCGGAACTGTTCAACGACGGCTGGAGCGGCAACTGGGGCTTCGTGCCGTTCGGCCAGGACGAATTCGATGCGATGGCGGACGCGTTGAAATACATCCTGCCGGCCGATTTCGGCGCGGTCATCGAACTCGACGGCGTCCCGCAGTCCTTCGCCGTCGCGCTGCCCAACCTCCATGAAATCACCGCCGATCTCGATGGCCGTCTGTTTCCCTTCGGCCTGCCGCGCTTGATCTCGCGCATCCGCAATCACCAATTCGACGCCCTCCGGCTGGTGTTTCTGGGAACGCGCAAGGCGCTGCAGAACAGCGCCACCGGCGGGGCCATTTTCCTCTCGATCATCGAGCAGATCGGTCAGCGCAGCCCGAATCTGGCGGTAAAGCATCTCGAGGCCGGATGGGTGCTCGAGGACAATATGGCGATACGCCGGCCGATCGAAATGTTCGGCGGCAAGGTCGACAAGATCCACCGCATCTACGAGAAACATTTCGCGGCCGCTGCGCCGGCCAGTGCTTCGAGGGTCCTTGTACAGGAGACGACGCCATGAAAGTCCTATCGATTTCCCCAAACGGAGCCGACCGCACGCACTCGGAGCGGCGCCGCCAAATACTTGAGAAATACCCGCAGGTGGAGACGCTGTTTGGCCACGACGAAACGACGTTCAAGATTGCGCTAGGCATCTTCGCCCTTCAGATGACGATCGCCGCCTTGCTCGGCTGGCTGGGGCTTTCCTGGTGGCCGCTTACTTTGCTGTTCGCCATCTGCATCGGCGCCTTCGCCAATCACGCCAATTACGTCATCATTCACGACGCCCTCCACAATTGCGTGTTCGCCAACCCGCTCCACAATAAGCTGACGGCCCTGCTCGCCGATCTCTCCAACGGCTTTCCCACCGCCATGGGGCTGCGCTGCTACCACGTCAAACATCACTCGCATCTGAGCGCTTATGACTACGACGCCGACGTTCCAGGCCACTGGGAAGTGGAGTGGGTCGGCAACAGCACTTGGCGCAAGGCGGTGTGGATGTTCTTCTTCCCCGCGATTCAACTCTCGCGGCTGGTCCGGCTCCAGGGTACAGTGCCGATCTGGGGCAAGTGGACCTATATCAACATAGCGGTCATCGTCGTCTTCGACCTGATCGTCCTCAACGTCTTCGGCGCCAATGCGATGCTCTATCTGTTCCTTTCATTCTGGTTCGCGGTGGGCGGACTGCATCCGCTAAGCGCGCGCTGGCTTCAGGAGCATTTCGCCCATGGTCCAGATCAGGGAACATTCGATTATTACGGACCGCTCAACACGCTCGCGCTCAACATCGGCTATCACACTGGGCATCACGACTTCCCCGAAGTCCCGTGGATGCGGTTGCCGGCGCTGAAGGCGATGACGCCGGAATTTTACGAAGACCTCGAATGCCAGCGTTCCTGGGTGGCGATGCTCGTCACCTTTATTTTCGATCCGCGCTATTCGCTGAAGACCCGCACGCAGAATGTCGAAGCAGCGAGCCGTTCGCTGTCTTTGGAGCCCGCCGCCGCGACAGCAGGATGAGACCCATGTCCAACGACGCCAATGTAAGGGAACACGCGGCGAGCGCCGATCCGCTCGCCGCTTCGCCGCGCCTGTTCGAGAATGATCTGCTCGACAAGTTGTCGCGCGTCCATTATCTGACGCCGGTCATCGCCTATGGCCCGATCGTCCTCGGACTGCTCGCTTACTCATTGACCATCTATGGCGGCGGCGCGATCATTGCCGCCCTCGTCATCGGCTATGTGGCGTGGACGCTGACCGAATATTTCGGCCATCGCTATCTGTTCCACACCGTCTTCCCGCTGCCGTTCGGGTTGGGGCCGCGTTTTCAATTCCTCATTCACGGCGTGCATCATATCTATCCGAACGATCCGCTGCGGCTGGTCATGCCGCTGCTGTTGTCGGGGCCGATCATCCTGATCGCGCTGACCATCATCCGGCTGCTGTTCGGCGCGTCTTTTTCCTATCCGGTGCTCGCCGGCTACATCAGCGCCTACGTGCTCTATGACTGGGTGCATTACTGGACGCATTACGGTCAGCCGAAATCGCAATTCGGCCTGTTTGTGCGGCGGCTGCACATGCTGCATCACTTCCGCGACGCGACGAAGGGCTTCGGCATCCACGCCTTCTGGTGGGATTACGTTTTCGGCACCAATTACGCCAAGGACCAGAAGCCGGGCACGCAGGCGGTGTGACGGGGGCAGGGTGGGGCGCTGCTTCTTCCTCTCCCCGCTTGCGGGGCTACGGGACGCATACATCTTTGGGGATGCCCAATTCGGCTGGGCGCGAACCCTTCTCCCGCGACGCGGGAGAAGGTGGCCCAGCGAAGCTGGGTCGGATGAGGGCGCTTGCCGCGCCCGCCGTTTTGCAGAAAAGCGCGGCGGCGGAACTATCGCGCTCGAAGGAATCCGCGAGGCGATTTTGCAAGATTTGAGCGAGCCGCAAGCGCCCCCATCCGACCCTCGCTAACGCGAGGGCTGCCTTCTCCCGTTTCACGGGAGAAGGAATGCGCGAGACATGCAAACATGCTGGCTCGCCGAAGCAATCAGCTGGATTTCGGATCACTCCACTTCCGCATTCACCGAGTGGTCGATCTTGGGCGTGCGCTTGAAAGTGGACTTGCGCCCGCGCATCGTCTGGAGAATCTTCGCCCCATTGGAAAAGGCGAGATACATCATCAACGGCGGCACCGAGGCCATGGTCTTGACGTATTCGATGAGCGGGCCGCGGCGCAGCGCGACGTAAGGCGGCAGGGTCATGCCGAAGACGACGATGGTCGTCATGAGGGCGATGAGTTCGAGGGCGGGCAGATAGGGAACAATGGTCCCGCCACGCAGGATCACGGCGACAATCAAAGCCAATAACCCAATGGCCGCCGCCGGAAAGAAGATCTGGTGCGCCATGAGCCCGATCGCGGCCAGCCGTTGCATCAGCGTCCACGGGGCGCGCCACAGCGGCAGAATGGTCTTCTGCGCCACCTGCATGAAACCGTTCGACCAGCGCCGCTGCTGACGGCGGAAATCCCTGATGCCTTCCGGGACTTGCCCTGGGATCGGCGGCTCGGAAACGAAAATCCCATGCCAGCCCTTAAGCGCCGCGCGGACGGTGAGATCGAGGTCTTCGCACAGCGAGTAATCCGACCAGCCGCCGGACGCATCGATCGCCTCGCGACGCCATATGCCGCCCGTGCCATTGAATTGGAACAGCCAACCGGCATGGGCGCGGCTGCGCTGCTCGACCAGGAAATGGCCATCCTGCACGAGGCCTTGCGCCCGCGTCAGCCAGTTCTTCTGGTAATTGGAAAATTCACAGCGCGACTGCACGAAACCAGCCTTCGGGTCCTTGACCAACAGCGGAACCGTCCGTTTCAGCCAGCCGGGAGGGGGGCGAAAATCGACATCGAGCATGGCCACGAACGGCGCGTCCGAAAGCGCGAGCCCGGCGGCGCACGCGCCCGCTTTGAAGCCGGAGCGATCGCGCCGGCGCACATGCTCGATGTCCGCGCCAAGGGCGCGCAATTGCGCAGCGACAGCGGCCGCCCGCGCGGTCGTTTCGTCGGTCGAATCGTCGAGCATTTGAATGCGCAGTCTGTCCTTAGGCCAATCGAGCTGAGCCGCGCAGCGAAGCGCCTGCTCGGTCACCAGCGGCTCGTTGAACACCGGGATCTGCAGCACGACGCGCGGCAGCTCCGCGTCCGGCAAGACGATCGGCTGCGGATCTCTGATCCCGCGCAATTCGTCATAGAGGAAGCGCGCGATGATGGCGATGAATCCTGCGCCGATCACGACTAAGATCAGCAAGCTCAGCGCGCAGAGACTATCGGCTAAAAGCAGGAGGAGACCTAAGACCAAGCGTTCTATCCTTCTTCTTTGGCGACGTTTTGCGAGAACCGCCCCGCCCCGTCGTTATCGGCGCGTACGTCGAGCGTATCTTGCGCCCAAATCACCCGATTGGTGGTCCAGGCGCGCAGCCACACCGCGAGCATGACCGCTTCGCGAACAAGAAAAATCACGGGCGCAAGCAGCGGCGCCGGCCATCCCTTGACGAAGGCAAGCAACGTCTCGAGCGAAAACCACAGCGCGACTGTCGCTGAAAGGCCCGCCAGCGGCGTCATTCCGGCGAGCGGCGCTGCGACAAAGGCCGCGGCGAAAGCCGGCAGGGCCTGACATAGCGGCTCGAGCAAGAAAGAAAGAGTCTCGTCGTCGCGCCTGGTGACGCTCCAGCGCAACTGCCGGTTATAGATGTCGAGGAAGCTTCTTGCGCCCAGCTCCAGACGCACGGTGCGATGCGAAAAGACGCAGCGCAGACCGATCTTCTTCACCGCCTTGGCCATGGCGTTGTCTTCGCCCAAGGCATGGGCGATGGCCGCAAATCCGCCGGCGCGGAGAAAGTCGCTGCGGCGGAACAGCATGATCTTGCCGACGCCGAACCCTTGCCCCAAGGCCGCGGCGAGGAACAACATGCGCCCGTGCGGTCCGTTCAGAATCGCCGCCTCGATATGGGCGGCGAAATTCTTCGGCTCGGCGGCGTGGCGTATCGCGCAAACGAGGCCGACATCGTCGGCGAGATGGCGAAGCAATTGCGCCAAGTCGTCTCTTTTCAAGACGACATCGGCGTCCTTCATGAAAATCACGTCGTTGGCGGCTTCCGTGAAGGGCGCGAACAGATTGTCCACTTTGGGACTCTTGGCGAATTTCGCGGCAGATTGCAGAACGCGCGAGGGAACCTCGGGATATTTGGCGAAGATGGCGCGCATTTCTTCGATCGCCGGCGATCTTGGCTCCACGGCCGAAGCAATCGCTTCGAACTGCGGATAATCCTGCTCCAACGCGGAGGCTTGCGCGCGAAAGAATCCTGGCTCGAGCAGTTTCACGGGAAGGACGATCGACACCGGCGGCTGATCTTTTCGCGTCGCGTAGCGCTCGCAAACCCAGGGCTGCACGATCGTGGCGACGACCGAAACGAGCAACAGCAAGACCGCGATCGTCCAATAGACGCCGCAACCGACAACGATGGCAGGAAGGATAGTCTCGATCACGGCTCCTCCCGCTCGGTTGTTTGCGCAAGCTCGTAATGAAAGCGCGCCATGACGGAATCGACGATCCGCGGCGGCAGCACGGTAAACAACCTCATCGCATAATAGACGAAAAGTGGAAAGGCGATGACCGCCGCGCCACGCTCCAGACCGCGCTTGATGATGCGCGCCGCCTGCTCGTCGCTGAGCGCGCCGGGCTGCCATCCGTTAAGTTTTGCGTTCATCGGCGTCTTCACGAAGCCGGGCACGATGAGGCTCACATTCACGCCATGCCGCGCCAGCGCGCCGCGCAGCGAATCGGCATAAAGATGAACGGCCGCCTTGGTGGCGCAATAGGCGGGAGAGTGAGGCAGGCCGCGCAGGCCCGCCATCGAGCCGACCACCGCGATGTGTCCGTTCTTGCGCTGGCACATCGGCGCGATTGCCGGCTCGACGGTGTTGAACACGCCGAGCACGTTGATCGCGAAAGCGCCGCGTACGGCTTGCGGATCTTCGACGAACTGGCCGGGCGACAGGCCGGTGGCGACGCCGGCGTTGGCGATGAGCAGATCGATCGATTGGCGCTCGCCCGCCTGTTCGACGCACGCCGCCATTGCGAGACGGTCGCGCACGTCGACAATGGACGTTTCGACCGCGGCGCCCTTGGCGCGGCATTCTTGCACGACAAGCTCGAGACGAGCGGCGTCTCGCCCGAGCAGCAGGAGGCTTCGGCGCGGCGCCGCGTAGCCTAACGCCAGGGCGCGGCCGATGCCGCTCGACGCGCCGGTGATGAGAATGCGTTGCGCCTCGCGCATCAGCCTGCGTCCCGCAATTCTGGCGCGATCAACGACGCTTCGGCGATGATCGCCGGAACCCGCGCGCCGCCATGCGCGAACAGCCGCAATAATACGCCCTCCGCCCGCGAGGCGCGCAAAACGCGGCCGGACAAGATGACTTTTTCATTGCAAAACACGGGCTGTATGAATTTGCCGCTCAGCCGCGTCAAGGCGAGATCGCTCCGCCAAGCCGCCAGCATGGGCTCGAAAGCCGCGAGTAATTTCATGCCGTGCACGGGCGGCGCGGGAAGGCCGAGCGAGCGCGCCAGGGCGTCATCGAGATGCAGCGGATTGTGGTCGCCCGAAACATCTGCGTAACGGGCGAGCGCAGCCGCGTCGAACGGACCGATTTGCGTTTCCGGGAGGCGCTCTCCCGGCGCCGGCAAACCATGCGTCGTCATGCCCCGAGGCCTCCGCGGCTCACGATTCGCAACAGGGTCTCGGCGCGCAGACAAAGGCTCCCTTGAAGCGTTGACACCTCGGCGTTCACGACGACGCGCGGCGGCGCTTCCTCATGGCGCAGGGCGACGACGAGGTCGTAACTCTCCCCGCTGCGCAACGGCAGGCGACAATCGAAACTTTGCGATTCGTGTAACGGCAGTTTGTTTTCAGCCGCGAATTGCCGCGAAATAGCGCTATGGACGTCCGGCGAGCTCAGCCAGACCGAGATAAAACAGATCGGAGCGACGCCGTCCGGTCTCTCCTTGAAGCCGGTCTCGCGACAAAACGCCGCGAGGCGATCCTTGTCCACGCGAACGCGGATCGGCCCCAATCTGGTCTCCTGAGCGAGCGCCGCGCTGGAAGTGTCAGCACCCATGGGCGCCTCGGCCTTCGAGCGAGCGCACGATCAAGACGGCGTTGATTCCGCCAAAGGCGAAGGAATTGGACATGACGGCGCGCATCGGCACGGACCGCGCGACATTTGGGATGGCGTCGATCGGGCACCGCGGATCGGCCTCGAGGAAATTGATGGTGGGCGGCGCGATCTGATCGCGCAAGGCGCTGATGGCGATCGCCAGCTCGAGGCCGGCCGAGGCGCCGAGGGCATGGCCGTGCACCGGCTTGGTCGAGGACACGGGCAAACGCGCGGCATAGTCGCCGAACACGCGTCCGATCGCCTCGGCTTCAGCGATGTCGTTGGCGTGCGTCGCGGTTCCATGCGCATTCAGATAATCGATGTCGCGAGGCTCCATGCCAGCGTCCGTCAAGGCCAGCGTCATCGCGTTCGTGACCTCGACGACGTCCGGGCGCACCGGATCCTTGGCGTCGCTGGTCGTTCCATAGCCGGCGAATTCGCACAAGGGCGTATGTCCGCGCGCCCAAGCGGCGTCGAGCGTCTCGATGATGAAAACGGCAGCGCCCTCGCCCAGGGTCATGCCGTTGCGGCCCTTGGAGAAGGGACGGCAACGATCCGGCGTCAAGACCCGAAGCCCCTCCCAGGCGCAAATCGTCGCATTGATGACACATGCCTCCGTGCCGCCAACGATGGCGCGGTCGATGAGCCCGAAGCGAATCATTTGCATTCCGACGCCCAACGCCTGGCTCGCCGAGGAACAGGCGCTGCCGATAGCGAAAGTGGGGCCGGTGCAGGAATAGCGCATGCCCAGCGTGGTCGGCGCGGCGCTCGGGATAAGGCGCGGCACGCTGAACGGATCGGGCCGGCCACTCCCGTTGTAAAAGCGATAGATGCCGTTCTCGATGGTGGTCATGCCGCCGATGCCGGTGCCAATGATCACCCCGGTGCGCGGCCCGGCGATGTCCTTGCGCCCAAAACCCGCGTTGGCCATCGCCTCGTCGGCGGCGGCGATGGAAAACCGTGTGAACGGATCGCAATAGGGCACGAGTTCAGGCTCGATGTAATCGGCGGGATCGAAATCCGGCACCTGCGCCGCGATCCTGATGCGCCGTTCATAGGGCCGCTCGGTCACGAGCGCGCGAATTTGAGCAATCCCATCACGCGCGGCGACCCACAGCTTTTCGGCGCCAACGCCGGCGGCCGAAACCGCGCCCATTCCTGAAATCACGACCCGACGTTTGCCGGCGCCCCCGGACAAACAGGTCATGTTATTGTTTTCTCTTTCTCTTTTTGGATGTAATCGGCGATTGCCTCGATCAGGCTTTGCACGTCTTTGGCTTCCTGAAGGGTGCCATCCATAGGAATATAGACATCGAACTTTTCTTCAAGCGCGGTGAGAATCATCACGATGTCGACGGACTTCAAATCAAGGCTCTCGATGGACGCGTCCGGCGTGATCTTGGTGCGATCCACCATTCCCTCCGCCGCGATGACCTCGATGATGTCTTCGATCAGTTTCGCTTTGTCCTGCAGATTTTCTGCCACGACCACCTCCGTTCAAGGTCCTTCAGCCATGCGGCTCGCGTCTGCGCGCTGGCGAGCCGGTCTTCGTTAAGCCACCTGGACGCGAAAATAAAGCCCAGCTCTGGAGAACGCTCCCGGGCCATTCGCTTCATGACCGGCGCCCGGCGCCGCGGACGCGACGCAAATGGCGACGTGAAAGCGCAAGCTCTGCCGCCGGAATCGCCAGCGTTTGGCTGGCGTGGACGGGGCCTCCTCATCGCGGCGCGGCGGCGCGCCGCAGGCGGTCGTTAATGGCTTCGCCGAGACCGTGCCTGGGGATCGGCGCCACGGCGACGGCGGCGCAACCGCGTGCGTCGAATTCACGCAGGAACGAAAAGACATTGGCGGCGGCCTCGACCAGATCGCCGCCGGGCGACAGATCGAGAACGACAGCGCTCGGATCGCTCGCCGCAAGCGCGCCGCCGAAATCAAGCCCCGCCTCGCCCGGTCGCAATTCTGCGGCGTCGAGCCGCAAACTGGCGCGCGGCGCGTCATGCGATTTGGCCGTCCCCCCGGCGAGAATTGGGGCTTCGCCCGCCTCCTGCTCCGGCGCCGCGCCAAGCTCCATCCCCAGCGCCGCCGCAATTTCGGCGCGGGCGATGGCGCCGGGGCGCAGAATCGCCGGTTTTTCGCCGACGAAGGAAACGATCGTCGATTCCAGCCCCATGTTGGCGCGGCCGCCGTCCAGAACCAGATCGACGCGGCCATCGAGGTCCGCGACGACATGCGCGGCCGTTACCGGGCTGACATGGCCCGATCGGTTGGCGGACGGCGCGGCGATGGGACGCCCGGCGGCGCGGATCAAGGCCAGGGCGACGCGATTGGCCGGCACGCGCAATGCGACGCTGTCCAGGCCGGCGCGGGCGAGATCGCACACGCTGCAGGTCTCCGCCGCTGGCGCGACCAAGGTCAGCGGCCCCGGCCAGAACTTTGTCGCCAGCTTGATCGCGGCTGACGGCAGCCGCGCCTCGCGCCGCGCCGCCTCGAGACAGGCGACATGGGCGATGAGCGGATTGAAGCTCGGGCGTCGCTTGGCTTGGTAAATCTTCGCCACCGCCTGGGACGACGAGGCGTCGGCCCCGAGCCCGTAGACGGTCTCGGTGGGAAAGGCCACGAGGCCGCCGTCCCGCAAGATTTGCGCGCCGCGATCGATCGCCGCGTCATCGGCAAACGCCACGCGCGCCGAGGCGGCGTCGCTCGATCGCATCACGGACTCGCGCCGCAACGGGGCGGCTCCGCGACATGGAGGGACGAGCCGGCGCTCCGATCCGAGCGCCTAGTCGCATCCATGGAAACGAGACCGTCATGTGGCCGGATGAACATCGCCCGTCACTACGCTCCTCCGGGAGCGGCGGCAATTTTAAAACGAGAAGCTCGAGCCAAAACTCTCACCGCCAGAACGGCTCCAGCTTCTCCATCGATTTTTGGATCTTGCTCACGCGCTGTTTCATGCGTTCCTGGGCGTGCGTATACCAACCGAGCGCGAAACCCGCGGCGACCGCCGTCGTCGCCCCATCGGCGCTGTCGATTTCGCGCAGCAGTCGCGCCGCCACGCTCATATCGTTGTATACGCCGAGATCGTCCTGAATCTTGGCGAGGGCGCGCATATAGGCGCGCGCGCCAGCGAAGCTCTCGAACAGGCTTTGGAAGAATTCGCCCGCGTAACGAGATTTCTTAAGCGCAATGCGCGCTTTATGCCAATCGGCCGTGGACTTAGAGGCCAGTCGCCGGCATCTTTTCAGTGCGCGCCGATGGAGACCATCGAGCGCCGGGATGGCAAAATCGCGCGCCGATCCCGCGCGGGCGGTATCGAGCATCCCTGGCCTCGCCGTTTCCCCGCGCAGTGGCGGCTGCGCCGTTATCGAGGCGCCGGGCCGCCAAGCAAAACGCGCCAGCGCCGACCGCAAATCCAGAACGAACCGCGTCGTCCGCGGCTCTTTGACGAGCGCTTGCGCTTTTTCATGGGCGCGCAGCCGGCGGCGTTCGACAGCGTCGAGCAAGGAGTAAAAGCTTGGTTCATTGCGCAGACTCGAGCGCGGGCCTGTTTCGAGCATCTCCCCGAATACGTCCCACTCGCGCGCCTCGCCGAGCGTCGCGGCGAGTTCCTTGGCGCGCCGTCCCGCTCTTTCGAGTTCAGGACAAGAAGCGACATTTTTCAACAAGGCGAGGGCGGCGCGCAAACGGCGGAGCGCTACGCGCATTTGGTGGATCGCTTCCGGGTCGTTCGATTTGGTTAAAGCCGGCCAGTTCGCCACAAATTGATCGAGACAGGCGCCCAGCATTAAGCAGATCGCCGCGTCGAGCGACGCATAACGCGAAAGGGTCAGCGGGCGCGCCTTGACCGGCGCGCGACTGCAGCCGCTGACCTGCAGGAATGCGCTTTCCGTCTCGCTCATCGAGACGAGACGCACCGGCAGCTGGCCCGCGACATCGGCGATGAATTCATGGAACGCCGCCATTTCGCCGCTGGCCAGTTGAAATTCAATTTCATTGAACGGCGTCCGCTCGCCGGACCATTCGACGAAGCCTTTCTCGAAGATGACGGCGATGCGCGCGCGCGGCAGATCAAGCAACCTTTCGCGCCGCTCGGTTTCGCTCACGCAGCGCGCCTCAAGCGGCCGACCGTCGACCAGACGACGTAAGCTCCCAGAGGCGTCTTTGTCGAGCAATGTCGCGCCAAGTTCGAGCGTCGGCACGCGGACTTCGATGGCGCCGCGCGACACGGCGCCGCCGGCGGCAGGCGTCGCCCAGGTCAGTTCGAGGAAGCGGGCGCCGCGCAGCTCATAGCCGCGCAACGCCACGTTTTGTTTGCGCAAATCGTTGGCCGCCGTATCAAACCGGATCGAACGGATGCGCCGCGCCGGTCTGGAGACGGCGTTGACGGACAGGGCCCGGCAGCTCATGGCCGCGTCCAGCCCACGGTCGTCGATTGCGAATTTGACGCCGGGCTGGAGGCGCCGGCGCAAGCGCCACGGCGAACCACGTCGCGCCACCTCGCGCCCGGTTGCGCTCGAGACGAGAGAGCGATCGTTTGCCGAACTGGTCAGCATGATATCGATAGACCGGAGGAGATATTGTTTTAATCCTGGGCCGGCGCCCCCTCCTGGTCAATAGCGCGCGCGACTGCGGGCGCGGGCGCAGTGCGGCGATTCATTTGATTTTTCGCAAGAGAGTAAAGATCGAGCCGGCGCGCCGGCGCCGTGGCGCCAGCACATCGTCCTCCGCGCCGCAGTTGCGGCGCTTGCAAATTCTCGCCGAACGCCTGCTAGATACGCTATGATTTCTCACGAAATGACCAATCCATCGCCGCCGAGTTTCCATGCGCAATCCTCCGCCCCCCGCCGTCCGCCTGATCGACTATCGGCCCCCAGATTTTCTCATCGATCGCGTCGAGCTCGACGTTTCCCTGCACCCGACGCAAACGCGCGTCGTTGCGCGGCTGGCCATCCGTCGCAATCCGCAAGGGCGCCCTGACGCGAGGCTGACGCTGGACGGCGGCGGCCTCGCTCTGCGGCGCCTCGAGATCGACGGGCGCGCCGCCGATCCCGCCGCCTTTACCGTCTCGCCCGACAAACTGACGCTGCGCGACGCCCCGACCGCGCCGTTCCGGCTCGAGATCGAAACCACAATCGATCCGTCCGCCAACACCCAGTTGACCGGCCTCTACCGTTCCGGCGCCGTCTATTGCACCCAATGCGAGGCGGAAGGCTTCCGACGCATCACTTATTTTCTCGATCGCCCGGACGTTCTCAGTGTCTATACGACGCGCATCGAAGCCCAAAAGAGCGAGGCGCCGATTCTGCTCGGCAATGGCAATCTCGTCGAGCGCGGCGACATCGCCGGCGGGGCGCGGCATTTCGCGCTCTGGCGGGATCCGTTTCCCAAACCTTGTTATCTGTTCGCGCTGGTCGGCGGCGATCTCGGCAGAATTTCGCGAAGGTTCACGACGCGATCGGGGCGCAATGTCGATCTCGCGATCCATGTCGAGCACGGCAAGGAAGAAAGAGCCGAGTACGCGATGGATGCGCTGGTGCGCGCCATGCGTTGGGATGAGGAGGTTTTCGGCCGCGAATACGATCTCGATGTGTTCAACATCGTCGCCGTCTCCGATTTCAACATGGGCGCGATGGAGAACAAGGGTCTCAATATCTTCAACGACAAATATGTGCTGGCCTCGCCGCAGTCGGCGACCGACGCCGATTATGCAGGCGTCGAAGCGGTCATTGCCCACGAATATTTTCACAACTGGACCGGCAATCGCATCACCTGTCGCGACTGGTTTCAGTTGTGCCTCAAGGAAGGGCTTACGGTGTTCCGCGATCAGGAATTCAGCAGCGATCAACGCTCGCGCGCCGTCAAGCGCATCGCCGACGTGCGGGGCTTGCGATTGCAGCAATTCCCCGAGGATGCAGGTCCCCTCGCGCATCCGGTGCGGCCGGCCGCCTATCACGAGATCAACAATTTCTACACTGCGACCGTCTACGAGAAGGGCGCCGAGATCGTGCGCATGGCGAAGGTTTTGGTCGGCGAGGCCGATTTTCGGCGCGGCATGGATCTCTACTTCGAACGTTGCGACGGCGCCGCGGCGACGGTCGAGGATTTCCTCGCCTGTTTTGCAGACAGTTCCGGGCGCGATCTGTCGCAATTTGCGCTTTGGTATGCGCAGGCCGGCACACCGCTGGTCACTGTCGACGGCGTTTACGACGCTGCGACCAAGACCTTCGCGCTGACGCTGGAGCAATCCACGCCGCCAACGCCCGGACAACCCGAAAAGCAACCGCTGCTCATTCCCATCGCTCTGGCGCTGATCGGCGAGAATGGCCAGGAGCTGGAGCTCACGGCGCGGGAGGGCGAAGACGGCGCCAGCGCCCGCGAATGTGCGCGCGGCCTCATCGAATTCGCGGCGCCGAAGCGCAGAATCGTTTTTAACAACGTCACGTCGCGGCCGGTCGTTTCGCTGTTGCGAGGCTTCTCGGCGCCGGTGCGTGTTGCGCCCGCGCCAACCAGCGCCGATCTCCAACGGCTTGTCGCTCATGACAGCGATCCGTTCAATCGTTGGCAAGCGGCGCAGAGCC
This sequence comes from Methylocystis sp., assembly GCA_016178015.1. Taxonomy (GTDB): domain Bacteria; phylum Pseudomonadota; class Alphaproteobacteria; order Rhizobiales; family Beijerinckiaceae; genus Methylosinus. Next base: position 26,840 of record JACOUB010000005.1, on the reverse strand, counting down.
TCGCTCTTCGTTCGATCTTTGCGGCGATCGACGCGCTGCGCGACAACAAGACGCCGGCGGAAGAGCGCGGCTTTTTCGATGCGCTTCGATCGCTCCTCGAGGCCAGCGAGGCGGACCCCGCCTTCGTCGCGCAAGCCTTGACGCTCCCCTCCGAAATCGACATCGCGCGTGAGATCGGCCACGAGGTCGATCCCGACATTATCTTCGCGGCGCGCGCTCAGTTGCGTCAGGCGCTCGGCAGCAGTCTCGCCAACGTCCTGCATGGCGTCTATGCGCGCTTCGCAAGCAAGAGCGGCTATTCACCCGACGCCGCCAGCGCCGGCCGTCGAGCCTTGCGCAACGCGGCTCTCGATCTCATCGCCGCCGGCGATGCCGCGGTGGGCGCCGAACTCGCGCAACGGCAGTTTGCGCACGCGGCCAATATGACGGACAAACTTGCGGCGCTTTCGACCATCTCGCTCATTCCCGGGGATGCGCGCGACGCGGCATTCGCCAAATTCTATGCGCAATACGAAGGCGACGCGCTGGTCATCGACAAATGGTTCGCGCTGCAAGCGACGATTCCCGAATTTGAGACGACCGAGCGCGTCATAGGCTTGATGCGGCATCCAGCATTTTCGCTTCTCAATCCCAATCGCGTGCGCGCGGTCGTCGGGGCTTTCGCCAATGGCAATCCGACGCGCTTCCACGCCGTCGACGGCTCGGGATACGACCTTCTCGCCGCGACGGTTCTCGATCTCGATGCGAACAATCCGCAATTGGCGGCACGGCTCCTGTCGGCGTTGCGCTCCTGGCGCTCGCTGGAGGAAAGGCGCCGCGTGCGCGCGGAGCGGACCTTGCGGCGCATTCTGGACAGGAGCCCGCTCTCCCCGGACGTCGCAGATATCGCCACGCGAGCGCTGGGGTAAGCGCCGACGCGATCTTGCTCTCAAGGCGCTACGCCGCCGTATGAGCGGGTGCGACATTTACGAAAAATTACGCTCTTTACAATCGATCCGCGCCGGATTCTGATGGACGTGATTCGGGGAAGGTGCGGCACATCGTCCCCGGGTTAGGGGAAAATCGAGGAGGCCAAGGATGGCGCGCGCCGACGCAGCCGATGCCGCGAGTTATGCCGAAACGGTATGGAGCTCTGTCAGCTCCCCCGCAAGCGGCGCTCCCGGCGCGGCGGCGGGCGGCGCCTGGTCGCAGCGCTTCGCTCTTGCGGCTTGCGTCTTCTGTATCGTCATCTTGATCGCTTTCATGATCACGCTGACGAACAAGGCCCACGATCAGGTTGTCGAGGACGCGACCGCCGATCTCGAAATCTTCGCCAACGCCGTCTGGCACGATGTTCGCGCCGCGATACGCGATGAGGCGACCGCGACGCTTGCCCCAGTGTTGCCGCAGATCGTTCCCGGACATGCCCTGGCGCGCGGACGCCGCATCCTCGTCGCCGACCAAAACGGGCGCGTTACGGCAGCTCTGCCGCCGCTCGGCGAGGGACCTGCGACGTTGAGCGGGATTTTGGGAACGGAACAGATTCTTACGGAATTCGCGGATAAGGCGGGCGTCATGCGTATCACGCTCGGCGACGGAACCCCCGCCCTGGCCATCGTGCGCAACCTGCCGACGCCATTGGGCCGGGTGGCGATGATCCATCCGCTCGACGCCGTGCTGGCGGAGCAGCGCGCCGCCGCTTGGCGTTACGCCATGTTGTTTGCCATGACCGCCGTCATGATGCTGGCGCTCACCCGCGGCTACTACCGGCAAGCAAAACGCGCGTGCGCCGCCGAGACGGTCAACGAACATATTCGCCATCGCATCGATACGGCGCTCAGTCGCGGCCACTGCGGCCTATGGGATTGGGACATCGCGCGCGGACGCATCTATTGGTCGGAATCGATGTACGAACTCCTCGGCATGGAGGCAGAGCAGCGCTGTCTTTCCTTCGGCGAATTCAAGGCGCGCATGCACCCCCAGGACGGCGATCTGGCGATGATCGCGGAAATGATCGCCGCCTCGCGCTCGAACAGCATCGATCATGAATTTCGCTTGCGGAACGCCAGCGGCGAGTGGGTGTGGTTGCGCGCGCGCGGCGAACTCGTCGAAAACAACAATGGTCCCGGCCGGCATCTCGTCGGCATCGCCGTCGACATTTCCGAACAGAAGGCGTTCGCCGAGCGCACGGCGACTGCCGATATGCGCCTGCGTGACGCCATCGAGACCATCTCCGAAGCGTTCGTGCTGTGGGACGCACACAATCGTCTGGTCGCCTGTAATTCGAAATTCTTGAATCTGCATGGTCTGGCGCAGGAAACCGCCGTCGCGGGCGCAACCTATGCGCACATCATGGCCAACGCCACGGCGCCGTTGGTTCAGTTGGAAGTGACGCCGAGCGAGACCCCGTCGTCCTCAGCGCGGACTTATGAGGTTCGGCTTGCCGATGGCCGCTGGCTGCAGATCAACGAGCGGCGCACCAAGGATGGCGGTTATGTTTCGGTGGGCGCGGACATTACGGCGCTGAAGCGCAACGAAGAGAAGCTGCTCGATTCCGAGCGGCGGCTGACGGCGAGCGTCGCAGATCTTTTGAAATCCCGCCAAGCCCTCGAAATCCAAGCCCAACAGCTCGCCACGCTGGCCGAACAATATCACGTGCAGAAGGCCGAGGCCGAAGCCGCCTATTTCGCCAAATCGGAATTCCTAGCCAATATGAGCCATGAATTGCGCACGCCGCTCAACGCCATCATCGGCTTCTCGGAAATGATGCAGGCCCAGGTTTTCGGGGCCCTCGGTTCGCCAAAATACGTCGATTATTGCAATCATATTCATCAAGGCGGACGTTACTTGCTCGAAGTCCTGTCGGACATTCTCGACATGTCGCGTCTCGAAGCCGGGCGCGTGCGTCTCGATGAGCGCGAGGTCGATATTACCGGCGCCGTGCATGAGGCGGTTGAGCGGTCGCGCGACGCCGCCGCGCTGAAGCAAATTGCATTGAGCGCCGATGCGAACGAGAATCTGCGTTGCTTTGGCGATTATGACGCCATCGTCAAAGTGCTCGGTATCCTGTTGTCCAACAGCGTGAAGTTCACCGCGGCTGGCGGCCGCGTGCGCGTGCGCGCGCGGCGCTTGGCGCAAGCCATCGACATTTTTGTCGAAGACAATGGCCGCGGCATCGAACAACACGCGATCCAAAGATTGGGGCAGCCGTTCGAACAGCCTGCCGCCGCCATGGAGAACGGCATGAAAGGCTCTGGGCTCGGTCTCGCCATCGCGCGCGCGCTCGTCGGCCTGCACGGCGGCGCGATGCGCATTCGCTCGCGTATCGGCGTCGGCGCCATCGTTCTCGTGCGCATCCCCATGACGCCGACCACCCGTCAGCCGCCGCCGCAGCTGGCGCAGTCGTAAGTCCCGAACGTGGCTACGCTGAAGGCTCGCGTGACGGGGCGGCGCGCCAAGATATGAGCGCGCGACCAGCGGCGGCCGCCTTATCGTCTTCGATAAAGAGAATGCGCATCCCGCTCCGGCAGCCCAGCTCAAAAAAACGGCAGGCTGGCGAAATCCTAGCCAGCCTGCCATTCTCACCGGCGCCGGGAGCAGAGGCGTAGCTTCTCGGCGCCCAACAAGCTCAAGATGGATTGACGGGGAGCGCGACGAAGCGCGTTCCCTCCGCTGATTTCACCCGCAGCAGCACGGTCTTGCGGCCATCTTTCTTGGCGGCCTCGATGGACGCCGCAAGATCGCCTCCCGCTTTGAGCGTTTGCCCGCTCGCCTCCAAGATCACGTCGCCGCGGCGCAGACCTTTTTGCGCCGCGAAGCCGGTGGGATCGATGGCGACGACGACCAGCCCCTCGCCGCCCGCGCCGCGAACTGCTGCGGCGGGCGCCACGTCGAGGCCGAAGGAAGCGAGCGCGGAACTCTTTTCGGCGCCGTCGTTGTCGGCCGCCGCCTCCTCTTTTTCGGTGGGCAACACGCCAAGAGTGAGTTTCACGGACTTTTCCGAGCCTTTGCGAATGAAGGCGATATTGACAACCTTGCCGGGTCCCATGGCGGCGATCTTGCGCGCCAATTCACGCGGTCCTTCGATCTTTTCGCCATCGACGGCGGTGATGACGTCGCCGGCTTGCAACCCCGCGACTTCCGCCGGCGCGCCAGGCTGCGGCTGGGCGACAAGCGCGCCCTTGGTCGATTTCAGTCCGAGGCTGTCGGCGATGTCCTGGGTGACCGGCTGTATCTTCACGCCGATCCAGCCGCGCGCCACGACGCCATGTTCCTTGAGCGCGGCGATGACGTCTTTCGCCACCTCGGCGGGAATGGCGAAGCCGATGCCGACCGATCCGCCCGAAGGCGAATAGATTGCCGTGTTGACGCCGATCACCCCGCCGCGCGTGTCAAAGGTGGGACCGCCGGAATTGCCGCGATTGACCGGCGCGTCGATCTGAATGTAGTCGTCATAAGCTCCAGCGCCGATGTCGCGGCCGCGCGCCGAGACAATGCCCGCCGTCACCGTGCCGCCGAGGCCGAACGGATTGCCGACGGCGATCACCCAGTCGCCGACGCGCGGCGCGCTGGTCGACCAGTCGACATGCGTGAGGTTATTGCCGTTGCTGATCTTGAGCAGAGCAAGATCGGTGCGTTTGTCGGTTCCGATGAGCTTGGCCGGTAGAACTTCGCCGTTGTCTAAACTGACCTCCACCTCGCTGGCGTGTTCGACAACGTGATTGTTGGTCACGACATAACCGTCGGCGGTGATGATGAATCCGGAGCCCTGCGCCAAAGTGACATGCTTGCGGCGGCCGTCCGGCTCGCCGAAGCGTTTGAAGAAACGATAGAGCGGATCGTCGGGCGAGAGGTCCGGAATGTCGAGCCCTTCCGGCGGCGTGGTCTCGACCGTTTTCACCTTGATGGCGACGACGGCTGGCTTCACGCGATCGACAATGTCGGCGAAGGAGGCGGGACCGGAAGCGGGCGCCACGCTCTGCGCAGACTGCGTCTCGGCTGTGGCGTAAGAAGGCGAGAAAGCGCCGCTCATCAACGCGCCGCCGACGGCCAGCGCCGCCGCCGTGGCCAACAGCGAGCGATAATGGCGGTAAAATGCGGGGAAATTGGTCACGAACTGTCTCCCTGATTCACCCGGGCCGCCCCTCTCCCTCGCAAACCGGGTGTTCCCGGTTTGCGCATCAAATGCCGAAGTCGGCAACAGCCGACTTCGGTCCGAGAGGGGGCGGCCCAATGCCGATCAACATGGGGCGCGGCGGCTTACTCCGCCATGGCCGCGGGGTGAAACTTTGGCAAGGCGGGAGGCGGCGCGGCGCTCCAGTCGGCTTATGCACCAGGCCAAGGCGACAAATTTTGGCCAAGAAAGTGGAACAGAGATTGCGGAAAGAAGGCAGATATGGCGCGCCATAAACGCAAGGGCAGTTCCTAAACCTGAGCCTTTGTTTTGTCGGGCGCCGACCGGGCGAAGTCATCGCTGATGACTGGCGTTTTTTTGGAAGGCCACCGAAGCAAGCGAACCTGAGGCGAGGAACAAAATGAAGCTTTCTGCTCTTGTAATCACCGCAGCGGTCATTTCTTCCCCTGCTTACGCTGAGGACATCGTTGTTGGCTGCCCTCTGATCAAGCAATATAGTGAAGATCAAGTTAGCTCACTTTTAAATCAAGTTCGTTCAGTTGTCGGCGAACAGGAAATTGGTAAAATTTATTACAAGTATGTCAGTCTAAAGACTGCATGTCAGGTCAATGACAATGCTGTTCGCACTTTGCCTGTTTCTCCTAGCCTTCGCACTTGGCTTGGTCAGAACGGCGTTGATATTAAGAAAATTGGAAGACAACTTTAAAAAAAGCAGTTGACCGGAAAACACGTCAGGCCTCACCGCCGTGGGATCGCGTCCAGCGCCGCGCGCGCCTGCGCTTCCAGCGCGTCGGCGGCTTGCTTCGAGAGGCGCTGACGCGGCTCGCGCACGGACAAGCTCGCGCAAACACGGGCCGGGCGCGCCGAGAGCAGGAAAATCTCGTCGGCAAGTTCGATGGCCTCGCGCACGTCGTGGGTCACGATCAACGTCGTCATCTGCTGTTCTTCGATGAGTTCGGCGAGTTCGCCGCGCAACTCTTTGGCCAGCGGCGCGTCGAGCGAGACGAACGGTTCATCGAGCAGCAGGAGCGCGGGCTTTGCCGCCAGGGCGCGCGCAACGGCGGCGCGTCGCGCCAGACCGAGCGACAATTCCCCCGGAAAATGCTTGCGATGCTCGTCGAGTTCGAGCTTTAAGAGCAGCGCTGCGATCTCCTCTTCGCTGGCCTGCGGCGCGGCGATGCGCAGATTGTCCTCGACGTTGCGCCAGGGCAACAGGCGCGGCTCTTGGAACACCATGCCGAGCCGCCCATGCTCCGGCAACGAGACCCGCCCGGAAAACGCGCGATCGAGCCCGGCAATGATCCGCAGCAGCGTCGTCTTGCCGCAGCCCGACGGCCCGACGACGGCGCCGGCCGCGCCCGCCGCCAGGGTCAGCTCGAAATTCTCCAATACCCGTCGCGGCCGCCCATCGGCGGCGGCGAAGTCCTTATGGGAAATCGCGACCTCGAGGCGAGCCGCCCCGCCAGCGTGAGACGCGCCGTTCAAAGGGTTGCACCAGGAATGTTTCGACGCTCAGCATGAGCGCCACGAAGGGAATCGCATAAGCCAGCAGCAGATGCACGTCGAAAAGCTGAAAGGCGAGATTGATCTCGAAGCCGACGCCGTTGGAGCGGCCCAGCAGCTCCACGACGAGCACGATCTTCCACACCAGCGACAGGCCCGAGCGCATCGCGGCGGCGAGATAGGGCGCAAGTTGCGGCAACACGATGTGACGCAAGCGGGCGCGGGCGCTCATCGCGAACACCTGCGCCATCTCGTCGAGACCGGCATCCAGCGCGCGCGCGCCTTCGCGCGCCACCACCACGGCGTTGGGCAATTTGTTGAGCGCCACGGCGCCGACCGCCGCCGTCTCGGTGAGGCCGGCCCAGATATAGGCGAGCACGATGACGACCAGGGCCGGTAGGTTGAGGAGGACCACGAGCCACGGATCGAACAGGCGATCGATGAGCCGCCGGCGTCCCATGACGAAGCCAATCGCCGTGCCCAAACTCATGGCGATGAGAAAGGCGGCGGCGACGCGCAATAGCGTAATGCCGAGATGCGTGAACAGCGCGCCGGATTTCGCCTCGTCCAGCATCGCCGCGAACACCAGGACTGGGCCAGGGAGGTAACGCGGATCGGCGACCAGCGCCACGGCCTGCCAAAGCAGCAGCAACAGAGCAAGGGAGGCAAGCCGGATCAACGCGCCTTGTCCCCGGCCGCGCCCTTGTAAAAGGTTCCCGGATCGAGCTGCATCGCCGGGCCCACCAGCTTCGCGCCGCCGATTTGCGCCAGCACCTTATAGAGAGCGGCGGCGTCGGCCTCTTCCGCCGCGACGCTGCGCGAGGGAATGCCTTCGACATAGCGCTTGCGATAGATGTCGAGCGCCGCTTTGTCGGTCGTGCCGATGCGCGTCGCCGCCGCCTCCCACGCCTGGTCAGACGAAGCGATAAGCTGTTTGGCCTTCTTGGTCATGGCGAAGAAACGCGCCAGCGCGTCGGCATGCGCGCTCGCGAAAGCCTCGTCGAACACATAGCCGGTGACGACGGCGGCGCCCTTGGCGCCGAGCGATTTTTCGACTTCGGTCAGATCGATGGCGCGTTTGAAGCCGCGCGCTTCGAGATCGGCGCAAAAATTCCAGAACTCGAGCACGGCGTCGATCTCGCCCTGCGCCGCCTTTTCAAAAAGCAGCGGCGGCGCGCCGTAGAGAATGGTCGCGCTGTTCTCGAGGTCCAGGTTGTCGCGCAACGCGAAGGCCTTCAAGAGCAGCCAGCTTTTGTCGAGCGGCCCGCCGGCGACGCCGAGTTTTTTGCCGGCAAGATCGGCGACGCTATTGATCGCCGCATCCCTGGTCATCACCGCGCCGATCGCGGTCGAATAGGGATAGAAGGTGAGCTTGGCGCCTTGCGCGCGCTCGCGCGCCACCCACAGCCAGTCCGAAACGATGATGTCGGCGGAGCCGCCCAGAATGGCGATCTTGCCGGCGTCGGTCGAGGCAAGCTCGGTCACCGCGAGGTCGAGACCGGCGTCTTTGTCGAGCCCGAAGGCCGAGACGACCGCGAGCTCCCAGGCCGTCGTCCCGGTCTTTTGGACGGCGAGACGCAGACGGTCGGCAGCCTGCGCGCTTGTTAGCGAAACAACGAGGAGCGCTGCGGCCAACAGGAAGATGCCGCATCGCCTCGCGCCGGTTCCGATCGGCCGCCGTCTCATTGCCCTTATCCTCATATTTTCACGAACCGCTCATAACATGAGGAAAAGCGCGGCGTCGACGCAGTCTATTCGTTCAGCTCTTCTTTTCGGACGTCACCGCGGTCAGCGACCATTCGGCGGTTTTCTCGCGGCACGCGGCGCCCTTCAGATATTCGTGGGAATCTTTCGTCCCGACCTCGGCGAGGAAGGCGCGGCAGACTCTGCCATTTGCCGGGTAGGCCTGCCCGAGGGGCGTGAAAAAGCCCTTGGCGCCCGTTTGCGGATTGTCCCAATTGACGCTGGCGCCGTCGCCCTGCGGATCAAGCGCCGTGCCCATGGCGGCGCTGGCTCGGCGCCAGTCCTCCGGATCGAGCGCGCGCGACAGCGGCGAGACCTTGGCGGGGATGGCGCCGGTCGTATCCTCGCTCAATCCCCGCCACTCCGTCGGCATCCCGACTGGAATGGCGATCGAGCATCCGCCAAGCCAGCCCACTGCGATGATGGTCGTGAAGATGCGTGCGTGGGCAGATGGAGTTTGAGCAGAAGCGCCAGTCGCGTTATGTCTGAAATACGGAGAACGCAAAGCGCTGCCTTCGAGACGATGGTCGTGCCGCCCCTTTGGCGACAACCTAGGACTTTCCCGTGAAAGCGTTAATAACGGGTGACTTTGGCGAAGTCATCGAGCCGTTCGGTTTGTTTTCCGCATGGTTCGAGGATGCGAAAGGCAAAGAGCCCAGTGATCCCGAGGCCATGGCGATCGGCACCGCCGACGCGGACGGATTGCCCGACCTACGCATGGTGTTGCTAAAGGAGTGGAGCGAGGCCGGGTTCGTCTTCTATACCAACGCCGACAGCGCCAAGGGCCGCCAATTGGCCAGATCGATGCAAGCGGCGGCGCTTTTCTACTGGAAATCGCTGCGCCGGCAAGTGCGGTTGCGCGGTCCCGTCGAACTGGTCAGCGAGGCCGAAGCCGACGCCTATTTCGCCAGCCGTCCGCGCGAGGCCCGCATCGGGGCCTGGGCGAGCCAGCAGTCGCGGCCGCTGGAGAGCCGTTTTGCGCTGCAAAAGGCGGTGGCCTATTACGCCGCCAAGTTCGGGATCGGCGAAATCGTCCGCCCCCCGCATTGGCGCGGATACCGCATCGTCCCGCTGGCGATCGAATTCTGGGCCGAGCAGCCGTTCCGGCTGCATGAGCGCATCAGGTTCACGCGCGCCGGCGGCGCGGAGCCTTGGAGCAAGGAGCGGCTTTACCCATGACCACGCTTAAAGGCCGGGGCGCGAAACGGGCGGGCCTCGTTGTCGGCGCCGCCATCGGCGTCTGGCTCTGCGCCGCGAGCCCGGCGCTGGCGCAAGGGGGCTATTTCCCATTCGATCTATTTGGCCAACGGCGCCCGCCGCCCACGGGGCACGAACGCCGGCCCGCGAAACCAAAGCCCGGGCAGCCTGGCGCCCAGCGCCCGCAACCGGCAAAGCCGGGGTCGGCGCCGGCCGCGTCGGCCGGTCAGAGCGAAGGGCCGCCGCCGCCTTACGAACCGCAACTGTTGCGGCTGTCGGAAATTCTCGGCGCGCTCTCTTATCTGCGCGATCTGTGCGGCGCTCGCGACGGCGACGATTGGCGCATCGAAATGGCGACTTTGTTGGAGGCGGAGGCCAAGACCGCGGCGCGGCGGCAAAAGCTCGCCGGCGCGTTCAATCGCGGCTTTCGCGGCTATGAGATCACCTATCGCGCCTGCACGCCCAACGCCGAACTGGCGATTTCACGCTATCTCGACGAGGCCGGGCGCCTCGCCCGCGACATAACCTACCGATTCGGCGGACCCTGAACAGCCCGGACCACAGGCTCGGGCGCGCAATGTTAACCCTTTGGGCACGAGCGGCCTCGCGCGAACGCCCTGGCTTGTCTACAGTGCCTTGCATGACGCCATTTCAGTTCACCTGTCTCGACGACGCCGGCGGCGCCGAGCAACAGCACGCCGCGCTCGCCTATGTCGTCGAAGCCTTCGCCGAGGCGATATTGGCGGGGATTGAAGGCGATTCCTTCGCCCATGCGGCGCTGTTCGCCGGCCTGCACGAACTCGTCGCGACCTACGGCGAAGAATCGGTGGCGGCGTTCGCCGAACGCCTGCCGGGACGCCTGCGCGCCGGCGAATTCTCAACCGGTCCCAAGCACTAATACCAACGGCCCTATATGATGACGCGTCATGCCCGCGCTTGTCGCGGGCATCCACGCCAGGACGGCCCTAAAAAATTTTCAAGAAGACGCGAGAACGCCTTAGCCTTCCATTGCGACGCGCCGTAACCCGTCCGCGTGGATGGCCGGGACAAGCCCGGCCATGACGCGCGGACAGGGGTGCGGCCATGACTCTTCACAGCGCCGCATGAAAGCGCACCGCCTCGCCCGTCGAAGACGTGATCAATTCACCCTCGAACATCACACGCTTGCCGCGCACGAAGGTTCCCACCGGCCAACCTTTGACCTCGAGGCCATCGTAAGGCGTCCAGCCGCAGCGCGAGGCGATCTGAGAATTGCGAATGGTCTCGCGCCGTTTCAGATCGACGATGGTGAGATCCGCGTCGTAACCCACGGCGATGCGCCCCTTGCGCGCGATGCCGAACAGTCGCGCCGGCCCGGCGCTGGTCAGATCGACGAGACGTTGCAGCGTCAAGCGCCCGGCGTTGACATGATCCAGCATGAGCGGAACCAGCGTCTGCACGCCGGGCATCCCGGAAGGACTGTCGGGATAGGGCCTCGCCTTTTCTTGAAGCGTGTGCGGCGCGTGATCGGAACCCAGAATGTCGACGACGCCCTGCGCAACGCCGCGCCAAAGGCCATCGCGATGCCGCGCCTCGCGCACCGGCGGATTCATTTGCGCACGCGCGCCGAGGCGCGCGTAATCGGCGGAGGTCAGCGTCAGATGATGCGGCGTTGCTTCAACGCTGGCAATGTCCTTGTGGCGCGCGAGGAGATCGATCTCCTCTTCGGTCGAGACATGCAACACATGAACGAGCGCTCGCTGCTCCCTGGCGATGCGCAACAGCCGCTCGGTCGAACGCAAGGCCGTGATCTCGTCGCGCCAGACCGGATGCGAAGAAGGATCGCCGACAATGCGCAAGGCCTTGCGTTCTTCCAGCCGATATTCGTCCTCGCAATGGAAGGCGGCGCGGCGGCGCGTCTTGGCCAAGATCGAAGCGATCCCTGCGTCGTCGGCGACGAGCAGCGAGCCGGTCGAGGACCCCATGAACACCTTGATTCCGGCCGCGCCCGGCAGTCGCTCGAGTTCGGGAATGTCCTTGGCGTTCTCATGCGCGCCGCCGATCCAGAAGGCGAAATCGCAATGCATCCGCCCCCTCGCGCGCGCGAGCTTGTCGGCGAGCTCGGCGGCGCCGGTGGTCGAGGGGTTGGCGTTGGGCATGTCGAACACCGCCGTCACGCCGCCGAGCACGGCCGCGCGCGAGCCCGTCTCCAGATCTTCCTTATGCGTCGCGCCAGGCTCGCGGAAATGCACCTGCGTATCGATGACGCCGGGAAGCACGTGAAGACCCGAACAATAGATGCGCTCGACCGCAACAGCGCGCGAGAGATCGCCGATCGCGGCGATCCGCCCCTCGCCAATGGCGATGTCGCGGACGCCCTCGCCCTCATGATTGACGACCACGCCGCCGGAAAGAACGATGTCGTATGCTTTGGACATGAGCGGCGCCTCGCTTGCGCGGCAGTTATAGGCGTTTCCTAAGAACTCTAGTGGCCTGCGTCAGCCAAATTGATGGGTTTATTTGTGCGAGCCTGAAGGCTCGCGGTCCAAGAGCGGCCCTGGACCGCGAGCCTGCAGGCTCGCAAATCCCACCCTCCAGCGCACCCTTCATTTTACGTGACGCGGGCCACTAGAGCGTTTTCCGATCGAGCGGAGCCGCACGATTTAGAGGAAGCCGATCACGATCGGGCTCGATATCGCCAAGTCGGTTTTTCATACGATCTCCGGATGATCAGTTCGCACGTTTCCCCTGTCGCTCCAGGAGCGGGCCAGCGGATGCGCATCGCGCGCTGCCTGTGCCCCATCGCCCATCGCCCGTCAAACCGCTTCGCGGTTCCTTCACTTCGTTACGGCCCTTTAAGGTGACCGGCGATGGCCGATGGGACGTTTTGCATCCGTTCCTTTTGGTGAATTTGCCGCGCTGGAAGCGCAGCATGAGGGCTCCAGACTCGGGCCAAAGCAGCCGAAAAACTCCTTGCGCAACGGGGGCCGTCCATACATGACGGGTGATCGCCGTTAGCGTGAGCGAAGATGCTCCGATCCTGCAATCGGGGCCAATTTTGCCGCAATAACGCCGCTTGCCGGCTGCAAGTCCTTCATTCTATATGCTGCCCTCTATGTCGGGGGCTCTTGCGGCGGCGCGAACCGCACCCAATCTGAAGACCAATAGAGAGCTGGCGGAACAAGGGGCTTTTTAAGAGCCGCCGCGCCGTCTGCATTGCCGAGGACCGCTGCGGGGTCCATCGAATTCGCAAACGAAAGGAACGGCGATATGGCTAAGATCATCGGCATTGACCTCGGCACGACAAATTCTTGCGTGGCTGTGATGGAAGGGTCGAGCCCCAAGGTCATCGAGAATGCGGAAGGCGCGCGCACCACGCCGTCGATCGTCGCCTTCACCGATGACGGCGAGCGCCTCGTCGGGCAGCCGGCGAAACGTCAGGCCGTGACCAACCCGGAGAAGACCTTCTTCGCCATCAAGCGGTTGATCGGCCGCACCTTCGAGGACCCGATGACCAAGAAGGACATGGGCCTCGTTCCCTATAAGATCGTGCGGGCGTCGAACGGCGACGCCTGGGTCATGGCGGCTGACAAGCAATATTCGCCGTCGCAGATTTCCGCCTTCACGCTCCAGAAGATGAAGGAAACCGCGGAGGCGCACCTCGGCCAGCCGGTCACCCAGGCGGTCATCACCGTGCCCGCCTATTTCAACGACGCGCAGCGCCAGGCGACCAAGGACGGCGGCAAGATCGCCGGGCTCGAAGTGTTGCGCATCATCAACGAGCCGACCGCGGCGGCGCTTGCCTATGGCCTCGACAAGAAGGGTTCCGGCACCATTGCGGTCTATGACCTCGGCGGCGGCACGTTCGACGTCTCGATCTTAGAGATCGGCGACGGCGTGTTCGAGGTGAAATCGACCAACGGCGACACCTTCCTCGGCGGCGAGGACTTCGACATGCGCCTCGTCTCCTATCTGGCGGGCGAGTTCAAGAAGGAACAGGGCATCGACCTCACCAAGGACAAGCTCGCCTTGCAGCGTCTGAAGGAAGCGGCGGAAAAGGCCAAGATCGAACTTTCCTCGGCGACCCAGACCGAGATCAACCTGCCCTACATCACCGCCGACGCCGCGGGTCCGAAGCATCTCACCATGAAGCTGACCAGAGCCAAATTCGAGGCGCTGGTCGACGATCTCATCCAGAAGACCGTCGAGCCCTGCCGCAAGGCGCTCAAGGACGCCGGCCTCTCGGCGGCCGAAATCGGCGAGGTGGTGCTGGTCGGCGGCATGACCCGCATGCCCAAGGTGCAGGAGGTCGTGAAGCAGTTCTTCGGCAAGGAGCCGCATAAGGGCGTCAATCCTGACGAAGTCGTCGCCATCGGCGCGGCCGTGCAGGCCGGCGTGCTGCAAGGCGACGTGCGGGATGTGCTGTTGCTCGACGTGACGCCGCTGTCGCTCGGCATCGAGACGCTGGGCGGCGTGTTCACCCGCCTCATCGATCGCAATACGACGATCCCGACCAAGAAGAGCCAGGTATTCTCGACCGCCGAGGACAATCAGACGGCGGTCACCATCCGCGTCTTCCAAGGCGAACGCGAAATGGCGGCCGACAACAAGTTGCTCGGCCAGTTCGATCTTGTCGGCATTCCGCCGGCCCCGCGCGGCATGCCGCAAGTCGAGGTGACCTTCGACATCGACGCCAACGGCATCGTCAACGTGACGGCCAAGGACAAGGCGACCAACAAGGAGCAGCAGATCCGCATCCAGGCGTCGGGCGGCTTGTCGGAAAAAGACATCGACCAAATGGTCAAGGACGCCGAGGCGCATGCCGCCGAGGACAAGACGCGGCGTGAACTGGTCGACGCCAAGAACCATGGCGAGGCCAGCGTCCATGCGGCCGAGAAGGCGCTCGCCGAATTCGGCGATAAGGCGTCGGCCGCCGACCGAAGCGTCATCGAAGCGGCAATCGCCGCGCTGAAGACGGCATTGGAAGGCGACGACGTGCAAAACATCAAAGCCAAAGCCAACGAACTCGCGCAGGCGTCGATGAAGCTCGGCGAGGCGATGTACAAGGCGCAGCAGGGCGAAGGGGCGGCGGCGGGCGGCGCTCACGAGGCCCACGCCAAGGACGACGTGATCGACGCCGACTTCAAGGAAGTGGACGGCGACGACAAGAAGAAGTGACGGTGATTGCCGGTCATTGACAATATTTGCGTCCGAGGGAGATTGCCCCTCGGACGTTTGCTGTGGAGCTGTTTTCGCCCCATGTGACCGGGCGCGGCCGAAACGGCATCGGGACAGGGACATGAAGCCATCGCTTGCGCTCGACGCAAACCGCGAGGCCGTTCGCGCGGCGGTCGGCCGCCGCCGCGCCGCCAACCCGCGCGTTTTCGGGTCCGTCCTGCACGGCGAGGATGAGGAAGGCAGCGACATCGACATATTGGTCGACGCGCTGCCGGGAGCGACATTGTTCGACCTCGGCGGTTTGCAGATGGATTTGGAGAGAATTCTGGGCGTTAGGGTCGATCTCCTGACGCCGGAGGATATCCACCGGCGGATTCGGGCGAAGATCGTCGCGGAGGCGGTTCCGATATGACGGACCGCGATATCGACGTCGTTTTGGAGTCGATGTTCGAAGCAGCTCGTCTGGCCACATCTTATATCGACGGCCTGGACGAAAGCGCGTTCTTACAAGATGTGCGCACGCAACAGGCCGTCGCCATGAACCTCATCATCATCGGCGAAGGCGTGTTGCGACTGGGACGTCATCATGCGGATTTCCTCGAACGCCATCCCGAACTGCCCTGGGGGGATATGATCGGCATACGCAACCGGATCGCGCACGGTTATTTCGATATCAATATGCATGTCGTTTGGGAGACGGTGCTGACAGCCGTTCCAGAACTGCTATACCGCCTGAAATCCATCCGAGAGGCGGGAGCTCAGAACGGCCCAGAGCCGAAAGAGCCGAACGGCGTCTGACATGGCCAAACGCGACTATTACGAAGTCCTCGGCGTCTCCCGCGACTCGACCGATGTCGAGATGAAGAGCGCGTTCCGCAAGGCGGCCATGCAGTGCCATCCCGACCGTCATCCCGGCGACAAGGCGGCGGAGGCGCGCTTCAAGGAGCTGAACGAGGCTTATCAGACCCTCTCGGACGCCCAGAAACGGGCGGCCTACGACCGTTACGGCCACGCGGCGTTCGAACACGGCGGCGGCTTCGGCGCCGGCGACGGCTTCGCGGCCTCGATGGCCGATATTTTCGATGACCTGTTCGGCGACGTGATGGGCCGGCGCGGCGGCCGCGCCAGCGCCCGCGAACGCGGCTCCGATCTTCGCTACAACATGGAGATCAGCCTCGAGGAGGCCTATCGGGGCAAGGCGGCGACGCTCAAATTGCCGACGTCGGTCATCTGCGCGGCCTGTTCCGGCTCGGGCGCGAGAAAGGGCTCAAAGCCCAAGACCTGCCCGAGCTGCGCCGGACTTGGGCGCGTGCGCGCGCAGCAGGGCTTCTTCGCCATCGAGCGGACTTGTCCGGCCTGCCAAGGACGCGGCCAAGTCATCGACAACCCCTGTCCGTCTTGCGCGGGTTCGGGCCGCACCGCCCTGGAGCGCACGCTCTCGGTCAATGTGCCGCCCGGCGTCGAGGACGGAACCCGCATCCGGCTCGCCGGGGAAGGCGAAGCCGGGCTGCGCGGCGGCCCTGCCGGCGACCTTTACATCTTCCTCTCGGTCAAACCGCACAGTTTCTTCCAGCGCGACGGCGCCGACCTCTATTGCCGCGTGCCGATTTCCATGGTCCGTGCGGCGCTGGGCGGCGAAATCGCCATCCATTCGATCGACGGCGGCGAATGCAAGCTGAAGGTTCCGGAGGGAACCCAATCGGGCCGGCAACTGAAGGTTAAAGGTAAGGGGATGCCGGTTCTGCGCGCGCGCGATTTCGGCGACCTGCATGTGCAGATCAGCGTCGAGACCCCGCAAAACCTGACCAAGCGCCAGCGCGATCTGCTGAACGAATTCGAAACCGAATCGTCGCACCATACGCATCCCGAGGCCACCGGCTTCTTCGCTCGGATGAAAGAACTGTTTGGAAAGTGACGACCTTTTCTCAACCGTTTAGAGTTCCCGATTCCTCGCGCAGGAAAGGCGGTCTCGAGCGTGCCGCATAATTTTAAGCCTCGCAAACCCGGCCCCGGCGGCGCGTTTCGTCTCGATGGCAAACTCGCCGACAGTGTGCGTTTCATCCGCTCCTGGTTGGAGAACCCGCACCTCATAGGCGCGGTGTCGCCGTCCGGGCGGGCGCTGGCCAAAGCCATGGCGAGCTATGTCGACCCCGCGAGCCAAGGGTCGATCCTCGAACTCGGCCCCGGCACCGGCCCGGTCACGCAAGCGTTGATCGCGCGCGGCGTCGCCCCCGCGCGCCTCGTCCTCGTCGAATTCGAACGCCGGTTCTGCCAACTGTTGGGCGAACGCTTTCCGGGCGTAACGGTGATTCAGGGCGACGCCTATGGGTTGGAGGCGACGCTGCGCGGCAAGATCGACGGGAAAATCGCGGCGGTCGTCTCCAGCCTGCCGCTGCTCGTCCGCCCCGAGCGTGACCGCATGGCGCTCCTCCATCAGGCCTTCGACATGTTGGCGCCGGACGGCGTCTTCATCCAGTTCACCTACGGGCTCATCTCGCCGATGCCGCTGCACAGCCAGCCGGGCGGCGGCGCCTATGTCGGCAAGGGCTCGGCCCCGGTTTGGCTCAATCTGCCGCCGGCGCGCGTGTGGCGCTACCGCCGCGCCGCGCGTAGCTAATATCAAGAGCCTTGGACGATTCTTTCGCAACGGCGTCATTGCGAGCGAAGCGAAGCAATCCAGCTTATAGGCACGGCTCTGGATTGCTTCGCCTCCGGCTCGCAATGACGGCAGCTGGCGCGGGGAGCGGTCGGCGCGCGGACAATGCGCTTGCTATCCACAGGATGACGTTGCACAAGCAAAACGGATCTGCTCGGTTGTCAATATCCAACGCGCGCCTGCGTATGTCCAACACTGACCTTAGCAAGCATCGGAGACATGCATGATGGCGGCTGCAGCCCCGTTGCGTCGACCAGAGTCGGATTTCCTCGAGCAAGCGCGCGGAAAGCTGATTGTCGCCCTTGATTTCGACGCCTTGGATGAGGCGGAGCGCTGCGTCGATGTGCTGGGCGATGACGTCACATTTTACAAAATCGGGCTCTGCCTGCAGTTGGCGGGCGGCGATCAATTTGCGAAAGATTTGCTGAAGAAGCGCAAGAGAGTTTTTTTGGATTACAAATATTTCGACATTGAAGAAACCATGCGCACCGCCGTGGCGCGCGCCGCCCAACTCGGCGTGAGCTTCTTGACGGTTCATGGCGCAGGAGGAATTTTACGCGGCGCGGTCGCGGGCCGTGGCGATTCGAGCCTGAAAATTCTGTGCGTGACTGTGTTGACGAGCATGGACGCCGCAGACATCAAGGAAATGGGATTTGACTGCGACGTCGAACAGTTGGTCATTTCGCGCGCCGTTAAGGCCCTGAAGGCAGGCTGTGACGGCGTCATTGCTTCCGCCTCGGAGGCGCCCGCAATCCGCCAGCAAACGAGCGGCAAACTGGTGATCGTAACCCCTGGCGTTAGACCAGAGGGAAGCGCAGCCGATGACCAAAAACGCACTGCGACTCCCGATGAAGCCATAAGAGCCGGCGCCGACTATCTGGTGGTTGGCCGCCCGATCACCCGCGCCGCCGATCCGAAAGCCGCGGCGAGAGCAATTATCGAACAGATGGCCGCCGCCTTGCGCGCGCGGTAACTCATACAAAAGGCCTTGCCCTCATGCTGAGGAGGCGGCGAAGCCGACGTCTCGAAGCACGTGGGTGAGCCTCGAATGCTTGTTTCATGGTTCCCTCGTCCTTCGAGACGGCCCCTTCGGGGCCTCCTCAGGATGAGGAGGCCATTCACCCGGTCGCCCTGATGACTCGCCTTGCATCCTCAAGCCAAAACCGCTTCCCACTTCGCAGTGAAATGGACTAGACACTGGCCCGAAGGTTTTCTCCTCTCGAAGAGATCGCAATTCCATGGCGCGGCAATTCATCTATCACATGCAAGGGCTCAGCAAGACTTATCCCGGCGGCAAGAAGGTTCTCGAGAACATCAATCTTTCCTTTTATCCCGACGCCAAGATCGGCGTGCTCGGCGTCAACGGCTCCGGCAAATCAACGCTGCTGCGCATCATGGCCGGAATCGACAAGGAATTCTCGGGCGACGGCTTCGTCGCGGAAGGAGCGCGCGTCGGTTATCTGCCGCAAGAGCCGCAGCTCGACGCGGCGCTCGACGTGCGCGCCAACGCCATGCTGGGCGTTGCGGCCAAGAAGGGCATTCTCGATCGCTACAACGAGCTCGCCGTCAATTATTCGGACGAGACGGCGGACGAAATGACCCGCCTGCAAGACGAGATCGAGGCCAAGGGCCTGTGGGATCTGGACAGCCAGGTCGATCAGGCGATGGACGCGCTTGGCTGCCCGCCGGACGACGCCGACGTCACGACGCTCTCGGGCGGCGAGCGGCGCCGCGTGGCGCTGTGCCGGCTGTTGCTCGAACAGCCCGAGCTGTTGCTGCTCGACGAGCCGACCAATCATCTCGACGCCGAGACGGTTAATTGGCTCGAAGGTCATTTGCGCCAATATCCGGGCGCCATCCTCATCGTCACCCACGACCGCTACTTCCTCGACAATGTTACAGGGTGGATTCTCGAACTCGATCGCGGCCGCGGCATTCCTTACGAGGGCAATTACTCCTCCTGGCTGAAGCAGAAACAGAAACGTCTGGCGCAAGAGGGCCGCGAGGAGGAAGCGCGCCAGCGCGCGCTCGAGGCGGAGAGCGAGTGGATCGCCGCTT
The DNA here is from genome assembly GCA_016178015.1 of Methylocystis sp. GTDB lineage: Bacteria > Pseudomonadota > Alphaproteobacteria > Rhizobiales > Beijerinckiaceae > Methylosinus. The sequence continues at coordinate 7,413 of JACOUB010000005.1, read as the reverse complement.
CGCCCAAGGCGCGGCAGGCGAAGTCCAAGGCGCGCATCCAGCGCTACGAAGAACTGGTCGCCAAGCAGAATGACAAGGCGTCGGCGACCGCCCAGATCGTCATTCCGGCGGCGGAGCGGCTCGGGGCCAATGTCATCGACTTCGAGCATCTCTCCAAGGGCTTCGGCGATAGGCTGCTCATCGACGATCTGTCGTTCAAGCTGCCGCCAGGCGGCATTGTCGGCGTCATCGGTCCGAACGGCGCCGGCAAGACCACCCTGTTTCGCATGATCACCAGCCAGGAACAGCCGGACGCCGGCAAGATCAGGATCGGCGCGAGCGTGCAGCTCGGCTATGTCGACCAATCGCGCGACACGCTCGACGCCAACAAAACCCTGTGGGAGGAAATTTCCGGCGGCAAGGACGTGATTTATCTCGGCAAGCGCGAGATCAACTCGCGCGCCTATTGCTCGGCGTTCAACTTCAAGGGGTCGGATCAGCAAAAGAAGGTCGGTGGGCTTTCCGGCGGCGAGCGCAATCGCGTGCATCTCGCCAAGATTTTAAAGCGCGGCGCCAATGTGCTGCTGCTCGACGAGCCGACCAACGATCTCGATGTCGACACGCTGCGCGCGCTGGAACAGGCGTTGACGGACTTCGCCGGCTGCGCGGTCATCATCTCGCACGACCGCTTCTTCCTGGACCGCATCGCCACCCACATGCTGGCCTTCGAGGGCGATTCGCATGTCGAGTGGTTCGAGGGCAATTTCGCCGATTACGAGGAGGACAAGAAGCGCCGGCTCGGCATCGACAGCGTCATCCCGCATCGGCTGAAGTATAAGAAGTTTGCGAGGTGAACTCTTTCGACCAAGAGTGCATCGAGGCGAGACCCTGGTTCGAACAGTGGCGCGAACGAGAAGAGTTTATCGCACGCTTCGATACGCTTTACGCCCGTCGTCAAACTAAGAGGCAATTCGGGAATAACGCAACCAAATGGATCAACGAAGCGTGGATCCTCACAAAAATCGCTCGCGTCCTGAAGCCGTCGCATTTGTGCTGGTCGCAAGCGGACCCTCCTGATGCCCTTATGAGAATTGGTGACACCGAGACGCCAGTTGAGATTACGTATGTGGACCACCCGACTCGACAAATCGCGAAAGAATATCAAAATCCCCGCGAGCCCTCGGTTGGAATGAAATTTTGTCCTGACGAGGACTTCGACGAACCACATTTAATAAGAATTTTGCGCAAGAGGCTGTTGGACAAATCGGGAAAACGGTATCCAAAAGAAACATTTCTGTTCGTCAACATGAACGCCGGTATTAACTTCGAAGACGATGACGATTCTGTCAACAAAAAAATCAGGTGCATCACAAATTCGCAAAACAATGTGTTTCGAGCGATCTTTATTCTATGGGGGTCTCAAGTATATGGACCCAGTGATTTGATCGCCAACGGTTGCGGCCGATTTGCAGAGAGTGAGATTGAGTCTTAACGCGACGATCAATCGTCGCCCCGCATCAGGCGCATCCATTCGTCGGAGGTCGTCGAGAACTTTACGCCCTACGACCGTTCTTCGTCGACGACAATCGAAACGAGGAAGGAGGTGTCCAGATAGAAACTCACGGCTCCTCGTCGCGCATCTCGCGAACAATGGACTCGGCGCTTTGACCAAGCGGCGACCGCAATTTCGCCCGCGTGGCGATCTCGTCGATCAATTGCGCCGACGGCCGGCCCTTTGGCGCGATCTCCAAGGCGCGCAACTCCGCTACGGGCTTGCCCTCGCGCGTGATCGTGACGACCTCGCCGCGCTGGGCCTGATCGATCAGCCGCGACAACTCTTCCTTGGCGGTGGATAGGGGGTAGCTCGACATGGCGCGCCTCGAGGTGACCGGACCAATATAAGGTTTTTCTTGCGGTTGGACAACGCAAGATAGGTCTTCGCAGTAGAACTAAGGCTGACATTCGCGCAAGATCAGGGGAGAATAACCGCCCATGGCGTGGCCCATGGCCCGCAGGAGAGCGTGAATGGCCAAATATGTCGGCGCGATCGATCAGGGCACGACCAGCACGCGCTTCATCGTCTTCGATCGCGACGGCGAGATCATCGCGCTCGATCAACGCGAACATGCGCAAATCTATCCACGGCCAGGCTGGGTCGAGCATGACGCCAATGAAATCTGGCGCAATACGCGGCTCGTCATCGACGGCGCGCTGGCGAAGGCGGCGCTGGCGAAGGCCGATCTCGTCGCGATCGGCGTCACCAATCAACGCGAGACGACGCTCCTGTGGGATCGCAAGACCGGCGCGCCGCTTTATAACGCCATCGTGTGGATGGATACGCGCACAGACCAACTTGTGGCGCGCTACAGCAAGGACGGCGGCAAGGATCGCCTGCGCGCGCCAACCGGATTGCCGCTGGCGACGTATTTTTCCGGATTGAAACTTGCTTGGCTGTTGGAGAATGTTCCCGGCGCGCGCGCCAAGGCCGAGGCCGGCGAGGCGCTGTTCGGCACGATGGATTCCTGGCTGATCTGGAATCTCACGGGCGGCGCGCATCTTACCGACGCGACCAACGCCTCGCGCACGCAGCTCATGAATATCGAGACGCTAGATTGGGACGACTCCATCTTGGAGCTGTTTAATATTCCGCGCGCCTGCCTGCCGCAAATCCGTTCATCGAGCGAAGTCTACGGCGCCTGCGTGGGCGCGCTCGAAGGCGTTCCCGTCGCGGGCGCGCTCGGCGATCAGCATGGAGCGTTGTTGGGTCAGGCGTGTCTGACGCCGGGGGAGGCGAAGAACACCTATGGCACCGGCTGTTTCCTGCTGATGAACACCGGCGAACGGCCCTGTCGCTCGACCAGGGGGCTCATCACCACGCTCGGCTATCGATTGGGCGAGGGCAAACCCGTCTACGCGCTGGAAGGCTCGATCGCCATCGCCGGGGCGCTGGTGCAATGGCTGCGCGACAATCTCGGCATTATCGAGCGCAGCTCGGACGTCGAGGCGCTGGCGAAGAGCGTCGAAGACAATGGCGACGTTTATTTCGTGCCCGCCTTCTCCGGGCTCTACGCCCCGCGTTGGCAAGAGCGCGCGCGCGGCGTGATCGCCGGCCTCACGCGATTTTCCAACAAGGGCCATATCGCGCGGGCGGCGCTGGAGGCGGCGGCCTATCAAACCCGCGAAGTTCTCGCGGCCATGGTCGAGGACTCGGGCGTCCAAATCGCCGAACTGCGCGTCGACGGCGGCATGGCGGTCAACGAGCTGCTCATGCAGTTCCAGGCCGATATTCTCGGCGCGCCAGTGGTGCGTCCGAAGTGTATCGAAACCACAGCGCTCGGCGCCGCCTACGCGGCCGGGCTCGCGGTAGGCTATTGGAAGAGCGTCAACGATATCGCCGCCAATTGGCGCGCCGACCGGCGCTGGCGGCCGCAAATGATTGCTGGCGAACGCGAGAGACTCGTCGCGTCCTGGGAGAAGGCGGTCGCGCGCTCGCTGGACTGGAAACAGTGATGCGAGCGGCGCATTCCCTCTCCCCATTCACGCACGGCTGTCGGGGGAAAGAGTCGGGTGAGAGCCCTCATCGGTCGCGCGTTCCGCGCCCTGCCTTCTCGAAACGAGCGGGAGAAGGAAATAACGCCGGGAACTTGCTACAAGTATCCCCATGATTCGCGATCTCCTTTCCGTCGGCGGCTTCACGCTGCTTTCGCGCGTCACGGGCTTTTTCCGCGACGTAATGGTGTCGGCAATTCTCGGCGCCGGACTCCTGTCCGACGCTTTTTTCATCGCCTTTCGTCTCCCCAATCATTTTCGCGCCATTTTCGGCGAAGGCGCCTTCAACGCCGCCTACGTGCCTTGTTATTCGAAGGCGCTGACCAAGGAGGGACCACGCCGGGCGCTGCAATTCTCCAGCCAAGTGTTCACGCTGCTGCTTATCTCGCAGATCGCGCTCCTCGTCGTCGTCCTCCTCTTCACCCCCCAGTTCGTCATGCTGCTGGCGCCCGGTCTCGGCGATCGTCCCGAGAAGCTGGCCTTCGCGGTGACGATGACGCGCATCACCTTCCCCTATCTCCTGTGCATGACCTTGGTCACGCTGCACCAAGGAACCCTGAACGCCAACGGGCGCTTCGCGGCGGCGGCCTTCGCGCCCAACTTGCTGAACCTGTCGGTCATGGCGGCCTTAGCGCTGGCGTTTCTGTTTCCCGACGCCGGCGTCGCCGCGAGCTGGGGCGTCACGATTTCCGGCTTCCTCCAGCTCGCTCTGCTGATGGCGGCGTCACGCAACGCCGGAGTTCTGGAAGGCGTCGCGTGGCCGCACTGGGCCAGGGTGCGCGAATTCTTTCTCATGCTCGGACCGGCGGTCATCGGCTCGGCCGGCGGGCAAATCGCTATTTTCGCCGACACGATCATCGCCTCGATGCTACCGGACGGCGGCCTCTCGGCGATCAGCTACGCCGATCGCATCTATCAGTTGCCCAACGGGGTGATCGGCCTTGCGGCCGGCACGGTGCTGCTTCCCGAGATGAGCCGGCGTCTCGCCGAGGGCGACGAGAGCGGCGCGCATGACGCGCAAAACCGCGCCATGGCGCTCACCATCGCACTCGCTGCGCCTTTCTTCGTCGCCTTCGTCGCCATTCCCGAACTCATCATGCGCGGCGTGTTTATGCGCGGCAAATTTGGTCCTGCCGACGCGCTCGCCTCGGCCGACGTGTTGTCCGCCTACGGCGGGGGACTGCTGGCGCTGGTGCTGATCGCTTCGGTGAGAGCGAGCTTTCAGGCGCGCGGCGATACGAAGACGCCTATGTACATCGCGCTTGCCGCCGTCGCGGTGAATGTGGCTTTGAAAATCGCCTTGTTCAGGCCGATGGGCGCGCCTGGCCTCGCCACGGCGACATCTGTCGGTCTGTGGATCAATCTCGCGGCGCTGGTGGGCCTCGCCCTGCATCGTGGCGCCTTGCGCTTCGACCAGACCTTCTTGCGCGTCGCCGCCGCCAGCGGCGTCGCCTCGATCTTGCTCGCCGCTGTGGCGATCTTTGGTCGCGCGCCGGCCCTGGCGCTGGCGCAGCTGTTGGGCAGGCACGGCGATGTCGCCGCGCTGCTGATTGCGGGCGCGGCTGGGGCGCTGGCCTACGGGCTCGCTTTGGCGGCCGGATTGCGCATCGCCGGCCTGCGGTTGTCCAGCCTGCGCCGAGCTTCCCCTCTCCCAGGGGGAGAGGGTGGCCGCGAAGCGGCCGGGTGAGGGGTTGCGGTCTCGGTCGTTTGCATACGCGCCCGCCTTGCGAGATTTTAACCCCCGGTCCTTCGAACCCATCCTCTCCTTCGCAAACCGGGCATTCCCGGTTTGCGCATCAAATGCCGAGGTCGGCGGCAGCCGACTTCGGTCCGAGAGCGTGCTTGCGTCGGCGCTTGCCTGGGGCGCAAGCTTTTTGGTAAGAACTGGCGGGAGAAATCGAAGGCAGGGAAGGGCGTTGTCTCTCGCGTCGAGAAGATCGAACCACGAAACGGCTTGCGGCGACCGATCGCCTCACGAAGGACCTGATGGCCCCGGCAAGAACCCCCAAGCAGCGGATTTTTAAAGTCATGACCACCGGCGCTGGCATCGTGTTTCGTAAGAGGCTTGCGGCTGTTTCCATGCTGGGGCTCTTGCTTGGGCCGGGCGTCGCGAGCGCCCAATCCTGTCAGGACGATCTCCAGAAGCTTTCGCAGCGGCGCATGGGCCAGATCGCCGCGCTCAATCAGCTCGGCAAAGCCGGCAAGGGCAAGATGGACCCCGGCGGCGCTTGCTCGATGGGGCGCCGTCTCGTGGCCATCGAAACCGAAATGCTCTCCTACATGGAGAAGAACAAGGACTGGTGCGCCATCCCCGACGCTACGGTGGATGGTTTCAAGGAAGCTCGGGCGAAGACCGAGGGCTTCGCCGCGAAGGCCTGCGCCGCCGTCGCGCAGGCCAAGAAAATGCAGGAGGAGAGTCAACGGGGCGCAACGGCGGGGCAGACGCCGGCCCAAAAGCTTCCCGCTGGGCCCCTGTGAGTGCGGCCGGCAAAGACCACGACGCGGCCGCCAGCGAACTTCTTCCCGACGCCGTCGGCGGCCATCCCCTCTGGCGCTTTGCGCCGGCGGCGTTGCGCCCGTTCGTGCAACTCGCTCGGCTCGACCGGCCGGTCGGCTGGTGGCTCCTTCTTTTGCCGTGCTGGCAGTCCAACGCGCTTGCCGCGGCGGCCCAAGGAAAATCGCCGGACTTTGTCCAGCTGACGCTGTTCTTCGTCGGCGCGGTGGCCATGCGCGGGGCCGGCTCGACTTACAACGACATTATCGATCGCGACATAGACGCGCAGGTGGAGCGCACGCGCGGCCGTCCGCTCGCCAGCGGCAGAGTGAGTTTGCGCGCCGCCGCGCTCTTTCTGGCCGCCCAATGCGCGATCGGTCTCGCCGTGCTTCTGTCTTTCAATCTCTTTACCATTCTGGCGGGCTTCGCCTCGCTCTCGCTCGTGCTGGTCTACCCTTTCGCGAAGCGTTTCACCTCATGGCCGCAAGCCGTCCTCGGCTTAGCTTTCGCCTATGGCGCATTGCTCGGCTGGACCGCGCAGACAGGGTCGTTCGCAGCGCCGGCGGCGTTGCTCTATCTGGCCGCGGTCTTTTGGACCATCGGCTTCGATACGATTTACGCTTTGCAGGATGTGCGGGACGACGCCAACGCCGGCGTGCGGTCGACGGCGCGTCTGTTTGGCAAGCGCGTGCGTCTTGGCGTGTGCGCGCTCTATTGCTGTGCGGCGGCTTTCGCCGAATTGGCGCTCATCGCCGCCCACCAAGGGATATTCGCGCAAGCGGGCGTTTTGGCGTTTGCGGCGCATCTTGCCTGGCAGACGCGGCGTCTGCGCGAGAATTGCGCTCCCGCGCTGGCGCTGGCCCTGTTCCGCTCCAATCGCGACGCCGGCTTGCTGCTCTTTGCAGGATTCTTCGCGCAAAGCCTTGCGTGAGCGCGCGGCCGCCGCCGGCGGCAGAAGATCTCCAGATGATCAGTTCACGCGTTTCCCCTGCCGCTGCAGGAGCGGGCCAGCGGATGCGCATCGCGCACGGCCCTTGCGCCGGCCGTGGGCCTGGTCACCTTAAAAGGGCGAAGCGGAGCAGTCGCGGGAGCCGACTTGGCGAGGCCTGCGGATGGCGCGACCTGCCGCAAAGCGATCAGCCCGAGGCGGTCGCACGCGCAACTGTGACGCCTGTTGTCATTTCGATTGCGTCACGCGCGCTCCAGAACGGGGCTCCCTTCGCCTGCGCCGGGCGCGCCCGCTGGCGGCAAGGCTTCAGGTAGGCTTTCCCTGAATGCGGGGCGCGGCTGACGGCCGGCGCGCGACAGCCGGGCGGCGAGCTTCTTGCCGAGCGCCATCGACGGCGCCTCGACATAAACATGCATCAGCGTCGCAATGGCGATGACCAGCG
>JACOUB010000014.1 GCA_016178015.1 Methylocystis sp. | reverse complement strand
GGTTCTTCGTTGAGCCTTATCTCGAATGGGTGTTGACGCAGGTAGGCGGCAAGGCCAAACGGGCGCGTTATGTCGGACGTCCCGCCGCGGCGGCGACGGCGGCGGGCACGATGGCGAAACATCTGGCGCAGCTTAAGTTCTTGCTCGGCGAAGCACTGGCGGCGTGAGCGAGGGGCGACCGCTGTTCAAGGAAAGAACCCGGCCATGACTGAAATTCGCGTTCCGACGCTCGGCGAATCGGTGAGCGAAGCGACTGTTCGCTGGTTCAAGAAACCGGGAGAAACGGTGCGAGTCGATGAAACGCTCGCCGAGCTCGAGACCGAGAAGGTCACGCTCGAGGTGCATGCGCCGGCAGCGGGGGTGCTCGCGGAAATTGCCGCGCAAGAGGGCGAGACGGTCGCGCCCGGCGCTCTTTTGGGCCAGATCACGGCGGGGGGCGCGCCAGGACCGGCGCCGCGTCCCGCCGAGGCCGCGCCCGCCGCAGCCAAGCCTGCCGCAGCCAAGCCTGCCGCTCCTTTCGCCGCCGCGTCGGCGCCGGCGCCTTCCGCCGCAAAGACCGCTCTAAACAAGGGCGTCGATGTTGGCGCCGGCGCCGGCTCGGGCAAACGCGGACAAGCGCCAAAAGGCGACGTTGTCGCGCTCGCCGCCAAACCGGTCGAGGCGCCGCCGCCTTTTGCAGCGGCCGATGTTGCAGCCTCGGCGCAGCTAACGCGCGCGCCTGTCTCCCCGGCGGAAGCGCCGCGCGAAGAGCGGGCGCCCATGACGCGGCTGCGGCAGACCATCGCCCGCCGCCTCAAAGAGGCGCAAAACACCGCCGCCATGCTGACGACCTTCAACGAGGCCGATATGTCCGGCCTGATCGAATTACGCAACCGTTACAAGGCCCCGTTCGAGAAGAAGTACGCTGTGAAGCTCGGCTTCATGGGCTTTTTCGTCAAAGCCTGTTGTCAGGCGCTCGAGGAAATCCCGGCCGTCAACGCCGAAATCGACGGTTCCGACATCGTCTACAAGCGTTACTGCCACATCGGCGTGGCGGTCGCCACCGACAAAGGATTGGTGGTGCCGGTGGTGCGCGACGCCGATCGCAAGACCATCGCCGAAATCGAGACGGCCATCGCCGATTTCGGCCGACGGGCGCGCGACGGCGCTTTGGAGATCGAGGAACTGCTGGGCGGCACCTTCACCATTTCGAACGGCGGCGTTTATGGGTCGCTGCTGTCGACGCCTATTCTCAACGCCCCGCAGTCAGGCATTCTCGGCATGCACAAGATCGAGGAACGGCCGGTCGTCGTCGCCGGCAAGATCGAAATCCGCCCGATGATGTATCTGGCGCTCACCTACGATCACCGGGTCGTCGACGGCAGGGAGGCGGTCACCTTCCTGGTGCGGGTCAAGGAGGCGCTGGAGGATCCGGCGCGGCTGATTCTGGATTTGTGAGGGTATGACAGAAATTCCGAGGATCGTCACCGCGGACCTCGTCATCCACGGCGTTCTCAAGATTGTTTGGAACGACGGCTATGTGGGCGTGGTCGATCTGCGCCCGGTCATTGCGCGGGACAATATGTTCGACCGCCTGAGCGACCCGGCCAATTTCAGGACTTTCGCCATTGGCGAATATGGACATGCGCTCATCTGGCGCGATGCGCAGGGGCAGGACCTCGACCTCGGTTCGGGCTCTTTGAGAAAGCGCGCCGAAACGCAGGCCGAACTTCATCGCCTTGCCGGCTAATTTGGCTCGCCAGGGAGGCGGTCGCCTTCCTGGCGCGCGTCAAGGAGGCGCTGGAGGATCCGGCGCGGCTGATGTTGGATTTGTGAAAAGGGGTCGGCCCTCCTAAAAATCGGCGACAACATTATCTAAATATAATGGTGATAGGAAAAACAGCGCCAAGACGGCGGAGCCGAATCAGCACCGTCGAGGAGGTTGGAATTATGGAAGCTAAGGCGACACCGGCGGGGAGAGTTCCTATGCTTACGGTTGAGCAATTCGCACATCTCGGCGACGGGGCGATCGCGTATGTGCGGACGATGCGGTCGGAAGACGTGACGCGGCTGTTCCCGCAAGCGCCTCCCATTCGGCCGGGCCTCACGGTGTTCGCGCTGCTTTCAGCCGATGGCACGCCCATCGTGCTTGCCGACTCGAAGGAAGGCGCGCTCGCCAATGCGTGGCAGAATCAGTTGCACACGGTCAGCTTGCACTAAGTCGGCACAGCGCTGCCGGAGTCGCTGTCGTTGGGGCGGGCCTCGCGCCCGCCTCAGCCCCCGAACAGTTTCTGGAGAAAGTTTTTCGCTGCTTCGGTGTCTCGGCGCGGGAGCGGTCGTCGCGCCGCAACGGCGTCGACATTAGGTTCCGGAATAGCGGCGGGCGGCAGCAGCGCCTCGACGCCATGGACCGGCGCATAGGTCTGCTCCAACTCGCGGGGGCCATTCTGGCCGGGAGACCCTGCGCCGGAGAGGGGTTGCGGCGCCGCGACGTTCTGGGCCGGTCGCGAGAACCACTCCAGCAGCGGCGCAGCAGGCGAAGGAGCTTCGGCCGACGGCGCGGCGGCAGAACGCCACACGCCCGACGGCAAGACGGCGACGGGCGCGCCTTGATGCGCCGCCTTCATGAATCGGTTCCAAACCTCCACCGGCAGATTACCTCCCGAGGTCTTCTTGGTCGGCGAATTGTCGTCATTGCCGAGCCACACGCCGGCGATGAGATGGCTGGTGTAGCCGACGAACCAAGCGTCGCGGAAATCTTGGCTGGTGCCGGTCTTGCCGGCGGCCTGCCAGCCCGGCAGCTCCGCTTTGCGCGCCGTGCCGGTGAGCAAAGTCTCCTCCAGCATCGCGTTCATCATCGCCACATATTGCGGTTCGATGACGCGGCCGTTGCTGGAGCCTTTGCGCGCATAGAGCAGCTTGCCGGCGGCGGCGCGCACCTTGGCGATGATGTGCGCCTGCACGCCGACGCCGCCATTGGCGAAAGGCGCATAGGCGGTGACCAATTCGAGCGGCGTCACTTCCGAGGTCCCCAGCGCAAGCGAGGCGTTGGCTTGCAGCTCCGAGGCGATGCCTAAGCGGCGCGCGGCTTGGACGACGGCTCTGGGGCCTGCCTCGAGCCCGACGCGCACCGCGACCGTGTTGAGCGACAAAGAAAGCGCCTTGGTCAAGGTGACGGGGCCGAAATATTCGCGGCTGTAGTTCTCAGGCTGCCATCCTTTCACATTGAGCGGGCCATCCTCGCGCACCGTGTCCGGCGTCAGCCCGTGTTCGAGGCCGGCCAGATACACGAAAGGTTTGAAAGCGGAGCCCGGCTGGCGTTTTGCGGAAACGGCCCGGTCGAACTGGCTGTCGGCGTAGTTGCGCCCGCCGATCAGGGCGCGGATGGCCCCGTTGGGGTCCAAGGCGACGAGCGCGCCCTGCGTCACCCCGAATTTCTCGCCCTTCCTGTCGAGTTCCTCCGTGATCGCCCGTTCGGCTGCGTCTTGCAGGCGATGATCGAGCGTCGTGGTGACCACGATGTCCTGGTCGATCGCGCCGATCGTCTCGTCGAGCATGTCCATAACGTAATCGGCGGCGTAATTGATCGATCCCGCGCCCTGGTCGCGGCGCGCCTTGGCCGGATGGGCGAGGGCGAGCTTGGCCATCCCTTCCGTGATGTGGCCCTCTTGCGCCATGGCCGTCACCACCAGGGCGGCGCGTTCGCTCGCGCCGTCCGGATTGCGGTCCGGCGCGAGCTTGCTCGGCGCTTTCATCAGGCCGGCGAGCGTCGCCGCCTCGGATAACGAAACGGCTTTGGCGCCATGGCCGAAGTAGCGCTCGGCCGCCGCTTCGACGCCATAGGCGCCGGAGCCGAAGTAGACGCGGTTGAGATAGAGTTCGAGGATCTGATCCTTGGAGTATTTGTGCTCCAGCCACAGGGCCAGGATGGCCTCCTGGATCTTGCGCGAGATGGTGCGTTCTTGCGTCAGGAACAGGTTCTTGGCCAGTTGCTGGGTCAGCGTCGAGCCGCCCTGCATCGCGCCGCCCCCCGTGACGTTCCGGGTCAGAGCGCGCAAGACGCCGAATGGATCGATGCCCCAGTGGGCATAGAAGCGTCGGTCTTCGATCGCCACGAAGGCCTTGGGCAGGTACGGCGGCAGTTCGGCTAGGCGGATCGCCGCCCCGCCGGTGTCGCCGCGGTTGGCGAGCAGTTCGCCGTCGGCAGCGAGGATGGCAATATTGGGCGGGCGCTTGGGCACCGCGAGCGTGTCGATCGGCGGCAATTGCGCCGCGTAATAGGCGACGAGGCCGCCGCCGCCGATGGCGCCCCACAGGCCGAACACAAACATCCAGTAGGCGAGATGGCCAAACAGCGACGTCGAGCGCCGGCCCCGCCTGCGGTTGCGGGCGGCGTTTCGTTTGCTGGAGCGCGGCGCGTCGTCGTCGAAACGCGGTTCGTCCGACCGCGACAATTTGCGCTTGCGTTTTGCCCTAAACATGGCGGTTCTTTGCCCCCAATCGGAGCGCCGCCCGCCGCCGAACGCTGGTTCGCGGCGTGTCGCTGTGCGTCATTTCAGATCGGTTCCCGCCCGCCGGATGCGAAAAAATGCTTCATGAATTGTAACGGCGGCGGTTTAAGGGCCGGTTAAGCGTGAGGCCGGCGGGCCTGCTCGTCTCCAGTCGCCAATCCTCTGTGCATGGCGCGCGATTTGACGTTTGCCGCCGGCTTCCGCCTCTTGCGCTAATCGAGCGGCCGCGCCAAAGTCTCGCCCCCCGGGTCGTCGGCCGGGATTGCCATCCAGAACGCGTCGAACGGATTTTCCGCCATGCAAGTCACCATCGAGAGGGCCGCCCTGTTGCGCGCGCTCGGCCATGTTCACCGGGTGGTGGAGCGGCGCACGACGATCCCTATTCTCGCCAACGTGCTGATCGAGGCCAAGCCAGGCGCGCTGCTGTTGAAGGCGACCGACCTCGATCTCGAAATCATGGAGAAGACGCCCGCCGACGTGGCCCAGGAAGGCGCGACGACGCTGCCGGCGCACACGCTCTACGACATCGTGCGCAAGTTGCCTGAGGGTGCGCAAGCTTCGCTCGAGGCCACGGGCGAGCAAGGACAGTTGCTGCTGCGTTCGGGCCGCTCGCGCTTTAACTTGCAAAGCCTGGCGGCAAGCGATTTTCCCGATGTGACCTCCGGCGAGTTCAGTCACGCGTTCGCGCTGGCGCCGGCCGTGCTGAAGAAACTCATCGACAAGACGCAGTTCGCCATCTCCAGCGAGGAGACGCGCTATTATCTCAACGGCATCTTCGTGCATACGACCGAAGTCGAGGGGCGCCTGATGCTGCGCGCGGTGGCGACCGACGGCCATCGTTTGGCGCGCGTCGAAGCGCCGGCGCCCGCCGGCTCGGCCGGAATGCCCGGAGTGATCCTGCCGCGCAAGGCGGTGGCGGAAGTCCAGCGTCTTATCGAAGACGCGCAGGACGACATCGCCATCGACCTGTCGGCCAACAAAATGCGTTTTTCGTTCGGCGATGTGGTGCTGACCACCAAGCTCATCGATGGCACGTTTCCCGATTACACGCGCGTCATTCCGGCGGGCAACGACAAGCGGCTCACCGTCGAACGCGAGGTATTCGCAAACGCCGTCGATCGCGTGTCGACCATTTCTTCGGAACGCGGCCGCGCCGTCAAATTGGCGCTCTCGGACGGCAAGGTGGTTCTTTCCGTCACCAATCCGGATCAGGGCTCGGCGATCGAGGAGATCGAGGCCGATTATGACGGTCCGCCGCTCGATGTCGGCTTCAACGCCCGCTACTTGCTCGACATCACGACCCAGCTCGACAGCGACACGGCGCTGTTCCGGCTGGCCGATCCCGGGTCGCCGACGCTCATTCAGGACCGCGACGGCGCGAACGCGCTTTATGTGCTCATGCCGATGCGCGTGTGACTGCGGCCGTTCGCCGTCGCGACGCGATCAGCAATCCTTCGTTCGACAAATCGCCCAGCGACGCTATAAATGTTTGGTCATCTCGCAGGAATCGCTTCCCGAGACGGGTTCGAGGACGTAGCGCGCCCGAACCCAAGCGAGGAGACCCAGCAATGACGCGAGACTCTGATCGCGGGCCAATCGACATCCTCTTTTCGCGGCCGCTCGCCGTCGCCGACGTCCCCGAAAACGGGCTGGAAATCTCCATCGACGCAACGGCGGAAGAACGCGCCGCTCTGGCCAAGGCCTTAGGGCTGCTGGGCCTTTCCCGTCTCGAGGCAGATCTGCGCATCGACCGCGACGGCGGCGGGGAGCTTAAGGTCGCGGGCCAGCTGCGCGCCGACGTGCGGCAACGTTGCGTCGTCACGCTCGACGAGTTCGACGCCCGCGTCGTCGAGCCGATCGCCGTGCGCTTCGCGTCGCGGTCCCCGGCGCCGGCGCGGGGCCGCGGCGGGAGGACGCGAAACGGCAAACGTTCGGCCGACGTCGAGACTGTCCGGCAAAGGGTCAGCCATTACGTCGGTCTTGCCGACGACCCTCCCGATCCGCTGATCGGCGACAGCATCGACCTCGGAGCGCTGGCCGCGGAGTTTTTAGCGCTCGGCGTGGACCCCTATCCGCGCAAACCAGGCGTGACTTTCGGCGAGCTGCAACCGGCGCGCGAAATTGAGGCCGCCTCGCCTTTCGGCGTGTTGCGAACGGCCGCCAAAAAGAGCTGAGCGGCAAAAGTCCTTAACAACCGACCTGCGATTGCTCTTGCGCTGGCCCCGCGCAAATGGCAAGTGCTGCCTTTGACGCCGGATTCCTGGCGTTCGCGCGCTATAATGCCGTGAATGAGCGGGGTTTGGCGCTTCCCCCGCCTGCAAATCGCGCTCGCTTCAGGTCAGGAGTTGACAGGCAATGGCGCAGCCCGTTCGGATCGCGCTCGACGCCATGGGCGGCGACTTTGGTCCCAAGGTCATCATTCCAGGAGCCGCTGTCGCCCTCGAGCGCCGGCCGGACAGTTCGTTTCTGCTGTTTGGCGACGCACCGGCGATACGCGCCGAACTCGTCGCGCACCCGCGCCTTGCCGCGGTCGCCACGGTGCGCCACGCCGAGGTGTCGATCCGCATGGACGACAAGCCTATTCAGGCGTTGCGCGCGGGCCGACGCGTCTCCTCCATGTGGCTGGCGCTGGAAGCGGTGAAGAAGGGCGAGGCGGATGCCGCCGTTTCGGCCGGCAACACCGGCGCATTGATGGCCATGGCCAAGATATGCCTGCGGACGATGGCGCCGATCGATCGGCCTGCCCTCGCCGCGCTTTGGCCGACGCCGCGCGGACAGTCGATCGTGTTGGACGTCGGCGCCTCGATGGGCGCGAATGCGCAGCACCTCATCGATCTGGCGGTCATGGGATCCGCCATGGCGCGCGTCCTGTTCGATATCGAGCGGCCGAGCGTCGGCTTGCTCAACGTCGGCGTCGAAGACGTCAAAGGCATCGAAGAAGTCAAGGCCGCTTCGCGCATTCTGAAGGAAGCCGCTTTCCCTCATCTCGACTATCGCGGTTTCGTCGAAGGCGACGGCATCGGAACCGGCGTCGTGGACGTCGTGGTGACCGAAGGCTTCACCGGCAATATCGCGCTGAAGACCGCCGAAGGCACGGCGACGCAAATCATCAGCTACCTACGCGAGGGCATGAACCGGTCATGGCTCGCAAAACTCGGGTATCTGCTCGCCAGGGGCGCCTTCAAAGAATTGCGCGACAAGGTCGATATCCGCAACATCAACGGCGGCGTCTTCCTGGGCCTTACAGGCGTCGTCATCAAGAGCCACGGCGGCGCCGAATCCGTCAGCTTCGCGCGCGCCATCGAGATCGGCCATGAAATGGTGCGCCATGGGTTGTTGACCAAAATACGCGAGACCATAGCCATTTCGCACGGCCATCGCGAACCCGTAGCCAACACTCGCCAGACGGCCGAACATCTTCAAGCGCCGTCACAGGAAGCCGCGCAGTGACGACCCAAAATCGACAGCTGCGCTCGGTGGTGACTGGCGTCGGCAGCTATTTGCCGAGCCGCGTCCTCACCAACGCCGACCTCGCCGCGATGGTCGACACGAGCGACGCATGGATCGTACAGCGCACCGGCATCAGAGAGCGGCGCATCGCTGCGGAAGGCGAGACGACGTCGATGCTGGGCGAGCGCGCCGCCCGAGCCGCGCTGCAAAGCGCCGGCCTCGGCCCCGACGACATCGACCTTATCATCGTCGCCACCTCGACGCCGGACTACACCTTTCCTTCGACGGCGGCGCAAATCCAGGCGGCGCTGGGGATGGCCCATGGCGCCGCCTTCGATCTGCAAGCGGTGTGTTCGGGCTTCATTTTCGGCGTCGCGACAGCGGACAAGTTTCTGCGCTCGGGCTCGCACCGGCGAGCCCTGGTCATCGGCGCGGAGACTTTCTCGCGCATCATCGATTGGAGCGATCGCGCGACTTGCGTCTTATTCGGCGACGGCGCCGGCGCCATCGTCCTGCAAGCGCAACAAGGCTTCGGCACGGTCGAAGACCGCGGCGTGCTGACCACGCATCTGCGTTCGGACGGCCGTCATCGCGCCAAGCTCTATGTCGACGGTGGTCCCTCGTCCACCCAAACCGTCGGCCATCTTCGCATGAAAGGCAGGGAGGTTTTCCGTTTCGCGGTGGACATGACCAGCGACGTGGTGAAGGACGCCTTCGCGGCGACCGGAATCACTGCCGCCGATCTGCAATGGTTCGTCCCGCATCAAGCCAATCGGCGCATCATCGACATGTCGGCCGCCAAACTCGGGATAGACCCGCACAAAGTCATCGCCACGGTGCATTTGCACGGCAACACCTCGGCGGCGTCGATTCCCTTGGCGCTGTCGGTCGCCCACGACGACGGGCGCATCAAGCGGGGCGACCTGGTCATGCTCGAAGCCGTCGGCGGCGGTTTTACCTGGGGGTCGGCGCTGATCCGCTGGTGAAAAATCATACAAGCCGCGGGTTGATTTTTCCGATCCGTTCTGAAAATGTCCCGAACGAGTTTCCACGGCCGTCGCAACGTTAAGGATGAGATACGCCCCACGCGGCTGACATGGCCGTGGGGTTTTTACGTTCCCCAGGTCACCCGGACGCCGTTTGTCTGCCGACTTCGTATAAGAGTCCGTGATGTCGAACACCATTTATGATGACAATTCCGCCATTTTATCGAACGCTCCCGCGCTTCGCGGCCGCCCTGGCGGCGCCGCGACAGAAACCGACAACGCCTCTCGCACCATCACCCGCGCCGACCTTTCCGACGCCGTGCATCGCCGCATCGGGCTGTCGCGCGCCGAGTCGGCCGACCTCGTAGAAACGGTTCTGGACGAGATTTTCGATACGATCGTTTCCGGAAAAGACGTGAAGCTGTCGTCGTTCGGCTTTTTCCTCGTCCGCTCAAAGAAAGAACGTGTCGGCCGCAATCCGAAAACCGGCGAAGCGGCGCCGATCTCGGCGCGGCGCGTCGTGACGTTCAGGGCCTCCAACGTGCTGCGCGCGCGGGTCAATGGACGCCGAAAAATCAGCGGGG
Source organism: Methylocystis sp. (assembly GCA_016178015.1). Taxonomy (GTDB): domain Bacteria; phylum Pseudomonadota; class Alphaproteobacteria; order Rhizobiales; family Beijerinckiaceae; genus Methylosinus. Next base: position 71,401 of record JACOUB010000014.1, on the reverse strand, counting down.
ACTAAAACCGCGGCTTTGAAGTGGTTTGTCCGCATGTTTCCAACCAAGTTGCGGCGCATATCCCTTCTCCCGCGTTGCGGGAGAAGGGTTCGCGCCCAGAATCCCTTAGCCCATGAACGAGACGGCGGCCGAAGACGCCGGCAAACTGCGCACGGCGGCGGCCTTGCCGCGAACCATCTGGGCGCTCGGCCTCACCTCGCTGTTCATGGACTTCTCCTCGGAGATGATCCACGCCATCCTTCCCGTCTATCTCACCACGACGCTCGGCTTGGCTGCGACCGAACTCGGCTGGATCGAGGGACTGGCGGAAGCCACGGCGCTGGCCGTCAAGGTCGTATCCGGCCGGTTGTCGGACGCGCTCGGCCGCAGAAAGAGCCTGACGCTGCTCGGCTATGGCATGGCGGCGGCGGTCAAACCGATCTTTCCGCTCGCTACAAACATCTTTGAAGTGGCCGCGGCGCGCGTGCTCGACCGTCTGGGGAAAGGGTTGCGCGGCGCCCCGCGCGACGCGCTGATCGCCGACGTGACGGCGCCGCAGCAGCGCGGCGCGGCCTACGGCTTGCGCCAATCGCTCGACACGATCGGCGCCGTCATCGGGCCGCTCGCCGCCGTCGGCCTGATGCTGGCCAGCGGCAACGACGCCAAGCTGGTGTTCTGGGCGGCGTGCCTGCCGGCGTCGATCTGCGTCCTGGTTCTGGCGCTGTTCGTGAAGGAGCCAGCCGACCAACGCCCGCCGGCGGCGCATGCGCCGCTGCTCGCCGGCTTTGGCGATTTGCCGCGCGCCTACTGGATGATCCTGGCGTTTGGCGCACTTTTAGCCGGCGCGCGCGTCAGCGAGGCCTTTTTGGTTTTGCGCGCCACGGGCCAAGGGTTGGCGCTCGCCTTCGCGCCCTTCGTTCTGGTCGCCATGTCGTTGGTCGCGGCGCTCGCCGCCTATCCGGCGGGCAAGGCGATCGACCGCTGGAGCGAGAAGCGCTTGCTCGTTGTCGCCAGCGTCTCGCTCGCCGCCTCGGAAGCGGTTCTCGCCGGCGCCGCCTCTCTGACCTTCGTGTTTGCGGGGCTGGCGCTGTGGGGCCTGCATATCGCGCTGGCGCAAGTGCTGTTTGCAGCCCTCGTGGCAAGGGTCGCGCCGGTCCATTTGCGCGCCACCGCGTTCGGCGTGTTCGGCCTCGCCAATGCCGCGGCGGTGATCGCCGGCAACGTGATGTTCGGCGCGCTGTTCGACTATGGCGGCGAAGGCCTCGCATATGGCGTGGCCGCCGCGGCGGCGCTCGCGCCGCTGGCGCTGCTGGCGTGGATCGACTAGAGCGGCATCTCATGGCCAAAGCCCGATCCTCGTTCGTCTGCCAGAACTGCGGCGCGGCCACCAACCGCTGGCAGGGCCGCTGCGACGCGTGCGGCGACTGGAACACGATCGTCGAGGAAAGCCGTAGCCCGCCGACGGCGTCGCGCCTCGCGCGCGGCCGGGCGTTCGATCTTGAGGGGCTTGCGGGAGAGAGCCGCCCTGCCCCACGCGCCGTCACCGGCATCGACGAATTCGACCGGGTGACGGGCGGCGGCTTCGTGCCCGGCTCCGTCGTGTTGCTCGGCGGCGAGCCGGGCATCGGCAAATCGACCCTGCTCATCCAGGCCTGCGCAAATCTGGCGCTGCGGGGCGACCGCGTGATCTATATTTCCGGCGAAGAGGCGGCGGCGCAAGTGCGGCTGCGCGCGGCGCGCCTTGGCCTTGCGCACGCCCCGGTCGAACTCGCCGCCGCCACCCAAGTCGAGGATATTCTCGCCACCTGCGGGGCGGGCCGGCAGGCGGCGCTGGTCGTCATCGATTCCATCCAAACCATGCACACGCAGACGGCCGACTCCTCGCCCGGCACGGTGACGCAAGTGCGCGCCAGCGCCCAGTCGCTGCTGCGCTACGCCAAGCTCAGCGGCGCGATCGTCATTCTGGTCGGCCACGTCACCAAGGACGGCCAGGTCGCCGGCCCGCGCGTCGTCGAGCACATGGTCGACGCCGTGCTCTCCTTCGAAGGCGACGGCGCGCATCATTTCCGAATCTTGCGGGCCTCAAAGAACCGCTTCGGCGCCACCGGCGAAATCGGCGTGTTCGAAATGACCGGCCGCGGGCTCGCCGAGGTCGCCAATCCTTCCGCCTTGTTCCTGGCCGGGCGCGACGCCCTCGCTCCCGGCGCCGCCGTGCTCGCCGGCATGGAGGGACAGCGCCCGCTGCTGCTCGAGATCCAGGCGTTGGTCGCGCCTTCTTCGCTCGGCACGCCGCGCCGCGCGGTGGTCGGCTTCGACCAGAGCCGCCTGGCGATGATCCTCGCCGTGCTCGAGACGCGCGGCGGACTGAAGTTTGCCGCCCATGACGTCTATCTCAATGTCGCCGGCGGCTTGCGCGCCGACGAACCCGCCGCCGACCTCGCCGCAGCCGCCGCGCTGGTCTCGTCGCTGTGCGGCGCGCCGCTTCCGCCGGAGCAGGTCTATTTCGGCGAAATCGGTCTGTCCGGCGCGGTGCGGCCGATCACCCATACCGGGTTACGGCTGAAGGAAGCCGGAAAACTCGGCTTCCGTAGCGCGGCGCTGCCGCAAGCCCAGCAGACAAACAACGAAGACAGGAGCGCCGGCGTCGCGCTCTTCCCCTGCCCGCATGTCGAAGCGCTCATCTGCGAGATCGCGCGCCGTTCGACGCGCCGGCCAAAGGAAACGCCAAATGCGCCGCCCGTCGAGCCGAAGCCCGGGCGCCCGTGATCGCGCCCCTGTTGGCGTCGTGAAACTCGCTCCCGCCTGGGCAATCGGCTCGGGCCGTTGAGGTGGCGCGCCGATCGGCGACGTATTTGATTGACGCCCAGTTCCATCGGCATCGGAACATTCCTGCTGATGGTCAAGGATCGCGTCAGCTGCCGGCGATCGCGGCGAGCTGATCCTGATGATGATTAACAATCTCTTAAGCAACCTAAGGTTGCAGCCAACGTCGACCAGGGCGAAATTCTTGACGATCCTGTCGACCTTTGGCCCGCCCCTTAACGAGAACCTGGATAGACCACAAAAATATTTTGCGAGCGACCGCTCCTGACGATTGCGCTAAATCGAATGCGAGCGATAATCGATTCAAACGAATCACTCGGATTTTCACGCACGGCGCGAGGCCGGTCGATGCGTTCCGCAGAATTAGAAATCACGAGCAAAGAAATCGCCCGCTGGAGCGAACCGCTGGTGGCGGACCATATCTTCGAGGTCTATGATTACTGGTTCCATGATCAGGCTCAAACCTCCATGGCGTTGGGGCGTCAGCATTGCCGAATGTGGCGCAATCTTCTCGACGGCGAAACGACCAGAGCGAGGGACGCGCGGCGCGATCTCCTGAAACTCGCCAGACTGGCGAATCTGGAAGAGGATACGCTGGCGGCGATCGACGAAGCTATATTCGACGAATTGTTCCGAGTGATCCTCAACCGCTGTCGCGCATCGCGCGACGATACGCGTCTCAACGGCATGGCGCTGCTGATTGCGGCGTCGGCGCTGGGCGAGATTCGCCAGGCCGCGTAAGTCGCGACGCGCAGAAGTCGAGACCATTCGATTGGCGGAAGCCGCCCGAAGCCGCCGTTCTCGCGATTTACACGTCTCGGTTGACCGTTTTCGGGCTCCGCCGGCGTCCGCCGGATCGACCAAGCTTTACCGAGGCGGTCGTTAAGACATTATAAGTTCCGCGATGCTAATGTTTCGGCTTCGTCCGGGGCGTGCGTGCGCTCGTATTTTCGCGGCGCCCGTTATTCTCGGATCAATCGCTTTTCACATCCGGCGCGGCCATGCCGCATGTCGGATACAAACGGGAACCGCGACGGTGACCGTAACGACAACAAAGCCTGCCGTTTCTTCTCCGGTCGAGCCGAGCGCCGCGAGAAAGCCGACAATGGTGGCCGTCGGCGGCGGCGTGGCCGCCGCCACCGTCGCGGCCCTGCTCGCGCTTGTGAGCTACCGTAACAATGAAAGCGAGGCGTTCTTCGTTTTTTCGGGAATGTTCTTGTTGGTCTTTCTTTGCGCCGTGCTCGCCGCAGCGAACGCCTTCTGGCCAGGGAAGAATAAAGTTTTCGCATCCCGTTCAAACAGCAAACCCTCCGGGAACAACAACGAATCCGAGGCAGACAACCGCCGGCGGCATCGGCGCTTTCCGGTCGGCATCGAGGCCATTCTGTTCGATTCAACTTTCCAGTGTCAGTTCGACTGCATCATAATCGACAATTCCACGGGCGGCGCGCAGATTGTCTTGCACGACGCGCATTCCCCTACGGATCCCTTGCCGGATGTACTTTTGCTTTATGATATATGGAACAGCGCAATCAATAAATGCGAAGTGCGGTGGCGCAACGACGACGCCGTTGGATTGCAATTCGATCCTCATGGATTTGCTGGCGCGGAGCGCGAACAGGCGCTCAGAGAGTGTCGCTCGATCGTCGACCGCCGTCGGGATCGCCGCTCTCCCGTTGGCGTCGACGCCGTCCTGGCCGACTCGTCTTTCCAGTATCTGGTCGACTGCACGATCGTCGAAAATTCCATGGGCGGCGCGCGTGTTCTCTTGCGCGGCCCGGATTCCTTACTGGATTCCTTACCGAAGGCGCTTTTGCTTTGTGATGTCTCGAACAGCGTCGTCAATAAATGCGAAGTGCGATGGCGCCGCGATAACAACCTTGGGTTGCAATTTGATCCTCACGGATTGCCTAGCATAGAGCATGAACGGGCGATCATCGAATGTCGCTCATTCATCGTTTCCAAAAAAGACCGATGAGCCGAGAAATCTTTCGAAGCATAAAGAAGACGCCTCGCTCGGATGGGGACAGGGATCGTTGGGGTCGCCGGCGTCTTGCCGATACGGCGTGCAGTTGTAACCAAAAAGCTCTGACTGTAGGGCGCAGGCGGTTCGAACCGTTTCGTGTTCGCCATGGCGCGCCTGGGACGTGACGAACGGCGGCTAACCCCTTATACTTGGATCAAATGAGAATCTGAGAAACTCGGATGCTCTCCCGGCCGCGTCCGCGATTGCGGCATGGCCGGCGAGGCTGCTCGGCCTGCCGACCCCATGAGGATATGAAAAACTAAGATCGCATCGATCTTCACGCCGTCCAGTCGGACGGCCAGCGGCGAGCAGAGCATTTTCGAGCGAAGCAGGCGCGGGTTCGCCGTTCCTGGAAAATGCGGAGACACTAAAAGCTAGAGCGTTTTCATGCTTTTTCGCCGAACATGTAGCCGCTCTGGTCGAACGACAGGAGCACAGAACGAAAGGCCATACAATGCCGTCTTATCTCGATCTCGCGGTGGTTGTCGTCATATTGATTTCCGGACTGCTCGCCCTGCTGCGCGGCTTCACGCGCGAGGCGTTGGCGATCCTCTCCTGGGTGGCGGCGGCGGCGGCGGCTTATTACTTCCATCCGCTGGCGCTCCCTTATGTCAAACCTTATATCCCTAAAGAGAACATCGCTCTGGCCGTCGCGGCCGCCGCGGTGTTCTTCGTAACGTTGGTCGTCGTATCGCTGTTCACGGTGAAATTGTCGGACGTCATCCTCGATTCGAAAATCGGAGCGCTGGATCGCACCTTGGGTTTCGTCTTCGGAGCCGTGCGCGGGCTGCTGTTGGCGGTGGTGGCTTTCGTTTTCTATGGCTGGCTGGTGCCGGACGCCAATCAGCCGGAATGGGTCAAGACCGCGCGCACCAAGCCGATCCTGCAAACAGCCGGCGACAAGCTGCGCGATCTCTTGCCCGATGACATCGACAACATCCTCGCCAAATTCAAGGCGAAGAAAGCTGCGCCCAGCGAGGAGCCGCCGGCCGAACCTGACCCGGACTCGGCCAAACCCACGCCGCCCGAAACCGCTCCGGAAAAGAAGACCGAACTTCCAGTTACGCCCCGTGGCGCGACATACGGAGCGGCCGATCGCCTCGAGTTCGATGCGCCGCCAACCGGAGGGGGCGCGAAAGCAGGCTGAGCGATCGGGTGAAGGACCGCATTCCTCCCCCTCTCGCGCAAGAGGCGACACAGCCGCCATCTCGACGCGACGGCGAAGACGGACTTTTCGGTTCAAGGTTCCCCTTTCGGGGGCGGCCTTGAGGATAACAAGACAATTCACGCGATCGCCCCGCCGCGTGGACGCGACTTCCGCGCCAGAGGCCATTGAGAGCGTAAAGAGGAGATGCAATGATCACCGGTTCGGAGCTGGATGCGGAAGCAACGTTCCGTTCCACGACGAACGGCCGCCTCGCTATCGACGATTTCGACGGCGACCGCTTGCGCGAACATTGCGGGGTCTTTGGCATTTTCAATCATCCGGACGCCGCGGTCATCACGGCTCTGGGACTGCACGCCTTACAACATCGAGGCCAGGAAGCCGCCGGCATCGTCTCCTTCGACGGCCGGCGCTTTCATTCGGAGCGCCGCCTCGGCCTCGTCGGCGACCATTTTTCGCGCGAGAGCACCATCAAGCGTCTGCCCGGACATTCGGCGATCGGCCATGTGCGCTACGCCACGACCGGCGAGACGATCCTGCGCAACGTGCAGCCGCTGTTCGCCGAACTCAACACCGGCGGCTTCGCGGTCGGCCATAACGGCAATCTGACCAACGCCCAGTCGCTGCGCCGCGAGCTCATCGAGGAAGGCGCGATCTTTCAATCGACCTCCGACACGGAGGTCGTCCTCCATCTCGTCGCCAGAAGCCGCAAGCACCGGCTGATCGACCGCTTCATCGAAGCGCTACGAATGATCGAAGGCGCCTATTCGTTCGTCGTGCTGTCCAACAAGAAATTGATCGGCGCGCGCGACCCGCTCGGCATCCGCCCGCTGGTCATCGGCGAACTCGAAGGAAAGCATATTCTCGCTTCGGAAACCTGCGCGCTCGACATCATCGGCGCGCGTTTCGTGCGCGATGTCGAGAACGGCGAGATCGTGGTGATCTCCGAGGGCGCGATCGAGAGTATAAAGCCCTTCCCGCGGCAACCCATGCGTCCGTGCATTTTCGAATACATCTATTTTTCGCGCCCCGACTCGGTCGTCCATGGCCGCCCGGTCTACGAGGTCCGCAAGGCGATGGGCAGAGAGCTCGCGCGCGAGCGCCGGATCGAGGCCGATGTCGTCGTCCCGGTGCCGGATTCGGGCGTGCCCGCGGCGATCGGCTATGCTCAGGAGTCGGGCATTCCCTTCGAGCTCGGCATCATCCGCAACCACTATGTCGGACGCACCTTCATCCAACCGACGCAGTCAGCCCGCGATTTCGGCGTGCGCCTGAAGCACAGCGCCAATCGTTGCGTGGCCGCGGGCAAGCGCGTCGCGCTCATCGACGATTCGATCGTGCGCGGCACCACTTCGGTGAAGATCGTGCGCATGATGCGCGAGGCGGGCGCGCGCGAGGTGCATTTCCTCATCGCGTCGCCGCCCATCGCCCATCCCGACTATTACGGCATCGACACGCCGCAAAAAGACAAGCTGCTGGCGGCGACCCACAGCCTCGAGGAGATGCGCCGCTACATCGGCTCCGACACGCTGGCATTTCTGTCGATCGACGGCATCTACCGGGCGATGGGCGAAACGGGCCGCGATCCGCGGCGCCCGCAATTCACCGACCATTGCTTCACCGGCGACTATCCGACGCAACTGACCGACCTCGCCGGCGAGCGGGTGATGGCGCAGTTGTCGCTGCTCGCGGAGGTGAGTTGAGGGGGGACACGTGACGTATCGCCCCTCCGCACAAACGACGCGGTTGCCGGCGGCCAGGTTTTTGTTTCTATTGCCTCGTGGCTGTTTCTAGCGTGAACTTGACGAGCGAAAATCCTGGGGAAGGAATATTTTATGTTGAACTGGGTCAGTTTGGCCACGCACCGCTTCTGGATACGGTGGTTGCGGGGTCGCCCGGCGAACGACGTGGCGCTCGATCGGGCGGCCGCCTGGCACAGAACAGGTCGCGGCGCGCTGCAAAAAGAGCAGAGCTTGGAGTTTCTGTATAACATGCTCAGCATTCTCGATGACAAGGCGCAGTCGTTGATGCAGTTCAACGCCTTCGTGACCGCTCTCATTGGTTTGTTTTGGTCTCACGTCTCGGGCAAAGACGCTCACTGGATATACTTCTGGTCTGCGACGGGGACCGTCCTTGCTTCACTGCTGTCGATCTTTGCTTCTCTGCTGGTGGTGGGCGTGTTCTGGCGTTTCCTGGGCCTTGCCGTGCCGGACAGAACAGACGCCGAGCAATCCGTGGGAGCGCCATCCGAGGAACGGCGCTGGGAAGCGGAGATCGGGAACCTGTGCAAGGTTCTGCGGTTCCGAGAGTCCGCATATCAGTTCGCGTGGCTAGCGTCGCTCGTGTCGCTGTTCACACTGATGCCGGTCGTCTTCGGAGCGTTTTTCCAGCCATGAGCGAGGACAAGATGAACGGAAAGCAGAAAATCTTGACGCTGTCTGACCTTTCACCCGTTGATCGGCGGCTCTGCGAAAAAGCGCGGAACGTGGCGCAGAATGCCTACGCGCCTTATTCTGGTTTCGCGGTTGGAGCAGCTGTGCGGACGCCATCGGGCGGCATTGTATGCGGAACAAATTTCGAGAACGCGTCCTATGGTTTGAGCATCTGCGCAGAAATGGCCGCGATTGCCAGCGCCAACTCGTCAGGCGAATCAAGGATCGCCGCGATCGCAGTAGCGGGTTATAAGTTCGCGCCAGAGCCCAAGATCATTGGAATTGTGACCCCCTGCGGACGGTGCCGTCAGATTATCTGGGAGGCGGGGTCGTCGACGAAGGAACACGTGAAAGTGTTCTGCTGCAACGGGGATCTTTCGCAGATAGTCGTTTACGGCATAGAAGAGCTGCTGCCTGACGCCTTCGATGGCGACGAGCTGCAGCGGTTTCGCTTGGAAAAACGAGCGGCAGAAGATGTACCACAATCCATTGAAAACATGAACGCAACCGCGAGTCGAAAAAGAGTTTGCTGATGTTGGAGCATGTTCAAAAGTTGAATTCGTGACCCGCATCGCTCTCCGCGCCGCCGCCTCGCGCGGCAAATGCTTCAAAGTTTTCGCCCGCTTCCTGCAAGCGCCGAGACGGAATTTACATCCGCCGGCGTGAGGGCGACGCTTTCGCCACAGCCGCAAGCGGAGGATTGATTGGGATTGTCGAACACGAACGTCGAGGAAAACTTCGTCGTCTTCACATCCATTCGCGCGCCGAGCAGAAACAGCACCGCTTTAGCGTCGACGATGACGCGCGCGCCTTTGTCCTCGACGATCTCGTCGCCCGGCCCCGGTTCCACGATCTCCATCTTGTAGGACATGCCGGCGCAACCGCCCTTTTCGACCGAGACACGCAACCCTGCCCCCGCGCGAGCGTCTGCGAGCAAGCCGCGCACCCGCTCGGCTGCGGCGTCGGTCAGGCTCATTACCTTCAGCTCGAGGCGAGGGGCCATGGCTCTTTTTCCAGCGACAATAAGCGGTCATACGGACCGCTCTGCCGAACATAGTCGCGCGCGTGGCGCGCGTCGAGGGAGGAGGGGCGCCTTCCCCAAGGCGACCGGACAAAGGCCGCATCGCCTGGCTAATCTGCGGGCTTTCCATCGGAAAGACGCACAAGCCCCTTTTCCGTGAGGACCACTGCCCGGGGATCGAAGGCATGGAGGGCGAAAGCGAAGGTCACATCCTGGACCACGGGCTTTCCCGCCGCATCGACCACATCGACAGACCCCACCTCCCGGCCCGCGCGGATCTCGCTGCGATCGAGCGCCGAGGCTGTCCCTACCTTCCAGGTGAAGGTCAGGCCTCCGTGAGTCAGCTGTCGGCGCTCGGCAAGATGACTCATTGCGACGGAAACCCGGCCTTCGGGTCCCTGCGCCACGACGACTCGGGCCATGGCGGGGAGACCCTCCGGCAGCTCGCCCCTGAACAGGTGCGGCTGATCGCCGGTGTCGTAACCGATATAGGGATTGCCGCCGTACCGACGCGACTTCGGGTCGTTGGGAACGAGCACGAGCCCATCGGCGTGGCCGGCGCGGAACTCCCGGAAGGGCTCGATCCGGCTCGGGAGAGCTTTCAGCGTCTTGCCCGCGAGCGCGCCCACGATAGCCTCCCCGGTGAATTGCTGCCACCATGATTCGGTCTGCCGGTCGTACATGACGAGATCCGAGTGGCGCAGCTTACCGCTCGTGCCGAAGTCGAGCACGCGACCCTCGAGACGGCGATCGAACACGATCGAGGCGCTACAGAGCGGACAGTAGGTCACCGCCACCTGGGCGCCGCCAACGACATCGTTCACGATTTCGTGCCAGGTGAGGACGCGCAGAGGGTAGGCGCGCGCATCCGGTCCGAGCGGGAAGACAATTACGGGCTCTCGGTCGCCGAGATCCTCGACCTCGCTGGCCCGCTTGAAAATCGGGCGATCGATGGCGGGGATGCCGTCCCGCGGCGGCCCGCCGTCGACGATCTCTTTCAATAACGGCGTCGTCACGCGCGAAAAATCCGTCTTCCAGCCTTCCCTGCGCCAGCGCGCCGGGTCGGCGTAACCCGCGGTGACCAGGATCGAGAGCATAGCCGCCGATGCGGCAAGATGCAGGATCATCGTGACCAACTCCTCTGATGACCGCCAGTCGTCGAAAGACCGACCAACGTTACATTGCCTGCGACCCTTTCACGCCTGGTCCCTGCTCGCCTCGCCAACCGCCCAAAGTACGGCCGCAGACACGCTTTCGACAACGGCCACCAAGACGCCGGGCCAGAGTCAGATCCTCCCTCAATAATTCGCCCACAGGCCGGGCGTCGCGAGCTCCACGAGATTGCCTTCGGGATCGCGGAAATAGAGGCTCGCGCCGCCGCGCGGCCAAGTCATGCGCGCCTCGATCGAAACGCCATGGTCGGCGAGCCGCGTCTCCCAGGAGGCCAAGTCCTCGGCGCGAACCGCGAAGGCGAGGTGCAGCCGTCCCGCCCCCTCGTGCGGCGGAATTGCGCCGCCTGCAAGCGGCGCCGTCTCCCCTGTCGTCCCGCGCGCAAACAGCAGCAACACGCTGCGCCGGCCGCAATCATAGGCGCACAACCGGGCGTCGCGAACGAGCGGCGCGAAGCCCATCGCCTCTTCGTAGAAGCGCGCCGCGCCCTCCAGATCGTCGACATAGAGCGACGTTTCGAGAACGCCATCGATGTTCGGCGCTGCTGGTGCCATCGCATGCTTTCCGAGTAGCCGGCCAGGCGTCTCATGCCCGCTGTCGACTTTAAACGCGGAAATCTGAACTTTATTTGGCGAACACTGTCAGATTGCGTCTTTCATTGGATGGACGACATCTGACATTGTCCGTAAAGGTTCACGTCCAGGTTTATACACACAAGGCGCGCCCATGATCACGCTCTATTCCTTCGGCCCTTCTTTCGGCCTGCCCGACCCCAGTCCCTTCGTCATGAAGGCGATGATGCTCCTAAAGCTCGCCGGCCTCGAACATATCGAGAATCACAAGGGCTTTTCGCGCGCGCCCAAGGGCAAGCTGCCCTTTATCGACGACGATGGAACAATCGTCGCCGATTCGACCTTCATCCGCTTTCATCTCGAGAAGACCAAGGGAATCGATTTCGACGCCGGGCTGTCGAGCGAGCAGCGCGCGCAGGCCTGGGCCATCGAGAAGATGTGCGAAGAGCATCTTTATTGGATCATGGTGCACGCGCGCTGGATGAACGACGCCAATTTCGAGCGCGGCCCGGCGCATTTCTTCGACCGCGCGCCGGCGCTGATCCGCCCATTGGTCAAGGCCACGGTCCGCCGCAACATCGCCAAGACATTGCGGCGCCAAGGACTTGGCCGCCACAGCGAGCAGGAAATCGCCGAACTCGGCGTGCGCGACATCGAGGCCTTAGCGACGCTTTTGGGCGACAAGCCGTTCCTGTTCGGCGAGACGCCGTGCGGGGCGGACGCCACGGTCTGTGCGTTCGTCGCCGGCGTGCTGGCCCCGGTGTCGGACACGCCGGTGCGGACCGCGGCCGAGGGCAAGGCCAATCTCGTCGCCTATCGCGACCGGCTGATGAAGAGCTATTTTCCACAGTTTTCGGGTACCTGATCGATCTCCGGCCAGCCTCACCTTGGCGCGACCCTCTCCCGAAGGGAGAGGGGGACGCGCCGCTGTCCCAATTGATCCCCGAACGGCCCCGTCACCCCTCGTAATAGTCCCGCACCAGGCGGTCCAAGAGGCGCACGCCCCAGCCCGAGCCCCAGCTCTGGTTGACGTCCGACGCGGGCGAGCCCATTCCGGTCCCGGCGATGTCGATGTGCGCCCATGGGGTCTTGTCGACGAAACGCTCCAAAAATTGCGCGGCGGTGATCGAGCCGGCGTGACGGGCGCCGGCGTTCTTCATATCGGCGAATTTCGAATCGATCAGCTTGTCATAGGCCTGCCCCATGGGCAGGCGCCACAACTTCTCGCCGCAAGCCTTGCCCGCCGCGAGCAAGCGCTCGGCGAGGTCGTCGGTGTTGGAGAACAGGCCGGCGTGCTCCTGGCCGAGCGCCACCAGGATGGCGCCGGTCAAGGTCGCCAGGTCGATCATGAACAGCGGCTTGTATTTGTCCTTCACATACCAGAGCGCGTCGGCGAGGACGAGCCGCCCTTCGGCGTCGGTATTGATGATCTCGATGGTTTGGCCAGACATCGACGTCACGATGTCGCCCGGCCGTTGCGCCTTGCCGTCCGGCATGTTTTCGACGAGCCCGAGCACGCCGACGACGTTGGCTTTGGCCTTGCGCGCGGCGAGCGCGTGCAAAAGGCCGGTGACGGCGGCGGCGCCGGCCATGTCGCCTTTCATGTCTTCCATGGAGGCGGCTGGCTTGATCGAAACACCGCCGGAGTCGAAACACACGCCCTTGCCGATGAAGGCGAGCGGCGGCGCGCCGGGCGTCCCGCCGTTCCAGCGCAAAACCACCAGCCGGCTCTCATGCGCCGAGCCCTGCCCGACGCCGAGCAGCGCTCTCATGCCGAGCGCCTCCATCGCGGCCGGGTCGAGCGTCTCGACCTCGACGCCGAGCTTGGCGAGTTCGCCGGCGCGGCGGGCAAATTCCGCAGGATAGAGGACATTTGCCGGTTCATTGACGAGCCCTCTGGCGATGGTCACGCCTTCGGCGAGGCCGAGAACGTCACTGAGCGCGGCGCGCGCGCCATCCGGATCGGCGACGGCGAGGGTGATTTCGCTCGGCCCTTCGCGCTCGCTATCCTCCTTCTTCTTCTTGGTGCGATAAAGATCGAACTTATAGGCGCGCAGGTCTGCGCCGAGCGCGAACTGAGCAATGGCGGCGTTCGGGTCGACGGCCTTGGCGTCGACGGCCTTGGCGGCGCCCTGCGCCTCGGGCGGATCAAAATAAACGAGAGTGTTTGTCCCTTGCCGCAGCCTGGCCATCGTCTGGCCGCCGAGGCCGAGGAAGTCCTCAAAAGGTTTCGCCGCGGGCTTTTCCCCTTCACCCGCGTCCGGCGCCTGTGTTCCGCAACCGACGATCGCCAACCGCGCGACCGCGGGAAGCGCCGGCGGAGCGTAGAGATCGAGCGCCGTTCCCGTCTTGCCGGTGAATTTTGCGGCCGCCGCCGCCCGTGCAAGATGGGAATCGCTGCGCTTCAACAGCGCCTCGACGCGCGCCCCGACGGCCAGCTGATCGCCGGCAAAAACCACCAGAGTCAGGGACTTCGACGCGTCCGAGGCGGCCGGCGCGGCGAGCAGGCCCTCGGCTTCACCAAAGGAAACAATCTCGAATTTTACATTGCCGGGCATCTCGACCTCTCTTAGGGGGAATCTCGAGGGAATATAAGCGCAAACAACCGCCCGAAAGGGCGACGCGCACTATCGTCGCCAACCGATCGAGGGTCAATTCACGCCAGCCGCAATTGTTAGCGAACGCCCCCGAAAAGCCGCGAGCGCCGGGTAGCGTCGCCGCCGTGGCCAAAGAGCAACGGTCGGCGACGGAATGGCGCGCCCGAAGCTCCAAGGCCGCCGTCCGCCTTGCGCCGTGGCGAAAGAGCGTTTAGCAGACGATCTACGATCGGATGGTGTTGACGTTGCTCGATTCACGGTGAACCGGGCGCGCCGTTTTTTTACGCAAGCAGCGAAACGCCGGTGGCGATGACAGAATTGCACAAAAACCCGCCATCATCTCGGCAGGAGGCGCGCCGATGATCGGCCTGACCCTCACACGCTATTTGGCGATGCGTTTCCTGCAGACGATCATGGGTATCTTCATCACGATCTCCTGCCTGATGTTCGTCGTCGTGTTCGTGGAGATGCTGCGCCGCGCCAGCGACAATCCGCAAGCCGACGCGGCCGCCATCGCGTTAATGACTATTATGCGGGTGCCGGCGGCGGCGGAGATGACCCTGCCGTTTGCCGTCTTGTTCGGCGCTATGGCGACCTTCGTCAATTTGACGCGCAAGCTCGAACTGGTGGTGGCGCGAGCCGCGGGCGTTTCGGTATGGCAATTTCTCATGCCTCCCGTCCTGACCGCCCTCGTCATCGGCGTCGCCTCGATCACGCTCTACAATCCCATTTCGGCGACGATGAAGCAGCGCTCCGATCAGATGGAGTGGGAGTTCTTCGGCGCGCCCGGGACTTCGCGCCTCGATCACAGCGTGTGGCTGCGCCAGCACAGCGTTGACGGGCTAGCAATCATCCATGCGGGGGGCGCGACGGCGGCGGGGGCCGAACTCTCCGGCGTCATCGTCAATGTCTACCAGCCGGACGGCGGCTTTCTCGAACGCGTGGTGGCGGCGCGCGCCAAACTGCTGGCCGGCGTGTGGGTTTTGGAGGGCGCGCGGCTCACGACGCCGGGCGAGGCGCCTCGGATCGTCGGCTCATATCTCCTCGCCACCGATCTGACCCTTGAGCAGCTCGCCTCCAGCGCCGCTCCGCCACAGGGGACCCCTTTTTGGGATCTGCCGCGCCTCGGCGAAGCGACGCGTCAGGCGGGGCTCGATGCGACCGGGTACAGTCTGCAGTTCCAGACCTTGCTGGCGCGCCCGCTGCTGCTCATCGCCATGGTTCTGGTCGCCGCTTCTTTTTCGTTAAGATTCTTCCGATTCGGCGACGTGGCCCGCACCATTTCCGGTGGCGTCGTCGCCGGCTTCGTGCTTTATATCGTAACCAAATTATTCTCCGATCTGGGCGGCGCCGGCATGATCAGTCCCATCGTCGCCGCTTGGTCGCCTGCGCTCGTCGGGAGCATGCTGGGCACGCTTACGCTTTTGCATTTGGAGGACGGTTGATGCAGCGCCATCGCCGCCGCCTCGCGTTGATGGCGCGTTTCATCGCAAGATCGGCGTCCCGGCTCGCCCGCCGTAACACATCCAAGGCGCCGGCAAATGAGCGATCTAGGTTAGACCGCCGGCTTTCCGGCCTTAAGGCTTGTGCAGGCGCGGCGCTCTGCATCGCAATCGGCTTCGCTGCGCCGCAAGCTCACGCGAGCAGCCTGGACGCCGCCAACGACCCCGCCGCACGCATGGTGGTCGAAGCCAAGGAGCTCGTCCACAACCAGACCACGAACACCGTCACGGCCAGGGGCCACGTCCAGATTTATTACCAAGGCCGGCTGCTGGAGGCCGACCAGGTCGTCTACGACCGCAACGCCCAGCGCGTCTACGCCGAGGGCCACGCCAAGCTGACGGAGAAGGATGGGACGGTCGCCCACGCCGATCGCTTCGAGCTGACCGACGACTTCAAAAACGGGTTCATCGACAGCCTACAGGTGGACACGGCCGACAACACCCATTTCAGCTCGCCGCGCGCCGAGCGCGTCGGCGACACGAGTGTCTTTGACAACGGAACCTACACGGCCTGCGACGCCTGCAAGGACGATCCGAACCGCCCGCGGTTTTGGCAGGTGCACGCCAAGCGCATCATCCACGACCAAACGGAGAAGATGATTTATTACGAGGACGCGTCGTTCGAGTTTCTCGGCGTGCCGATCGCCTATGTCCCGTTCTGGTCCTCTCCCGACCCGAGCGTGAAACGGAAATCGGGGGTGCTGTCGCCGCAGCTCAGTTACCAATCGCAACTGGGCGGCGGTTTCGGCCTGCCGCTGTTCTGGGCGATCGCGCCAGACTACGATCTCACCATCACGCCGACCGTCTTCACCCGGCAAGGCCCATTTGTCACCGGCGAATTCCGGCAGAGATTCGAAAATGGCGGCTACGTCATCCGCGCCGAAGGCGCGCACGTGTCCGACCCCACCGCTTTCGCGCCGCCGCCATTCGGCGCCGGCGGCCGACGTTGGCGCGGCGCGGTGCAAAGCGTCGGCGAATTCGCGCTCAACGATCAATGGAAATTGGGTTGGGACGTCACCGCGCTGAGCGACCGCTATTTCTTCCAAGATTACAAACAGTCCAACAATATCCTCCAGAATTACTACTTTCGCGAATCGTCTTCGACCGTTTATTTGACCGGGCAAGGCCCCAGAAGCTATCTCGATCTGCGCGGATACTACTTCCAGGGCCTGTCGCCAAACGACGTTCAAGCGCAGCAGCCGATCGCGCATCCTTTGCTCGACTACAACCGCACGTTCGACGTCGACCCGGAAAAGACCTTCGGCCTTGGCGGGCAAGTCGAAGTCGACGCCAATCTAACCAGCACGTCTGCGCAAATCGCCAATTACGAATCAATCCAACCGCGAACGCTGGACAGCGTCAACGCCCTCTACAATGTGTGCCAAACCTATGCTCCGGCGGCGGACCGCAACAAGAGCGGCTGTCTGTTGCGCGGCATTGGCGGCAATTACGAACATGGAACCGTCAGCGCGTCGTGGGAACGCAAGTTCATCGATCCGGTCGGCTCGGTGTGGACGCCGTTCGCCTTCACGCGGTTCTCCGGCTCCTTTGTCGGCCTCGATACGCAAGACCGGTTCCCGATCTTCAACAACAGCTCCCAACCGATCCCCAACAGCGCCCAAGGGTTGTTCATCGGGGCCTCGAACGGCGTCGCTCGCGGGCAGGCGACGCCGGGCGTCGGCTTCGAATGGCGTTATCCCTGGCTGGCGCGAAGCGGGCTCGGCGACATCGTATTCGAACCGATCGTGCAGATCATCGCCAGACCGAACCAATCCTCCATTCCATCGCTCGTCAACATGGACGCGCAGAGCTTGGTGTTCGACGATTCCGTTCTGTTCCAGTGGAGCAAATTCTCCGGCTACGACCGTTTCGAGACCGGCACGCGCTTGAATTACGGCGGCCAGACGACACTGACGCTTGCCAATGGCGGCTTCATCAACGCCATGGCCGGTCAATCGCGGCAAGTCGTGGGCGAGAACGCGTACGCCGACGCGGACGCCGCCAATGTCGGCCTCGCCTCGGGGCTCAACACGCGCACCTCGGACTGGGTCGGACGCTTCGCCTTCGCGCCCACCTCGCTCCTCAGCTTCGTCGCCAAGGGCCGCTTTGACGAGACCAACCTGCATGCCCGGCGCATCGACCTGGTGAGCTCGCTCAAGCTCGATCCGCTCGTGCTGAACCTGCAATACGCGAATTACGCCTCGCAGAGCGCCATCGGCTTCGATCAGCGCCGGCAAGGACTTGCCGCCAACGGCCGCTATGATGTGAACAAGAACTACTTCCTGACCGGCTCGGTGATCTTCGATATGAGCCGCCATCTTTTTAATTCATTGACCACGAACCCGACGGCGACGACCTTGACGGGCATCAACCTCACCGGCACGGCGCCGCTGTTCTCGGTGGCCGCGCTCGGCGCCGGCGTCGGCTACCACAACGAATGCGCGATCTTCACGGTCAACTATTCGTCGATTTACCAGCCGCAGGCGGGGACCGGCCTGCCGGCGCGCAACCAGACCGTAACGGTTTCGTTGCAGTTCCGCACGCTTGGCGAAACAAAGTTCAACTATGGGCTCGGCTCGGTTCTGCTCAACGACGGCGTGCGCGCGACGCCATAGCCGGGAGCGCGTCGCGCGGCCACTAGAGCGCATTCCGGTCAGGCGGAATCGCCTGATCGGAGTACGCTCCAACTCGGTAAGTTAGAGCATGTCCTTATCGGAAAAGTCTCGCAACTTTTCCGGGACGCGCTCTAAGCAAGCAGGAGAAGACGATGCTAGTGCCGAAACGGCTCGCGCCCAAAATAGACTGGAGAGGCCGCGCTCTGTCCCGTCTGCGCGCCAGCATAGCCATGTCCGCCGCTGCCGGGTTGCTGGGCGCCGGCCTCGCCTTCGCGACGCCGGGGTCGATGCAGGCGACGGAAATAACGAGCGGCCAAAAAGCCGAGATCGAGAAAATCGTCCGCGATTATCTCGTGGCCAATCCCGAAGTCATCAAGGAGGCGATCGAGGAACTCGATCATCGCCAGAAAGTGGCGGAGGCCAGTTCGCGCCAGCGCGGCATTGCTCAAAACTCCGACAAGCTTCTCAATTCGGCGCAGCAAGCGGCGATCGGAAATCCCGCCGGCAATGTCACCCTGGTCGAGTTCTTCGACTACAACTGCGGCTACTGCAAACGCGCGGTTGACGATGTCGCCAAGCTCGTCGAAAGCGATCCCGATCTGCGTATCGTCTTGAAGGATTTTCCGGTGCTCGGAACCGGCTCGACGGAGGCCGCACAAGTCGCTGCGGCGGTGCGCCGTCAGTTCCAAGGCCAGAAATTCTGGGAGTTTCATCGCAAGCTGCTGACGACGCACGGCGCGATCGGCAAGGCCCAGGCTCTGAACGTCGCAAAGGAGTTGGGCGCGGACATGGACAAGCTCGAGCGGGACCTCAAGAGCCCCGAAGTCCACGCCGGAATCGAGGAAGTGATGGAGATCGCCGACAAACTCAATTTGACCGGCACCCCTTCCTGGGTGCTGGGCGATGAGGTCATCGTCGGCGCTGTCGGCTTTTCGCAACTGAAGACAAAAGTCGACAACGTGCGCAAATGCGGCAAAACCGTCTGCTGACCGGGCTATCCTAAAACCGAAGCCTGCCCGGCTTCGGCCCGACATGCTCTTGCTCTAAGGCGCGTCGGCGCCGGCGGGGGACTTCCTTCGCGGCTTGGATAAGGCTAAGAGAGGGGCTCCGCGCGGGCCGCGCGCCCTTTTTCTCTTGGAAAACCATGCCCGCCGTCCACGTCATCAACGGCCCCAATCTCAATCTTCTCGGCGCACGCGAACCGGCAATCTATGGCGGCGCGACGCTCGACGACATAAAAGCGACGCTCGTTGAGCGTTGCGCGGCGGCCGGCGTCGATCTTATCTTCCGGCAATCCAACAACGAGGGCGATCTCGTCGGCTGGATTCAGGAGGCAGGCCGCGCCAAAGCGCCGGTCATTCTCAATGCGGGCGCCTTAACCCACACCTCGATCGCCATTCATGACGCGATCAAGGGCTCGGCGGCCAACGTCATCGAAGTGCATCTCTCCAACGTTTATGCGCGCGAGAGTTTTCGGCATCATTCGTTCATCTCGCCGCTGGCGCGCGGCGTCATCGTCGGCTTCGGTCCGTTGTCATACCTCTTGGCCTTCGAGGCTCTCTTCCCAGCCGAAACGAGAAAGACTTAAGCATCCATGGCGCGCAAAGTGCGAACGTCTCGAACCGCCTCCAGCAAACCGAAACCCGCGGCTGCAAAGCCGATCGACGCCGAACTGGTGCGAACGATCGCGCGCTTGCTGAGCGAGAGCGATCTCACCGAAATCGAGGTGCAGAAAGGCGATCTGCGCATCCGGGCGGCGCGCGCGCCAGCGCCCGTTCACGGCGGCGCGATCGCTCTGCCGGCCCATGCGTCGCCTCAGGTTGCTTCGGCGCCGCCCGCCGCGGCGCCGCCGAGCGCCGCGGTCCCGGCCGAACATCCAGACGCGCTGAAATCGCCGATGGTCGGAACCGCCTATCTGCGGCCGAGCCCCGACGCCAAGCCGTTCGTCGAAATCGGCGCGCGCGTGCTGGCCGGCGACAAGCTCCTGCTCATCGAGGCGATGAAGACGTTCAACGACATCGTGGCGCCGCGCGGCGGCGTGGTGACGGCCATCCTCGTGGAGGACGGTCAGCCGGTCGAATACGGCGAACCTCTCCTCGTCATCGAATAAGCGGCCAAGGGCGATGTTCGACAAAATACTGATCGCGAACCGGGGCGAGATCGCGTTGCGCGTTCTACGCGCGGCCAAGGAGCTTGGCATCGCGACGGTGGCCGTCCATTCCACCGCCGACGCCGACGCCATGCACGTCAAGCTCGCCGACGAGTCTGTGTGCATTGGCCCGCCGGCGGCGCGCGAGTCCTATCTTAACGTTCCGGCGCTGCTCTCGGCTTGCGAAATCACCGGCGCCGACGCCGTTCATCCAGGTTACGGCTTCCTCTCGGAGAACGCCCGCTTTGCCGAGATTTTAGGCGAACATGGCCTCACCTTCATCGGCCCGAAGCCGGAGCACATCCGCCTCATGGGCGACAAGATCGAGGCCAGGGCCACGGTCGGAAAGTTGGGAATTCCTTGCGTGCCGGGCTCGAGCGGACCGGTCGTCGACGATCAGGGCGGCGCCCGCACGGCGTCTGAAATCGGCTATCCCGTGCTGGTCAAGGCGGCGGCGGGCGGCGGCGGCCGCGGCATGCGCGTGGCGCGCCACGAACGCGAACTCGCAGGCGCGATCGCGGCGGCGCGCACCGAAGCGAAAGCGGCGTTCGGCGACGACACCGTCTATCTTGAGAAATATCTCGAAAAGCCGCGCCACGTCGAAATCCAGATTTTCGGCGACGGCAAGGGCGCCGCGGTGCATCTCGGCGAGCGCGATTGCTCGTTGCAACGTCGCCATCAGAAAGTGTGGGAGGAAAGCCCCTCTCCCGCCCTCAACGAGACGCAGCGCGCGCAAATTGGCGAAATCTGCGCTCACGCCATGCGCGAGTTGCGCTACGAAGGCGCGGGAACCATCGAGTTCCTCTATGAGAACGGCGCCTTCTACTTCATCGAGATGAACACGCGCATCCAGGTCGAGCATCCGGTGACGGAGTCGATCACCGGCGTCGATCTCGTCAGCGAACAGATCAGGGTGGCGGCCGGCTCGCCGCTGTCGCTACGCCAGGAGGACATCTGGTTCCACGGCCACGCCATCGAGTGCCGCATCAACGCCGAGCACCCGTCCACCTTCCGCCCCTCGCCCGGGCGCATCGCTTATTATCACCCGCCCGGCGGCGTCGGCGTGCGCGTCGACGCCGCGGCCTACCAAGGCTACACGATCCCGCCCAACTACGATTCGCTCATCGGCAAGCTGATCGTCCATGGCCGCAACCGGACCGAAGCGCTGATGCGGCTGCGGCGTTCGCTCGACGAATTCATCATCGACGGCGTCGACACGACGCTGCCGCTGTTCCGCACGCTGGTGCGGAACGCCGACGTGCAGAACGGCGTTTACGACATCCACTGGCTCGAGCATTTTCTGGCGACGGGCGGCATCGAGCCGGGTTTTTGAACGCTTGGACGTTGTCCCCGCGCCGCGCCAGAGCAATGTTTTCAAATTTTTCGCATCCCGCGAGACTGATACCGACGGCCACAGATCATGACCGCTTCCGGCGCCAGCCACCGCCATTGCGAGCCGTAGGCGAAGCAATCCAGAGCGGTGCTCTCAAGCCGGCGGGGCAAAGTCATCCGTGCGGGCTGGACGAAATCTGTCCCGCGACCCTTCTCGATCTTCCCGCTCATTGCGCTAAAATCCTTTTCATGTCCCGCCCCACCGCCTCTTTGGCGATCACGCCGCAGCTTCTGCTGCGTGCCTATTCGATCGGGCTCTTTCCGATGGCGGAAAGCGCGCGGAACGACGCGCTGTTTTGGGTCGATCCGCAGGAACGCGCCGTTTTTCCGCTTGCATCCTTCAAAGTTTCGCGCTCGCTGGCCAAAATTATCCGTTCCGATCGTTTCGAGATCCGAATCGACCATGATTTCGACGCCGTGATCGAGGCCTGCGCGGCGCGCACGCCGCAACGGGAAAACACCTGGATCAACAGCGAGATCAAACGGCTCTACGGCGATTTGTTCGACCTGGGCTTCGTGCACACGGTCGAGAGCTGGAAAGATGGCCGGCTCGTCGGCGGTCTTTACGGCGTCGCGCTGCGTGCGGCCTTTTTCGGCGAGAGCATGTTCCACCGCGAAACCGACGCCTCCAAAGTCGCGCTGGCGCATCTCGTCGCCAGGCTGCGCCGCGGCGGCTTCCGCCTGCTCGACACGCAATTCTTGACCGATCATCTCGCTTCGCTCGGCGCGATCGAGATCGCCCGCGAGACCTACCACGGCTTGCTCGATGACGCGCTCAAGGCGTCTGCGGATTTTCTGGTCTGGCCGACGGAGCGCCGCCTCGGGGGCGACGAAATATTAACAACGCTGCGCGCGCCGCCAATAGCCGGAGCTTAGTCTTTGCGCCGAACGGCCGCGCTTTGGCGCGCAACGCTCGAGCCAATCAAAACGGGAACAGCGGCGCAGCTAACGGCTTGCGCGGCTTCTGCCGGGGCGTCGCCGGCTTGTCGCCGCCGGGAACGGCGCCGTCGGCGGGAGCGGCGCCCCGAAGGGCGTCGACGGAGTCGCGTGGACCGATCGGCGCGGCTTCGATCGGCGCCGGCTCGACCGGTTCGACCTTGCGCGATCTCGAACCATGTTTCTTCGTTTCCGGCGCCGGAGTTGGCGTGGGCGCCGCGCCGCTCTCAGGCGCCTGCGCCGCAATTTCCGCGCCGCCCTTGCAGTCGGTCAGCCAAACGTCGTAGACGGGATGCTCGACGCCGTGCAGCCCCGGACTTGCGGCGAACATCCAGCCCGAAAAAATGCGCTGCGCCTCGTTCTTGGCGGCGTCCTGTTCGTCGACCTCGACGAAACCCGTCGTCTGCGGCGCCTCGGTCTGCGGCCGCGTATTGCACACGCGCGGGGTCACCTGCAGCGAGCCGAACTGCACGGTCTCGTCGATCGCCACCTCGAAATTCATGATGCGCCCGGTGATCTTGTCCAGCCCCGCGAAAACGGCGATCGGATGTCTGATCGGATCGGCCGGCGCCGCGCTCGCAAAGCAAGACGCGGCCAGGCCGGCGACGGCAGGCCGCCAGGACGCGAACAAACGACTGAACCGCAAGGTTGTCATGTGACACGATTTCCGGTTGATCGCTTCGGTCGGACGCGCCCTTCTCCCAGAGGACATATCTTTTAGGGGCGGTCGGTTCGACTGGGCGCAAACCCTTCTCCCGCGCCGCGGGAGAAGGCAGCCCGGCGAAGCCGGGTCGGATGAGGGCCGGGCGCCACCCTGAGAAATGACGTAGAACCAACGGCCCGAACCGGGCGCACGGCCCATAGCCGAGGCAAATCGCAAGCACCCTCATCCGACCCTCGCTGACGCGAGGGCCACCTTCTCCCGTTGCACGGGAGAAGGGATACGCGGTTAGTTTCCGGCGACAAAGCAACTGCCGCCTGCCGATTTGACTTGGTCGCAAATGCCGACGGCCGCCTCCTTGCCGGCGACGCCGGCCCTCACCCGATAGACCGTCTTGTCGCCGACTTTGGCGCGATAATAGCCGAGACGGCGGCCGCCGAGTTGCGACGAGTACTGGGCGGTGATCTTTTGCATCAGCTGGCGCGCTTCCGCCTCCGAGCCAGCGGCGCCAAACTGAACGGCATAGGCGCCGCCAGCGGCGCCATCTGTCGCTGCGGGCTGGGTCGGCGCGTCCCCCGCCGCGTCGTTTGCTTCGGGATTTGCCGCGGATACGAGCTTCGCGGGTTTGGCGCGAGCCGCCGGCCGCGCGGGGCGCGGCGTCGTCGCAGGCTTGGCGGCGATCTTGGGCGTGACGCCATGAGCCGGCGCGTCCGCTTCCGCCCCATCCGCTTTGGCGCCATCCCCGCTAGGGCCATGCGCCGCCGAGAGGGCCGGCGGCGCCGGCTCGGTGACCGCGGGGGGCACGGAGTCGTTGGCGATGACGCTGCCGTCCGGCCGCACCGAGACGGTCTTCACCTTTTTGGGCTCCGGCGCGAGCGAATTGATCTGGGCGGAGTTCGCCGCAAAAGCCGGCAGCCCATGCGGCGCATCGACGGGAGCGGCGCCCACCGAGACAACGCGCTGCGCGGCAGCCGGATCGACCGGCTGCTCCTCGTGTGAAATGACCTTGCTGACCAGCGCGCTCTCGGTGCGGTCGAGAACGGCGGCGCCCTGCTGGGGCGCCCCAGCGCCCTCGTCGGCCTCGGCCTTTGGCTGCACTTTGGCCGGCCCATTGGGCGCGCTGATCGTCGCTATCTCGCGCGGAGTCCCGCCGCCGCGATGCGCAAGTCCCCAGCCGACGCTGACCGCCCCGATCACGGCGATGCCGGTCACGGCGTGCCAAGGCCGAACTCGCAATCTGCGTCCGCCGCCCTCGGGAAGGGCGCCGGCGCCGGCGAAAGTCGCAGGATCGCCGGACGGCTGTGCGCCATAGTCGATGAAAGCTTGCGTTTCGTCGAACGACCAATCGACTTCGGAGTCGTCATGGCGTTCAGAGGGGTAATCGGCGGCGACAAAGTGGCGCGCCCCGGCCACATGGGCGGCGATGGGCGTCCCGCCGCGGCCTGCGCCTGCGCCGCCGGCCACGTGGGCGGCGATGGGCGTTCCGCCGCGGCCTGCGCTTGAGCCGCCGGCCACGTGGGCGGCGATGGGCGTCCCGCCGCAGGCTGCGCTTGAGCCGCCGGCCACGTGGGCGGCGATGGGCGCTCAGCCGCGGGCTGGGCCTGCGGCGCCGGCCACGTGGGCGGCGAGGGGCGCTCAGCGGCGGGCTGCGCCTGCGCCGCCGGCCACGTGGGCGGCGATGGGCGTCCCGCCGCGGCCTGCGCCTGCGGCGCCGGCCATGCGAGCGGCGATTGGCGTCCAGCCGCGGGAGGCGCCTGCGGGAGCGGCGGCGCAAGCGGCTCCTGGCGGTCAGCCATGCGTGGCGCCTGCGGAGGCGGCGACGTGGGCGGCGATGGGCGCGGGGGCTGCCCAGAGGCAAAAATCGACTGATAGGGATCGGCGGATCGAACAGAGGCTTCGCCCTGCAGCAGTCGCGCCAATTCGGTCAATGGATCCGGAGCGGATTTCGCGTCCTGGTCGGAGCCTCGCAAGCGGCGTTCGAATTCGGTTAAGTCAATCAAAGGCCCTCTAGTCGCCGTCTCGCGCATGATGCACCTCGCTACGAATATCCGGCGCCGAACGCTTTAAGTCTTGCATCTGCAAGTCTTGCATCTGCCGCGAACAATCCCGGCAGAACGGACATTGCCGTGACTAACGCATTTCGTCAGGGGCGCTGACGCCAAGAACGCCAAGGCCCGACGCTAGGACGCAGGTTAACGAGACAACCAAAGCGACCCGGGCGCGGGTCAAATCTCTCTCTCCTGCATTAACAAAGCGTAATTGTGGCCGATCTTTGCCCCGATTCCAATGCGCATGAAAGACGCTGGCGAGATCATAAAGGTAAAAGGCGACGCGATGCGGCTCGTGCGCCGCCGCGGCGGCTTCGATGAGACGCGGATATTGCGCGATCGACTTCGCCAGCGCGATCTCGCCTTCGTCCGCGAGCAGTTCGAGAGGCGCGCCAGCCAGGGCCGCAGCGGATACATCAAAATCCGGAAACGCCGCCAGCGCGCGTCGCAACGCCGATTTGGCGCGGGCATGAGCGTACTGGACGTAGAAGACGGGGTTGTCCTTCGACTGCTCGATGACCTTGGCGAGATCGAATTCGAGCGGCGCGTCGTTCTTGCGGTAGAGCATCATGAAACGCACGGCGTCGACGCCGACTTCGTCGACGACCTCGCGCAGCGTGACGAAGTCGCCCGAACGCTTCGACATTTTCACCGGCTCGCCGCCGCGCATCAGCCGCACCATTTGGCAGAGCTTCACGTCGAGATCGACCTTGCGATCGGAAAGCGCCGCGACGGCGGCCTGCATGCGCTTCACATAGCCGCCGTGATCGGCCCCCCAGATATCGATGAGAGCAGTGAAGCCGCGATCGATCTTGGTCTGGTGATAGGCGATGTCGGCGGCCAAATAGGTATGCGAGCCGTCCGACTTCTGCAGCGGACGATCGATGTCGTCGCCGAAAGCGGTGGACTTGAACAGCGTCTGCTGGCGATCCTCCCAATCCTCCGGCAGTTGCCCCTTGGGCGGCGGCAGACGGCCCTCATAAACAAGACCCTTGGCCCGCAAGCGCTCGATCGCGGCGTCGATGTCGGAAACGCCGTTCTGCTTCTCGTGCAGCGTGCGCTCCGAGAAAAACACTTCATGGGTGATGCGGAGCGCCGCAAGGTCGTCGCGGATCATCGCCATCATCGCGCCGACGGCGGCGCGCCGGACGGGCGCCAGCCATTCGCTCTCGGGCTTGTCCAACAATGCCGGGCCATAACTTCTGGCGATCGCCTGCCCGGCTGCTTTCAGATAATCGCCAGGATAAAGTCCGTCGGGAATGGCGATCGTCTCGCCGAGCGCCTCGCGGTAGCGCAAGTAAGCCGAGCGGGCCAGCGCATCGACCTGCGCGCCGGCGTCGTTGATGTAATATTCGCGCGTCACCTCGCAGCCCGCAAACTCGAGGAGGTTGGCCAGCGCGTCGCCGAACACCGCGCCGCGGCCATGGCCGACGTGCATCGGGCCGGTGGGATTGGCCGACACATATTCGACATTGACCTTGCCGGAAAGCGAGCCTTCCCGCCCCTTCGGCGCGCGGCCGTAATCCTCGCAAGACGCGAGCACGGCGCGCAGCACGTCGGCGAAGACTTCTTTCTTCAGTCGGATGTTGATGAAGCCCGGCCCAGCGACCTCTGCCTGCTCAACGCCTTCGGCCTGCGCGAGCGCCGCGGCGATTTCGGTCGCCAGTTGGCGCGGATTGGCAAAATGCGCCTTCGCCTCCTTGGCGAACACCATGGCGGCGTTCGTCGCAAGATCGCCAAGCGAGGCGTCCTTGGGCGGCTCGACGACGAAACGCGCAGCGTCGAGCCCCTCGGGCAGACGCCCCGACGCGGCGATGCAATCGAGAATGGCGGCGACGCGCGCGTGAAAGTCGGCGAAGATGTTCATGAGGCGGGTTCTTAAATCGTTCCGTTGCAGAAGTGAATCCGGCCGCTCGCATAAAGATCGCGAGCAACGCTTGCTCCATCACTCGGCCTTCGCCAACGCCTCAGCGGCCCAAGCGTTCAGGCTCTTGCCGGCCGCCTCGGCGCGCATTGCGGCGCGGGCGTGAAGGTCCGGCGGCACGCGCAACATGAGCTTGCCGGAATAAGGCTTTTGCGGCGCCTCGCCACGTTTCGTGCAGGTTGCAAGATAGAAATCGACCGCCTCGTGAAAAGCTGCGCGAACCTCTTCGACCGATACGCCGTGGAAAGTCACGATATCGCGAATCCCGGCGATCCGGCCAACCAAGGCGTCATCCTCGTCGCTGTATTCGATCCGCGCGGCATAGCCCTTGTAGGTCATGGGCGTCATGATTTCACTCCCGTCCTGGCGTTGCTCCGATGAGTTCGAGAAACTCGCGTGCGGCGCGAAGCTGATAGGGCTTGGCCTCCTTACCAGGATGCGGCCGATGGAAGTCGGCGCGCAATGCGCCATGCTTGAAGGCGACGCGCGAGCCCTCACCTTCGATGACCTCGCATCCGATCGCAACGAACAGGCTCTCGATCTTGCGCCATTCGAGCGTCGTAGGAATGGGATGCGAAAACACCGCCGCCAGTGTGCGTCGATGAGCGTTATTCACGCCGCATTGATTGCACGATCCGCTATCATTTGCAATCAAAATATGATTGCACGCATCATCCCACCTCCACCTTCTCCCCAAACAGCCGCGCGTATTCGCCGAGGGCGTAGCGGTCGGTCATGCCGGCGATGTAATCGGCGACGATGCGCGCCCGCTGTTCGCCGTCGCGCGAACGGGCCAGGCCGGCCCATTCGGCGGGCATCAGCGCGGGGTCGTCAAAAAAGGCCGCAAACAGCCGCGATATAACCCGCGAAGCCTTCTCCCACACGCCCATGACCTTTTCGTGCCGATACATGTTGGAAAACAGAAAGGCCTTGATCGCGCCATCGGCTGCCGCCATCGCCGGCGAGAAGGCGACCAGCGGCGCGCCGGCGTTGCGCACATCGGCGGCGCTGGTCGGCGCGACGCGGGCGATGCGCCGCCGCGTTTCCTCGACCACATCCTCGATGAAGCGGGTGATCACCCGCCGCACCAATTCGTGGATCGCGCGCGGACGCTCGAGAGCGCCGTAAGCCGCGCCGATTTCCTCGAGCAGGGCGCCGATGAACGGGACGCAAGTGATGTCGTCGAGATCGAACAGCCCGGCGCGCAAGCCGTCGTCGATGTCGTGCGCGTCGTAAGCGATGTCGTCGGCAAGCGCGGCCGCTTGCGCCTCGGCGCCGGCGTGCGTCGCCAGCTCCAGCGGAAACAGCGCGTCGAATTCGGCGATATACGGCGCAACCGGCTTGCTGGCCAACGGCCCTTCGAGCGGGCCGTTGTGCTTGACGATCCCCTCCAGCGTCTCGAAGGTGAGATCGAGCCCGTCATAGCGCGCATAGCGGCGCTCCAGCAGGGTCACGACACGCAAGGCCTGCGCATTGTGGTCGAAGCCTCCGTGACGCGCCATGCAGGCGCCAAGCGCGTGCTCGCCCGCGTGGCCAAACGGCGTATGGCCGAGATCATGGGCGAGCGCCACGGCTTCGGCGAGATCGTCGTCGAGCCTCAACGCGCGCGCCAGCGCCCGCGCGATTTGCCCCACCTCGATCGTATGGGTGAGCCGGGTGCGAAAGTGGTCGCCGTCCAGGGGCACGAACACCTGCGTCTTATGGGCGAGGCGCCGGAAGGCGGTCGAATGGACGATCCGGTCGCGATCGCGCTGAAACGGCGAGCGCAACGGGGAATCCGGCTCAGCGATGAGCCTGCCGCGCGAGGCGCCGGCGTCGCAAGCATACGGCGCGCGAGGCAGGTTGGCCGCCACTCTCGTCTCCACCCATTGAAAGGCCGTGCGCCTGGGCCTATGTTGCCCGCACATAGCCCGCGCCGCGCCGCGTCCGCAAGCGCCTCGCGCCACGCAGGGCGACGAAAAGACGAGACGACAAATGACCAATGCAGATGCGATCGCCGGCGTGGAGCTGAGCGAAGCAGCGGTCAGACGCGTCGCCGCCATTCTCGCGAGCGAAGCGTCAGGCTCTGCGGTGCGCGTCGGCGTCGATGGCGGCGGCTGCTCGGGCTTCCAATACGCCTTCGCGGTGGAAGCCGCCCCCGGCGCCGAAGACCTGCTGATCGAACGAGACGGCGCCAGGGTCGTCATCGACAAGGTCTCGCTGGGGCTTCTCGAGGGCGCCCGCATCGATTTCGTCGACGATCTTAAGGGACAATCGTTTCGCATCGACAATCCGAACGCCGCGTCCTCATGCGGCTGCGGAACGAGCTTCTCGATCTGAGATGTGTCCGTCCTGATACGCGCGGCTGTCATACCAGCTCCCTTCCTTCTCCCGCTTGCGGGAGAAGGTGGCGCGCGAATGCGCGACGGATGAGGGCGACGCCACGCCAAATTTGTTAGGTTCGGAAAGCGGCAAGCGCCCTCATCCGACCCTCGCTGACGCGAGGGCTGCGTTCTCCCGTTTCGCGGGAGAAGGGTTCGCGCCGAGCCGAACCGATTGTCCCACCCCCCCTTTTTCGATGACGAGCCCGGCCGCTTGCCAAGCGCAACGACGCAAGCGAGCGAATCATCTAGAATGACGCGCTCCTTTTGCCGCGACGCCCGTTGTTCCGGAGTTTCCCGTGGAAGCGCTGTTCATCGGCCATTCGTACATCGACGTGACCATGCGCGCCGACGCCATGCCGCGCGGCGACGAGAAATCGGTGGCCAAGGACTACGCGGTTTCGTTCGGCGGCAATGCGGTGACCGCCGCATTTGCCTGCGCAAAGCTCGGCGCCGCGGGGATCAACCTCATCACGACGCTCGCTCCGGATTGGCTCGGCCACATGTTCATGGACATGGCGGCGACCTATGGCATCAGGGTGCATCCGCGCCGGGTGCATCGTTCCTCGTTGTCCTTCGTGTTGCCCAACGACGGCAAGCGGGCCATCTTGCGCGCCCGCGACGACAATTTTCTCGAAGACTTTCCGCGTCTCGATCTGCATGGCGTGCGCGTCCTGCACGTCGACGGCCATCAGGCCGACGCCGCCATCCACTACGCGCGCGCCTGCCGCGAAAAAGGCGTTCTCGCCTCGCTCGATGGCGGCGCAAGGCGCGCCAACGTCGAGGAGTTGCTCGATTTCATCGATGTCGCCATCGTCGCCGAACTGTTGTGCGAGCAGATGTCGTTATCGGAGGTCGACATGCTCGCCTACTTGAAGAGCAAGGGCTGCCGGATCGGCGGCGTCACCAATGGCGAACAGGGATTGCTCTGGTATGACGAACGCGGCGAGGTTTCGCGCATGGCCGCCCTGCCGGTGCCGCAGGGCAAGGTCATCGACACCTCGGGGGCGGGCGACGTCTTTCACGGCGCCTACCTTGCCTCTTATCTCGAGCGTCCCGAGGCGCCCTGGCGCGAACACTTTCGCTTCGCGCGCGGCGCGTCGGCGTTCAAGATCCAGCATTTGGGCAATGAAGCCGGACTGCCCACCAGAAACGACATCGTCGCCACTGTGGCGGAGTTTGCGCCGAGCGATTAGCCGCCGAGCTGCAGCCAAAGGCTTAGGGCAGCGGGCCGAACAGGGCTTGGCAAGGCGCCGCGCGGCTTGCTATATGCCCGCTGCCGCAAATATTCCCCGATAGCTCAGCCGGTAGAGCAAGCGACTGTTAATCGCTGGGTCGCAGGTTCGAGTCCTGCTCGGGGAGCCAGCCTTTTTCCACGCTAGGCCACGCAGATTCCCGAAGCTTCCTTCGGGGCGATCATGCGGCTCTTTTGGCGGCCAGCTTTTCAGAAATGTCGTTGGTTTCAGAGTTGCGGGCTTCCTTGGCCAGGCGAGCCCCCGCGCGGGTCGACAAAAAGTCCGACAAGCTTGCGTCTTCCTGCCTTACGAAGCCCTTGGCCGGCAACTTGCCGGCAAGGAACAGCTCGACCATGGCGACGCAGCCGGCCGCCGTGGTGAGCTGGATGGCGCCGAGTTCCGGCTTGCCGTCGTAGCGAAGGACGATGCTGTCTTCTTCCATGCGGCCGCCGCGCTCGCCGACGCCGGTAACGAAGATCACGACGACGTCCTTGCGTGTGAACGGCGCGGCGCGATCGAGGATGCGGCGCATCGTCTCCTTGTCGTGGGAGAGCTCCAGTCCATGCAGCAAAAGCTTCATGATCTCGACGTGGCCGGGATAGCGCAGCGTCTTGTAGCTCATGTCCCGCACCTTGCCCGCCAATGTTTCGGCCAGGGTGCCGAGCCCGCCCGAGGTGTTGAAGGCCTCATAGGCGACGCCATCGATCATCACGCTTTCGACGCCATCGAGGGCCGGCGCGAGCATCGGCTTGCCGTCGAAGACCATCTCGCAGGGGTTGCAGTATTCGTTGATCAGGCCGTCGACAGACCAGGTGACGTTGTAGCGAAGGACGTTGGTGGGGCAGAGCGGAAGCGCGCCGACCCGCATCTTGATGGTCTTCACCGCATCGAACCGGGTCGCCATGTCGGCGCCGAGCACGCAGATGAAGCCGGGCGCCAGACCGCACTGAGGCGCCAGCGCGACCTCGGCGGCCGCCCCGATCTCCTTGACATAGGCCGTCGTCGCGACGTCCTCGGTCAGGTCGAAATAGTGCGTCCCCGTCTCCACCGCGACGCGCGCCACGCCCTGGTTGAGAAAGTAGGGGCAGGCGCTGACGACGATGTCCTGATCGGCGAGGAAAGCGCGCAGCGCCGTGAGATCGGCGGCATTCATGATCTTAGTGGCGAATGCCTGCCCGGCGCTCAACGCGAGTTGCGCCGGCGAAGCGTCGGCGAGCGTGACCTGATGACCCTGCTCGGCCAGCATCCCGGCGATCACCGCGCCGATCTGCCCGGCGCCGAGAACAGCGATATGTTTTGACGGACTGGCCATGGCAAGGACCTTTCAAGCCTTTGTTTTTTCTTTTATCTAGGAGCATGCGCGCGACATAAAGATTGTTATCGCCGGATTTGGATGGAATATCAATAAATTTCGATGGTCCATTTTTCGTTTTCGAAGGGAAATAGGAAATGGCCGCCCGCCAATGGAGCGGGGCGCCTGCCTCAGCGCTTCCGAGCTCAAGTTTCCATTTGGTTAAGATTGGCGTCATGCCCGCGCCGGTCGCGGGCATCCACGCCGCGCCGCTGCGGAACGTCGCAAGAAGGGACGTGATGGCGCAGCAATTTCGCATCGTTACGCAATGGCAGGACGGGGATGGCCGGGACAAGCCCGGCCATGACGGCAACTGCTCTGGCCCGCCCCGTCATCTTTCGAATTTTCTGGCGAGGAGAATCGATGAGGTGGTGCGCCTGACGCCATCCATCTCGGCGATCCAATCGATGATCTCGTCCAGATGAGAAGCTGTGGCGCAGCTTATTTTGACGAACAGGTCAAAGTGTCCGCTCAAGGTATAGCAATGAACGACTTCGGCCCTTTTTCGCAGCGCTGCAATCACGTTTCCTTGCTGTTTTACCTCGAGCTCGATCAAAATAATCGCGGAAATTGTCGTCACATGGGGATTTTCTTTGCCGAAAACAGTCGTATATCCGGCAATGACTCCTTCTTTTTCAAGTCTGGCCAATCGGCCCTGCACGGTCGCACGCGACACCCCCAACCTCTTGGCGATATGGGCCAAGGGGGTTCGAGCATTGGCGGTCAGGATGTTGATGAGGTCCTGATCCTTCTTGGCGTCCGACGGCCGCGCCATTGCTCTCCTCGATTTCGGTTGTTTTGGGCCGCGAAATGAAGGAAAATTACTTAATCTCCGGATGAAAATCCAGCGCTTTGCGCAATGATCGGAAAGAAACCGTCATGTCCGTCACCGCGACCAAGCAGAGGCGTCCAAACGAACGCCTGACCCTCGCCGCCGAAACCGACGCTCTCCTGGCCGGCCTGGGCGTCGAACGAGCGCGCTATACAGGCGGAACGCTCCCGGCGCGGTCGCCCATCACCGGCGAAACCGTCGCTCATGTGAAGGAAACCAGCGCCGCCGATGCAGCGGCGGCGATCGACAAGGCTCATTTAGCCTTCCTCGCATGGCGCCTGGTTCCGGCTCCGAAGCGCGGCGAGCTCGTGCGGCTGCTCGGCGAGGAACTGCGCGCCGAGAAGCAGACGCTGGGTCGGCTCGTTTCCATCGAAGTCGGCAAGATCGTGTCGGAAGGCCTCGGCGAGGTCCAGGAAATGATCGACATCTGCGACTTCGCCGTGGGGCTGTCCCGCCAACTCTATGGCCTGACGATCGCCACGGAACGCGGCGAGCACCGGATGATGGAGACATGGCGTCCGCTCGGCGTCGCCGGCATTATTTCCGCCTTCAATTTTCCGGTTGCGGTCTGGGCTTGGAACGCTGCGCTGGCGCTCGTTTGCGGCGACAGCATCGTCTGGAAGCCGTCCGAGAAGACGCCGCTGACCGCTTTGGCGACGCAAGCGCTTTTCGCGCGCGCCCTGAAGCGCTTCAGGCAAGAGGGCGGAACGGCGCCGGTTGGACTTTTCGCCGTGCTGCTCGGCGGCCGTGAGATCGGCGAGAGCCTCGTCGATCACGCCAAGGTTCCCCTGGTCTCGGCGACCGGCTCGACCGCAATGGGTCGCGCCATCGGCCCGAAGCTCGCCAAACGCTTCGCGCGCGCCATCCTGGAGCTCGGCGGCAACAACGCGGCGATCGTTGCGCCGACCGCCGATCTCGACCTGACGCTGCGCGGCGTCGCCTTTGCCGCCATGGGCACGGCGGGCCAGCGTTGCACCACCTTGCGCCGTCTCTTTGTCCACGAGAGCGTCTATGAGAGCTTCGTGCCGCGCCTGAAGCGGGCCTATGAATCCGTGCCCGTCGGCAACCCTCTCGAAGCCGGCAATCTCGTCGGTCCCCTGATCGATCGGAGGGCATACGAGGCGATGCAGCGCGCTCTAGGCGAGGCGAAAGCTTTGGGCGCCGCCATCTTCGGCGGAGACCGCGTCACGGTCGAGGGCGCGGACGAGGCTTTCTACGTGCGTCCGGCGCTGGTCGAGATCGGCGGGCAGATCGGGCCGGTCGAGCGCGAGACCTTCGCGCCGATCCTTTACGTCATCAAATACACTGATTTCGACGCGGCGCTCGAACTGCACAACGCCGTTTCGCAAGGGTTGGCGTCCTCGATCTTCACCAACGACCTGCGCGAGGCGGAAGCCTTCCTGTCGGTCTGCGGCTCAGACTGCGGCATCGCCAACGTCAATATCGGACCGTCGGGCGCCGAGATCGGCGGCGCGTTCGGCGGCGAGAAGGAGACCGGCGGCGGGCGCGAGTCGGGATCCGACGCATGGAAGGCCTACATGCGCCGTGCGACCAACACCATCAATTATGGCCGGACGCTGCCGCTCGCCCAGGGCGTCAAGTTCGACGTGACCTGAGGGCGAGCAGCCATGGAAGCGCCCGTTCAAATCCGATCCTCCGTCCGGCCGGCTGGGCGCCTTTCGGGAATCGGCGTGTCGGAGATATTGAAGATCGCCGGGCTCGCGGCAGAGCTGAAGCGCCAGGGAAAGGACGTCGTCGACCTCGGCCGGGGAGAGCCAGATTTCGACACGCCCGATCACATCAAGGACGCGGCGGAGCGCGCCATGCGGGCCGGCGCCACGAAGTATACGGCTCTCGACGGCGCCCCGGAGCTCAAGGCCGCGATCCGCGCCAAGTTCAGGCGCGACAACGGCCTTGAGTTCGCTCAAGAGGAGATCACGGTTTCCGCCGGGGCGAAGCAGGTCCTCTACAACGCCATGATGGCGACGCTCGATCCGGGCGACGAGGTCGTCATCCCGACGCCGTTCTGGGTGAGCTACGCGGACATCGTCTCGATCGCGGGCGGCAAGCCCATCCTCGCGCCGTGCTCGGAGGCCAACGGCTTCCGGCTGACCGCCGAACATCTGGATCGGGCGATCACGAGGCGCACGCGTTGGGTCATCTTGAACTCGCCGTCCAATCCGACCGGGGCGGCCTATTCGGAAGCCGACTATCGGCCGCTCCTCGACGTGCTGTTGCGGCGCCCGCATGTCTGGCTGATCGTCGATGACATCTATGAGCACATCGTCTACGACGATTTCCGCTTCGCCACGCCGGCTTCGATCGAACCGGCGCTTGGCGACCGCACGCTGACGGTCAACGGCGTCTCCAAGGCCTACGCCATGACCGGCTGGCGCATCGGCTATGCGGGCGGGCCGAGCCCGCTGATCCGAGCCATGGCCGTGGTCCAGAGCCAATCGACCTCTTGTCCGTCGTCGGTCAGCCAGGCCGCGGCCGTCGAGGCTCTGAATGGGCCGCAGGCGATTGTCCACGAACGGCGCCGATCGTTTCAGGCGCGGCGCGATCTCGTCGTCGGCGCGTTGAACAAGATCGACGGCATCAGCTGCCGCCTGCCCGAGGGCGCGTTCTACACGTTCGCCAATTGCGCAGGCCTCATCGGCAAGACTGCTCCGGACGGCAAGCTCATCGACAGCGACACGGCCTTTGCGGAATATCTGCTGCGCGCCGTCGGCGTCGCCGTCGTTCCCGGTTCGGCCTTCGGCCTTTCTCCGTATTTCCGCATCTCTTATGCAACGTCCACAGCAGAGCTCGAAGAGGCCTGCCGCCGCATCGCGACGGCGTCCGCACAACTGTCGCAAGCACAACAATGACCCTCTGAAAGTCCACTCCTATGCAAAGTTCTCAGCGCGGTTCCTTTTCGTGGGAAGATCCTTTCCTCCTGAACGATCAGCTTACCGAAGACGAGCGGATGATCCGCGATGCAGCGGCGGCGTTCGCCGCCGACAAGCTCGCTCCGCGCGTGAGCCGAGCCTATCTGGAGGAAAACACCGATCCCGACATCTTCCGGGAGATGGGCGAAACCGGCCTGTTGGGCGTGACGATCCCAAACGAGTATGGCGGCGTTGGAGCAAACTATGTCGCCTACGGCCTTGTTGCGCGCGAAGTGGAGCGCGTCGATTCTGGTTACCGCTCGATGATGAGCGTGCAGTCTTCCCTCGTCATGTACCCGATCTACGCCTATGGCTCGGAAGAGCAGCGGCAAAGATACCTGCCCAAGCTCGCCTCCGGCGAATGGATCGGCTGCTTCGGCCTGACCGAGCCCGACGCCGGCTCCGATCCTGCGGGCATGAAGACGCGCGCCGAGAAGATCGATGGCGGTTATCGCCTTGCCGGCGCCAAGACGTGGATTTCCAATTCGCCGATCGCCGATGTGTTCGTCGTGTGGGCGAAGTCGGCCGCCCACGACGACGAGATCCGCGGCTTCGTGCTGGACAAGGGCGTGAAGGGTTTGTCGGCCCCGAAGATCGGCGGCAAGCTGTCTTTGCGCACCTCGATCACCGGCGAGATCGTGATGGATGGCGTCGAGGTCGGCGAGGATGCGCTGCTGCCGCGCGTCTGTGGCCTCAAAGGTCCGTTCGGCTGCCTCAACCGGGCGCGCTACGGCATTTCCTGGGGGGTGATGGGAGCAGCCGAGGATTGCTGGCGCCGCGCCCGGCAATATGGCCTCGACCGCCGACAGTTCGGCAAGCCGCTCGCGGCTACGCAGCTTTATCAGAAGAAGCTTGCCGACATGCAGACCGAGATCGCGCTCGGTTTGCAGGCCTCTCTCAGGGTTGGACGCCTGTTCGACGAAGGCAAGATGGCGCCGGAGATGGTTTCCATCGTCAAACGCAACAACTGCGGCAAGGCGCTGGATATCGCCCGCCAGGCGCGCGACATGCACGGCGCCAATGGCATCCAGATCGAGTACCACGTGATGCGCCACGCCCAGAACCTCGAAACCGTCAACACTTATGAGGGCACGCATGACGTTCACGCCCTCATCCTCGGCCGCGCCCAGACCGGCTTGCAGGCGTTCTTCTGAGGTCGACATGGCGCGTGCGGTCATCGTTCACGACAACTTCCTGCGCCGGGTCGGCGCCGGCGACCTGCCGCCGGGCAAGGCTCCGGCGCCGGGCCTGGCGAACGTCGAGGCCGTGGCGCTGTTTCGATCGCAATGCCTGAGCCGTGCGCTGGACCGAACCAGTCGCGCGATGCAGAAGGCCGGTCAGGGCTATTACACGATCGGCTCCTCGGGGCACGAAGGCATGGCGGCTGTCGCGCACGCGCTGCGCCCCACAGATATGGCCTTCCTGCATTACCGCGACGCCGCGTTCCAGATCGCGCGCGCGGCGCAGGTTCCGGGGCAGACCGTGGTCTTCGACATGCTGTTGTCCTTTACCGCGTCGAGCGAGGACCCGATCTCGGGCGGTCGCCACAAGGTGCTGGGGTCGAGAGCGCTGAACATTCCGCCGCAGACCTCGACCATCGCCAGTCACTTGCCGAAAGCCGTCGGCGCCGCCTATTCCTTAGGGCTCGCCCGCCGACGCCCCCCGGAGCGTCGCGCCTTGCCCGCGGACGCCATCGTGATGTGCTCGTTCGGCGACGCCTCCGCCAACCATTCGACCGCGCAAGGCGCGCTCAACACCGCCTCCTGGACGTCCTATCAGGGGAGTCCGTTGCCGCTGCTGTTCGTCTGCGAGGACAACGGCGTCGGCATTTCGGTCAAGACCCCGAGGGGCTGGATCGCTGCGAGCCTTTCCCAACGGCCCGGGCTCAAATATTTCCACGCCGACGGCCTCGATATTTACGACACCTTCAAGAGGGCGAGCGAAGCGGCGCACTATGTGCGCACCCGCCGCAAGCCCGCTCTTCTCCACCTTCGAATGGTGCGCCTTTACGGCCACGCGGGCGCCGATATAGCAACCAGCTATATGAGCCGGGAGGAGGTGGAAGCCGACGAGGCGAACGATCCGCTGCTGCACTCGGTCCGGCTGCTCCACGAGGCGGGGGCGCTGGAGCCGCAAGCGGCGTTGGCGATCTACGAGGAGACCTGCGCTAGGGTGGACCGCATCGCCGCGGAAGCGGTCAGCCGACCGAAGTTGCGCGACGCGGCGAGCGTCATGGCCAGCCTCATCCCCCCTCGCCGCCGCTGCAAGCCGAGCAACGCTCCCTCACCGGAGGCGCGCGCGGCGCTGTTCCGCGCCGATATCAAGGCGATGGGCGACCCTCAACCGATGAGCCGCCTGATCAACTGGGCGCTCGCCGACCTGATGCTGGCGCACGGAGAGATCGTCCTTTTCGGCGAGGATGTGGGGCGCAAGGGCGGCGTCTATGGCGTCACGCAGAAGCTGCAGGCGCGCTTTGGCGCCGACCGCGTCATCGATACGCTGCTCGACGAGCAGTCGATTCTCGGTCTCGCCATCGGCATGGCGCACAACGGCTTCCTGCCCATTCCGGAAATCCAGTTCCTGGCCTATCTGCACAACGCCGAGGACCAGATCCGCGGCGAGGCGGCGACGCTCTCCTTCTTCTCCAACGGTCAGTACACAAACCCGATGGTGGTGCGCATCGCCGGGCTCGGCTACCAGAAAGGTTTCGGCGGTCATTTCCACAACGATAATTCGCTGGCTGTGCTGCGCGACATACCGGGCCTCGTCGTCGCCTGCCCGTCGACGGGCGCCGACGCGGCGTTGATGCTGCGCGAATGCGTACGGCTCGCTCGCGAGGAGCAGCGGGTGGTCGTCTTTCTGGAGCCGATCGCGCTCTATGCGATGCGCGATCTCCATGCCGAGAAGGACGGCGCCTGGATGTGCCGCTACCCGGCCGAAAGCGAACGCATCGCGCTCGGCGAGGTGGGCGTCCATGGCGCGGGCGCGGACCTCGCCATCGTCACCTACGGCAACGGGCGCTACCTGTCGCGGCAGGCGGAGAAGACGCTCCGGGAGCGCGGCGTCGAGCTGCGCATCGTCGACCTGCGTTGGCTCGCGCCGCTGCCCGAGGCCGCGCTCCTCGAAGCGGTCGCAGGCTGCCGGCGCGTGCTCATCGTCGACGAATGCCGGCGCGCCGGCAGCCCGTCCGAGGCGCTGATGGCCCTGTTCGCCGAACGGACGCAGACGCCGGCGGCGCGCGTCACGGCGCAGGATTCCTTCATCGCGACCGGCCCCGCCTATGCCGCGACGCTACCCTCGAGGGACGCCATCATCGCCGCGGCGCTGAGGCTGATGGAGGCCTAAATCATGAGGACGGCTGTCGTCATTTGTCCCGGCCGCGGCGTCTATACGAAGAGCGAACTCGGCTATCTCGGCCGGCATCACGGCGACAAGATCGGCCTGCTCGAAGGCTTCGACGCCGAGCGCCGTGCGCTTGGACAGGACGAACTGCTCGCGCTCGATGGAGCTCCGTCGTATTCGGTCGCGCGGCACACGCGCGGCGACAACGCATCGGCGCTGATCTACGCCTGCACGCTGTGCGACTTCCTGTCGATCGACCGCCATAAGATCGCCGTCGTCGCCGTCACCGGCAATTCGATGGGCTGGTATTCGGCGCTGGCCTGCGCCGGGGCGCTGTCGCCGCGGGCGGGCTTCGAGGTGGTCAACACGATGGGAACGCTGATGCAGGAGCGCCTCATCGGCGGGCAGCTCATTTATCCCTTCGTCGCCGAGGACTGGCGCGACGATGCCGCGCGGCGAGCCGAACTCATGGCGCTGGTCGCGCGCATCGACGCCACATCCGGCCAGAGGCTGGCGCTGTCGATCGATCTCGGCGGCATGCTGGTGCTGGCCGGCGACGAAGCGGGGCTCGCCGCCTTCGAGGCCGCCGCGCCGCGCGTGCAGGGGCGCTTTCCCATGCGCCTTCCCAACCATGCCGCCTTTCATACGCCATTGCAGGCGCCGGTCGCCGAGGCCGGCCGCCAACGTCTCGGCCCCGATCTGTTCGGCCCTCCGTCATTGCCGCTCGTCGACGGGCGCGGGGCGATCTGGTGGCCCGCAGCCACGGACGCCCACGCGTTGCGCGACTACACGCTCGGCCGCCAGGTGACGGAGCCCTACCATTTCACCCGCGCGGTGCGCGCCGCCGCGCGCGAATTCGCGCCCGACATGTTCATCATCACAGGCCCGGGCGCCACGCTCGGCGGCGCGGTCGCGCAGTCGCTGATACTCGATGGCTGGCGCGGCATGCGGTCGAAAGCCGATTTCGTCGCGCTGCAAGAGGCCGCCCCGCTGCTGATTTCCATGGGGATGGGCGAACAGCGCACGGCCGTTACGCGAAACGCGACAACAGACGTCCTGTCGGGACAGACAGGCGTCGCCGAAACCCGATCGCATCCTTGACAGGATCGAATCCGTCTCGCCGATAATGCAAAGCCATCGGATGAATGGCGAAATCTGACAGTGTGCGTCAGATGAAGTCTAAATTTTTACAAATAATCCGCCGGCGTTGTCGCGAACGGGAGCCCGCCACCAACGCCAAAACGTCCGCGGCTTCCGACTTCCATATGAAAAAGGCCCTGGGGAGCCCCCAGAGCCTGTTCGTTGCTCGTTTGGCCGCGTTGACTTCTTTTAGTAATCCATTCCGCCCATTCCGCCCGGCGGCAGCGCCGACGCTTCTTTCTTCGGCTGCTCGGTGATCGTCGCCTCGGTGGTGACGATCAGCCCGGCGATGGAAGCCGCGTCCTGCAACGCGGTGCGCACCACCTTGGTCGGATCGATGATGCCGAGCTTGACGAGATCGCCGTATTCGCCGGTCTGGGCGTCGTAGCCGAAGCTGTAGTCCTTGGCCTCGAGCAGCTTGCCGACCACCACGGCGCCGTCGTCGCCGGCATTGTCGACGATCTGCCGCGCCGGCGTTTGGATCGCCTTGCGGACGATGTCGACGCCGGTCTTCTGATCGGCGTTCGCCACCTTGACCTTGTCCAGAACCGGAATGGCGCGCAACAGGGCGACGCCGCCGCCCGGCGAGATGCCCTCCTCGACCGCCGCGCGGGTGGCGTTGAGCGCGTCGTCGGCGCGATCCTTCTTCTCCTTGACCTCGACCTCGGTCGCGCCGCCGACGCGGATCACCGCGACGCCGCCGGCCAGCTTGGCCAGACGCTCCTGCAGCTTCTCGCGATCATAGTCCGAGGTGGTCTCCTCGATCTGCGCCTTGATTTGCGCGATGCGCGCCTCGATGTCCTTCTTGGCGCCCGCCCCGTCGATGAGGGTCGTGTTCTCCTTCTCGATGCGCACCCGCTTGGCGCGGCCGAGCTGGGGAAGCGTCACGTTCTCGAGCTTGATGCCGAGGTCTTCGGCGATCATCTGGCCGCCGCTCAAGATGGCGATGTCCTCGAGCATCGCCTTGCGGCGATCGCCGAAGCCCGGCGCCTTCACCGCCGCGATCTTCAAGCCGCCGCGCAGCTTGTTGACGACCAGCGTCGCCAGCGCCTCGCCTTCCACGTCCTCGGCGACGATCAGCAACGGCTTGCCGGTCTGCACCACCGCTTCGAGGATCGGCAGCAGCGGCTGCAAAGACGACAATTTCTTCTCGTGGATGAGGATGTACGGCTCGTCGAGCTCGGCGACCATCTTCTCGGCGTTGGTGATGAAATAAGGCGACAGATAGCCGCGATCGAACTGCATGCCTTCGACGATGTCGGTTTCGGTCTCCAGGCTTTTGGCCTCCTCGACGGTGATCACCCCCTCATTGCCGACCTTCTGCATCGCCTTGGCGATTTCCTCGCCGATGAACCGATCGCCATTGGCCGAAATGGTGCCGACCTGGGCGATCTCGTCGTTCGAGGTGACCTTTTTCGAGTTCTTCTTGAGGTCGGCGACAATGGCCTCGACCGCCAGGTCGATGCCGCGCTTCAAATCCATCGGGTTGAGCCCGGCGGCCACCGCCTTGACGCCCTCTCTGGCGATCGAGGCGGCCAGCACGGTCGCCGTGGTGGTGCCGATGCGCGGCGCGCCGTAGGACTTTTCCATCACGACGTTGCGGCCCTTGGGGCCCAGCGTGATTTTCACGGCGTTGTTGAGGATGTCGACGCCGCGCATGATGCGGTCGCGCGCGTCGGTGGAGAAACGTACGTCTTTGGCAGCCATTGTTGTTGGACTCCATCGAGGGAGAAGCGGCAAAGGCACGAGCGAAAAGCCTGTTAGCACTCACCCACAGCGAGTGCCGACAAGCCGACAGTGAGATATGAGCGCCGCTGGGGCTTGTCAAGGCGGCGCCGGCTTATTGGCGCGGAACGAGCTGGCGCCGATTTGGTCCTTAGTCCACGCCGGCGGGAGCTGCGCCCGGCGCTGGCCGATTGAGCCGCGCGATGCGCGCCCCAACCGGCGGATGCGAATAATAGAATTGCCAATAGAGCCGATCCGGCGTCAACGTCGCGAGATTGTCGCGCGAGAGTTTCGTGAGAGCGCCGACCATGGCCTCCTTGCCGACGATGGCCTTGGCGAAATAATCAGCCTGAAACTCGGCGCGTCGCGACAGCCAGCTCAGCAATGGCGAAAGCAAATGCAGGGCCGGTTCCCCGGCCATCAGGATGATGATCAACGCCAGACCCGGATCGTCCGGAAGGCCGAACTGGGCGGCCAGTCCGCCATCGGCAAAAGCCCAGCGCAGGATGGCGAAGCCGACCAAAGCCAGCGTCGCCGCCAGCAACAGGCGTTGCCGGATATGACCGAGCTTAAAATGTCCCAGCTCATGGGCGAGAATAGATTCTATTTCCTCGAGGCTATGCTTTGCCAACAAGGTGTCGAAAAAGACGATGCGCTTGGCCTTGCCCATGCCGGAAAAATAGGCGTTGCCATGCGCCGAACGCTTGGAGGCGTCCATGACGAACAGCCCCTTGGATTCGAACCCGCATTTGGAAAGCAGCGACTCCAAGCGCGATTTCATCGCCCCGTCGGCCAAGGGAACGAAGTCGTTGAACAAGGGAGCGACGATGGCCGGATAGATCACGATCATCGCCATCATGACGACCATCGCGCCGGCGTAGGCGAACAACCACCAGTGGTCCGGCATGGCGCGCAGCAGCGCGAACAGGCCGTAAAGCAGAGGAACGCCAAGCAGCAGCCACAGCGCTCCAGTCTGCAATTGGTCGCGAACAAACACGCCCGGAGTGGCGCGATTGAATCCGAACTGCGCCTCCAGCCGAAACGTGCTGAACAGTGAAAACGGCAATTCGAGCATGTGCCCGATCAGCATGACGGCGACGACCACAGCCACGCTGCGCGTCAGCCCAGGCGCTAAGTGTTGTTCCGCCACGGCGTAAAGAGGCGCGAGCCCAACCGTCAGCCAAGCCACGGTAAGGACGGCGTCGTAGGCGATTGCGGCAGTGGCCAGGCGGGTGCGGGCCAGCGTGTAATCGGCGGCGCGGCGATGGTCCTCGAGCGAGACCTCGCCCGCGAAATCGGCCGGGACGCGCTCGCGATGCGCGAGAACGCACGCCCCCTGACGATATCTCAGATAGACGCCGAGCGCGCCCGACAGGACAATGGCGACGTAGATCGCCGCGGCTGTGAGAGTCATCTTTCGACCTTCTGGAGCATTTCCAAGCGCAGCGCGACGCGGATCGTGTTGGAGGCTGCATCGATGCGAGCCTGAAGGCTCGCGGTCCGGGTTCCGCGTCGCTTGGACCGCGAGCCTTCAGGCTCGCAAATCGAAACAATCCTATGGATTTGACGATCCCTTCATTTTGGACGACGCAGTCTACTAGACGCCGCCACGACCAATATAGGTTGGCCGGCACGAGTTTCGAGCGGCGTTGGGCGGCCGCCGGCGTTCACAGAGAGCTCGACCACTTCATGCCGCGAGTTCATGCCGCCAGAACCTTGCGGCCGCGGTTCAGCAATGCGAACGGCGCGCCCGACAACAACACGTCCACAGCCCCCAGATTCTGATGGCGGCCATTGATCGAGAGTCGCGGGAGCGCCAAGAGATGGTCGCGATGCTCTCGGAAGATCATGCCCTTACGCGTCGTGACGGCGCTCGCGAAGCCGAGCTGCTCGGCAAGCTCGAACTCGCGCTGTCCCGCCGCAGCAGGATCGCCGACCGGATAACAAAAGTGACGCGCGCAGACGCCGAGTTCCGTCTCGATCATCTGGCGGCTGTCGCGCATTTCCCGCTCGGCGCCGGCCCCATCGAGCTTGGCGAGCCGCGCATGGGTGAGCGTATGCGCGCCGATGGTCGCCAGTTCGTGGCGCGCCAACTTGCGCAGGCCGTCCCAATCAAGACACAGGGCCTGCGTCAGCGAACGCGGCTCGATGCCGGCCTGCGCGCAGAGCGCCAGCGCGACGCGCAAAACTTCATCTTCGGGCCCTGCCCGCAAGCGCCAGTAAAGGTATGCGAAAGCGCGCGCCTTCTCGGCCGCGCTCGCGGTCGGGCGAAGCAACCGCCGGCCGCTCGCGATCACGTCGAGCCGGTCGAGCCGGCGGATCGCCTCTTCCAGTTCCACCCACCACAGGCGCGCCGAGCCGGCGGCGAAGCCCGCCGTCACATAGGCGGTAAACGGCGCGCGATAGCGCTCCAGCGCCGGCAAGGCGCAATCGACGAGATCGCGATAGCCGTCGTCGAACGTCAAAACGACGAACGGCCGGCCTTCGCCCCCGCCCTCCCGCAGCCTGGCAAGCGCCGCGTCGAGCGAAATGATGTCAAAGCCTCGCCGGCGCAGATGGTTCAGCAAGTCGTCCAGAAACTGCGGCGAGATTTCGAGGGGCCGATTGGGCTCGAAATCCTGTTTCAGGCGGGACCGCACGCGGTGGAACATCAATATTGCGCCCAGCCCGCGGGTATAGGGTTCGGCCAGCCTATGCGCGCCGCTGGCCCGAAAAAACCCCATTGCGGCGTCGATCGCCATGTTACGCCATTCCGGCATGGCCCTGCTCCA
This sequence comes from Methylocystis sp., assembly GCA_016178015.1. Classification (GTDB taxonomy): domain Bacteria; phylum Pseudomonadota; class Alphaproteobacteria; order Rhizobiales; family Beijerinckiaceae; genus Methylosinus. The sequence goes on along the minus strand of JACOUB010000014.1, from coordinate 26,703 downwards.
CCTCTCGATCGGACCATCATCGCAACCTCTCTTTGACCTTTCCTTGCTAGACCGATGGAAGAACTCCTCCTCAAACCTTTCGCAAGCGACATGGTTACCAACCTCGAAACGCCGCACGATGCGCCTCGCGATGCGGTCGAGGCCGGCGCGACGACCAAGCTCGCGCCTGCGTCGGTCAGCGTCTTCTCGCGGTTCGAGGACGCGCGCGACGATTGGCTGGAGCTGTTCGCGCTGGCGCCGGCCAGCGCCTATCAGGGCTATGACTTCACGCGGGCTTGGTTCGAAACGCTCGGCAAGGACCAGAAACTCGAGCCGATGCTGGTCGTCGCGCGCGACGCGAACCAGCGCCCGCTGGCCCTTTTGCCGCTGGCGCAAGCACAGTGGGGCCCGTTGCGCATCGCACTGTTTCTCTGCGGAAAGGAGAGCAATTTTAATCTCGCTCTCGTCAGGCCCGGCGCGGTTTTCGATGACGCCGCGATCCGCCGCCTGCTGACCGAGGCGGCCAACGCCGCCCCGCGCCGACCGGACCTGTTCTATTTCCGCAACCAGCCGCGCCGATGGGAACACACGGCCAACCCTCTGGTTTTGCTTAGCTGGCGGCCGAGCCCGAGTTTCGCTTACGGCGCCGTCCTTCCGTTCGAGACAAAGGATCTCGACGCCCGCCTCTCGAACGCGCGGCGCAAGAAATTGCGCTGGAAGGCGGCGCGCCTCGCCAAGCTTGGCGCCGTCGCCTTCGAACATCGCGCCGAGGGCGCGCGCGCCGTCGAAATCGTCGATGCGCTGCTCGCCCAAAAGGGCGCCCGGCTGCGCGCCGAACATATCGACGCCTCGTTCGCAACGCCGGCGCGGCGCGATTTTCTGCAACGGCTGTGCGCCGGCGCGGCAGCAAGCGGCGCGCTGGAGACGCACGCGCTGACCCTCGACGGCAAGATCATCGCGGCTTACGCCGGGTTGGCGCATCGAGGGCGGTTCAGCGCCATGCTCAATTCCTTCGACATGCACGAAGACGTCGTCCCCTCTTCGCCCGGCGAGCTGCTGGTGCACGCGCTGCTGCGTGATCTCGTCACGCGCGGCTTCACGCATTTCGATCTCGGCGTCGGCGAGGCGCTCTACAAGGCCACGATCTGCGAGGAAACGATCGAGCTGTGCGATACGATCGTGCCGGCGACGCCGCAGGGCGCATTGGCCGCGCCTCTGCTCGCCGCGCTGCTCGCGGCCAAGCGCAAGATCAAGCAGACGCCTTGGATCGGAACAGCGCTGGCCGCGGTCCGCTTCGGGCTCTCCGTGCGCAGGCGCGGGCAAGGCTCACGCCGCGCACAGACCGGCCGTTGAGCCGGCGTCGCCATCGAGTATGCAGACATCAGCTGCGCCGGCGCGCAGGAGTTCGTCGCGAGCGGATTCGGCGGCGGCGGCGTCGCCATGCACGAGAACCATGTCGAACAGCCGCGCCAATTCAGTTGCGCGCTTCAACGAAGCGGTGGCGAACACGACAAAATCATAGGTCTGCGCCAAGGCGTCGAGCGCCAGCGGCGTATCGTCTTGCGCAGCGCCTTCCCGGCTTCCAGCGGGCATGACGTGCAAGCGCGAACCGGCGTCGCGATGGATCGCCTCGCCAAAAGCCGCGACTCCGGCGACGACATCGGCGAGACCCGCCGGCCGGCCGTCACGATGGTCGCCCGCCGCCAGCCGATCATAATCGGCGTCGGCGACATCGGCGGCCGCGACGATGGCGCGTCCTCGGCGGGCGAGCGCGCGCGCCAATGCGACGGTGGCGGCAAAGCCTGCCGGCGCGCCGGAACTGTTCACGACCAGAACCTTGACCGAGGCGGCCGCCATCCGCGCGGCGTCGATTTTGCCGGCGGCGGCCACGGTCCCCGCGGAAGGCGCGCGGCGAGCCGACGCCATCGACGCTTCGTCGTCATTTTTCTTTCCGCGCTCGCGCCGCCGGCCGGCCGCCGCCAACGCGCCGGCTGGCGTTTGTTCGGCGTCTGCTTGCCCCAGCGCGGCTTTCCCCTGGTCGGGTTGCGCGCCCCCCTCGCTTGCCAAGGGCAGGCTGGCGGCGGCGACCGCAACGGCTGGACGCGGCGCCCAATCGGGGCTGCCGGAGCGCAGACGCGGCGGGCTAGAGAGCAATTCGCCGGAGACGATGGCGCCGACCGCCAATACGAACGCCGCGACGGCCGCGAAGGCGGTGATCGGAAGCTTTTTCGGGAAGGCCGGAATCTGCGGCGCGAGGGCGCGCTGAATGATGCGCGCGTCGGCGGGCGTCGTCTTCACGCCCTCGTGCGCCAGCGCCTCCTGATATTTCGTGGTGTCGGCTTCCAGCTCTTCCTTGAGCAGGCGAGCGGCGCGCTCCAATTCGCGCAAATGCACCTCGTCGGCGCCTGCCGCGCCCGCGACCTTCTTCTGGTCGTCCAGCACCCGCATCAGATTGTCGACGCGCGAACCCGCGATGCGCGCTTCGTTCTCCAGGGCGCGCGCAGCGGCTTCGGCGGCCGAACGCCATTGGGCGTCGAGATCGGCGAGTTGCGCCGAAAGCTCCTTGATGCGCGGATGCGCCGGCAACAGAGCGCGCGATTCGAATGCGAGCTGCGCGCGCAGCGCGACGCGCTGATCGGAAATACGACGAATGAGGTCGTTTCTGGCGATATCGGGAATGTCGCCCACCCGGTTTAGCCGCAGCATTTCCCGCAGCAGTTTCGCCTTCGCGTCGGCGTCGGCTTGCGCCGTGCGCGAGGTCGAAAGCTCTCTGGTGAGATCGCCGAGATGCTGAGCGCTGATCGTCGTGTTGTTGGTTCCGACCAGCAGACCCTTGTTGACCCTGAAGTCCTCGGCGCGCGCGTCGGCCTCGGCGGCGCGCGCCTGCAAGTCGGCGACGAGCGTGGCGAGCGAGGCGGCGGCGACGCGCGCGTTATCGCGTTTGGCCTCCTGCTGAATCTCGAGATAAAGCTCGGCGATCCGATTGGCGGCCTGCGCGGCGAGATCGGGGTCGCGCGAAGAGAACTCGATCGACAGCACGCGCGTCTTGGACGGCGACAACACGGCGAGCTTGTCGAAATAAGACTCGAAAATTCGGTCCTCGGGCGAAATCTGCGTGGGATCGCGCAGCAAGCCGAACAGAACCAGCGCGCGCGTCAACGGCCCGATCCCGTCGGCGAGCGGGTCGAATTCCGGGTTCCCCTGCAGTTCCAAGGATTTGATGACCCGGCGCGCGAGATCGCGCGACGTGAGGAGAGAAATCTGGCTCTGCACGGCTTCGGCGTCCGGGGCAATCGCATCGACGCGCTCGCCCTTATCGGAACGCGTCATGTAATTCTCCTGATTCTCAAGCAATACCCGGGCTTCCGCGCTGTAACGCGGCTTGACGACATTGACGAAGACCAGGGCGCCGATCAATGCGGCCAGAGTGGGTCCGATCACCCACCGGCGCTTGCGCGCGAGAACGCGGAAAATCTGCGACGAATCGATGTCGGAGGAAGAACTCGCCTCGAAATCCCGATCGGAACCAAAACTCATCGCGCGACTCCATGAACCACTCCGAACCGCTGCGACCATGTAACCGAAGTATAGTTGAGACGCGGTTAACCGAAGCCGCGGCGATGGTGAGTATTTGTTAACCATGGCGACCTAAAAATTACGCGGTCAGCGCCGATGCGTGAGTGGTTTCTTGAAGGATGGGGTACAAAATGCCGAGACGTGGACCCTTCATTCTCTGTCTGATCGTGAGCGCGATGCTGATGAGTTGCGCGGCGCCCGGCGCCTACCGGCCCGAATTCTCGGCCGACATGGGCGAGGAGCACTACACTGTGGCGTCCGGCGATCGGCTGCGCGTCATCGTGTTCGGCCAGGATTCGCTGTCGAACTCCTATTCGGTCGACGGCGCCGGCCGCATCTCGATGCCGCTCATCGGCCCGGTCCCCGTGCTCGGCCTCGACACCCTGGCGGTGGAACGTGAAATTGGCGGACGCTTGCGCAGCGGCTTCGTGCGCGACCCACGCGTGTCGATCGAGGTGGAGGCGTTTCGCCCATTCTTCGTGCTGGGCGAAGTCACCACGGCCGGCCAATACCCGTACGTCGACGGCATGACGGCGCAGACGGCGATCGCCATCGCCGGCGGCTTCAGCCCGCGCGGCTATCAGGGCGGCGTCGATCTGACCCGCACGATCTCCGGACGTCCGGTCACCGGCCGAGTCCCGTTGACGCAGCCCATTCGGCCCGGCGACACGATCGTGGTCCGCGAACGCATCTTTTGATGTCGCGGCGACAACAACCGGGTTGCGGTGGTCCATGAGCAAGATACGGCGACGGCACAAACGACAACAGCGTTCAGTCCGCCCCGCCGCAGCGATTTAAACGGGAGCCCGAAAAAGATAATGAGCGCCTTTGCCGCCAGCGACACGCAGCATAGCGATCCGGACGCCAGCCGCGACGCCGGGCCGGCTGCGACGCCGTCCTGCCCTGCGGGCGCAGAGCGCGCGCGCCTGGCGGAAATCGTCGCCAACGGAAAGCCGACGAAAGCCTATTCGCCGATCGTCGTCGCCGGCCTCGTGCGCATTCTCGAATTCACGCTCATCACATGCGCCGGCTTGGCCGTGCACGAACTTTATGTGGCGCCCGTCCATGGACACGAGCCCGCGTATTTCTTCGCCATCCCCGGCGTGGCGCTCCTCGCCATCATTGCGTTCCAAGCGCTCGACCTCAACAACGCCAGTGCCTTCCGAGCGCCGGTCAGCCATGGCTTGAAACTCGGGTGCGGCTGGACGCTGGTCTTTCTCGCAGCCCTGGCGGCGATTTTCTTTCTCAAGCCCGACAATGCGCCGTCGCGCGTGTGGCTGCTCGGCTGGTACGTCAGCGGGCTGCTGCTGTTGGCGCTGGAGAGATTTGCGCTCGCGGCGCTCGTGCGCGCCCTGACGATGGCGGGCAAGCTCGACCGCCGCACCGTGATTGTCGGCGGCGGCGAGGCGGCCGAACCAGTGCTTCGAGAGCTCGCCGCGCAAAGTGACGGCGACTTGCGCATTCTCGGCATCTTCGACGATCGCGTCGATCAACGGTCTCCCGATGTCGTCGCCGGCTACCCAAAGCTCGGCACAGTCGACGATCTCCTCGAATTCGCCCGTCACACGCGGCTCGATCTGGTGATCTTCACGTTGCCTATTTCCGCCGAAACCCGCCTGCTTCAGATGCTGCGCAAGCTCTGGGTCCTGCCAGTCGACATAAGGCTCGCCGCCCACATCAACAAGCTGCAGTTCCGGCCGCGGTCTTACTCTTATATCGGGAGCATGCCGGTCATTGACGTGTTCGACAAACCGATGGCGGATTGGGACGTCATCATTAAGTCCGCCTTCGATAAGATCGTCGGGGCGATCTGTCTTATTCTGTGGTCGCCGATCATGTTGGCGACGGCCATCGCGGTGAAGCTCGACTCGCGCGGTCCCGTGTTGTTCAAGCAGGTCCGCTATGGCTTCAACAACGAGAAGATCGAGATTTACAAATTCCGCACCATGTACGTCGATCGTCTCGACGCCAACGCCTCCAGGCTGGTGACCAGGGACGATCCGCGCGTGACGCGCGTCGGCCGCTTCATCCGCAAGGCGTCGCTGGACGAATTGCCGCAGCTCATCAACGTCGTGTTCAAAGGCGACCTGTCGCTGGTCGGACCGCGGCCGCACGCCATGCATGCGCGCGCCGCAGACCATCTCTATGACGAGGTCGTCGACGGCTATTTCGCCCGCCACCGCGTCAAGCCCGGCCTGACCGGCTGGGCGCAAATCAACGGCTGGCGCGGCGAGACCGACACGCCGGAGAAAATCCAGAAGCGCGTCGAGCACGACCTTCGATACATCGAGAATTGGTCGATCCTGCTCGACATCTATATTCTCGCGCTCACGCCGTTTGCTCTGCTGAAGACTGAAAACGCCTATTGATTTAGCGCAAGGCGCGCAAGACCCATGCAGAAACGGCCGGCGTTCATCGTCATGATCGCGTCGCTCCAAGGAGCGGCCGGCGTCGGGCTGGCGGCGGCCGCCGCCCATATCGAAAACAGCGCCAATTTGCACACCGCCAGTTTGTTCCTGATGGTCCACGCCGGCGCCGGCCTGGCGCTTGCGGCCCTGGCCGCCGGCCAGCCAGGTCGATCCGGCTGGCTCCTCGGTGCGACGCTGGCGCTGCTGTTCGGCGTGACGCTGTTTTCCGGAGATCTGGCGTCGCGGGCGTGGCGCGGCGACCGACTGTTCCCCTACGCTGCGCCGCTCGGAGGCGCCTTTGTCATCCTCGCTTGGCTCGCCGTGGCGGCGGTGGCGCTCGCCTGGCTGTTGGCGCCAGCCGGCGCCGGCGATCCGCCGGAGCGGTCCGCGCCCAAAAACCGCTAACCCTATCCAAGTTCTGACAGATATGAGGCGGTTAATGGCGTCGATGGTAGCCCGCCACGGTCTAGACATCCGCGCCGATCAGCGACAGGATGGGGCATGACGTTCCCGCCCGATCAAACCCCTCAGAGCGCCGACGCGCACGATGGCGACGCCGCGACGGTCGACCTGCTGGCCGGACGGCGCATCCTCATTGTCGAGGACGATCCGCTCATCGCCCTTGCGCTGGAGGAGATACTGACGGAACAAGGGCTGGTGATCGCCGGGACGGCGCGAGACGTAGGCGCCGCCCTGCGCCTTGCGGCCAGCGCGCCGATCGACGTCGCGCTTCTCGACGTCAATGTCGGTTCGGAAAAGATCGACCCGGTCGCCAACCTCCTGGCCAGCCGGTGCTGTCCCTTCGTCTTCGCCACCGGCTACGGACGGATCGGCCTGCCGGAGGCGCACCGTTCGCGCCCGATTGTCGAAAAACCATTTTACATTGATGAGATCATTGACGCGCTGCGCAACGAGCTGACCCGGGAACTTGAACGCAGTTGACCCGAACGGACACGATTTGAGCCGCTTTCCAGAATAATGCTCGGGCTCGCCACGATCTTGCCGCCCTCGTCCGATATGGCGCCGTCGGGCGCGTTGTTAAGGTCGGCGCGGCCCCATGCCCCATCGTGGACCGATCCGCAATCAGCCTCACCCAGCACGGAAACGACATGCCGCATTCGACCGACCCCGCCAGCCAGCGAGACGCCGCGTCAGCCGGCCAACCTGAAGCGTCGCCAACGCCGAGCAAGGCGGCAACGGCGCTGCGCCGCTTTGCTGCGGCGCTGCTGCGGATTGCGCGGCCGCGGCTGTTCGTGGCGCTCGCCGCCGTCGTGGTCGCGCTGGGCGCGGCCATTGCGCCCTGGACCTTTTCCAACGAGGCGCTGTTCGAAGAAGTCGCCGGGCAATTGCGTTCGTCGTTTGGCCTCTACGTCGCCGCCAAGGGCCGTTCCACCTTTTCGCTGTTGCCCCGGCCACACATCGCCATCGCAAGCATCGCCTTCGGCGATCCCTTGGCGGCGCTGACCGTCCACGCCGACGACCTCTATGGCAATGTGCGCATTCTGCCACTGTTCGCCGGGCGTCTGGAAATCGCCGAGGTCACGCTAGCGCGCCCGCAGATGGTCATCGACCTCGATCGCAAGCCGATGAGCGCGGCCGGCGCCGCCGTTCGCGCCGCCGCGACGCGTCCGGCCACGCCCGAGGCGGAGAAGGCGGATCGAGCGCGCCTCGGGGTTGTTTCGATCGTCGCAGGCTCAGCCCGCGTCAAATACGGCGGCGGCCGCGAAACGGTCTTAGAGAACATCGACGCAACGCTCGATTGGCGGACCGTGGGGTCGGCTGCGACGTTCGCCGGCGCCTTCTCATGGCGCAGCGAACGCCCGCAAGTGATGGTGTGGATCGCGCAGCCCGGCGCGCTGCTGCGCGGCAATCCATCGCCGGTGACGACGCGGATCGACAGCGAGCGCATCCATGTGGCGGCGGAAGGCATGGGCGAGATGGGGGCCACGCCGCGCTTTACGGGACAACTTACCGCATCCTCGCCGTCGCTGCGGCAATCCCTCGACTTGATGGATATTTCGGTTCCGCTGCCGGGTCCCTTCGAAAATGTGCGGCTCACCTGTCAGCTCACCGCCGAAACGCGCGACTTCCAGTTGTCGAACTTGCGCTTCTTGGCCGACGACAACGAGTTCGAAGGCTCCTTCGCGCTGCGCCACGACGCGGATCGCCCTATCGTCCAGGCGACGCTCGCCAGCAATTTCGTTTCGCTGAAACCCTTGGTCGCCGATACGCCTCCGCTGGCGAGCGCCGATCGCCAGTGGAGCCGCGACGTCTTCGATCTTCCCGATCTTGCCGGCGCCGACGTCGATCTGCGGCTCTCGGCGGCGCGCGCGCGTTTGGGGCGTCTCGACGTCGACGACGCCGCCCTGTCGCTCATGCTGCGCGGCGGGCGGCTCGAAATCACGCTGGCGGAAGCGCAAGCCTACATGGGAACGATCAAGGCGCGGGCGACCTTCGCGGCCGGCGCCGCTGGCGGACTCGAATTCCACGCCAATGCGCAAACGACTGGCGTCGACGCCGGGGCGCTGAGCTGGGATCTTGCGGCGCGACAGGATATTTCTGGAAACCTGGATGCGAGCGTCACGCTCGACGCTGCCGGCGACTCGGTGGCGCAGCTCACGCGAGAACTGGGCGGACGCGCCAGTTTCGCGCTGACCCAAGGCGAAATCGCCGGCATCGATCTCGAACGGGCGCTGCGCCGCCTCGACAAGCGTCCCTTGTCGAGCGCGTTCGACATCACGTCGGGACGCACCGCCTTCGACAAGGTGAGCGCAACGATCAAGATCGCCAAGGGAACGGCCAGCATCGAGGACGGCGCGGCGCGCGGGCCGGGCTTCTCGCTGGCCTTCGCCGGCTCGACGCGCATCCCGGACCGCAGCCTCGCCCTGAAGGCGCAAGCCAACGAAGCCGACGCCTCGGGCAAGCCGCGCGACAAAGGCGTGCAGATCGGTTTCGATATAGCGGGCTCCTGGGACGAGCCCAATTTCGTCCCCGACGCCGCGGCGCTGATCAAGCGCTCGGGCGCCGCCGCGCCTCTGCTGCCCCGCGCCGAGCCGCAGGCGCAAGGGGAGACGGGGGCGCGACAGAGGTAACCCTCTCCCGGAGGGAGAGATGCTATGGGCGGGCGCCCTGGCGCACACCATTCTCCCGCGTCGCGGGAGAAGGGAGATATCTTACCCCACCCGCACCCTTCGCCGCGTCGCCAGCGCCGCAACGCTGAGCGCGGCGGCGACAACGGCCAACAGCAGCGTCGAGATGGCGTTGACCTCGGGGGAGACGCCGAGCCGCACTTGCGAGTAGATGCGCATGGGCAAGGTCGTCGCGCCCGGCCCCGTGGTGAAACTCGCGATGACGAAATCATCGAGCGACAGCGTGAACGCCAAAAGATAAGCGCTGACGACAGATGGCGCGATCACCGGCAACGTCGCCAGGACGAAGGCGCGCGCCGGCGTTGCGCCCAAATCCGTCGCCGCCTCTTCGAGCGAAGGATCACAATCCTTCAAGGAGGCGAGGATCACGACCGTCGCAAAGCACATCGCGAAGGTCGCATGCGCGATCACCAGCGTCGCAAAGCCGCGGTTCAACCCGAGCGCGACGAAGCACAACAGCAACCCCAGGCCGAAAATGACCTCAGGCAGGACCAGCGGCGCATAGATCGCGCCGGCAAACAGGGTGCGCGCGCCAAAGCGCCCGAAGCGCGCCAGCGCCACGGCCGCCAGCAGGCCGTTGACGGTGGCGATCAACGCGGAAAGCGCGGCGGCCTCGAGGCTGGTTGCGGCGGCGCGCAGCATCTGTTCGTCGGCCAACAGCGCCGCATACCAATGCGTCGAAAAACCGCCCCACACGGTGACGAGACGCGAGGCGTTGAAACTCAGCGCCACGAGTATGGCGATCGGTCCATAGAGAAAGGCAAAGCCCGCCGCAAGAACGGCCCAACGCGCGAGCCCGGCTAGCCGCGAGGGTCTCATCGCTTGCCCGAATGATCAGTTCGCATTTTCCCCTGTCGCTCCTCACAAAAGGCGAGTGGACTCGCATATGCGCTCGCGCCTTTGCCCCATCGTCCATCGCCCGTCAAACCGCTTCGCGGTTCCTTCACTTCGTTACGGCCCTCCGGGTGACCGGCGATGGCCGATGGGGCATGTTGCAATCGTTCCCTTTGGTGAATTTGTTGCGCTTTCAGCGCGTCAAATTCACCAAAGGGAACGGATGCGACTTCGCGCCATCCGCAGGCCTCGTCACCCGCAGGGGCGAAGCGAAGCGGAGCAGTCGCGCGAGCGACTTGACGAGGCCTGCGGATGGCGCGACCCCCTCGCGAAGCGATCGACCGGATTTCGTCTCATCGCTTGTCCTCCTCGGCGCGCAATTGGGCGCGCTCGTAAAAGAGAATCGGAATGACGAGGAGCAAGACGAGCACGATCGCCGCGGCTGACGCCGCCGGCCAATCGCGATTGGCGAAAAAATCGTTCCACAGCGTGCGGCCGATCATCAAGGCGCCGGAGCCGCCGAGCAGATCGGGAATGACGAATTCGCCCACCGCTGGAATGAACACCAAAAGGCAGCCGGCGACGGCGCCGCGCCAAGACAAGGGCAAGGTTACGCGCCAGAAGGCCGCCAAGGGCCGCGCGCCGAGATCGGCGGCCGCTTCCAAGAGCGCCGCGTCTTGACGCTCGATCGCCGCGTAGAGCGGCAACAGCATGAACGGCAAATAGGAATAAACGATGCCGACGACCACCGCGCCATTGGTGGCAAACATCGGCAGGGGCGCGTCGATGAGGCCCAACGCGAGCAGCGCATGGTTGATGAGGCCCTCGTCCTTTAGAAGCGCGATCCACGCATAAACGCGGATGAGAAAGCTGGTCCAGAAGGGCGCGATGGCCAAGCCGATCAGCACGGGCCGCAAATCTTTTCGCGCACTCGCCATGGCGAGCGCGAAAGGATAAGCGATGAGCAGCGTGATGATGGTCGCGGTTGCGGCTATGGCGACCGACGAGAGATAAGAATCGAGATAGAGACTGTCGTCGGCGAGCGCGCGATACGCGTCTAGCCCGAGCGCCGAGATTTTTTCGGCAAGCCCGGCCAGGCCATCGGCGAAATCGAAGACGGGCTCATAGGGGGGCCGCGCCGTCGCCGGCCGCGACAGCGAAATTTTCGCAATAAGCCCCATCGGCGCGAGGAAAAAGACGACGAGCCACGCATAAGGCGCGGCAAGCAGCGCCCGCCGCCCAAACGACAGTCGTCGTCTCCGCGCGACATCGTTCATGGCTCGCTCGCGAACACGACGCCGGCGCCCGGGGCGATGGAAAGACGCACGGTCTCGCCCGCCGTAAAACCCGCGCCGTCATTGCCGCTTGATACGCGCAGCGCCTCGCCTGCCGCAGCGCGCACGCGCAAATGCGTCGTTTCGCCGCGAAAAGCGACATCCTCGATGACGCCGTCGAAATCGCGAGGCGCGCCGTGGTCGGCGCGCTCGACGGCGATCCGTTCGGGACGAACGGCGAGCGCGGCCTTCGCTCCATGCGCAAGATCGCATGCAGGCAGGGCGATACGGCCGCAACTGGCGATGAAGAAAGCGGACGCGCCGTCACGCTCGACATGGCCCTCGAGAAAATTAATCTGCCCGATGAAGCCCGCCACAAAACGGGTCGCCGGATTATCGTAGATTACCGAAGGCGAGGCGATCTGCTCGATCTTTCCGGCGCGCATGACGGCGATCCGATCGGCCATGACCAACGCTTCGTCCTGGTCGTGCGTGACGATGACGAAACTCGTCTTCAGACGCCGCTGTATGTCCTTGAGCTGGAATTGCGTCTCCTCGCGCAACTGGCGATCGAGCGCCGCCAGGGGCTCGTCGAGCAACAGGAGATCGGGACCGCGCGCCAACGCCCGCGCGAGCGCGACGCGTTGCTTCTGGCCGCCGGAGAGCTGATCGGGCTTGCGTGTCTCGAGCCCTTCGAGCTGCACGACGTCCAGCAATTCGGCGACCCGCGCGGCGATTTGCGCACGAGTCCGGCCTTGTTGCTTCAGGCCGAAAGCTATGTTGGCGTGAACGCTCAAATGCGGAAACAGCGCATAGGACTGGAACATCATGTTGACCGGCCGCCGATAGGGCGGCGCGTCGGCCATGTCCTGTCCCTTGATGGCGATGCGCCCGCTGTCCGGCGTTTCGAAGCCGGCGATGAGCCGCAGCAACGTCGTCTTGCCGCAGCCGGACGGCCCCAGCAGCGCGAAAAACTCGCCGGCGCCCACGTCGATCGTCACATCGTCGAGCGCAACGACGGCGCCGAAGCGCTTCGATACGCCGCGAATGGAAAGAAGCGGCGCGCCGGTCATCTCCGGCTCATCTCGCTTCGAGAGAAGGCGGCGGGCGACGCAATCCTCGCTCACGCCTGTTTCTCCCATTTGCCGTCCTCGCTCTGGCGCCAGTAGGACAGAACATGGCCGGCGTCCTTCAATTGCTTCCATTGCCCACGCGCAGCCAGGACCGCGGCTTCGTCGTTGCCGTCGAACAGCAGCAGCGCGCGTTCTCGCGGCGCACTCTCGGCGTTTGCGAGAACCGGCGCCACGCTTGCGTCTTCGACGAAGAAGCGCACGTCGGCGCCGTTGGGATTGTCCGCCGCCACGGTGAGATAGATCGGCTGCGCCTCTGGCTCGAAATCCTTGCGCGTTCCATGCGGCAGGAAGCTCTCGGGCGCGTAGGACCATAAAAGATCGTCGAGTTCCTTAAGGCGCCGCTCGCTCGAGGCCTGCACCACGACGCGCCAGCCGCGCGCCAGGGATCGCTCCAACAGGATCGGCAAGGCTGCTTCAAGAGACTGACGCTGGAGATGGTAGAACCACACTTCGATCATAAAGAAAGGCCGAGGCTCCACTTGCCGCCTACTGCGCTATCGCCAGTCGGCGAGCTGATTGACGGCTAGCTGCTTGGGGGCGCGCAATCCCTTGTCGTTGGTCAAGAGAGCGTCGCACCCCAGGCCGATAGCCGACGCGACATGAATAGCGTCGATCGTTTTCAACGCATAGTCCGCTCCGATCTGCGCCGACAGGTCGAGAATTGACGCCGTGACCGGCGCCAGGGCGATCAACTCATCGTCGGCGAAAAAAGAACGATAGAGTTCCAGCAGTTGCTCGTTCTTTCGCTTATAGGCGCCATGCAAGCATTCGGCGATGGATATGTCGCTGGTGACGAGGGGAATTCCGCGTCCGTCGGCGTCGACAAAAACGCGACCGACAACCGATTGAATTTCAGCATTTCCTTCAATGAAGTAGATGATGATGTTGGCGTCGACGTACAGCTTGGATACGCCATCCATGCGACTACTCGTCGCCACGGAACGCCCGGACTTGCGCGTCGATGTCCGCCGCCGTCCTGCCGCCGGCGATGCGCGCGCCCGCCCCCTTGAAGGCGAGCAAGCGCGCGATGCGACCGGCGCCGCCGGCAGCCTGCTCCTCGCTCAATATCGCATCGAGATATTTGTCCAACGCTTCCTTCACCAGGAACGACCTGGAACGACGCGTGAGCGTCGCCGCGCGCGCCAAGCGCTCCTTGGTCTCTGCGGACAAGCGAAGCGAAATGGTGGCGGAGACAGAAGCCATCTGGGCGGCCGAACTTGCGTTGCTTTGTGATACATTGTAGCGCACGGCCCGCGCGGGTCAAATGCTTAATCTCATGGCAAGTTACCCGACGATCTCGTTGCCCGAGAAGAACTGGGCGATTTCGATTGCGGCGGTTTCCGGCGAATCGGAGCCATGCACCGAATTCTCGCCCATGGAGAGCGCGAATTCCTTGCGGATGGTGCCCGCATCGGCGTTCTGCGGATTGGTCGCGCCCATGACGGCGCGATAGCGGGCGATGGCGTTGTCGCCCTCCAGCACCTGCGCCACGACCGGACCAGAGGTCATCATGTCGACGAGCTCGCCGTAGAACGGGCGGTCCTTGTGGACCGCGTAGAAAACCTCCGCCTGTTGGCGCGTCATGCGCACGCGCTTCTGCGCGACGATGCGCAGCCCGGCGCCCTCGATCAGCGCGTTGATCTTGCCGGTGATGTTGCGCTTGGCGGCGTCGGGCTTGATGATGGAGAAGGTGCGTTCGATCGCCATGGGCGCGGTGTCTCGTTTGTTGAGGGCAAAGGGATCGGCGCCGCGCTTATAAGCGGCGCCCAAGATGGCGGCAAGACCAGAAGGGCGGCGCTACCGATAGACCTCGGCGATCGCCATGAAGTCCGCCGCCGTTAGCGAAGCGCCGCCGACCAGCGCGCCATCGACGTTGGCTGTGCGCAGGAGTTCGGCGGCGTTGCCCGGCTTGACCGAGCCGCCATAGAGAATGCGCACGAGCGCGCCCTTGCCGTCGCCAAAACCTGCCTCCAGGCGCTCACGCACAAAGCCGTGCATGGCCTCGACGTCGCGCGGCGTCGGCGTCAGGCCCGTCCCGATCGCCCAGACCGGCTCATAGGCGATGACGAGTTGGTCGGGCGGCGCGCTCCAGGGAACGGATCCGTTGATCTGCAAGCCGACCACGTGTTGCGCGTGGCCGGCTTCGCGCTCGATCCGCGTCTCGCCGACGCAGACGATCGGCGCGAGGCCGGCGCGCAACGCGGCCTCGGCCTTGGCGCGCACAAGAACATCGCTTTCGCCGTAATCGGCGCGCCGCTCGCTATGGCCGACGATGACGTAAGTCGCGCCGGCCTCCGCCAGCATCTCGGCGGAAATGTCGCCCGTGTGCGCGCCAAACGCCGCTTCATGGCAATCCTGCCCGCCAAGGCCGATCGCCGCCCGCGCGGCGATCGGCGCCGCGAGCGCGAGCAGCGTCGCCGGCGGACAGACGACAAGCTCCAGCTTCTCACGTAAGCGCGCATCGTAGCCCCGGGCCATCGCCTCGATCTCGGCCAGCGCGGCGCGCAGCCCATGCATTTTCCAATTTCCGGCGACGAGCGGGCGGCGCGATCTGGGCATTTCTCGGCTTTCCCGTTGCGCCTCGCAACGACATTCGTGCAACGACCCGAGGCGGCGCCGTCGACGCAGACGAGCCCGGGACGAAATCGCGCCGCGGCCGATTGCAACCGGAGCCCCGCCTACCTATAGTCCCGCGCCAATTCCGGCGAAAGGTCGACCGACAAGCCGGATTCCGCTTGACCAAAGAAAGTTAATCAATGCTCCAAGGCCTCCGCGCCGCCACGCAGCACTTCATCGGCCGAGCCCTCATGGCGCTGGTGATGGGGTTCATCGTCATCAGTTTCGCCATTTGGGGCATCGGCGACGTGTTCCGGGGCTTCAGCACCGCCAAACTGGCCAAGGTCGGCTCGGGCGAGGTCTCCGTCGAGGCGTATCGCGCGGCCTATCAGAACGAAATTCGCCGCCTCCAGCAGCGAACGCGGCGCGCCATCGCCCATAACGAAGCGCGTCAGCTTGGCGTCGATCTGCAGGTTCTCGAACGCCTCGTCACCGACGCGTCGCTCGACCAGAAGGCCAAGGCGCTGGGTCTGTCCATCAGCGAAGACGAGGCCGCCAAGCTCCTAAAGGAAGAACCGGCCTTCCAGGGCGTGACCGGAAAATTCGACGCCGACCGCTTCAGACAGATCGTGCGCGACGCGGGCTATACGGAACGCTCGTTCCTCTTGGAGCAGAAGGGCGACTATCTGCGCCGTGAAATCACCGACGCGATCACCACGGGGATGGAGCCGCCGCGCATCATGCTGGAGGCTCTCCACCGCTTCCGCAACGAAGCGCGCGCCATCGATTACGTCGTCTTGCCGGCCGCGGCCGCCGGCCAAATCGCTGCGCCGTCGGAAGACGAACTGAAGAAATATTATGCGGATCGTGAACAGAGTTTCCGCGCCAAGGAATACCGCAAGCTGACGATTCTCGCCGTCACGCCGACGACGCTGGCCAAGCCCGCCGACGTCTCCGACGCGGACGTGCGCAAGCTTTACGAAGAGGTCAAGACCAAGCGATTCGGCGCGCCGGAAAAGCGCGAAGTGCGGCAGATCGTCTTCGAGACCGAAAAGGAAGCCCAACAGGCGCTGGCGAGATTGAAAAACGGGCTGTCGTTCGAAGCGCTCGCAGCCGAACGCAAGCTCACGGAAAAGGACATCGACCTCGGCCTGATCGAAGCGCGCGACCTCGGCGACCAGAAACTCGCCGCAGCGGTCTTCGCCTTGGCGAAGCCGGGCTTCGCCGATCCGGTGCAAACGCCTTTCGGCGCGGTCTTGTCGGAAGTCAGACGAATCGCGCCGAGCGTCCTCAGCAAAAGCTTCGAGGAGGCGAGCAACGAGCTGCGGCGGGAAATCGCCACGCAACGGTCGGCGCCCGAAGTGCGCAAGCTGCACGATGCGATCGAGGAGCAGCGCACGAGCGGCAAGCCGCTCGCCGAGGCCGCGAAATCCGTTGGCCTCGAGGTGACGGCGATTGACGCGACCGACGCCGGCGGCCGCGACAAGTCCGGCAAGGACATCGGCCCCCTGTTCGGCGACGCCGATGTGTTGAAAGCGGCCTTTGCCTCCGACGTCGGCGTCGACAACGACACGGCGCCGACCAAAGATGGCGGCTATGTGTGGTTCGAGGTCGCGGGCGTCGAGCCGGCCCGCCAGCGCAGCTTCGAGGAAGTCAAGGACGCGGCGGCGGTCGCCCTGCGGGCCGACAATCTGCAAAAGGCCCTCGCCGCCAAGGCGACCGACTTGACCGAAAAATTGGGGGCCGGCAAGTCCTTGGAGGACATCGCCAAGGATCTGGGACTGAAAGTCGAACACGCGGGCGACGTGAAACGCGCGGCGCGGCCGGATCTCGCGCCCGCGGTGGTCGTTCAGTTCTTCGACGTTCCGCTGCACGGCGCCGGTTCCGTCGCCGTCGGGGGCGGGCGGCTCGTCTTCGTCGTTCGGGACGTGGCGCTGCCGGCCTTCGATCCGGCGACGCCGGAAGCCAGGGCGGCGGCCGAGCAAATGAAAGCCGCTCTCGCCAACGACATTCTCGAACAATATGTCGGCGGCCTGGAGAAAATCCTCGGCGTCGACATCAACCAGAAAGCGCTGGCGGCCGCCACTGGAGCGGATCAGGAACAGTGAGCGGCGTCGTGTTCGAGCCGGCCTTCGGCGCCTTCGCCGCCGATTACGAGGCAGGACGTCCCGCTCTTGTGGCGACGCGTCTCGTCGCCGACCTCGAGACGCCGGTCTCCGCCTATCTCAAGCTGACGCGCGAGCGCGCCGGCAACGCGTTTCTGCTCGAATCCGTCGAGGGCGGCGCGGCGCGCGGCCGCTATTCGATGATCGGCCTCGACCCCGACGCGATCTGGCGCGCCCATGGCGAAACGGCCGAGATCAATCGCAATGCGCTCCATGACCCTCGAGCCTTCACGCCATGCGAAAAGCCGCCGCTCGCCGCGCTGCGCGAGCTGATCGCCGAATCGGCGATCGCAGAAGCCGCGCATCTGCCGCCGATGGCGGCCGGGGTCTTCGGCTATCTCGGCTACGATATGGTGCGGCTGATGGAGCGCTTGGCTCCCGCCAAAGAAGACAAGATCGGCGCGCCCGACGCCATCATGTTGCGGCCGACGATCATGATCGTGTTCGACAACGTGCGCGACGAAATCATCATCGTCACGCCGGTGCGCCCGCGCCCGCGCCTCCCTGCGAAAGCCGCCTATGAAGCGGCGCTGTCGCGGCTCGACGCGGTCGTCACGACCCTGGAGGCCCCGCTCACGCATCGCGAAGTTTACGGCGATCCGCTCCTGTTCGCCGAGCCGCCGGTCTCCAACACGTCCGAGGCGCGCTTCCTCGAAATGGTGGAGCGCGCCAAGGAATATATCCGCGCCGGCGACATTTTTCAGGTCGTGCTGTCGCAGCGCTTCACCGCGCCTTTCGCCCTGCCCGCCTTCGCTCTCTATCGCGCTCTGCGACGCGTCAATCCGGCGCCGTTTTTATGCTTCTTGGATTTTAAAGATTTCCAGATCGTCTGCTCGAGTCCGGAAATCCTCGTGCGCGTCGTCGACGGCAAGGTCACCATCCGCCCGATCGCCGGCACGCGCTGGCGCAGCGACGTCAAGGCCGAAGACGAACGTTTGGCGAAGGACCTCTTGGCCGACGACAAGGAGCGCGCCGAACATCTCATGCTGCTCGACCTCGGGCGCAACGACGTCGGACGCGTCGCCAAGACCGGAACGGTGGCGGTGACCGACAGTTTCGCCATCGAACGCTACAGCCATGTCATGCACATCGTCTCCAATGTCGAAGGCGAGCTCGATCCGCAGCGCGATTGCATCGATGCGCTGGCGGCGGGCTTTCCGGCTGGCACGGTGTCGGGCGCGCCCAAGGTCCGGGCGATGCAGATCATCGACGAGCTCGAAACCGACAAGCGCGGCATATACGGCGGCTGCATCGGCTATTTCGGCGCCTCCGGACAGATGGACACCTGCATCGTGCTGCGCACGGCGATCGTCAAGGATGGCAAGATGCACGTGCAGGCGGGCGCCGGCGTCGTCTATGACAGCGACCCATCTTACGAACATCGCGAATTCGTCAACAAGGCGAAGGCCCTGTTCCGCGCCGCCGAGGAGGCCGTGCGTTTCGCGACGCGCTCAAAACGAGGGCAATAACCAGCGAGTTCAGCATGGCAGACCCAACGCTCGATGACGACGCCGACGATCCGCACCGCCCGATCCGGCTCGGCGATTCCGGCGCCGCCAACGGCGCGACGCCATGGGGTCATCTGCTCACCCTGTTCATGCGCATCGTAGCAGTGTTCTGGCTCCTGCAGGGACTGATGCAGTGGCGCATCGTCCTAACTGCGAGCAAACCCATATTCGATGAGGTTTCCTCGGGCGCCGCGATCGCCATTGTCTTCTTCGCCGTGCTCGATCTCGTCGCCGGCGTCGGCCTGTGGCTGGCGACCCCCTGGGGCGGCGTGTTGTGGCTGCTGATCGCCGCAGCGCAGATATTCGTCACGATGAGCGTGCCGGATTTCTTCGTCGGCGGACCTTGGCTCATCGCGCTCGATCTCGTCTTGATCGTTCTTTACTTCGTATTGACATTCGAAGCCGGACGCGACGTCGAAGCGGCGCGCATTCGCACCAGACGCCGGCGCAAACCCGTGGGGGGCGCCTTGGCGCTCGCCCGCGAGAATGCGCAAGAACTGCTGGCGCGGCTGCGCAAACGTTAAGCGATATTCAGCGTAAATTGTTGCTTTAATTCACCCTCCATTCACCGCAACGCAGCTTCTCGAGGTAAACGCAGGATTCATGCTGTTGTTTAAACTGGCCTTCATTCGGGCCGGTTACTGTCCCGGCCATGAACGGACCGGAAGAGACCTCCGGCGCGACAAACGAGACGACGGAGCAGATGATGAATACGGCGATAACGACCGAAGCTGTCCAGGCGCGAGCGGAACGCATCACCGAAATTCGCCCGAATTATCTCGAGGCGTTGATGCTGGTCGAACGCTTACACCGGCGCCTCCTCGACGTCATCAAGGACGAGTTCGACCGCCGCAATCGCGGCGACGTCAATGCGGTTCAGGCTTTGCTCCTGTTCAACATCGGCGACAAGGAGCTGACGGCGGGCGAACTGCGCACGCGCGGCTACTATCTCGGCTCCAACGTTTCTTACAACGTCAAGAAACTGGTCGACATGGGCTATCTCCATCATGCCCGCTCGCGTATCGATCGCCGCTCGGTGCGCATCAGCCTGACGCCCAAGGGTAGGGACGTGCACGATATCGTCGCCAGCCTCTATGAAAAGCACGCGATGACGGTCGAGCAGATCGGCGGGGTCTCCTGTAACGATTTCCGCGCCGTCAACTCCGCCCTTAGCCGGCTGGAGCGCTTCTGGACCGACCAGATCCGCTATCGGCTGTAACGGCGCAGCTCGCAACTTCTCCCCGTCTCCGAACGAATTCCGGACGATCGCCGCCTCTCTAACGAGAGGCTCCGTCGTCCGGTTGTTTATTATTGCCTGGCCGACCTCGAGCCGGACCGATCCGCGTCGGCGGCAGCGCCTTATACCAACGGCGAAAACAACGACGCGTCATGGCCGGACTTGTTCCGGCCATCCCGACAAGCTGCGGCGCCTCTTTATGAAGAGCGAAGCGTTTTCGCATCTTTTAAAAAAAGTCCCGCAATGTCCCGGCGTGGATGCCCGCGACAAGCGCGGGCATGACGGCGGTCAACATTTATCGCCGTCGGCATTAACTGCTGCCGCCAGCTCGAGAGCACGTGTCGGAACGCATCGATTCCTGCTACGAAGGCCCTAATATTACCACTGGAGATTCCTCGCCAACGAGACGCTTGCCATGCGCTGGTCGCTCACTCTCGGCAGTTTCAAAGGCACCGCGGTCCGCATCCACGTCACGTTTCTGCTGCTGCTCGCGTGGATCGGATTTTCCGCCTATCGCAGCGGCGGGCCCATCGCGGCGCGCGACAGCGTTCTCTTCATCACTTTAATCTTCACTTGTGTCGTTTTGCATGAATTCGGCCACATTCTGACGGCGCGTCGGTTCGGCATCGTCTCCAAGGAGATAACGCTGCTGCCGATCGGCGGCGTGGCGAGTCTCGACCACATGCCGGAAAACCCGTACGAGGAATTGCTGATCGCCTTGGCTGGCCCGGCCGTCAACATCGTCATCGCCGCAGCGTTGTTCCTCGCCATCGGGGCGATCGAACCCGGCGCCCTGGCGCAACTCGACGATCCGCATGTGAACCTGTTCACGCGGCTCGCCGCGGCTAATGTGTTCCTGGCGCTGTTCAATATGATCCCGGCCTTTCCGATGGACGGCGGCCGGGTTCTGCGCGCCGTGCTGGCGATGCGGCTGTCCCGCCAAAGGGCGACGCGCATCGCCGCCCTGATCGGCCAGGGCTTTGCTTTCGTGCTGGGATTCTTGGGCCTGTTCGGCAATCCGCTGCTGGTCTTCATCGCCATATTCGTTTACATGGCCGCGGCCGGCGAAGCGCAGATGACGGCCGCCAGCGAAGCGACGCGCGGCCTTAAGGTGGAAGATGCGATGGAGACGCGCATCGCCGCCATCGATTGGGGCGCCGACATCGGCGCAGCCGTGGAAACGCTGCTCGCTACGGCGCAAGAGGAGTTCCCCGTTGTCGGCGCAAACAAACGGTTCATGGGCCTCCTGAGCCGCGCCGACATCATCGAAGCGTTGCAAACCCAGGATCGCCGCGCGCCGGTCGCGCCGTTCGTGCGTAAGGAGGCTCCAACCATCGAAGCCGGCGCCAGCCTGGACAAGTCGCTCGACAAACTCGCCTTCGCCCCTGCCGTCGGCGTCGTCGACGGCGCCGGCGCGCTGCTTGGGCTAGTGACCCGTCAAGGCGTCGCGGAAGTGATCTTGATCGCCAGCTCGCGGCCGGACTGGAGCTTCGGGAAGGGCTGATTCGAGAAACGAAAAGGCGGGCGCGACGCAAGCAAAACCAGTGTTGCCTTTGAATGCGCCTCGGCCTAATGCATGGACGCGGCCCCCTCTCCCGCAAGCGGGAGAGGGATGCGAAGCTGGACCGAGACGACATGGCCAATGTCACGCTGATCGACAATTACGACAGCTTCACCTTCAACCTCGTGCATTATTTCGGCGCGTTGGGGGCGAATGTGACGGTGCGCCGCAACGACACGGTCTCCGTCGCCGAGGTCCTGGCCGGCGGACCCGACGCCATCGTCCTTTCTCCCGGCCCCTGCACGCCGCACGAGGCCGGCATCTGCCTCGACCTCATCGAAGCCGCCTCTCCCGACATTCCGATGTTCGGCGTGTGCCTGGGCCATCAGGCGATCGGCGAAGCTTTCGGCGGCGACGTGGTGCGGGCGCCCTTGCCGGTGCACGGCAAGATGGCGACCATTCTGCACCGGAGCGAGACCATATTTCGCACCATCGAGGGCCCGTTCCAGGCGACGCGCTATCATTCGCTCATCGTCGCCAAGGACAGGCTTCCAGAGTGTCTCCACATCACGGCAGAGACGCCGGATGGCCTCATCATGGCGCTGTCCCACAAAACTCTGCCCACGCATGGCGTGCAGTTCCATCCCGAAAGCATCACCTCCGAACACGGCCACGACATTTTGCGCAACTTCCTCGATCTGGCGCGAGAATGGAACAGCGCGCGGCGCAGCCGCGCCAAGGTGGCGTGAACGACGCGGACGCTGTGGCCTGCAACTCATGATCTGCGAGCCTGAAGGCTCGCGGTCCAAAGGCGCCTCGGACCGCGAGCCTTCAGGCTCGCATCGAATTAGGCAACCGAGAATATTCGAGAGCAAATGACCGACCTCAAACCCTTCATCGCTAAAATCGCGACCGGCGCGCCGCTGTCGCGCGATGAAGCGCGCCAAGCGTTCTCGATCATTTTGCAAGGCGGAGCGAGCCCGGCGCAACTCGGCGGCTTTCTGCTCGGCCTGCGCGTGCGCGGCGAAAGCGTCGAGGAGATCATCGGCGGGGCGGAGGCCATGCGCGCCGCCATGGCGCCTGTGGACGCGCCGCCCGGCGCGATCGACATTGTCGGCACCGGCGGCGACGGCAGCGGCTCCTACAATGTCTCGACGCTTGCCGCGATCGTCACGGCGGCTTGCGGGATCCCGGTCGCCAAGCACGGCGGTCGAGCCGCCTCCTCGCGGTCGGGCGCATGCGACGTGCTGGACGAGCTCGGCGTGCGCATCGGCGGCAGCCCGCGCGCGGCGGCGCGATCTTTGCGCGAAACCGGCCTGTGCTTCATGGCGGCGCCTGCGCACCACCCAGCGCTACGCCATGCAGCGCCGGCGCGCCGCGAACTCGGCGTCCGCACCATCTTCAATTTGCTCGGCCCCATTTGCAATCCAGCAAAGGTCGAGCGGCAGTTGATCGGCGTTTTCTCCAAGGATTGGCTGGCGCCGCTGGCCGAGGCGCTGATCGTTCTGGGCGTCACGCGCGCCTGGCTCGTTTGCGGGAGCGACGGTCTCGACGAGATGACGACCACCGGCCGATCGAGCGTCGTCGCGCTGGAGGACGGCGTCATCCGCGCCTTCGAGGTTGGGCCCGAGGATGCGGGCCTGCCGCCATCGCGTCCGCAAGACCTGGTCGGCGGCGATCCCGCCCACAATGCAAGCGCGCTGCGCGCCGTGCTCGACGGAGCAAGGAACGCCTATCGCGACATCGCCGTCTTGAACGCCGCCGCCGCCCTCGTCGTCGCCGGCAAGGCGACCAGCCTGCGGCACGGCGCCGCATTGGCGACCACGGCGCTGGACAGCGGCGCGGCGAAGGCTAAGCTCGCGGATCTCATACGGGTTTCGAACCGGGATTGGGCCTCCGACCACGAGCCCGCCGGCGCATGATTGATGCGGCGCCAAACCGGTCCTGTGACAGGCTCGGGCGTCTCCCTCTCCCCGCTTGCGGGGAGAGGGTTGGGGTGAGGGGCTTAGGGGTATTTTCGAAACGCTGATGAAAGCCGCAGGCGCCCAGGAATCCGCAGCATCCTTGGCAAAACCCCAAGCCCCTCACCCTCGCTTCGCTCGACCTCTCCCCGCTTGCGGGGAGAGGTATGGCCGAACTGCAGCCTCGCAAGGCGAAACGCCGTAACCAAACAATGAGACAGCGCGAAATGCGGTTCCGCCCGAGAAGATTTCATCCTATGTAGACAGCATGACCGACTTCTTGAGCAGGATCGAAGCTTATAAAAGGACCGAAATCGCCGAAGCCAAGGTGCGCATGCCCTTGGCGACGCTGGAGCGCAATGGGCGCTTTCACGATCCGCCGCGCGGCTTCGTGCATGCGATCGAGAACAAGCTCGGCGAAGGCCGCATCGCGCTGATCGCCGAAATCAAGAAAGCCAGCCCGTCGAAAGGCCTCATCCGCGCCGATTTTGAGCCGCGGGCGCTGGCGCAGGCCTATGAAGCCGGCGGCGCCGCCTGTCTCTCCGTGCTCACCGACGGGCCGTCGTTCAAAGGGCGGCTCGAGGATTTGGAATTAGCCCGCAAGGCGACGCATCTGCCGGCGCTGCGCAAGGATTTCCTGTTCGATCCCTATCAGGCGTACGAGGCGAGAGCCTTTGGCGCCGACTGCATCCTGATCATCATGGCCTGCGTTTCCGACGCGGAAGCCAAGGCCCTCAACACCGCGGCGCATGATCTGCGCATGGACGTGCTGCCCGAGGTTCACAACGAGGAAGAGCTCGAACGCGCGCTCGAGCTGGAAACGCGGCTCGTTGGCATCAACAATCGCGATCTGCACGATTTCAAGGTGTCGCTTAAAACCTGCGAACGCCTGGCCGAGCGCGTGCCGAAGGACAAGATCGTCGTGGCGGAAAGCGGCATCGCGACCAACGACGATTGCCTGCGTCTGGAGAAAGCCGGCGTCTTCGCCTTCCTGGTCGGCGAAAGCCTGATGCGCAAGGGCGACGTGACGGCCGCGACGCAAGAGCTGCTGCATGGCGGCAATGCGGGGGCGGCGCACAAGAGAGTCGTGAGTAGCGAGTAGCGAGCAGAAAATAGAGTTCGCGATCCATGAGATCGAGGACAAACCCCAAGCCCCTCACCTCACCTCTCCCCGCAAGCGGGGAGAGGGGGCGGCGGACTTTGCGCCTTCTTGTCGATCCGCGGCGCGACTACCGCGCGCCTTTGGTGTCCCCGAATTTTCGAAACAGGGGAGCGGCGCCGATGACCCCTCTCCCCGCGCAAGCGGGGAGAGGTGAGGTGAGGGGCTCGGGGGTATTCGCGACAGGGAGCCATTCAGCCGGATTCCGCATCACCACATGACCCGTCTCACGCATCTCGATAAACGCGGCGCAGCGCAAATGGTCGACGTGTCGGGCAAGTCCGACACGCAACGCGTAGCCGTTGCGCAGGGCCATGTCGTGATGGCGCGCCCGACGCTGGCGCTCGCCGTCGCCGGCGAGGCCAAGAAAGGCGACGTGTTCGGCGCCGCGCGCATCGCCGGAATCATGGCGGCGAAGAAGACGCATGAACTCGTGCCGCTGTGCCATCCATTGGCGCTTTCGCACGTCGCCGTCGATGTGGAGCCCGACGAAAGCCTGCCAGGCGTGCGGGTGCGCGCGCAAGTGTCGGTCACCGGCAAGACCGGCGTCGAGATGGAGGCGCTGACCGCCGTGAGCGTCGCCTGCCTCACCATCTACGACATGCTGAAGGCCGCCGATCGCGCCATGCGCATCGAGGGCGTCGAGCTGCTCGAGAAACACGGCGGCAAGTCGGGCGCGTGGCGGCGCGAAACTGCGGAAAGGGCATAGTGCGAGGCTGAAGCCTCGCGGTCCAAAAACAGCATCTGGACCGCGAGCTTTCAGGCTCGCAAACAGCATGGCGAACTCTCTTCTCTCCGTGACCGACGCCCTGTCGCGCGTGCTCGCTGGCGTGAGCGCGCTCGAGGACCACGAAACCGTGCCGCTCGCGCGGGCGCGCGGGCGCACGCTGGCGAGCGACCTCGTGGCGCGGCGCACGCAGCCGCCCGTCGCGGTTTCGGCCATGGACGGCTACGCGCTGCGCGCCGCCGACCTCGCCGCGCGGGGAGCGCGCGTGCGCCTGGTCGGCGAGAGCGCCGCCGGGCGTGGGTTTGGCGCAGCTTTGCGGCCGGGAGAGGCGGTGCGCATCTTCACCGGCGCGCCGGCGCCCGACGGCGCCGATGCGGTTCTCTTGCAAGAGGACGCGATCGTCGAAGGCGCGCTGATCGGCGCGAGCGCGCCCCCGGCGCCGGGGCGCCATATTCGCGCCGCCGGCCTCGACTTCGCGCAAGGCGACACGACGTTGCGCGCCGGGACGCGGCTGGGGCCGAGCGAACTGGCGCTGGCGGCGGCGATGAACCATGCGACGCTGCCGGTCGTGCGCCGCCCGCGCGTCGCGCTACTGTCGTCCGGCGACGAATTGGTTCCCCCGGGCGCCGTTCCCGCGTCTGCTCAAATCATCGCCTGCAACGGATATGCAGTCGCCGCGATCGTCGAAAACGCCGGCGGCGAGGCGATCGATCTCGGCATCTTCCGCGACGATGTCGGCGAACTGGAAAAAGGCTTCGCCGCCGCGGGCGAAGCGAGGGCCGACGTGCTCGTCACGCTCGGCGGCGCCTCGGTCGGCGACCACGACCTTTTGCGCCCGGCGTTGGCGCGGCAAGGCATGGCGCTCGACTTCTGGCGCATCGCCATGCGGCCGGGCAAGCCGCTCATCCACGGGCGTCTCGGCGAGATGCAAATCTTGGGTCTGCCGGGCAATCCTGTCGCGGCGATCGTCGGCGCGCTGGTGTTTTTAGAGCCGCTCGTCCGCGCGCTGCACGGCGATGCTGACGCCGGCGCCGACCACAGCGAAGCGGCGCTGCTCGGCGCCGATGTGCGCGCCAACAAAGGGCGGCGCGATTACCTGCGCGCGACATTGGCAAAAGACGAACAGGGCCGCTTCATCGCCACGCCACACGAATTGCAGGATTCCTCGTTGCTCACGGAACTCGTGCAGTCGCAGGCGCTGCTCATCCGCGCGCCAGGCGCGCCCGCCGCCCGCAAGGGCGAGCCCTGCCGGATTTTGCGCCTGCCGGGGAGCGGCGTTTGAGCCACAACGGCTCACCCCCCGGCGCATTCGGGACGCTGGCGCCACGACTCTGACGCCACGCTGGTTTCCGGCAATCGGCAACGGCTCTCACTCTACCCAATCACTCGCATACAGCATGCATGCCCCTTGACGATCAGGGGATATTCGGGGCGCCCGGCGCTGGCTGAGGCGCGCCCGGCGCTGGCTTAGGCGCGCCCGGCGCTGGAGGCGCGCGCGGCGGCTGACGGACCGTCGGCGCCGGCGCGGGGGCTCGA
>JACOUB010000008.1 GCA_016178015.1 Methylocystis sp. | reverse complement strand
CCGCAAACACCCGCTCAGGGTAACTCGCCGCCCATTGCAGCACTTGGATGCCGCCCATCGATCCGCCCGCCACGCAAAACAGCGTCTCGATGCGCAGATGGTCGATCAGCATGGCTTGGGCGCGCACCATGTCGCGGATGGTGACCACCGGAAAATCGAGGCCATAGGGGCGGCCGGTGGCCGGATCGAGCGAGGCCGGGCCGGTCGTGCCCATGCATCCGCCCACCACATTGGAGCAGATGACGAAATAACGGTCGGTGTCGAATGGTTTGCCCGGTCCGACCATGACGTCCCACCAGCCAGGCTTGCGGGTCACCGGATGGGCGTTGGCGGCGTGCTGATCGCCGGTCAGGGCATGGCACAAAAGAATCGCGTTGGAGCGGTCCGCGTTCAACGCGCCATAGGTTTGATAGCCGATGGTCAACGGCGCGACGACGCGGCCGCCGTCCGTGGGCAGCGGGCGATCTGCTGCAAAACAGGCGGACTTGCCCGAAGGCGAATCCGCTTTTGCGGCTGTCTCGATTGTCGCAGCGCCAGACAAATTTTCTCCTTTCGTTCGATATGCCGAACGATTTGTTCGCCAACATCGCGGCCGCCGCGAAGATAGTCAAGGGCGCATTGGGGGCTAGGCCCGGACGGAGCCGGACGGCGCCGGCCTTTAGCCGAGCGCTTCGATCAATGTGACGAGCTGGACCAAGTCCTGCTGGCGCGACAGGCGATGGTCGCCGTCGGCGACGAGCGACAAGGTCGCCGGATCGGCGGCGAGCCGCGCGGTCAGCGTCAGCGCGTGCCGCCAGGGAACGTCGGGATCCACCATTCCTTGCAGAATGTGGACGGGCGCATGCGTGCGGATGACGCCGCGAAGAAGCAAGTGATTGCGGCCCTCCTCGATCAAGCGGCGCGTGATCGGCGTCGGCTCGAGCGCATAAGCCGAAGGCCACGACCAGGCGCCCTCCTCCATGATCCTCCGGCGAATGTGTTGGTTGAATCCCTTCCACATCAATTCCTCGGTGAAGTCGACGGCGGGGGCGATCAGAGCCAGGGCGTGGAGGCGATGAGTTTGCCCCTTTTCGGCCAGCCGCCGCGCCAGCAGCAGAGCGATCCACCCGCCCATCGAGGCGCCAACCAAAATTTGCGGGCCCTTGGTCGAGGCTTCGAACATCGCCAGGCTCTGTTCAAGCCAATCGCCGATTGCGCCGTCCTCGAATCGTCCGTCTGATTCGCCGTGGCCGGAATAATCGAAGCGCAGCAAGGCGCGCCCGGCGCCCCGCGCCCAATTGTCGAGAAAGGTCGCCTTGGCGCCGCTCATGTCAGATTTGAGGCCGCCGAGCCAGACGATTCCCGGCCGCTCGACGCCCTCGCCGCGAGCCTTGCGGAACCGCCGCGCGATCCGCCATGCGGCGCAGCCGTCGCTCTTTTCGACCTCGATGAAATCCACCTCCAGCTCATCTGCTTCCATAGGCGAGAACTCCGCGGTCGCCGCGCCGGCCACTTGAAATCCCGGCATTTCATTTTAATTGAACGTAAGACGCGAAGCCATTCGGGAGGCCCGACGCGTTCGATCGCGAACACGACTGGTTTCGAGCGACGAGAACGGATGCTTCTCGAGAGGCGCGAGCGCGTCGATCTCTTTCATAGCGGCCCGCGACGCCTCATGCTCCAGGACCTCAACCATTTTCCTTCGACCAGCCGGTCGTTAGCGGGGCGCAGCGTGCTGCAGATCGTTCCCGATCTGCATTCGGGCGGCGTCGAGCGCGCCACCATCGACATCGCCGCCGCGCTCAACGAGGCCGGAGCGCGATGCCTGGTCGCCTCTGGCGGCGGCCGGATGGTGAGCGAACTTCAAGCCAGGGGCGGCGTTTGGATACCCTTCCCAGCCGCGACCAAGAATCCTGTCGCCATGGCCTTCAATTCGGTGCGTCTCGCCCGCATCATTCGCGACGAGGGCGTCGATATCGTGCATGCGCGCTCGCGCGCTCCCGCTTGGGTCGCCTATTACGCCACGCGCCAAACCGGCGCGCGTTTCGTCACAACTTATCACAGCGCTTATTCGGGAAGCGCCGCCTGGAAATTGCGTTACAATTCGATCATGGCGGCGGGCGACCTGGTCATCGCCAACTCCCAATATTCCGCCCATCGCATCGAGGAACTGCATCCTGACGCCGCCGGGCGCATCGCCGTCATCGCGCGCGGCGCGGATTTGCGGGTGTTTTCGCCAGCGGCGGTGGATCCGGAGCGCGTCGAGCGTGTTCGCGCCAGCTGGCGCGTCGCTCCGCATGAACGCGTCGTGCTGCTTCCCGCG
The DNA here is from genome assembly GCA_016178015.1 of Methylocystis sp. GTDB lineage: Bacteria > Pseudomonadota > Alphaproteobacteria > Rhizobiales > Beijerinckiaceae > Methylosinus. The sequence goes on along the minus strand of JACOUB010000008.1, from coordinate 87,128 downwards.
CGTCTTTCGACGCGCAAGGGGCATTTCGTGCTCATCGAGGCGGCGGAAAAGCTGCTCGCCGAGGGGCTTTCCGGAGTCCGTTTCGTGTTTGTCGGCGATGCGCACAGCCCGGCGTTCAAACGCAACATCGAGGCGCAGATCGCTTGCCGGGGCCTCACCGGCATCGTGCGCCACGCAGGTTATTGCGCCGATATGCCGGCCGCCTATCTCGCCGCCGCGGTGATCGTCGCTCCCTCGATCGAGCCCGAGGCTTTCGGGCGCGTGGCGATCGAGGCGCAGGCCATGGGGGCGCCGGTTATCGTCTCCGATCTCGGCGCGGCGCCCGAGACCGTGCTGGCGGCGCCGCAGGTGGGAGACGACGAGGCCACCGGGTGGCGGATTCCGGCGGGCGATGCGCCCACGCTGGCGCGCAAGATTCGCGAGGCGCTGGACCTGCGAGCTTCGGCTCGTGACGATTTGACGACGCGCGCCCGCCGGAATGTGCAAAGCCGCTTTTCGGTCGAGCAAATGTGCCGCGATACGCTCGACGTGTACGAGGAGCTGCTTAAAGACTGACATGAATTCACGCGTTGCAATTGCCGCTGGGCCGTAACGCCCCAATATGAATGCACGGTTGTCGGTTTGTTAACTCATCCGCGCCGAAGATTCGCCCAGATGTGCCGCCACAATCTGGTAAGTTTCCGACAAAGAGGAGCGATCGGCATGACGCGCACCTTTTGGATATGTTCCCTCAAATCTCGCAAATCACGGCGTCTTGGCCGTCTCGCCATGATGATGAGCGCCGCCGCCATGGTTTTCGGCGGGGTTCACGCCGCTGCGGCGAGCACCAACGATCCGCACGGAATATGGCTGCGGCCGGAAGGCGGCGTCCAATTCAGCTTCTACGATTGCGACGACGGCCTGCTGTGCGCAAAGGTGATCGCCGCGAAAAATCCGAAGGATCAGGCGGCGATCGGAACGGTCATCCTGAACGGCGCCCGCCAAACGGGGCCGAACGAGTGGAAAGGCAAGTTCTACAACACTGATGACGGCGAGACCTATGACGGAACCATTACCGTCAAGACGCCCGGCGAATTGACGCTGAAAGGCTGCTTGTGGGACGTGCTGTGCAGCGGCGAGACCTGGAAACGCATGGCAGCCGCGCCGACGACGCGCCCTACGGACGTGCTGGCGGACCAAGCTCAGTAGCGGTCTTGATCGGTCGACGCCGACGGCTCTCCCCGCTTGCGGCTACGGGAGTCGGATATCTTTCGGGGCGCGCGGTTCGGCTGGGCGCGAACCCTTCTCCCGCGACGCGGGAGAACGCAGCCCGGCAAAGCCGGGTCGGATGAGGGCCGGCGCCACCCGCCGAAACGACGCAGAACAAGCGGCCCGAACCGGGCGAACGGCCCCCTCATCCGACCCTCGCTGACGCGAGGGCCACCTTCTCCCGTTGCACGGGAGAAGGGATGCGCGCCGCATCTTGGTTGGGAAACATGCTGCTGAACGCCCGCGCTGGGCGTTTTTTTTTTGCAATCTGGCGAGCGTTTTTTAGCGCCCAAGGCATCCGCCCAGCCTATTGTTAAGCGGCGAATCGGCTTTCTGGCGCCGACCCGAACGTCAACGCAACCACAGGCGGAGGCTGCGAGATGGCTGGCCCGTTCCAGTGGGAAACCTACCGGGAAGCGCTGCTCTTTCTGACGACGGCGGGGGTGGTCGTGCCCCTGTTTCATCGACTGCGCGTCAGCCCGGTGCTGGGTTTTTTGGCGGCCGGGGCGTTGCTCGGACCATTCGGCCTCGGGCGTCTGGCGCAGCGCGTCGAATGGCTGTCCCTTTTCACGATCACTGATGTCGCCGGCGTTTCGAAAATCGCCGATTTCGGCCTTGTGTTTCTACTGTTCATGATCGGCCTGGAGCTGTCCTGGGATCGCTTGGCGCGCATGCGCCGCCTCGTGTTCGGCCTCGGGGTGCTGCAAGTCGTGATCTCCGCCGCCGTTCTCTCGACCATTGGCGGCCTGTGGCTCGGTCTCAACATCGCCCCGGCGATCTTGGCGGGCGCGGCGCTGGCCATGTCGTCGACCGCCATCGTCATTCCCGTTCTGGTTGAGCGGCGCCGCCTCAATCGGCCGGCCGGCCGCGTCGCCTTCTCGGTGCTGCTGTTGCAGGACTTGATGGTGGCGCCGCTTTTGTTCCTGATCTCGTTTCTTTCCGAGACAAAGGCCGGGCTCGAGGGCTTCGCCATTTTCTGGGCTTTCGTTCCCGCGGTGGCGGCGCTCGTGGCGCTTATCGCCGCGGGGCGGCTGTTGCTGCGCCCTTTGTTTCACTTCGTCGCGGCGGCGCATTCGACCGAATTGTTCATGGCGGCCTGTCTGCTGGTGGTCATCGGCTCGGGCGTCGCCAGCGCCGGCGCCGGCTTCTCCATGGGCCTCGGCGCATTCATCGCCGGCCTGCTGCTTGCGGAAACGGAGTTTCGCCGCGAGATCGAGGTGACGATCTTGCCCTTCCAGGGTCTGCTGCTCGGGCTGTTCTTCGTCTCCATCGGCGCCGGGTTGGATATCGGCCTGCTGATGCGGGAACCGGCGTCGATCTTTTTGTATGCGGTCGGATTGATCGCGGCGAAGGGGGCGCTGATCTTCCTGCTCGCCCTCGTCTTCCGCCTTTCCGTTCCAGTGGCTGGCGAAGCATCGTTGCTGTTGGCGGGCGGCGGTGAATTCGCTTTCGTTTTGCTCACCTCGGCGATCTCGGCCGGCGTGCTGCCACGCAGCGCCGGCGCCGACGCGATGCTGGCAGTGACGCTGAGCATGTTCGCCATTCCCTTGCTCGGCCGGTTGGGCGCGGGCCTGGATCGCGCCAAGCGCCAGCAGGAAAGCGAGGCGCAATTCGCCCATCTCGCCCCGGCGAGCGAGATCGCCACTGGCCGCGTCGTCATCGTGGGGTATGGGCGCGTCGGAGCGCTCATCGGCGAGATGTTGAAGCGCCACGATATCCCGTTTGTCGCCGTGGACAGTTCGGTGACCGCCGTCACGGCGCGGCGCGACGAGGGCGTCGACATCTATTGGGGCGACGCCACCAAGCGCGACTTGCTGTTACGATGCGGCGTCGCGCAGGCGCGCATGCTGGTCGTCACCGTCGAGAATGCGCGGGCCGCGGAAGAGATCGTGCGTCTGGCGCGCGCCGAGCGCGCCGACATGACCATCGTGGCGCGGGCGCGCGACGCCCGGCACGCCACCCATCTCTACGAACTGGGCGTCAGCGACGCCATTCCGGAAACCATCGAATCCAGTCTCCAGCTGGCGGAGACCGTGCTCGTCGATGTCGGCGTGCCGCGCCGCAACGCCAAGCGGGCGTCGCGCGAGGTCGACGGGGATTGATGCGGTGTCTGATTCCCCTCTCCCGCGACGCGGGAGAGGGTGGCCCGGCGAAGCCTTAGTCGGGTGAGGGCCGATGGGCGGCGGCGCCCTCATCCTCGCGCATTCGCGCGACACCTTCTCTAAGCAAGCGGGAGGAGGATTCCCGCAGGACGGCTTTCAGTCGCCGAGGTCGACTCTCAAGTTTCCTCATCGCTGTTGATGTCGCCGTCGATGAGTCCAGTCACATCGTCGTCCTCGCCTTCTTCCGCCTCGAGGAAAGTGTCGTCCTCCTCGGCGGCGTCTTCGATTTCGACGTCCTCGTCCACATCCACTGTCTCGACTTTCTTCTCGCTTGCCTCGACTTCCTCGAGGGAGACGGTCTCCGCGCCGTCCTTCTCCACCTCAGTCTCGTTCTCCGCCTCGACGGCGCGGACCGCCGCCCTCGCCAACGGCGCGACGTGAAAAACCGTTGCGCACTTCGGGCAGATGACCGGATCTTTGTTGAAATCGAAGAATTTGACGCCGCAAGACTGACATTGGCGTTTGGCGCCGAGTTCGGGTTTGGTCACGGTCCTTGGGTCCCTGAGATGAAACGGCGGGCAAGCGCCCGGTGAAAACGATCATCGGGCGCTCCGGTTAGTTTGCTCGGGCGCCCCTGTCAAATGGGAAATATAAGTTGTGCGATTCCAGGGCGATCAAAGCCCGCTCGGCCCGGAAAAAACCCCGCGAAGGCTTCTTCCCGGGCCGAGGCTCTTGTGCGAGGGATGGGCGCATCGCCCATTGCCAAGCGGAGCGCGGCTTGGCATATCGTTTGAGCGCGCGCGGGTGTAGCTCAATGGTAGAGCAGCAGCCTTCCAAGCTGAATACGAGGGTTCGATTCCCTTCACCCGCTCCAGTTTGGCGCTTACGCGCCGGACGGATAATTGGGGCTCTCGCGCGTGATGGCGACGTCGTGGACATGGCTCTCGCGCAGGCCCGCATTGGTGATGCGCACGAATTCGGCGCGCTTTTGGAATTCGGCGATGGTCGGCGCCCCGACATAGCCCATCGCGGCGCGCAAGCCGCCGGCGAGCTGGTAGAGAATCGGCGCCAGCGGGCCGCGATAGGGAACCTGGCCCTCGACGCCTTCCGGCACCAGCTTCAGCTGATCCTTCACATCCGGCTGGAAGTAGCGCGCCGACGAGCCGGCGGCCATGGCGCCGACCGAACCCATGCCGCGATAGGATTTGAACGAACGGCCCTGGTAGAGGAACACCTCGCCGGGCGATTCTTCGGCGCCGGCGAGCAGCGAGCCGATCATCGCCACATCGGCGCCGGCGGCGATGGCCTTGGCGAGATCGCCCGAATATTTGATGCCGCCATCGGCGATCGCCGGCACGCCGGCCTTGTGCGCTTCCTCCGCGGCGTCCATGATCGCGGTCAGTTGCGGCACGCCGACGCCGGCGATGATTCGCGTGGTGCAGATGGAGCCGGGGCCGATGCCGACCTTGATCGCGTCGGCGCCGGCCTCGATCAGCGCCTTGGCGCCGTCACGCGTCGCGATATTGCCGGCGATGATCGCCACCCGGTTCGAGAGCTTCTTGATGCGGCCGACCTGATCCAACACCGCCTGCGAATGGCCGTGCGCCGTGTCGATCACCAGGCAATCGACGCCCGCGTCGATGAGTTGCAACGAACGGTCATAACCGCGATCGCCGACGCTCGAGGCGGCGGCGACGCGCAGCCGGCCTTCCGCATCCTTGCAGGCGAAAGGGTGCAGCGTCGCCTTTTCCATGTCTTTGACGGTGACGAGTCCGACGCACAGATAGTCCTCGTCTACGACCAGCAGCTTCTCGATGCGATGATGGTGCAACAGCCGCCGCGCCTCGTCCTCGCCGACGCCTTCGCGCACCGTAATGAGTTGCTTGGTCATCAATTCGGCGATCGGCTGGCGTTTGTCGGCGGCGAAGCGCACGTCGCGATTGGTGAGAATGCCGACGAGTTTGCCGGGCTTGCCGGAGGCGCCGCGTTCGACCACGGGAATGCCGGAAATGCCGTGGCGCGCCATCAGCGCCAGCGCGTCAGCCAGCGTCTCGTCGGGAAAGATGGTGATCGGATCGACCACCATGCCGCTCTCGTAACGCTTGACCTTGCGCACTTCGGCCGCCTGATCGGCGGCAGAGAAATTTTGATGGATGACGCCGATGCCGCCCGCCTGCGCCATGGCGATGGCCAGCCGCGCCTCGGTGACGGTGTCCATGGCCGAGGAAATGATCGGCAGGCTGAGGGCGATCTCGCGCGTCAGCCGCGTCGAGACATCGACCTGCGAGGGCATGACCTGGGAATGACCGGGGCGCAGGAGCACATCGTCGAAGGTCAGAGCCTCGCTCGAGGCGGGCAACCTAGAATGCATGAGCCAACTCCTTTGCGCGGGGCCGGGCGAAACAGGCGAAGCCGCCGACGCGACCACCTTGGGGTTGGCGCGTGCTCATAGCATTAATCATTCGGAAGGCAAAGGTTTCGAAGCGGGAGTGTTCGAAGCAAGAGACTTGGGGGGCGAGCCCAACGCAGACTTTCATGCGCGGGACGTCGTTTTCGTCTGTCCGGCCTTGTGAAACGCAACGAACGCATCGCGGACCATGGGCGCGCAGAGCAGAGAATAGCGAATAGAGAGTAACGAGTAGACTATTCGCTATCCCCGCCGTTGAGATGATCGTGACGCGGGTCCATGCGGGCGGCGGCGATCGCGCGGATTTTGTCCTCGGCCAGATCGACGGTCGCGAAACTGTGGCGCTGCGCCCGGAAGCGCTCGAATTCCTCGTACTCGTCCGGCGGCACGAAATAGCCGGTGATGTGCCCATGGCTGGTCACCGGGACCGCTCCCTTCTGAGCGAGCATGCGATAACGGCCGAAATTGCGGGTGAATTCCGCGGCGGGCACGGCTTGCGTCTTTGCCATATCTGTATCCAATTCGTGGACCTCTGAAATGCCAATATACGTGACTTGCGCGAAAAGCGCAAGTCGCGCAAATTGCGCAAGTCAAGAGGCCGCAGCAATTACGAATTACGGGGACATGATACGCGTTGCTCGACATCGCGACGCGTCCGCTCATAAGAAATCAATCAATTTGGCTCGGCGCGCATTCCTTCTCCCGTGAAACGGGAGAAGGCAGCCCTCGCGTCAGCGAGGGTCGGATGAGGGCGCTTGCCGTTTTCCGAATGCAGCGAATCTGGCGCGCCGCCCGCCCTCATCCGTCGCGCATTCGCGCGCCACCTTCTCCCGCAAGCGGGAGAAGGAGGTAACGCCCATTCGAGTCGGCGCCCTCACTCCGCCGCAGTCGCGTCGTGGGCGTCGTGCGCGGCGAGCGCCGCCCGGCCGGCGTCGAATTGCAGCCGCGCCAGGCGCGCGTAAAGCCCGCCCTCGCCGATGAGGCTCGCGTGGGTGCCTTCCTCGACGATGCGGCCGCCGTCCATGACCAGAATGCGGTCCGCCTCCAGCACGGTGGCGAGGCGATGGGCGATGACGAGCGTTGTGCGGCCGGCCATGACGCCACGCAGCGCTTCTTGCACCAGCGCCTCGTTTTCGGCGTCGAGCGCCGAGGTCGCCTCGTCGAGCAGCAGCACCGGCGCATCCGCGAGGATCGCCCGCGCGATGGCGAGGCGCTGACGCTCGCCGCCCGACAGCGTCACGCCGCGCTCGCCGAGCCGCGTGTCGTAGCCTCCCGGCAGAGCGGCGATGAAGCCGGTCGCCTGGGCGCGCTCGGCGGCTCTGACGATTGCATCGTGCGAGGCGCCGTCCCGGCCATAGGCGATATTTTCCGCAACCGACGCGCCGAACGCCGCCGGCTCTTGCGGCACGAGGGCGATCGTCGCGCGCAAAGCCGCCGGATCGAGATCGCGCACGTCGATGTCGTCGAGCCGGATCGATCCACTGCTCACATCGTAGAAACGCAGCAGCAGCTGGAACAGCGTTGATTTGCCGGCGCCCGAGGGACCGACGATGGCGACGCGCTCGCCCGGCTCGACCGTTAGGTTCAGCCGGTCGATCGCTGCGCCGTCACGGCCGCTGGGATAAGAAAAACTGACATTGTCGAAGACGATGCGCCCCCGCGGCGGGCGCGGCAACGCCACCGGCCTTGCCGGCGCGACGATCTTCGGCCTAATGGCGAGAATTTCGCCGATGCGTCCGGCGGCGCCCGCCGCCGCCTGAACCTCGCTCCACACTTGCGAGAGCTCGCCCAGCGAACTCGCGCCGAGCACCGCGTAGAGCACGAATTGCGACAACAGGCCCGAGCTGATGCGCCCGGCAAGCACGTCGGTCGCGCCGAGCCACAACACCGCGACGACGCTGGCAAAAGCCAAGAAGATGCCGATGGTGGTGACGATGGCGCGCGTCTTCGTGGCGGCCAGCGCGGCCTCATAGGCGCCCTCCGCGGCGCGCGAAAAACGCCCGATGGTCGACTGTTGCGCGCCACAGGCCTGCATGGTGCGCACGGCGGCCAAATTCTCGGTGGCGTAGGCGTTCGCCCCCGCCAGCGTATCCTGCGCGTGGCGAGACCGCTTGCGCACGACGCGGCCGGAGGCGATGAGCGGCAGCACGATGATCGGAATGGCCACCAGCACCAGCCCCGAGAGTTTGGGGCTCGTCGCCACCATCATGACGATGGCGCCGACAAACAGGAAAAGATTGCGAAGCGCCACCGAGGCGGACGAGCCGAACGCCGCCTTCATTTGCGTCGTGTCGGCGGAGAGACGCGAGACCAGCTCCCCGATCTTGGCCGTGTCGTAGAACGCCGCGTCGAGGCTAGCGAGGTGACGGAAGACGTCGGTGCGCAGATCCGTGACGACGCGTTCGCCGAGCGTCATGACGAGGTAGTAGCGCGCCCCCGAAGCCAACGCGAGCGTCGCCACGACGGCGATCATCGCGCCGAAATAGGAATTGATCGCGCCCGAGCTTTCCGACGAGAAGCCGTGATCGATCATGCCGCGCACGGCGAGCGGCGCCGCGAGCGTCGCCAGCGACGCGACGCTTAGCGCGACAAAGGCAAGGGCGATCCGTCCTTTGTAACGCAGGGCATAGGGAAGAAGCGGCTGGAGAGGCGCCAGAGCGCGCGTTGCCTGTCCGCGGGTCTCGGCGGTCATGTTTGCAGTCATGCCGGGTGTATAGCGCCAAGCGAAGCCGAACGCGACTAGGCGCCAGGACACTAGGCGCCAGGACACTAGGCGCCAGGATTTGGCCCGACGAAGACTTGGCCCGACGAAGACTTGGCCCGACGGATCGCGCGGCGACGGCGCGGAGCCGACGCCTGAGGCTTCGCCGGATCTGCGAACAAACTTTTTGCGTATGCCAAAAAGCGGCCCTAGGTAGACAGACCGCGAGGTTGTGTTAACCTTGCATTCGCCGCAACGACGGCCCCCACGGGGACAAGAACCCTCCGCGCATCGCCAAGTAAACGAATAAGGCCGGAAGGTTCGGCAAACAAAACAAAAGAGGAGTTTCGACCATGGCTGAGTTCGAACCGGAACTGACCAACAACGTCTATATGCTCGGCGGCGCTGGCGCCGTCCTCGGCGGAGTGCTCGGCGCTAGCGCTCTCGGCTTCCCTGCCGCCATCGCCGCCGTCGTCATCGGGGGGCTGCTCGGGGGCATCCTCGGGATGTATTTCAAATAAACGGCGCCAGCTCCGGCCGCGCCGCCACTTTGAGCAAACGCGACGTGGAGCGAAATCGTCTCACGCGCTCGCGGTTGCGCCCGCTGGTTGTTCCGCCGCATGATCTTTTTTTGAAACGTGCGTCACTGCTCGAAGATCATGATGCGAGATTGAGGACGTCAACGGCCGTCGACGACGGCCGCTGGCGTCGCGCGTCTTTAACTAATTTTTTGAGCGAAGCGGACAACCGTTTGCGCTAAAAAATGCTGTCGCGCGCCCGCCGGAAAATTAATCGCCGCGATCGATGTCCTTGAGCTTTCTAAACACCCGATCGGCGTCGAAATGCTCCTCTTCCACGGCAGGAGCGGGGGCGCTCTTGCCAAACACGTCTTCGGTGGTCACGGGCTCGGGCCGCGCGCTCGTCGTGACTTGGGCCGGGACCAGCATCTGGCCGTGCTCCTCCGGCGCGGCGGGACGATCCTTGGCCGCCCGGTTGACCTCGAAATCGAGATCGATCTGCGAACACAGCCCCAGGGAGACCGGGTCCATGGGCGTCAACCCCGCCCAGTTCCAATGGGTGCGCTCCCGGATGGCCTTCAACGTCGTCTTGGTGGTGCCGGCGAGACGCATGATCTGCGCGTCCTTCAATTCCGGATGGTTGCGCACAAGCCACAAGATGGCGTTGGGACGATCTTGGCGGCGCGACAGCGGCGTGTAGCGCGGCCCGCGCTGCCGCTTGACCTCGGGAACCTTGACCTTGGAGACAGAGAGCGTCAGTCGGCAGGCGGCGTCCGCCTCGCCGCGGGCGATCTCCTCGCGCGTCAACTGGCCCGAGGTGATCGGATCATGGCCCCTGATGCCGGCCGCCACCTCGCCGTCGGCGATGCCTTTGACCTCGAGCGGATGCAGTTTGCAGAAATCAGCGATCTGATCGAAGGTGAGCGACGTGTTCTCGACGAGCCAGACGGCAGTCGCCTTGGGCATGAGCGGAGCGTTGCTCATCGATGTTTCTCCTTTTTTTGTTGCGTCCACAGGCATGAGCGAAAAGCCCGGCGCCGCCGCCCGGCCAAGGCTTAAAACCTTGAGATTTCATCCAATGCTGGGGATGACGCTCATATATAGCGGCGGGACGCCAAGCGCAATCGTGATGGCAGGGACTGCTTGACTCTCCACCCCTCGCGACTATTATCGACTACATCCAACTAACAGCAAAATGTGGAGACTGGCTATGCCGTCGGCGGCGCCCCCGACCTCCATTCGGCTCTCGGAGAAAACACGCAAACTCCTGGACGACGCCGCCAGGAAGACGCGCCGCTCCCGCTCCTTTCTCGTCGAGGAGACCTTGAAGCGCCACTTGCTCGAGACCATCCGCGCGCAGAACGGCGATCATGCGCAACGGCGTCTCGACGCCATGTTGGCGAAAGGCGGCGTCGGGGTTCGGCTAATCGGCGAACAATCTGTCGAAGCGCTCGAACAACGCAGCCGCGAATTCCGCGGCAATGAATGAACGAATACGTCACGCGTCGAAAATCTATTTCGACGCGAATGCGATCATCTATTTTTTCGAACGTGCGGACGCGCTTCAAAAAGCCATCGCCCGCGTCATCGAACATGCCGTCCACGCGAATATTCCGCTCGTCGCCAGCGAGATCGGCGTCGCCGAATGTCTCCACGGCGCCTACAAATTGGACAGTCCCGCGCTGGAACGAGAGTATCTCGAGACCTTTTACGAATTGCGAATGTTCGAACTCGTCTCAGTCGATGACGACAGCCTGAAGCGCGCGGCCCGGCTTGGCGCCTACAAGGGGTTGAAGCTCGTGGACGCGCTTCACTTTCTGGCGGCGATCGAAACGAATTCCACCGTCTTTCTGACCAATGACGCGCGCTTTCGCGCCAGTCATGGGGTCGAAGTCGTGGATACGCGGGATTTGTAACAGCGCGCGCAACGGAACGAGCGTATCACATGCCGAGCAGCGGCGCGCCGAGCGCCTGCGCCGCGCTGCGAAGCTCGCGGTCCGCTCCCTGCATGTGGCGGAAAAACGGGCCAAGACCGCTGGGGCGGTCCGCCCGCCGTTTGACAGGCGAGGCGCCTTTTGCCCATCCTCGCGCGCGAAGGGGCTCCCAAAGCTTTCGCTGAAGATTTGTGAGGGGAGAACAGAGCTCCGCCAACAAGGACCCCATCAGGGGAGTTTGCAAGGAAACATTTGATGACTGACGTCGTTATCGTCGAGTCGGCGGCCAAGGCCCAGACGATCAACAAATATCTCGGCCGCGGCTTCAACGTCATCGCCTGTTACGGCCATGTCCGCGACCTGTCGCCGAAAGACGGCTCCGTCGATCCCGATAGCGATTTCGCGATGATCTGGGAGACCGACGCCAAGTCGGCGAAGCGCGTCTCAGCCATCGCCGAGGCGGTCAAAGGCGCCGAAAGGGTCATCTTGGCGACCGACCCGGACCGCGAGGGCGAGGCCATTTCCTGGCATCTGCTCGACATATTGAAGAAAAAACGCGTGCTCGCCGGCAAGCGCATCCAGCGGGTGGCGTTCAACGCCGTCACCAAGGACGCGGTGCGCGAAGCGATGGCGCATCCGCGCGAAATCGACCAGGCGCTGGTCGACGCTTATCTCGCGCGACGAGCGCTCGATTATCTGGTCGGCTTCACCCTGTCGCCGGTGCTGTGGCGCAAGCTGCCGGGCGCGCGCTCGGCCGGCCGGGTGCAATCGGTCGCCCTGCGTCTCGTCTGCGACCGCGAATTGGAGATCGAGAAATTCGTCTCGCGCGAGTATTGGTCGATTATCGCGCATCTGAAGACCAAAGGCGGCGAACCTTTCAGCGCGCGCTTGGTCGGGGCTGATGGCGAGAAGATCGCACGTCTCGACGTCGGCTCGGACAAAGAAGCCGAGGATTTTAAGCGCGCGCTGGAGAACGCGTCGTTCACGATCCGCTCGGTGGAAGCAAAGCCTGTCAAGCGTCACCCCTACGCGCCGTTCACCACCTCGACGCTGCAACAAGAGGCCTCGCGCAAGCTCGGCCTCGCGCCGGCGCAGACCATGCGCATCGCGCAGCGCCTCTATGAAGGCGTCGACATCGGCGGCGAGACGGCGGGCCTCATCACCTACATGCGAACCGACGGCGTCGATGTCGCGCCCGAGGCGGTCGCCAGCGCCCGCCGGGTCATCGCCCAAAAGTACGGCGACCGTTTTGTGCCCAAAGCGCCGCGCAAGTACGCGACCAAGGCCAAGAATGCGCAGGAGGCGCACGAGGCGATCAGGCCAACGGACCTCACGCGTCTGCCCAAGACCGTGGCGCGCCATCTGGAGCCCGAACAAGCGCGGCTCTATGAGCTCATCTGGACGAGGGCCATCGCGAGCCAGATGGAGTCGGCCGAGTTCGAACGCACCAGCGTCGAGATCGACGCCAAGGCCGGGGCGCGCGCCTTGGAGCTGCGCGCCAGCGGCCAGGTCGTGCGCTTTTCCGGCTTCCTCGAACTCTACCAAGAAGGACGCGACGACGAGGCGGACGAAGACGGCGGGCGTCTGCCGCCGATGCAGGCCGGCGAGCCGGCGACGCGCGAGAAGATCGAGGCGGCGCAGCACTTCACCGAACCCCCGCCCCGTTACACCGAAGCCACCCTCGTCAAGCGCATGGAGGAGCTCGGCATCGGCCGCCCGTCCACCTACGCCTCGACGCTCGCCGTGTTGCGCGAGCGCGACTATGTGCGGCTCGACAAGAAGCGCCTCGTTCCCGAGGACAAGGGCCGCCTCGTGGTGGCGTTCCTCGAGAGCTTCTTCGCCCGCTATGTGGAATTCGATTTCACCGCCGATCTTGAGGAGAAGCTCGATCAGGTTTCGAACAACGAAATCGACTGGAAAGCGCTGCTGCGCGACTTCTGGACGGATTTCTCTGGCGCCGTGGACGGCACCAAGGAGCTGCGCACCAGCCAGGTTCTGGACAGTCTCAATGACCTGCTCGGACCGCACATTTTTCCCGCCAAGGCCGATGGCTCTGAGCCACGCGCCTGCCCGGCGTGCAAGGCGGGGCAATTGTCGCTGAAGCTCGGCAAATTCGGGGCGTTCATCGGCTGCTCGAATTATCCCGAATGCCGGTTTACCCGCACGCTGTCGCCGCCGACGGGCGAGGTGATCGACGGCCAGCAGCCGGGCGTCAAGGTTTTGGGTCAAGATCCCGAAACGGGCGCCGAGATCACGCTGCGCAATGGGCGCTTCGGCGCCTATGTGCAGGAGGGCGAGGCGAGCGAGGGCGAAAAGCCCAAGCGCTCCTCCCTCCCAAAGAGCGTCAAGCCTGACGAACTGACGCTGGCGCAAGCGATCGCCTTGCTCGCATTGCCGCGCGAGGTGGCGCGTCATCCGGCCTCGGGGGAGCCGATCGTCGCCGGCGTCGGGCGCTACGGCCCTTATGTGCAGCACGGCAAGACCTACGCCAATCTCGGCCGCGACGACGACGTCCTGTCGATCGGCGGCAACCGCGCCATCGATCTCATCGTGCAAAAAGAGAGCGGCGGCGCGCGGTTCGGCCGCCCCGCAGATCCCGGCCGCGCGCTCGGCGAGCATCCGCAAGGCGCCCCGGTCACGGTCAAGAGCGGGCGTTTCGGTCCCTATGTCAGTTGGGGGAAGATCAACGCGACGATTGCGCGCGGAATCGATCCCGCGAGCTTGACGCTTGCGCAGGCCGTAGACCTGCTCGCCGCCAAGGCGAAGGGGGCGGCGCCTGGCGGACGCGCACTGGGCGAGCACCCCGAGGGCGGCGTCGTCGCCGTGCGGGAGGGGCGCTACGGCCCTTACGTGAGCCACGGCAAGGTCAACGCCACTTTGCCGAAAGGCGCGTCAGTGGACGAGGTGACGCTCGACGAGGCGATCCGCCTCATAGAGGCGAAGGGCGGGCCGGTGAAAAAGAAGGCGCCGGCCAGGAAGGCGGCGGCCAAGAAGGCGCCGACGAAAGCCGCGGCAAAGAAGGCGCTCGCCAAGGCGGCGGCCAAAGCCAAGCAGGCGATCGGCCGGAGCAACGAGATTCCGTTCAAGGATTCGAAGCCGGCAAGGAAAGCGGCGCCCGGCAAGAAAGCCGCGACAAAGAAGGCGCGGAAAACAAACTCGAAAAAGCGCTAAAAGCCGCAAAAGAAAGTTCGACGTAATTGGGACTGTCATCGCCACAACACGGGGCCAAATCGCTGGTTCGCTCGCGCGCAAGATGTCGGAGCGCCGCTTGCCGAGCCGCCGTCATTGCGAGCCGAAGGCGAAGCAATCCAGAGCCTTGCGCGCAAACTGGATTGTTTCGCTTCGCTCGCAATGGCGCACTTGCAGAGAATCATCCGCAAGGGCTGTCGGCCCTTCCGCAGCTCACTCGACCAGCGTCGCCGTTGCCGAGCCGATCGCCTTGGTTCCGGCAGCGTTGCAGTTGACCTGCAGACTCGAGTTGCCCGAAAACGAGATGGTGTCGCCGATGAGCTGGGTGCAGCCGCCGCCCGTGCTGGAGCCGCCGACAAAATCGAGCGCCCCCTGCGGCGCATAAATCGCCCCGCCAAAGGATTGCGCAGCGCCGCCGTTAAACTGGAATGACGTGCCGACGGGCATGTTGCGGTCGCCAAAGATGACGATTCCGGCGGTCGGACCCGTGGTCGGCGCCGTCAAATTGACGTTCGCATTGCTGGCGACCTTCGCAGTGGCCCAATTGCCGCCGGTGCTCGAGGTGAACACCAGCGTCACCCCGTCGCCGGAGATCGTCCCCCCGCCAACCACCGAAAGGCTGCCTTTATCCAGATAATAGACGCCGGGGTTGAGCGTCAAATTGGCGCCGGCGTTGAGGCTAATGCCGCCGCAATAGACCCCAGGATTGATCGTCACGATCGACTTTGCGGTGAAATTATGCTGATCGCAGCCGAAGAATGGCGGCGGCGCCACGGCAGCGTATGGATCGATCGCCGGCGCGACGCCGGTCCTGATCCCATTCGTCGCCGTAATGGCGCCGTTCCCGGAAATGCCGCCGACGAGCCCGACGAAGCTGGTCGAAATCGTGGCTGAGCCACTGAGCGAAAGCGCTGAGACGCTGCCGGAGTTATCATATACGCTACAGCCTTGAAGGACGACCTGGGCGGCGCCTTGCGTAGAAATGGCTCCGCCGGCGGTGCGGTTGAGCGCGAGCACGCAGCCCGTTCCTGCATTGCTTCGCACAGCGACCGCTCGCCCCTTAATGGTGGCCGGAGTCGAACTGTAGAGGACGGAAAAAAGCCGGGGTCGTGTCTGCTGTACGATAACTTCGACGGCGCCCGGCGCGCTCTTAAAACTTCCAGATTGCGGCGGCTGGTTCACAGTCACGGTAACGCCGTTCACGCCGTCGGCAAAGCCGTACGAGGCAGTGACGCCGCTGGCCTCTGCAAAAAAATTGCCGCCCGCCGTGGCGGCGCTCACGGCGCCTGCATCGGCTGCGCTCAATATGGTCTGATGCTCATAGAACCAGAGGCCCGATTCGGCGGCGAGGCTGGCGAAACCGACGAGCACCGGCAGGAGCAACGCGGTGATGATGACATAGCTGCCGGATCGATCGCGCTGGAAGCGAATGAACAGGTCAATAAACTTCGCCCTGGCTGTGCACAAACGGGTCATTCGGCGGCCCTCGCGTATGAATCGTCACGCTCAACCTTATACGGCAGTCAGTTTAAAGGGCGTCTAAATTGATCATTACAGTTATAGCCTTGAGAAATGTCGACATCCATCGCCGCCGCCTCGGGCGAGAATTCCTCTAAAATGGTTTAAAATGGGTTTCCCGGTTCCGCGCGTTCAAGAATATATTGTCTTTCGACGCGACGAATGTCGTTCAACCTGCCGCCACGAGACCGACCTTGATCAAACCCAAGAGCGTGACCGGTTCGAGTTCGCCCGCGCTTCCGTCCCGCGACGACATCCTCGCCTTCGTTGCGCGCCAGCGCGAAGCGATGAACAAGGCAGGCCATGCGGGCAAGATCGGCAAGCGCGAGATTGCCCGCGCCTTTGGCGTCAAAGGGGGGGATCGCATCGCGTTAAAGCGCCTGCTGGGCGAACTCGAAGCTGACGGGGCGCTGGAGCGGCGCGGCAAGCGCTTCGTCAAACCCGGCGTTCTGCCCGCGGTGGTGGTCGCCGAGGTCACGGGACGCGACCGCGACGGCGAACTCATCGCCGTCCCGGCCGAATGGAACGCCGATGAACTCGGGCCGCCGCCGCGCATTCTGCTCGGCGTTTCCCGGCGCCCGCGCCCCGGCGAGCCTGCGCCAGGGGTCGGCGACCGCGCGCTGGTTCGCGCCGAACCCGACCCTGACGCCGGGCCCCACGATCCGCCTTATACGGGGCGCGTCGTCAAACTGCTGTCGCGGGCGCGGGCGCGCGTG
The DNA here is from genome assembly GCA_016178015.1 of Methylocystis sp. Lineage (GTDB taxonomy): Bacteria > Pseudomonadota > Alphaproteobacteria > Rhizobiales > Beijerinckiaceae > Methylosinus. The sequence goes on along the minus strand of JACOUB010000008.1, from coordinate 70,795 downwards.
ATTGGCGTTTTGCGCGTCGCGGCGAATGGCGCGGCGCGGCTCGAGCCCGTGGACAAGAAACAGGCCGGCCGCGAGCTCGCCATCGCCGGCGAAGATCGCGGCGAGGCGCGCGACGGAGACCTCGTTTCCGTCGACATTCTCGGCAAGGGCCGCTACGGCGCGCCAAACGCGCGCGTGCGCGAAACGCTGGGATCGCTGGCCAGCGAAAAGGCCGTGAGCCTCATTGCTCTGCGGGTCCATGACATTCCGGTCGAATTCCGTCCCGAGGCGCTCGCGGAAGCCGCCCGTGCGCCGGCGCTCCGCTCAACGGGCGATGCGCATCGCGAGGACTGGCGCGCGCTGCCGCTCGTCACCATCGATCCGCCCGACGCCAAGGACCATGACGACGCCGTGTTCGCCGCCCCCGACGCCGCGCCCGACAACGAAGGCGGCTTCGTCGTGACCGTCGCCATCGCCGATGTCGCGCATTACGTGCGGCCCCATTCGGCGCTCGACAGGGACGCGCTGGAGCGCGGCAATTCGGTTTATTTTCCCGATCGCGTCGTGCCCATGCTGCCGGAGCGGATATCCAATGATTTGTGTTCGCTGCGCGCCGACGAGGACCGGCCGGCGCTGGCCGTGCGCATGCGTCTCTCGGCCAAGGGACGCAAGATCGACCATTCCTTCCACCGCATTATGATGCGCTCCAAGGCAAAGCTCCATTACGCCCAGGCGCAAGACGCCGTCGACGGAAAGCCAGACGCGTACTGCGCGCCGTTGCTCGAGAGCGTCTTGAGGCCGCTCTATCGGGCCTATCACGCCGCGCGCCATGCGCGCGAGCTGCGCTCGCCGCTCGAACTCGAATTGCCCGAGCGCAAGATTTTATTGAATGACGAGGGCGCGGTCGAGCGGGTGACCACGCCGCCGCGCTTGGAGACGCATCGTCTGATCGAGGAATTCATGATCCTCGCCAATGTCGCCGCCGCCGAAGTCCTGGAGGAGAACCGCCAGGCTCTCATCTACCGCGCCCATGACGAGCCCTCGCGCGAAAAAATCGCGGCGCTGTCGGAGTTCCTTGCGACGATCGGCGTGAAACTGGCCAAGGGCCAGACCTTGCGGCCCTCGCATTTCAACGTGATCCTGGCGCGGGTGCGCGGCAGGGAGCATGAGAACATTGTCAATGAGATCATTTTGCGCACCCAGGCGCAGGCCGAGTACACGCACGACAATTATGGCCACTTCGGCTTGAACCTGCGCCGTTATGCGCATTTCACCTCGCCCATCCGCCGCTATGCCGATCTCATCGTGCATCGCGCGCTGATCCGCGCCCTAAAACTCGGCCTAGGCGGGCTTCCCGACATGGGGCCGGGCGAACTCGCCGAGATCGCGGCGCGCATTTCGGGCGCGGAACGGCGCGCCATGGCGGCGGAGCGCGAGACCGTGGACCGGCTTATCGCCGCGCATCTCGCCGGCCAGATCGGCGCCCGCTTCAGCGCGCGCATATCCGGGGTGACGCGCGCCGGCTTGTTCGTGCGGCTGCTCGACACCGGCGCGGACGGCTTCGTGCCGGCGGCGACGCTCGGGCGCGAATATTTCCGTTACGACGAAGCGGGACATGCGCTCACGGCGACCGGCTCGGGCGAAAGCTATCGGCTCGGCGATCGCATCGAGGTAAAGCTCGTCGAAGCCGCGCCGATCGCCGGAGCGTTGAGATTCGAAGTGTTGCGTTCTGAAGCGTTGGGGGCGCGAGGCCAGCGCGGCGGCGCGCGGCCGTCGCTTCGCCACGGCGAATTGGCGGGCTCGCGTCCGACGCGAGCGCGCAAGACCCGACGAAGAGGTTGAGCAAAACGAGCGAGTATGGCGGGAGGGCATTTCAAATCAATCTTCGTCGAAGGTCATTCGTCGATCCGACGTAGACGTCTCCATTGTTCAATTGAAGGAAATATACGTACCACATGGAGCGCCGGTCTCCCTTCGCTCCTCGCGGAGCTTCGGGAGACACCTACGCCTAATCGCCTTCGGTTGTCAGTCCACTGCGTGGCCTGCCACTCGAAGCCGAAGGCGTAGGGTGGCGGAAGGGGTGGGATTCGAACCCACGGTGGGCTTTGGACCCACGGCGGTTTTCAAGACCGCTGCCTTAAACCGCTCGGCCACCCTTCCCTTGCGCTCGTGGATATATCATGGTCGCGGCCGGCGCGAGGAGGGATTTGCGCCCGGCGCTCGCTTTGCAATTTGGCGACCGTCCACATCGAAGCCATTTAGAGGGCTTTTGAGGTTTTTGCATGCCGCTCTATTTCGCCTATGGCGCCAATATGGACCGGGCCGCCATGGCCGCGCGCTGTCCCAGATCGCGCGCGCTGGGCGTCGCCCGCTTGGCCCGGCATCGCTTCATCATCATGGCGCCCGGCTGGGCCAGCGTCGCCGCCGACCCGCGCGCCGATGTGCATGGCGTGCTCTGGGATCTGGCCTTGTCCGACGTTCCGGCGCTCGATCGTTACGAAGAGATAAGGCGCGGCCTCTATCGGAAAGTCGTGCAGCCGGTGTTGCGCGAGCCGAGCGGGTTCGCGCGGGCGCTGGTTTATGTGGGCGTCACGGCGCAGCCTTGCGCGCCGGACCCAGCTTATCTCGCAAGCGTGATCGCGGCTGGACGCTCGTGGCGCCTGCCCGCGCCCTATATTGCCTATCTCGAAAGCCTGTCGCGCGAGCTCGGGCGTGGAAAGCCGGCATGAGCGCCACCGTCGCCATGACTGTTCCCTTCGTTCGCGCCATCGCGGACTTGCGCGAGCACGTGCGCGTCTGGCGCGCCGCCGGCGAGCGCGTGGCGCTCGTGCCGACGATGGGCGCCTTGCATGCGGGGCACCTGTCGCTCGTCGCCGAAGCGCGGCGCCGGGCGGAGCGGGCGATCGTCTCCATTTTCGTCAATCCCACGCAGTTCGGCCCGGCGGAGGACTTCGCCAACTATCCGCGCTCGCTCGACGCCGATCTCGAACGACTGGAGAGCGTCGGCGCCGACCTCTGCTACGCGCCTTCAGTCGAGACGATGTATCCACAAGGCTTTGCGACGACCTTGCATCTTGAAGGTCCGGCGAAGGCCGATCTCGAGGATCGGTTCCGACCGACCCATTTTTCAGGCGTCGCCACCGTGGTCGCCAAACTGCTCAATCAGGCGCAGGCCGACATCGCGGTGTTCGGCGAGAAGGATTACCAGCAATTGCTGGTCGTTCGCCGCTTGGCGCGCGACCTCGACATGAAGACGCAGATCATCGCCGCGCCGACGCTGCGCGAGGACGACGGTCTCGCCATGGCGTCGCGCAATGTCTATTTGTCGCTCGAGGAGCGGCGCGCGGCGCCGGCGCTTTATAAGGCGCTGGTCGATTGCGCGCGCAAAATCGTGGCGGGCGAGCCGATCGGCGATGTCATGGGAAAAGCGCGCGAGGCGCTCGCGACGTTAGGATTTTCGGTCGATTATCTCGAGGCGCGGCACGGCGAGACGCTGGCGCACATCGCGCGACGCCAGGATGGTCCGGTGCGCTTGCTCGTCGCCGCGCGTCTGGGCAAGACGCGCCTCATCGACAATTTGGCCGTATAGAGGGCGCTGTGAGCAAGAGGGAGCGCCGTATCGTTCGCATCGTCGTCGAAGGCTGCGTGCAGGGGGTGGGCTATCGCGCCTTCGTCGCCCGGGAAGCCGGACGCTTCGGCCTCCAAGGCTGGGTGCGCAATCGTCGCGATGGCGCGGTGGAGATGGTTCTCGCCGGTCCGCCCGCCGCCGTTGTCGCGACCGAGCAATCCTGCCGGCGCGGACCGATGTTGGCGCGCGTCGACGCCCTCCGCATCGAGGATGCGGATGAACAGGCCTTGCAGGAAGGCGGCGGAGAGCGCGGGTTCGTCGTGGCGTTTTGAAAATGAGGCGAGCGCCGCCTTCGTTCGAAAGCAGTCTGTGCGAGCCTGAAGGCTCGCGGTCCACGCGCCTGCCGGACCGCGAGCCTTCAGGCTCGCAAAAACTGTCTCATATCCGGATCGTCTTCCCGAAAATTTCCTCGAACGCCTTGCGCAGCGCCGCGTCCACCTCGTTCATGTCGGCGCTGACGCCGAGATCGGCGAGGCTGGTGACGCCCAGATGCGGCTCGCGGACGCCGCAGGGCGCAATGCCGGAAAAATGCGCAAGGTCCGGCGCGACATTGAGCGCGACGCCATGGAAGGTCACCCAGCGGCGAATGCGCACGCCCAGCGCGGCGATTTTATCCTCCGCCATCTCGCCATTCGACCCGCGCGGCTTGTCGGGACGCTGTGTCCAGACGCCCACTCTGGCTTCGCGCCGCTCGCCGACGACCCCGAAAACGCCCAGCGTCGCGATCAGCCAGGCCTCCAGCGCGCAAACGAAGGCGCGCGCGTCGCGCCGCCGGCGCGTCAGATCGAGCATGACGTAGGCCAGCCTCTGACCGGGGCCGTGATAAGTGAACTGTCCGCCGCGCCCCGTTCGGTGCACGGGAAAACGCGCCTCCAACAGATCGGCGTCCTTGGCCGAGGCGCCGGCGGTATAGATCGGCGGATGCTCCAACAGCCAAACCTGCTCGCGCGCCGCGCTGGCGGCGATCCTGTCCGCGCGAGACTCCATTTCGGCCACGGCCGCCTCATAAGGCGTCAGGCCCCCACTGACGCGCCATTCGACAGGCGGCGCCCCGGCCGGCGGCAGCAAGGAAACGGCGAGCGCGTCGCGTGGCGAGAGGTTGAGCGAGGCGTCGAACAGCGAAGGCATGGGCGATCAGTTCCGTTTCGCGAATACCCCGAGCCCCTCACCTCACCTCTCCCCGCAAGCGGGGAGAGGAGTCATCGGCGCCCCCCACAAGCTTCGTGACCCATGTGGGCGCGCGGGGGATCACATCGCAGTTCAAAGAAGAAACGTAACGTTGCCGCCTCCTCTCCCCGCTTGCGGGGAGAGGTACGGTGAGGGGCCAGGGGTTTGGCCTCGACCTCACGGATCGCGATGTCCAAACCGATCAAGCGGATTGCGCATTATACATGGTCATTGCTGTCGGCGCACGAACAGACCCGCGTCAAACCTCAACGTGTCGCGCTTTTCCTGGTGGGCGCGGCTCGCCGTCCAGCCCGATGCGATGCATGAGATAGCAGAGACAGTCCTGCCGGATCGCCGCCGCATCGCGCGTGAGCATGGCCGGGATCACGCCTTGCGTCAGACGGATGTTTCCGTCGCGATAATCGAAATAGGCCTCGACCTTGTCGAGTTCGGCGCCGGGGACGACCTCGAGGCGCGTAGCGCTACTGCCGACGCGGCCAAATGACGTCCCGGCGGGAAGCTCGCTGAAATTGAGCTGGTCGATATCCGAACGAAAGCGAAAGTCGGCAGGCGTATCGTCGAAGGAGAAACTCGCATGCGAAGGAATTTTTACGATCGCGTAGGTTCGCAGAAGATCGACGTCGTGAGGCGAGACAGGGTGGCTCGGCAAGTGGGCGATGGAGAGGCACGCCTCGATCAGTTCGACGGCATGGGTTGTGCTGGAAACGCTTCCCGTCTTGCCGCACTCGACGGTGACCGCGGGACAGATCGTTGAGAATGCGCCGATCTGCACCCCGAGCGGACGCCGGAAGTGAACGATGGTCTGGCCGAACAGACGCGCCAAACTCAAAAAAGGCTGCTCCAGCCGCCTGATGCAGCTGTAGTGCGGGTTGAAGCCGGTGTTGTTGTGGATATCGAGGCTCGCGAACGGACGCCGCGCGGCGGCATAATCGAACACTTGCCGCGCCAATCGCGCCTCCGGGACATGCGGCGTCAGCGTTCCCGGCCACACGCGGTTGTAGTCGGTCTGGCCCGGCAGCGTGCGAACGTTCAAGGCGGCAGCCGCGATATTGCCGACAAACAAGATCAGACGCCGTTGCAATTCTCGGGCGCCATGGCGGCGCAACGCCTCCTGGACAGCCGCAACGCCGCTGTCTTCGTTGCCGTGCAGCAGGACGGAGACGAACAGCGGCTGCGGATGGCGTCCCGGAAGATCGATGAGCGACGGCCCAGGCAGGACCTTGGCAAGTTCCGTTGGCCGGCAATCGAGAAAGCCGTCGGGGACGCGGTCGAAAATCGTAAGCTGCAAGTCTGTCGCGCTCATCCTCTCAGACCTCCCACTCGTGGACGGGAAGGCCGCTGCGCTGGCGTTCGCAATAGGTCGCCATCAATTCGAACACGTTGCGTCCGCGTGCCGCGAAGCAGTCGCGTTGCCAGCTCGCGCCGGTTTGTCGCGCGGCCAACCTCGCCTCGATGATATTTAGGAAGCGACCATCGGCGTCGATGCCGAGATCGTCGAGGCCGCGGCGCGCGCAAGCAAGGAGGCGTTCTTGCAGAAGCCTATCCGCGGCGATTGTCCCGACGCCGGGCCAGAACAATGTGGCGTCAAGGCCGTGGCGCGCCGCCGCGTAGAAATTCTGGACCGCATGGCCGAACGGAACGCCAGCGGCGCCGTTGCCGCCCAAGGTGACAAAATGATGGGTCAGGCCAAGGTAGAGCGCGGTGTTGGCCATCATGTCGCAAATGGAAGGCCCGGCGGGGAGTATGCGGTGCTCGATCCGCAGATGCGGCGTCCAATCGGGCTCAAAGCCGATCAGCGGCCTGATCCATCGCCATATGGTGCCGTTGTGGAGCCGCAAATGGCGCAACGTCTCCGGCGGCGAGTCGAAGAAAATCGGCAGCAGAACCGGATACTCATTGAGATTTTGGATAAAAATCTCGTGACATGACTCGTCGAGATAGCGTGAGCCGAGCGTCACGCGGCGCGCCGCTCCATGCGCTCCGGGAAGGTCGACCGCCTGCTCGAACAGCGGGATGCGCGTCTCGTCCCACAGCGATTTGCCAAACAGAAAGGGCGCGTTTCCGCAGGCGGCGAGGATAGGGCCAGAAGCGGCGATGGCGGCGTTGTAATAGCGATGCGCGAGCGGCGCCGGCGTCTTCAAATGAATTTGGAACGACGTCGTGGCCGCCTCGAGCATCACGTCGCGATGCTCGCAGACGAGGTGATCGCGTCCGGCGATATCGACCTGCATCGGACGCCCGCGGCGTCGGCGCAGCACCTCATTGTTGAGCGCATAGAAGCGGTTCAGCGGCGACATATTGGCCAGAGTCAGATCCTCGTTGCGGATCGTCGGCAGCGTTCCGATCATCACCATATTGGCGTCGAGCGTGTGGGCGACGCCATTGCATTCGGCCCAAAGACCAGAAAGCGCGCCGGCGGCCAGATCGAGCGCATCCGCAGCGAGCGGCAGCGGCGCGCAGTTAAGCTCGATATTAAAGCGCGACAATTCCGGGACGACGAGCGGATGCGCGAGAGTTTCGAGCAATCGCTGATTGATCGAGGCTGGAAAATAGTTGTGATCGACGATCCACGCTTCGATCTCGAAACCTAAGGCGTAATCGACCTGCGAAAAACGATCTGTGGAAAACAGCGCCCCCGCGAGTTCCGTCTCCGCGCGCAGCCGATCGGCGAACCGCTCGAAATCCGCCTCGTTAAATCCCGCTGTTGCGATCTCTTCGCCCATTTTTGCCGAGCGCCGATAATCTAACTGCGCAGTTTGGATAATTTGTTCGACAGACGCGCCCGAACACGGCGTCAAGCACCCTCGCGAGCGCGGCCAAGCTTCGGCAGCCCAAAGCGCCCCAGTTTCAACATAGGGTCGGTTTTCGGCCGCTCGAGTCGCGCACCGTCCATTTTATGCGAAAGCTCTCCAAAAATCGGGGCTTGGAGATGAACCAATGGCCAGGCTCGCGCGTTGACGAAGAGAATGCGCGGAACGAGGCTCCCGTGCGCCCGAAGACAAAAAAGGAGAAACGCTCGTGAAAGACTTGATGGCAATTCTTTCGCTCGTCGCGATCTGCGCCGCTGTCACGCTCGCCATCACTTCGTTGGCAAACTCGTAAGCGTTGCGCCGGTGAACGCGAGAAGAATTCCGAAACTCATCGCGGCGATGTCCTGACCGGGAGCGTAGCCGTGATCGAAGTGGGGGAAGATGTGGGAAAACGAACCGGTCGGAGATCAAGGCCGATCCACAGTGGGCCGAGTATTTTGGGAACGCTGGGCTGGTGATTGCGATTTGAACTTATGTCGCTGCGAATCGATGCGTATCTAGCGGAATGACGGCGACCATGTATCGGCGCAGCTCATCCGCGATTTCTGGATCGCGTTTGAGTTCGGCCAAGCTGCGCGGCGCCGGAATCGTTCGACCATATTCTTTGGCGACATCGACCCATAGCGCGAGGGCTTCCGAGGCGTTCGCCATCGCTTCGTCGAGCGTGTCGCCGGCCGAGATGCAGCCCGGCAGGTCTGGAAACCAGACGCCGACCGCCTTGCCCTCTTCTTCCTCGACGATGGCGACGTAATGGGGCATCGAACGCTCAATCCTTGGCCCAACCCGCGGCTTTGTAAATTTTCCAAACGAGACCTGGGCCGAGGTCTTTCTTAGGAGGTCTTTCTTGGGATGACGGGTGAACCTTTTTCGCCAATCTTAGCGCTGATAGACGCCGACCAGCGTGGCCTCCGCAAGCATGTGCTGGCGCGCTTGTCGTTCGACCTCTTGGCACGACGGGTCTTTGCCGGGCAAGGCCAGCTCGCTGTGCGAGAGGGCGAGCAAGCGGAAATGGTAATGATGAATCCCATGCCGGCGCGGCGGGCAGGGACCGCCATATCCCGGCCGGTTGAAATCGTTGATCGCCTGCTTGAACGCTACTCGGCCGCCGGATCGACCGGCGTCTTCGGCAAGACTTGTCACATCGGCGGGAATGTCATAGGCGGCCCAATGACGCCATGTGCCCGCCGGCGCGTCCGGGTCGTCGCACAGCAACACGAAACTCTTCGTCGGCGCGGGCGCGTCGCTCCATTGCAGGGCAGGCGAGAGGTCTTCCCCGTCGCAGGTGAAGCGGCGCGGTATGGTTGCGCCGTCCGCAAAAGCCGTCGAACTCAGTCGCATTGGTCGCCTCCTTGGTTCGATTCATGAATAACCTAGAATATAACGCCGAGCGACGCGTCGCGACGCGGACCGCCGTCGCTAACCATCAAAGTCCCAGCGCCGTTTCGACCGGCGTCAGCGCCAGCCCATGCGCTTTGGCCACCGGCGCGGCGGTGATTCTTCCATCGGAAATGGCGAGCCCGGCGCGCAAATGAACATCGTCGCGCAAGGCGTTGCGCCAGCCTTTGTCGGCGATCGCGTGAACGAAGGGAAGCGTGGCGTTATTGAGCGCGAATGTCGATGTCCGCGGCACCGCGCCGGGCATATTGGTTACGCAGTAATGCATGACGCCATCGACGAAATAGGTCGGGTTGGAATGGGTCGTCGGCCTCGAGCTCTCGCAGCAGCCGCCTTGATCGATCGCCACGTCGACAATAACGCTGCCCGGCTTCATGGTGGCCAGCATGTCGCGACTGATGACTTTTGGCGTTTCGGCGCCGGCCACGAGAACGGCTCCGATCAGCAGATCGGCGCGTTTCGCCAACTCGGCGATCGCGGCGTAGGTCGAAAAAATCGTTCGCACCGAGTTGCCAAACCGCAGAGCAAGCCGGCGCAGCGCCTCCGGATCGCGGTCGGCGACGATGACGTTGGCGCCCATGCCGAGCGCAATCGTCGCCGCATGGGCGCCGACGACGCCGCCTCCTAAAATGACGACCTCCGCCGCCGGCACGCCCGGCACGCCGGCCAGCAACACGCCGCGTCCGCCGGCCTGTCTTTCCAGACAATGCGCGCCGACCTGCGGGGCGAGCCTTCCGGCGACCTCCGACATGGGCGTCAGCAGCGGCAGCCCGCCCTCCGGCGACGTCACGGTTTCGTAAGCGATGCAATGCGCCCCGCACTTCTGCAGGTCTCGCGTTTGCGCCAAATCGGGCGCGAGATGAAGGTAGGCGAGCAGCGCTTGACCCGCCCGCAGCTTGGCGCGTTCCGAGGGCTGCGGCTCCTTCACCTTGACAATGAGTTCGGCGGTTTTGAAAATCGCATCCGGGCCGTCGACGAGGGTCGCGCCAGCGGATTCATACTGAAGATCGGCGAGCCCGGCGCCGAGCCCGGCGCCTCTCTCGACGACGACTTTATGACCGCGTCGGACGAGTTCGACGGCCGAAGACGGGGTGAGACCGACGCGATATTCGTTGTCTTTGATTTCCTTCGGCACGCCGATGCGCATTTTAACCTTCTCCCGCGATGATGATGATAAAGCAGCGCCCTTAAAAACACCCGCCGTTCGAGCAACGCCGAACCGATAATCGAAGCGAGCGGCGTCTTATACCAGGGGCCGCCTTACGTGTCTGGATTGCTTCGCTTCGCTCGCCATGACGCAAAGAGTCACCGAGGAGCGCGTTCGCCGAGCGGCCTCACTCGGCTGGCCTGAGGTCCGCTGCCGCCTTGCTCTTCCGTGAAGTGGACGCGCTCGCCGAGCGCCAGACGTTCGAACCCGCGATCCGTGACGCTGTTGCGATGGAAGTAAATCTGGCGCCCGTCGGCGCTCTCGAGAAAACCATAACCATCGTCCGCCATCAGCTTGCGGACGACGCCGACCGGCGTCGTCTCATGCAGCTTCACTTGGCCGCGCATCTGGCGCACTTCATCCTGTAACTGGCGGCGCGCCCGCTTGAAGGCGTCGTTAAGGGCGAAATTGACGTCTTGGAAGCGTTCGTCGAGATGCGGCGTGCGGTCGATGGCGACCTCGCGTCGGTCCGGAAGAGCCAAATGAATGTTGAGCTCATACAGGCCGCCGTTGCGATGATGGGCGCTGGGCCCTTTGACGACGATTCGACACGCGGTGGCGCGGCCGTAGCGATCTTCAAGACGTCCGATCCGCCGTTCGATGCGGGCGCGCAGCTCGGCTGAAGGCTCCATTCCCTGGAATTCGACGCGGGGCGAGGTTTGCATGATCACTCCTCCTTCGAGGCGTCCCCCGACCCTATGTGGGAAGTTGGCGAAGCGAAGACCACCCGGCTTGACCAATGTCAATTCTCTTCGCTTAGCTCTTGGCGACGGGGATTGAGCCTGTTGCGTCGCTGGCGATCGGTCAAGAGGCCGGCGCCGGCGGCGTCGAGGTTTGTGAGATGCGGGGAGATCAGGAGAGGATCGACGTTGCGGTCGGGCCGCGCGGCCTGGAGGGAGTTCTGTGCGTCCCGCCGCGGCCGACCGGGCTGATCATTTTCGCGCATGGCAGCGGCTCCTCCCGGTTCAGCCCGCGCAATACGTTGGTGGCCGAGGAGCTCGTTCGCCAGGGTTTCGCGACCTTGCTGTTCGATCTCCTGACCAGCGAGGAGGCGGAAAACCGCAGAAACGTCTTCGATATTGCGCTGCTTGGCGCCCGCGTGCGCGAAGCCGTCGATTGGGCGGCGCGATCGAGCCGCGTCCACGACCTTCCCATCGGCCTCTTCGGGGCCAGCACCGGCGCTGCGGCGGCGCTGGTCGCGGCGGCGCATGAACCGGCTCGGGTCGCGGCCGTTGTGTCGCGCGGCGGGCGCCCCGATCTGGCCGGGGACGCTTTGTCCCAGGTCGAGGCGCCAACCCTGTTGATCGTCGGGGGCCGGGACCATGAGGTTCTCGAACTCAACCGCGAAGCCTTACGGCAACTGCGCTGCGAGGCGCGTCTCGACACCGTGCCGGGCGCCACCCACCTGTTCGAAGAGCCGGGGACGCTGGAGGCGGCGGTCGCCGCCGCCGCCGATTGGTTTGCCCGTCACGTTCGCGCCGGCGCGAGCGGCGACGCCAACGAGACGCCCCCTCCCTGTCCCTCCCCCGCTTCGCGGGAGAGGGGACGCTAACGATTAACATTGGCGTGGTCTCGATGACACGCCAAGTCTGCCCCTCTCCCGCAAGCGGAGCGCGCGGGGGAGGGTTGGGGAGGGGGTGGGGAGGGGGAATGAAGCATGACGACCATGGCCATGACCGAACCGCGTCTGCGACGACTGTTCGAACGCTTGGATTTCGCGCCGCTGCCCAAGCAAGAACCGCTGAGGCTCATCCTTAAACGATGGGAGGCGGCGCGCGGCGGGGCGCCGGCGCCGCGCCGTCAAAGCATTGTCTTCCCGAAAACCGGCGCCGCGGCGGCGGCCATGTTCGTGTGCCGGTCGGTCGAGGGCGAACACGATTGGGTGTTGGCGGAAGGCGGCCAGGCGATCGAGGCGCTGCTCGGCCCGTGCACGGCTGGCGATCGCCTGAGCCAGGCCAAGAATCGACGCGAAGCGGTGCGTCTGCGCCGGCTGTTCGACGAAGTGAGGCGAGTTGGCGAGGCGGTGCTGGCGGAATTTGCCATCGCCGAACCCGGGCATCCCCGGGCGGCGGTCGAACTCCTGGCCGCGCCTTTGTCGGAAGACGGCAAGACGATCGATTCCGTTCTCGGCGCGGCGTCGATCAGCGCCTTCAAAACGGCCGCGCACGGCTTGCGCCCGTCGACCTCTATGAACAACGGGTTTGTCCTGTTCGCGCTTGGGGGCAGTCGACCATTCGGCGAACAGGCAGCGCGGCTGCTCGGCGCCGACCTCGCTCCGCACGAGGACCGCGAATTCGAGGACGGCGAGCACAAGACGCGGCCTCTCGTTAGCGTGCGCAATCGCGACGTTTACGTCATTTTCAGCCTGCACGGCGAACAAGGCCAGAGCGGCGCCGACAAGCTCTGCCGGTTGCTGTTCTTCATCGGCGCTCTCGGCGACGCCGGCGCCGCCCGGATCACGGCCGTCGTTCCCTATCTTTGTTACGCGCGCAAGGACCGGCAAACCAAGCCGCGCGACCCGGTCGTCACACGCTACGTCGCGCAAATGTTCGAAGCGGTCGGAACGAACTGCGTGATGGCGCTCGACGTGCACAATGTCGCGGCGTTTCAGAACGCGTTTCGTTGCCAGACCGAGAGTCTGGACGCCCAAGCTGTTTTCGTGCGTCATTTCGTGGGCGAGATCGGCGGCGCGCCGGTCGCCGTCGTCTCGCCCGACCTCGGCGGGGAGAAACGCGCCGAATTGTTCCGACAGCGATTGGAGCGAGCGCTGGCGAGGCCGGTCGCCAAGGGCTTCATGGAAAAGCATCGCAGCATGGGGCAGGTCAGCGGCGAAATCTTCGCAGGCGACGTCGTGGGGCGCACGGTCATCGTGCTCGACGATCTGATCAGCGCGGGGGGCACGATGGCGCGCGCCGCCGCCGCCTGCCGCAAGGCCGGCGCCGCCCGCGTGTGGCTGGCCGCCACGCATGGCGTTTTCTCGAGCCGCGCCGCCGCCGTGCTGGGCGAGGCGCCCGTCGACAGAATCGTCGTCACGGACGCCGTGCCCTTGCCGACGGGCATGAAGCTGGCGGACTTCAAAGGACGGCTCAACTTCGTCAGCGTGGCCGGCCTCATCGCGGAGGCGATAAGGCGGCGCCATACCGGCGGCTCGATCACCGAGTTATTGGAGGAAGGCCCGTAGACGCGGCTTCCGTGAGGCCGAAACGCAATTCTACGTCAACGGCCTTGCACAATGACTCGCATATGTCATGGTCGGCCCTGCCCCAGCCAACGCTCACCAACCGTCATGGCCGGCCTTGTGCCGGCCATCCACGCCGGGACATTGCGAAATGATGCAATTGGAGCGACGACGTTACGCAACTTTTTCAATCCTCTCGCGGCGTCATTGCGTGGATGCCCGCGACAAGCGCGGGCATGACGGTCGGAGGGAGGCCCTTATTCACCCACCTTCAAATCAGCCGGATCGAGGCGGTCTTGCCGGGCAACGCGCTCTTTGCCGATCTCTATGAATTCACCATGCTTCGCGCCTATTTCGAACTGGGCATGACGGAGCGGGCGACGTTCAGTTTGTTCGTGCGCAAGCTCCCCTCCCGCCGCAATTTTCTGATCGCCTGCGGCCTTGGCGATCTCTTGGACGCGATCCAGTCGTTGCGTTTCGAGCCCGAACAATTGCGCTTCCTTGGCTCGCTCGGCCCATTTCCGGAGTCCTTCCTCGACTGGCTGCGCGGGTTTCGATTCACCGGCGACATCGATGCGATGCGCGAGGGGACGCCATTTTTTGCCAACGAACCGATCCTCGAGGTCACGGCGCCGATCGCCGAGGCGCAGCTCATCGAAACTCTGGTTCTCAATCAGATCGGGCTGCAAACGATCCTGGCGTCGAAAGCGGCGCGCATCGTTCTGGCGGCGCGCGGACGCGCGGTCGTCGATTTCGGCGCCAGACGGGCGCAAGGGTTGGATGCGGCGACCAAGGGCGCGCGCGCCTTGTTCATCGGCGGCGTAGCCGCGACCTCGAATGTGGCGGCCGCCAAGGCCTATGGCGTTCCCGTCGCCGGAACCGTGGCGCACAGCTTCATTGAAGCATGTTCCTCCGAGACCGAGGCGTTCGACGCTTTCACCAAAGTCTTCCCGGACACGACCTTGTTGGTCGACACTTACGATACGCTGGCGGGCGTCAAGAAGGCGATTGCGCTCGCGCAAAGGCGCGGCGATGACCTGAAGCTTCGCGCCATTCGCCTCGATTCGGGCGATCTCGACCAGCTCGCCCGCAGCGCGCGCCGCATGCTCGACCAGGCGGGATTGAACGGCGTCAAGATCATGGCGAGCGGCGGTCTCGACGAGGACGCCATCGACAAACTGACGTCCCGCAACGCCCCGATCGATATGTTCGGGGTGGGCGCCGAGATGGCGGCGTCGGGCGACGCTCCAACGCTCGACATGGCTTACAAGCTTGCCGAATACGCCGGGGTGGGACGCATGAAGCTGTCGGCGGGCAAAGCCAATCTGCCGGGGCGCAAGCAGGCGTTCCGACAATTTCGCAACGGAAAGGCGATTGGCGACGTGATCGGCCGTCACGACGAGAGCCTTCCCGGCGTTCCGCTGCTGCGCCCGGTCATGGCGGCCGGCCGCTGCATCGCTGGCGAGGCCTTCGATCTCGCCCAAGTGCGCGCTCATGCGAGCGAGGCGATCGGCGCTCTTCCGGCGACCTGCCTTTTACTCGCACCCGCGCCATACGAAGTGACGATCAGCCCGAAGCTCACGAGATACGAGCGAGAGACGCGCACACGGCTGACGGCCGCGCATTGATCGTGCGCCCGCCAATGTGGAAAAATCCGCTCTGTCGCGAATTCTTGCTTGCGGGGTCCTTGCGGCTTGGAACCCGAGCGGCTGGCCTCGTGGCCTTGCCGTGCGCTTGGCGTTTGAGTATTCTTTCGCCCGATTAGCCTTCTGGCATGTTCGAACGACGAAAGGCGCGACGGACCGATGTCTGCAAACCTGTCCATCTGCATTCCGATATATAATTTCGGAGAATTCATTCCGGAAACTCTGAATTCCATCCTCCATCAAGATGATGCCGAGAAAGTGGAAATCGTCGTGCTTGACGGCGCTTCCACCGACAATACGGCGGACGTTGTCGCCGATTTCCAGAAGACCTGGAAAAACATAAAATATTTTCGGCTGCCCGCCAAAGGCGGAATAGATCGGGACATGGCGAAATGCGTTGAATACGCCACGAGCGACTACTGCTGGCTGTTCAGCGGCGACGACATCATGCATGGTGGGGCGCTTCGCAAGGCGCTGGATGAGATTAAAAGCGGACACGATTTGTATTTATGCAAACATAGGGAATACAGGATCGATTTATTGCAGTGGGTGGAGTGGCCTACCGTCAATTCGCCTCGCGACGCTGTCTTTGAGCTCTCCGATAAAAAAAGTCGGCTGAAATATTTCAGTGCGGCTGTGAATACGGAAGCCTTTTTTAGCTTCATGGGCGGGCTCCTCGTCAAACGCGCGACTTGGGACCGGATTCCGCTCAACGAAGATTTCGTCGGCAGCTGTTGGGCGCATGCGGCGCGGATGTTCGAGTTGATGCGTGGCGGTCTGAGCGTGAAATGTCTGACCGAAGCTTATCTGGATCGCCGTCCAGATAATGATTCCTTCGCGGACAAGGGCATGGTCAATCGCTTTCGGATCGCCATCGAGGGTTATCACAAGATCGCGGATACGTTTTTCGGCCACGACAGCGCCGAGGCGTATCATGTAAGGCGGGTCATCAGGCACGAGTTCAATGTCAACATGCTTCTTTTGGGAAAATTCTTGTGCAGCCGTAATCCAAAGGTGGAGAGCAAGACCCTAATGGATCAACTCGTCCGCATGGCATACAGCGACTTTTCTTATGACAGTCTGAGGACGCGGTTCCTCTATGCTGTGACATCGCCCGCGCGATTTCGACGCAATAGCAAGGTGTGGTGCGAAAGGTTTGAGAAGGGGTTCACGTAGCAAGCCGTGGGGCGCGACGCTCGCAGCTCCAGGTGGGGCAATCGTTGGCTCGTAACGATCTTCGTCCGGCGGACAACTACCCTCGATAGTTGAACAGCCGCTTTATCGCCGTCATCTTGTCGCCGGAACGCAATTTCTCTTTGCTGAGGGAAGCTTCCGATAAAAGTTCGCGCCAGACAGGGCGATTGGCGGCAAAGCGGATCGAGTCCGCGTCGAGCTTGCGGAAGACGAACCCGGCAAATCCGTATCGCGATCCTTCGTACTCGAAATCTTCCACGCCATCGGACCACCGTGGCGGGTCGACAAGAACGCAGTCTCCGATGGCCGGCATCAGCCTTTCGCAAATGTCGCGCGTTGTGTAGAGGCGATGGTCGACCTCCGGCTTGCGCTTGCCGGGACGCCAGTCTTCCGCAAAATCGACAGTGAGCGCCGCGAGCCCGCCAGGCCGCAGGAATTCGCTGATGATCCGGACGAATTGTTCATCGTCGGCGACGTGTTCGAGCACCGAAACGCTCAAGATGAGATCGTAGGAACCGAGCTGCGCGTTGGGCGAGAGATAGAAATCTTGCAACGTCATTCCGTTGACGTTGGGATCGACCTCGTCGATCCGATAGCCTTGCGCGCACAGCGTCGCCACCGCGGTGTCCTCGAAGGATCCCGCTGCGAGAATGCGGGCATTGGGACAGTCGGCGAGAAACCGCCGGGCGGCGTCGAGAGCGAAGGCTTGCTGAATATTAGCGCGTTCGATTTTGCGCGCGAGCATTTCAGGGGCAAATTTGGCGAGATCGGCCAGGGCCTCCCGATAAGCGTGGCGCGAGCGGTCGTCGAGCATCTTGTTGAAACCGCGGCCATCGGGGGTAGCGCGGCTTGCCTTTATGGAGTCAATTGCGTCGAGAATCGTCGCATTCCAATCCACGGCTGCTTTTTTTGGCGCCGCGGCGGCGCGGATGGCGTCTAACATCGACGCGCCGCTCGTAGCGATGTCCGCCAAACCGCGGTCCTCGATGAATATTGAAGGATTGACATGGAACAAGTGCCGGAAGGTCGAAGAACGGGTTAGCGCGAATGGACGCCCCGAAGCCAGTGCAAAATCGACACAGCTGGAAATGCCGTAGGAGGGCATTTCCTCGTAAAGAAACGCATTCATCGTGTTCGACGCGAGGAACTCGACGATTTGCGCGTTATCGAAGAAATCACGCGTGATCGTCAGCTCAATTCCAGGTTTCGTGATGGCGTTTCGGCACTTTTCGATGACGGCGGCAACATCCTGGTCCGAAACGATATCTGGGTTGTCATGCGCGGGCAAATTGAGCCGAATGACGGCGCGATCGAATTGCTGATTGACAAGCGCGCAAAGGCGGTCGAATCCCTTTCCCGGCGTCGCGAAGCCGAAGGAGCCAATGGTGAAGACCTCCGGCGGCGGCGGCGGCGTCATCGGCTCTGCGGGAAGGAAGCGCGGCGCGCGCAAAGTTTTCGGGTTGCGCGGTATGAGCGTCGGATCAAGACAGATGAGGAAATCGAAGGGATCCGCATTTGCTTTGTCAGCTAATGCTTGATCTACGCCATGTAGAAGGCCAAAGAGGGTCGCCCCCAGCTCGGCCACCGGCGCGCCGGTTAGCCATGGCGTCGTGCTAGGATGGTGATTGAACAGGATCGCATCCGGCCTCGCGCGATCAACAGCCGCTTCCAGTTCCTCCAAATTTGCGCATTCGCTGTAGGACCAGGCGATGCTTTTGTCGCTCGATAGTATTGAAAGCAAATTTCTTCCGTACTGGTAGACCCCGCAATGGTCTCCCTTGTGGGATACGATAAGGCCGCTGACCATGTTCTATCGCCTTGCGCCCACAACGCTCATACGATCTCGATTTCCGGGAACGGAAAGATCATCTTGCCGCCGTTGGCAAGATAATTCTGCTCGCGTTGCAGGATGCCGTCCTTGAAGTGCCACGGCAGCACCAGGAAGTAATCCGGGTTCATGGCCCGCGCCTCGGCTTCCGAGATGATCGGAATGTGCGTGCCGGGCGTGAAACAGCCGAACTTGTCCGGATTGACTTCGGCGATCGCCTCGACCAGGTCGGGACCGATGCCGCAAAACTGTAAAACCACATTGCCTTTGGTGGAGGCGCCGTAGCCGAGTATCCGCTTGTTGTCGTCTTTCAGCGCTCTGAGAAGACGCCGCAAGTCCTCGCGATGGCGGAAGGCGCGGTCCTCGAATTCGCGATAGGGGCGCGGCGTATGCAGGCTCATCCGCTCTTCTTGAGCAAGCATCCAGTCGATGACCGCCGAATTGCGCTGGTGCGGCGATTGCCGGCGCCCCGCCGTAACCGCGAAACTGCCGCCGTTGACGGCGTTCATCTGAACATCGAGTATTTGCAAATCGGCCGCTTCGAGAATGTAGCGTATGACGCCGAGCGAGTAATATTCCACGTGCTCGTGGCAAATCGTGTCATAGGACGTAAGCCTGAGCATCGACGGCATATAGCTCTGCTCGAAATGCCAGACGCCGTCGGGAGCGAGAACCTTGGCCACCTCGCGCGCGAACCAGACGGGATCGTCGAGATCATAGAACATCGCGATCGACGTTACGATCCGGGCCCTGTTCTTCGCGACGCTCTCGAACGCCTGCGCAGAGAAAAAGTCCGGCACAAGGCGCACGCCGTCTGGATAATATTTGCGGAACTTGGCGCCCGTCGGATCGATGCCGATTCTGGTGAGAGATGGCGTCTGGTAAGCTTTGAGCGAGGTCGCGTCGTTGGAGCCGATGTCGAGAACGACGTCGCCCCCTGCAAGTCCGACAAACTTTTCGAGATGGGCGATCTTGTGCGTGAGATGACGCACCATCGATTGGTTGAGGCCCGAGCGATAGCCATAGTTCTCGCCGTACATTTCGCTTGCTTCATAGCTATGAGCAAGCTGCAACAAACCGGAATCCGGGCACCAGACGAGCTCGAGCGGACCGATGGTCACCGGCGTCTCGCGCTTCGACGGAAAGACGCCGGTCAAGGCCTGATCGCCAAGCGACAGCACCGATAGGAGATGCGACGAGCCGCTGACGCGACATTTCGATATCCGCTTTGTCATCTTCAAATACGCTCCGACCGGCGACGCGACTGCTCGTGGGCGCGAGATCATGCGACGCTTTAAAAGCGCCCAGCTCGACCGTGTCAACCCGTTGACGCGCATCGCGGCATAGGGCCTCGACGCCCCTGACGGCGGCTAACTGATATCGGTCGCATCTCGCCATGTCCAGACGATAGGCCGCCGCTCGCCGCCATTGTTGTTTTCGATAATTGAAGGCGGCTCAAAACGGATGGTATTGAAACAGCCAGTTCTCCGAGAGAACCGTGTCGCCGGATTTGAGAAATAGCCGCATCTCCACCGGGTCGGCGCCCTCGACCGTCAGATCGAACTGGGCGCGCCAATGTCCGGGAACGCGGTCGGACACCGCCTCGGTAAAGATATACGAGAAGGTCCCGCGCGAGGCCCACAGCACCGGCTCGGGCTTGACGCCGAACGGGAGACGCTCCAGCGCGCCGCCCAAGAACTCGACCATGAATTTGCGCACGCCCGCGGGGCGGGGCTTGCCGGGCTGGCCGCCGTTGCCGAGGCGGGTGGCGACGCAGCGGGCGAGCGGCGGCGGGTAGGGCTCGTCGGCAAGCCAATGCAGCCGATAGGAGAATTCGAACGCGGAACCCGCAACCGCCGGTTTCTCCGGGACCCACATGGCGACGATATTGTCGTGGATTTCGTCGTCGGTGGGAGCTTCGACGAGGTGAACGGCGCCCTTGCCCCAATCGCCTTTGGGCTCGACCCACACGCTCGGACGGTGGTCGTAAAGCACGCCATCGAGATAATGATCGAAATTGCGGTCGCGTTGCAGCAGCCCGAAACCCTTCGGGTTATTGTCGCCGAAGGCGGAGGCCATCACGCGGCCGGGATTGTTGAGCGGACGCCACAGTCGCTCGCCCGCCCCCGTCCACATGCACAGACCATCGGAGTCGTGCACCTCGGGGCGCCAGTCCGCGCCCATTGGCTTCTTGGTTTCCGAGAACCAATACATCGAGGTGAGCGGGGCGACGCCGAAGCGCGTGAAGCTTCCGCGCAAAAACAAGGCGCAGTCGATGTCCATGACGACGCCCTTGCCGCGCGTCATCAGGAAGCGGAACGCGCCGACGATGGAGGGACCCTCGAGCAGCAGATGAACCGCCACGCCGCCGTCTGACTGCGGCCCGATATAGACATTGGTGAAGTCCGGAAATTCCTCGCTCTTGCTAGCGACCCAAGTGTCCAGCGCGATGGCGCGCGCTGACAGTCCATATTGGCGCAGTTCGCCGATGGCGCGGAAATAGGCGGCGCCGAGGAACGCCGCCCAATCGTTCTTGCGCCAGTCGAGCCCGCCGTCCTTCGCCTCTTGGATGCGAAAGCCGGCAAAGCCCGCGCCGGGCGGCAGGCGGCGGGCGATCGAATCTTCCGGCATATTGAAATAGCTCGGATCGTAAATGATTTCGCGCGCTTGCCCAGCCTCGACCACGTACATGCGCACAGGCTTCCTGAAGAACATGCCGAGATGGAAGAATTCGACCGGAAACCGTTGCGGCCCTTCGGCGAACAGGGCGTGATCGGTGTTGTAGGTGATCTTGCCCCAGGTCTCGTAATCGATCTTGCCGACGATTTCGGGGTCGGGCGGCGTCGGCGGCTTGTACGGTTCGGCAACGCGGCGCCGCGCGGTTTCCTTGAAGCTCTCGAACGAAAAGGGTTCGGCCGGGCCGAGCTTCAGATTGCTCGGGGGGGCGGCGGCGTCGGCGCTCGTTACGCCGACGGCGCCGAGGGCGCTCGAGGCGGCGGCGACCTTGAGGAACGACCGGCGATCTGGCTTGTCGATCATGCAAAAATCCTCACGCGCGCCGGGCCCGAATCGCTGGAGCGTCGGGGTCGAGTTCTAAAGAGCGTCCTGTAAAAGTGGAAACCAGCTGTGTGGGCGAACGCGCTTCGGCTTGGCGAATGAGAGCATGCTCGGGTGAACAACTGGTATGCGGCTCGCCAGAAAATCCTAACCGCGGATGGGCTCGTGGCGCACCGCCGTGCGCATGAAGAAGAACAGTCCGACGAAGCCGACGAGGGCGAAGATCGCCTCGAAGATGCGGCTGACCAGGGGGTCGAGCTGGAACAGCCCGCCGAGCGCCCAGCCGGCCGCCCAGGAGGCGCCGACGAGTTCGGTGCCAACAAGGATCGCCACGGCGACCAGCGTCGACAAACGGACGAGGTTGATGGGCTTCTTGCTCATGGACGCGAGCGACCTTTCGCGCTGATCCAGCGCGGGTGCTATCCGATTGCCGGTTCCGGCGCAAGCCCGGGTTGGCAAGCGGGTGAATGTCGGCAAGGGGGCGCAATCTGCCCTCTCTCCCGCGGAACGCGGGGGAGAGTTGGAGAGGGGGCGGTCCGTCCTGGAACAATTTTGCTCCGAGATGCCCCCTCCCTAGCCCCCCCCGCTTCGCGGGAGAGGGAATCGAACGGCCTCGTCACGCGCAACCTCATTCGCCCGATCGCCATGGGGTTGGCGATCAAGTCAGAGGACGGCGGCGCCGCATTGCCGGACCGGCATTAGGCGTCGTCGACAGGGCCTAACCTCAAAACGGAATGTCGTCGTCCAGTTGTTCCGCCAGTCGTCTGCCGCCGGCGGCTGCGGGTTCCGCCGGCGATGCGCGTCCCAAACTGGCGCCGCCGCCGG
Source organism: Methylocystis sp. (assembly GCA_016178015.1). Lineage (GTDB taxonomy): Bacteria > Pseudomonadota > Alphaproteobacteria > Rhizobiales > Beijerinckiaceae > Methylosinus. The sequence goes on along the minus strand of JACOUB010000008.1, from coordinate 48,860 downwards.
GCGCGAAATTGCCGCCGCTATAGCCGCTCTCGCTCGCGCCCTCGCCGCGCCCCTTGCTGTCGAGCAGCGTGAGCTCGCCGCGAAAACGCTGCAACACGACGTCGGTCACCTTGCGCTGGTTGCCGTCCTTGTCGGTGTATTCGCGCGTCTGCAACTGCCCTTCGAGATATATTTTCGAACCCTTCCTGCAATACTGCTCCGCGATCTTGCCGATATTCTCGTTGAAGATCGAGACGTTGTGCCACTCGGTGCGCTCCTTGCGCTCGCCCGTCTGGCGGTCGCGCCAGGATTCGGTCGTCGCCACCGAAAAGGAAACGATGCGGTCGCCCGAGGGAAGCGTGCGCACCTCCGGGTCGCGCCCCAGGTTGCCGATCAGGATCACTTTGTTGACGCTGCCTGCCATGTCGCTTCTCCCCTCTTGCGCGCTCACCCTAGACCAATCCGCGACGAAACTGGCGGCCGCCGGCTCTTGTCCACAAATCCTTTGACCGCGGCCGCTTCCGTTCTAGTTTTGTTCTAGCACGTCCCATTTGGCGGCGCAACCGCCCCCTCAAGAAAAAATGCGGATTAAAAGCCGACATTTCGGGGTGATCAGAACAACCGTCACCCCGTCGTCACCGCCGTCTCGACGTCGCTCGGATCGATCTTTTTCTTCAAAGCCGCCGCGAGCTTGGCGCGATCGAGCTCGCCTTCCCACAAGGAGACGACGATCGCCGCGACGCCATTGCCGCAGATATTGGTCAAGGCCCGGCATTCGCTCATGAATTTGTCGATGCCCAGGACCAACGCCATGCCCGGAACGAGGCGCGGATCGACGGAGGCGAGCGTCGCCGCCAAGGTGACGAAGCCCGCGCCGGTGACGCCCGACGCGCCCTTCGAGGTCAACATGGCGACGGCCAGAATGGTCAATTGTTGCGTTATCGAGAGGTCCGCGCCCAGGGCTTGCGCGATGAACAAGGTCGTCAGCGTCATATAGATATTGGTGCCGTCGAGGTTAAACGAATAGCCGGTCGGCACGACGAGGCCGACGACGGACTTGGAACAGCCGAGTTGCTCCAGTTTCTCCATCAGTTGCGGCAGGGCGCTCTCGGACGAGGACGTGCCCAGCACGACGAGCAACTCCTCCTTGATATAGGCGAGGAAGCGGAAAACATTGAAACCGACCAGCCGGGCGATGAGGCCGAGCACGACGATCACGAACAGGAAGGCCGTGAGGTAGAAAGAGCCGATCAGCCAGACGAGGTTCAAAAGCGATTGCGAGCCGTATTTGCCGATCGTGTAGGCCATCGCGCCAAAGGCCCCGACCGGCGCGGCCTTCATGACGATGGCGATGACGCCGAACATGGCGCGGCCCGCGTCGTCGACGAAGGTGCGAAGGGCGCCGCCGCGTTCGCCGAACGCCATCAGCGCAAATCCAAAGAGGATCGAAAACAGCACCACTTGCAAAATGTCGCCCCTGGCGAAGGCGCCGATGACGCTGTCCGGGATGATGTTGAGCACGAAATCGGCGGGACTTTGATGCGCCGCCGGCTCGGCGTATGGGGCGACTGCGCCGGCGTCGGCGGCGCCGGAGAAGCCGGCGCCCGGCCGCACAAAATTGCCGACCAGGAGCCCGAGCGCCAGCGCGAAGGTCGAGACGACCTCGAAATAAACGAGCGCCTTGACGCCGACGCGGCCGACCTTCTTGGCGTCTCTTATCTGTGCAATTCCCGCAACGACCGTGCAGAAGATGATGGGCGCGATCACCATCTTGATGAGTTTGATGAAGCCGTCGCCGAGCGCCTTGACCCAGTCGCTGGCGGCGTACGCCGGAAACTCAGCGCCGAACGCCGCGCCGAGCACGATGGCCGCCAAAACCTGAACATAGAGCAGTTTGTACAGAGGCTTTCGGGTCGGCGTTCCGGCGGTGGTCGATGCATTCGTCACGGCGCTCGTTTCATGGCTATGTGAATTGCTTCCGTCTTCGGACAAATATCGTCGCGCGCGCCGCCGATGGTCCGCTTCAGCCAGAATGAAGGGTGGGTCGGTTTGCGAGCCTGAAGGCTCGCGGTCCGGCAGATTCGGCGCCATTTGGACCGCGCGCCTTCAGGCGCGCAACTGTCTAGTTTACTGGACCAAACCACTAAACCGTAGCCATGGATGAAGCAACTGGCGTGGCTCAGGCGCCGGTGGATTATGGCGGCGAAGCATGGCATTGAGGCGCGGGCGCCGAGGATCAGCGTCCGTTTCTCCAGCATTCGACGCCGTCCATGCAAGACTCTCGCAAGAAGGACGCTTCTCCATCGCGATCGACGCCGCAGGCGGCACAGGCTGGCGCTGGCGCCAAGGCGATCGTCATTCGCGGGGCGCGCGAACACAATCTCAAGAATGTCGACCTCGTCATTCCGCGCGACGAATTGGTGGTGTTCACCGGCCTGTCCGGATCGGGCAAATCCTCGCTCGCCTTCGATACGATCTACGCGGAAGGACAACGCCGCTATGTGGAATCGCTCTCGGCCTATGCGCGGCAATTTCTGGAGATGACGCAAAAGCCGGACGTCGATCAGATCGACGGGCTGTCGCCGGCGATTTCCATCGAGCAGAAATCCACCTCGCGAAATCCGCGTTCGACCGTCGGCACGGTGACGGAAATTCACGATTACATGCGGTTGTTGTGGGCGCGCGTCGGCATACCCTACTCGCCGGCGACCGGATTGCCGATCGAGAGCCAGACGGTTTCGCAGATGGTCGACCGCGTTCTGACCTTGCCGGAAGGCCAGCGGCTTTATCTGCTTGCGCCTGTGGTGCGCGGGCGCAAGGGCGAGTACAGAAAAGAAATCGCCGAATACATGAAGCGCGGCTTTCAGCGCCTCAAGATCGACGGCGTCTATTACGAGATCGGCGAGGCGCCGGCGCTCGACAAGAAATTGAAGCACGACATCGACGTCGTGGTGGACCGCATCGTCGTGCGTCCCGATATCGGCGCGCGGCTCGCCGACAGTTTCGAGACCGCGCTGGAGCTGGCCGGCGGCATAGCGGTGGCGGAGTTCGCTGATGCGCGAGTAGCGGATGGGCGAGTAGCGAATAGCGAAATAGCGAGTAGTTCTACTCCCCATTCGTTACTCGCTACTCACTATTCGCCCTCTCACACCCTTTTCTCCTCCAAATTCGCCTGTCCCGTCTCCGGCTTCACCATTCCGGAAATCGAACCGCGGCTCTTTTCTTTCAACAATCCGTTCGGCGCGTGCCCGTCATGCGGCGGCCTGGGCTTCGAGCAGAAGATCGATCCCGGTCTCGTCGTGCCAAACCCGAAACTCACGCTGCGCAAGGGCGCCGTCGCGCCCTGGGCGCGCTCGTCGTCGCCCTATTATCTGCAGACGCTGGAGGCGCTGGGCAAGCATTACAAATTCCGTCTCGATACGCCGTTCGAGGCGCTTCCCGCAAATGCCGCGAACGTCATCCTCTATGGCTCCGGCGACGAGGAGGTGCGCTTCTCCTATGACGACGGCATGCGCGCCTATGAGGTGAAGAAGCCGTTCGAGGGCGTCGTGCGCAATCTCGAGCGGCGTTTTCTCGAGACCGACAGCGAGTGGGCGCGCGAGGACATCGGCCGTTATATGTCGGCGACGCCGTGCGCCGCGTGCGCCGGCTATCGTTTAAAGCCCGAAGCGCTGGCGGTGAAGATCGCCGGCCGGCACATCGGGCAAGTTTGCGAGCTCTCGGTGCGCTCAGCGCTCGATTGGTTTCGCGCTCTGCCCGGCGAACTCGACAACAAGCGCAATGAGATCGCCTTGCGCATCTTGAAGGAAATCGGCGATCGTCTCACCTTCCTCATCGATGTCGGCCTCGATTATCTGACGCTGTCGCGCGCTTCCGGCTCGCTGTCGGGCGGCGAGAGCCAGCGCATCAGGCTCGCCTCGCAGATCGGCTCGGGATTGACCGGCGTGCTCTACGTGCTCGACGAGCCATCGATTGGCCTGCATCAGCGTGACAACGACCGCCTGCTCGACACCTTGCGGCGCTTGCGTGATCTCGGCAACAGCGTCATCGTCGTCGAACATGACGAAGACGCCATTCTGGCCGCCGATTTCGTGGTCGACGTCGGGCCGGGCGCCGGCATTCACGGCGGCCGCATCGTCGCCACGGGAACCCCGCGGGAGATCATGGCCGATCCGAATTCGCTCACCGGCCAATATCTCAGCGGGGCGCGGCAGGTGAGGCTGCGTCACGCGCCGCGCAAGCCCATGCCCGGACGCTGGTTGAAACTCTGCGGCGCGCGCGGCAACAATCTCAAGAGCGTCAGCGCCCACCTGCCGCTCGGCCTGTTCACTTGCATCACCGGCGTTTCCGGCGGCGGCAAATCGACGCTGGTCGTCGAGACGCTCTACAAGGCGGTGGCGCGCAAGCTCAACGGCGCGCACGAACATCCGGCGCCCTTCGACAAGCTCGAGGGCCTGGAGCACATCGACAAGATCATCGACATCGATCAATCGCCGATCGGCCGCACGCCGCGCTCCAATCCGGCGACCTATACGGGCGCCTTCACCCCCATTCGTGAATGGTTCGCCGGGCTGCCGGAGGCCAAAGCGCGCGGCTATGCGCCGGGCCGCTTCTCGTTCAACGTCAAGGGCGGGCGCTGCGAGGCGTGCCAGGGCGACGGCGTCATCAAGATCGAGATGCACTTCCTACCCGACGTCTATGTCACATGCGACGTATGCAAGGGCAAGCGTTACGATCGCGAGACGCTGGAAGTTAAGTATCGCGGCAAATCGATCGCCGACGTGCTGGACATGACGGTGGAGGAAGCCTCCAGCCTGTTCAAGGCGGTCCCGGCGATCCGCGACAAGATGGAAACGCTGAAACGCGTCGGGCTCCATTATATGCACGTCGGCCAGCAGGCGACGACGCTTTCGGGCGGCGAGGCGCAGCGCGTGAAGCTCTCGAAGGAGCTGGCGCGCCGCTCGACCGGGCGCACGCTCTATATTCTCGACGAACCGACGACGGGCCTGCACTTCCACGATGTCGCGAAACTGCTCGAGGTGCTGCACGAACTGGTGGATCAGGGCAACAGCGTCGTGGTCATCGAGCACAACCTCGAAGTGATCAAGACCGCCGATTGGATCATTGACCTTGGTCCGGAGGGCGGCGACGGCGGCGGCGAGATCGTCGCGGCGGGACCGCCCGCCGAAATCGTCAAGGAGAAGCGCAGCCACACCGGGCGCTATCTCGCAAAGGCCTTGGCGCGGCGGCCGGCCAAGCCGGGCAATAATCGGAAGGCGGCGCTATGAGCGTGCTGCTTGCTCATATCCAAAATCTGGCGGCGCGAGGCGAGGTCGAAATTTCCCGGCACGCCTTCAAGGAACTCGCCGCGGATGCTATATACATTCAGGATGTCATGGCGGGCTTGCCGGCAAGCGATGTCATTGAGGAGTATCCAGATTACTTCAAAGGACCAGTTATATTGACGCTACAAAGAGATGGCGCGGGGGAGCCGATCCACGTGCTGTAGGGCGTTCCTGCGGGTCAATCGAAACCAGCGGTGCTGGTGACTGCTTACAGGCCAGACCGGGACCGGTGGGAAGACGACTGGAGAACGAGGCGACGGACATGACTGGCAAGACCACCGAACTGATCCGTGAAGGCGATTATCTCGCAGAAGTGGATGTTGAACTTAGGTATGACGCCGGCGATTGGTCGCCCGCTTATTCCCTTGACGACGCGCTCAAGCTCGAGGCTGTGCAAAAGGCGCTCCGAAAAGGAGATCTGTCCGGCGCCGGCAAATTCGGGCGGGTGTTCGAGTTGCGCCCCCTCACGCCGCCGAGCGAGGCGGCGGAGTAGAAACTTATACGGTTGCAAACCGCGGGTAATGCAGGTCAATAAAGTAGGCCGGCGGAAGAGAACCATCTCCGTCGGCCAATTTGTTGTCGCCACGCCCGGCGCCCCGTTATGATTTCACGCATGATTGGACGCTGCTCGCCATCAGCTCCGATGTTTGACGCCATTGTCGAAGCTCCCATCTCTGCCTTGCGGCCTCCAATCCCCAGACAACGCCGAGCATGAGAAAAACATGGCGCCAGTGATCGATGTCGATCTGAAAGGCCTGCAGGAAGAAGGCGAGCAGCGCCGGAAACACCACCTGAGCCTGTCGCTGATAGGGCGAGGCGGCGAACATCAGTCGGAACCCGACAAAAGTCGTAGCGAGCGCCAAAATGATGAAAGTGAGGCCGCCAAGCCAACCTTGATTGGCAAAAGCGCCGATATAAGAGTTATGCGGTTCAAGACCGAAGATTAGCCTGAACCGCAATGGGCCAAATCCGTTAAACCTCTCGAAAACCGGGGGCAGAGATCGCAGCTGGTTGCCGAACCGGCCGGTTGCGCCTTCGTCGTAGTACTGCGTCAGCAAAGCGCGGTCCAGGAAGAGATCGCGGGTTTGATCCATCGACAACAACAAAAGCACCACGAGTATCGATACGGCTACAGCGACAAACGCCGCCATCGCAATTCGTCTCTTTGTCTTCTTATCCGCGGCCGTGACGTAGGCCGAGGCCGCCATTAGCATCGACGAAAAAATAAATGCGCCCCATGCGCCGCGCGAGAATGACAGGAAGACGCCGGCGACTAGGATCAGCAGCAGCGCAATAGAAAGTCCGACGCGCCTCGCACGCGCGAGGATCAAATTTTGGGCCAAATACAAGGCGCCCGTGATGATGAAGGGGCCAAGAACGTTTGGGTCCTTGAACGTTCCAGAAGCGCGCCCGAAGTGGGTAAACAACTCTCCGAGGCCGCCAACGTCAAAATAGCCCAGAATGCCGGCGGAAGCCGCTAAAATATTGCTCGCTGCATAGGCCTTCAGACATAACTCCGTCCGATCCTGCGTCCGTTCCGCCACGAATAAAGCAAAAAATAGCGCCGTGACGGTCAGATAGGTCGACTGATACATAAACATCGCCGCCGCCGCGTCCTCCCAATGCGGAACCAACGCGAGGAATCCTGTTAGATTGTAAAAGAGCATCAGGAAGGCGAACAGTATGAAGCTGCGATGGACGGCGACGCCGCCGACAAACCAAACGGGAATGGCGACCAGCGCGGCGAAATCGTAAGGCGACGGCTCAATGATCGCGATCGCTCCGCAGACCACAAAAACCGCGACGGTCGCGTTGACGATCTTTTGATAATCGAGACGAATTGCGGGCGGACGTGCGGCATGATCCGCCGACGTCCCAGACGATTCGACGCGCGTCGAGCAATTGGTGGCCATCGCAACCTCGTAATTCGTTCGCCACATTCTTTTGTATCGAGACTTAGTCGCCGTCCGCAAATAAGCGAATTGATTGGGCGCGCGCCCCCTCTCCCCGTTTACGGGGAGAGGGCTGGGGTGAGGGGCCGGGGGTGTCATCACGCAAGCCGATGAAGCCAGCACTCCGTCGGCTTTGCCGGCAATGCGCATAAAACCCCAAGCCCCTCACCCTGACCCTCTCCCCGCAAGCGGGGAGAGGGAAAACGCGCCCTTTCCGGCTCACTTATTTCCGAACGATGCCTTAATTCAACGCCTTCGCAACGCCCTCGGTCACTGTCGCCGGCCGTCAAGAAAAGAGGACGCAACGTCGATCGCCTCCGTTCCACGGCCGCAGCGAAGGGCGATGGCTTCGCGATAGCCGGATATGATTTGATCGACCATGTGCGAAAGCGAAAATCGCGAGGCGACATAGTCGGCGAGCTCAGTCGCTTTCGCCCGTTGCGCAGCCGGATCTTCGTTGAGCGCGCCAACGAGCGCCTCGCTCAACAGGTTGGCGTCGTCGCAAGCGATCAGCTGGCCGCTGTGGGGACCAAAAATCTCCGTCATGCCTCCGACATTGGTGGCGACGAGCGGCAACCGAGCGCCGACAGCCTCCAGCGCGATGTAAGGAAGCGATTCGGCCCGGCTCGGCAAGACCATGATTTTGCCCAGCGCGAAAGCTTCACGCGCGGGCGTCGGCGGCTTGAATTTCAGTTGCGCTGCAACGCCTCGTTTCTCGGCGCGATCGCGCAACGCCGATTGCTCGGGGCCGGCGCCGACCAGGACGATGTTGGGTTTGCGGTTCAATCTGGCGGCGATGAGGCCCATCGCGTCGATCAACGTATCGAGACCCTTGGCGGAGCGAAATTCGCCGACGTAGACAAAGTCGGCGGCCTCGGCGACCGGCGTCACCGGCGCGAATTCCTCCGGTCCGACGCCATTGCGTACGACACGCGCCAGGCCGTATGGCTCGCCGACATAGGTCCGGTACCTATTGGCGATGTAGGCGCTTTCAAAAAGCAAAATGTCGGTTTGGTAAGCGAGAAGCTTCTCGACCAACATGAACAAGCGATGCGTCCATGACCCAGGCCGATAATTGAGACTGCCGCCGTGCGGCGTATAGGCGCGTATCGCTTCCGACCGGCCCCGCATGAGACAGGAGAAACGCGCATAAAAACCGCCTTTCGAACCGTGTCCGTGCACAACGTCGGGAGCAAGGGCTGCAAGCCGACGGCTTACCTCAGCCAAGGCGCTCAAATCGCTGGGATGCGGCAGCCGCCGCATGGGGATGCGCATCACACCGAGCGCAAGTTTGGGTGCCAATTCAGCGAGCTGGGCCTCGGCGCGCGCTCCGCCTGTCAGAGAATCGGCGATGAGGCCGACCTGATGACCGCGGGCAATCTGGCCATAGGAAAGGTCCAGGACATGTCGAAACAGGCCGCCGACCGGCGCGCGCAGGACATGAACGATACGCAACGCGCCGGCGCCGCCGTTGGCGGTGTTCAAGTCCTCGAGCACTTGCGTCAAACCCTTTTGGTGCGGGCGAAGATGTAGAGCATCGATCGCGCCGGCGGCGCCGGCCTTTTACGGCCGTTGCGCCGCGCAACGCGTTTCGCCCGATGTTGCGTCAATCATGGTTAATTTTGGATGACCCAGCCCGAGCTGTCTCGTCCCCGCCGCGGGGGTCAGCTCTTCAATGGCGCGTGGGGCACGCTGCGCGGCAGGGGGCGGGGGCTGTTCGGCCCGGCGCCGCGTCCGGCGCCGGCGCCGGCGGCGTCCGGCGCATCGCTTGCTTGCTTGCGGGGACGGTGCGTCTCAAAATCTGCCGATGCGCGTTTTTTGCCGGCTTCGATGATGTCCCGTTCGGGGCGAGGCAGGACCGGCCCTTCGGGGAATACGAAGCCGAGCGTCTTTGCGCCGCTTTCACTCGCCACCACCACGACGCGCACCGCCCCGCCATTCTTCAGCCGTCCGAACAACACTTCCTCGGCCAAAGGAGTCTTGATGATCTGGTGGATGACGCGGGCCATCGGACGGGCGCCCATCGCCTCGTCATAACCGTGTTCGACGAGCCAGGAGCGCGCTTCGTCCGTCAACTCGATCGTGACATTGCGGTCAGCGAGCTGGACCTCCAGCTGCATGATGAATTTGTCGACGACCCGGGCGATCACCTCCACCGGGAGATGTCCGAACGCCACGATCGCATCCAGACGATTGCGGAATTCCGGCGCGAACAGGCGGTTGATCGCTTCGCTGTCGTCGCCGTCGCGCTTGGAGCGCGTAAAGCCGATCGGCGTTCTGGCGAGATCCGCTGCCCCGGCATTCGTCGTCATGATGAGAATGACGTTGCGGAAGTCAATCTGCTTGCCGTTGTGGTCGGTGAGCTTGCCGTGGTCCATCACCTGCAGCAGGATGTTGTACAGGTCCTGATGCGCCTTTTCGACCTCGTCGAGCAGCAGCACGCAATGCGGGTGCTGATCGATGGCGTCGGTAAGCAATCCGCCTTGATCGAAACCCACATAGCCGGGCGGCGCGCCAATGAGGCGGCTCACGGTGTGGCGCTCCATATATTCCGACATGTCGAACCGCACGAGTTCGACGCCGAGCGACACCGCGAGTTGGCGAGCGGCTTCGGTCTTGCCGACGCCGGTCGGGCCGGAAAAGAGATAACAGCCGATGGGTTTTTCCACGTCGCGCAAGCCGGCGCGCGCCAGCTTGATCGCCGAGGACAAGGCGCTGATCGCCTTGTCCTGGCCGTAAACCACGCGCTTCAAGGTTTCGTCGAGATGGGCGAGCACTTCGGCGTCGTCCTTGGAAACGGTTTTGGGAGGAATGCGCGCCATGGTGGCGATGGTCGCCTCGATCTCCTTTATCCCGATCGTTTTCTTGCGCTTCGAATCGGGCAGCAGCATTTGAGCGGCGCCGGTTTCGTCGATCACGTCGATCGCCTTGTCGGGCAGCTTGCGGTCATGAATGAAGCGGGCGGACAATTCGACCGCGGCCTTCAACGCCTCGCCGGTGTACCGGATCTTGTGGAATTCCTCGAAATAGGGCTTGAGCCCTTTCATGATCTCGATCGTGTCGGGAATGGACGGTTCGTTAATGTCGATCTTCTGGAACCGGCGCACCAGCGCGCGGTCTTTCTCGAAATATTGCCGGTATTCCTTGTAGGTGGTCGAGCCGATGCAGCGCAGCGTGCCTTGCGCGAGCGCCGGCTTCAACAGATTGGAGGCGTCCATCGCGCCGCCCGATGTGGCGCCGGCGCCGATCACTGTATGGATCTCGTCGATGAACAAAATGGCGCTCTTGTGGTTCTCTATTTCTTTTACGACCTGTTTCAGCCGCTCCTCGAAATCGCCGCGATAACGCGTGCCTGCGAGCAATGTGCCCATGTCCAGCGCAAACACCGTAGCGTTGCCGAGCACCGCCGGCACGTCGCCAGAAACGATCTTGCGCGCCAGACCTTCCGCGATCGCCGTCTTGCCGACGCCCGGATCGCCGACGAGCAGCGGATTGTTCTTTTGACGCCGGCACAACACCTGGATCGTGCGCAGCACCTCGGCGTCACGACCGATGAGCGGATCAATGCGGCCTTCGCGGGCTTTCTTGTTGAGATTGACGCAATAGGCTTCGAGCGCGCCTTCCTTCTTGCGGGATTCTCCTTCGCGGCTCTCACGCGCCTCGGAACGGTCCGCATCGTCCTCCACGCCGCGCGTCGCCCGCGTCGTATCGGTCAGTCCGGGACGTTTGGCGATGCCGTGGCTGATGTAATTCACGGCGTCGTAGCGCGTCATATCCTGTTCTTGCAAGAAGTAGACTGCGTGGCTCTCCCGTTCGGCGAACAGCGCGACAAGCACATTGGCGCCGCTCACATCCTCGCGTCCGGACGATTGCACGTTGATGAAGGCGCGTTGAACGACCCTCTGGAACCCGGCGGTGGGCTTACAATCATCGGCGTTTTCATTGACGAGATTGTCCAACTCCCGACTGATGTACTCGCGCAGGTTCTTGGCCAGGAGCTCGAGATCCACCGAACAGGCGCGCAGCACCGCCGCGGCATCCGTGTCGTCGATGAGGCTCAACAGCAAATGCTCAAGCGTCGCATATTCATGATGGCGCTCTCTCGCCGAGGCCAGCGCGCGATCGAGGGACTGTTTGAGGTTGCGCGAAAAAGTAGGCATCTGTCGCCACCCTTATTTCTTTTCCATGATGCACTGTAACGGGTGCTGATGTTTGCGCGCATAGTCCATGACTTGCGTGACTTTCGTCTCCGCCACCTCGTAAGTGTAAATCCCGCATTCGCCGACGCCATGATTGTGCACGTGCAGCATGATGCGCGTCGCTTCTTCCACGGTCTTGTTGAAATATTTACGCAGCACGGTCACCACGAATTCCTGGGTCGTATAATCATCGTTGAGCAGCAGCACGCGATACATGTTCGGACGCCGCGTCTGCGTCCGCGTGCGGGTGATAAGCGCCGTCCCAGAACCGGGACTGCCGTCGCCGCCATTCTTGCGCGTCTCTTTGCCGGCGCGAGCCGGCATGTCGCCATTTGCCTCCGGCGCGAGCAAACGCCGCCCTCGGCCCGAGATTTCGTCAGTCGCGTTCAAGGCAGCTTTTCCTCTTTAATTCTTCCAAATATGCCGCGGCTGACCGATCGGCTAGAGCGTATCGAAGCATTCTTGGCGCCGAACCGGCGTTCTTTTTTTGAGCCATTTGGATCGGGCCGGGTCTGCGCCGACAGGGAGATGCGCGGGGCGGAGAGGAGGCGAGTTTTGTTCCTTGCGACGGCCTTGGCAAGACCCAAAAATCCGCCGGGCGGGAATTCCTCAGATGCAAAACCGGCTGCGGCGGGCTCTGTGGCGGCGGCCAGGCCGTAAACGCGATTTTTACTGTGTTCGGTTAGGTTCGACGTCGGCCACAAACGAGGCGACATGCATAACATAAAATTATTTCAGCACGATACGCGCGGATCGATGGTGGAGAAGATTGCCGCTGTCGCCGCAATCGTCACGATATCGGGAGTGGCCGGGGCGAACTTTCTGGCGCGAATGGTCGAGCATGGCGAGCTGCCGATCATCATTCTCGCCCGCTCAGATGCGGATATGAGGCGTCTCGCCGCCGCTCCCGCGCTGGCGCAAAGCCAATGGAACGCGCGCGGCGCCGGCGCGACGCGACCCGGTTCGGGGCTGGACATGTCGGCCACGGCCTCCATCCCGAACGGCGCCAATTCCGCGCCGTCGCTCACTCCGTGCGGCAAGGATCGAAAATAGGCCCCCGGCCTAACTCCGTTCGGCTGGAATGCGCGTTAGGCGTAATTTTGCTCGAGACCCATCCGACGCTTCAATCTCATTGACATTGTGCAATGATGCTGTGCAATTAGGCTACAAAGCATGGCCCACGTGTGGTGCGGCCAATGACAGCCGACCGTCAGCGGAACATTCGCGGAAACGGCGGCGCTTTTATGAAATTCGTGCGCATCACGCGGCCGGCGCACGGGCGTGCCTCGCCATATCGTCGTCGCGATCAGGATAATGGATGAACTTCAACGAACTGGGCCTTTCGCAAAAGGTTCTCGCGGCCGTGGAGGCGTCTGGATACACGCAGCCGACGCCCATTCAAGAGCAAGCTATTCCCCCGGCCTTGCAAGGCCGCGACATTCTAGGCATCGCTCAGACGGGCACCGGCAAGACCGCCGCCTTCACGCTGCCGATGCTCACCCGCCTGGAGCAGGGCCGCGCGCGGGCGCGCATGCCGCGCACGCTCATTCTCGAGCCGACGCGCGAACTCGCTGCGCAGGTCGAGGAGGCATTCGCCAGATATGGCGTCAATCACAAGCTGAACGTCGCCCTGCTGATCGGCGGCGTCGCCTTTGGCGACCAGGAAGCCAAGATCATGCGCGGCGTCGATGTGCTCATCGTCACGCCGGGCCGTCTCCTTGACTTCTTCGATCGCGGCAAGCTGCTGCTCACCGGCATCGAAATCCTGGTCATCGACGAAGCCGACCGCATGCTCGACATGGGCTTCATCCCCGACATCGAGCGCATCTGCAAGTTGGTGCCTTTCACGCGGCAGACGCTGTTCTTTTCGGCCACCATGCCGCCCGAGATCACCCGCCTCACCGAGGCGTTTTTGCATAACCCCGTACGGGTGGAGGTGGCGCCCGCCGCCACCACCGCCTCCAACATCCGTCAAGTGCTGGTCGCCTCGCACGGACACGCCGAGAAGCGCGAAACGCTGCGCCGGCGCCTCCGTTCGGAGGACAATTTCAAGAACGCGATCATCTTCTGCAATCGCAAGCGGGACGTGGCAATTTTGCACAGATCGCTTGAAAAGCATGGTTTTTCCGCCGGCGCCCTGCATGGCGATATGGATCAGATGGCGCGCATGGCGTCGCTCGACGCTTTCAGAAACGGCGACGTGGCGCTGATCGTTTGTTCGGATGTGGCGGCGCGCGGACTGGACATTCCTGACGTGAGCCATGTGTTCAATTTCGATGTGCCGACCCACAGCGAGGATTACGTCCATCGCATTGGGCGCACCGGGCGCGCCGGGCGCTCCGGCACCGCGATCAGCCTGGTCACCGGCGAAGACCGCAAATATATCGCTCAGATCGAGAATTTGATCGGCAACAAGATCGATTGGGACGGGCCCAGCCCCGACGAATTGCCGCCGCCGCTCGAGGCGTCGCGTCATCCGCGGCGCGGCGAACGTCCTTCGCGCGGCCGCCGGCCGGCCGATAGAGAGCGAGCTTCGGATCGCCAGCCTGTGGCTTCGGACCGCGAGCCTTCAGGCTCGCGGTCCGTAAGGCGCCCGAGCCAGCCCGGCGCCGCACGGCCCGCGCCGCCCACTTACGGCGAGCCCGACGCGGCGCGGTCGGCGCGGCGCGTGTATAGCGAGCGGCGCGAACGTCGCCCGCGCCTCCGCGAAGATGATGGACCGCCGGTCGTGGGGCTCGGCGATCATGTCCCGTCCTTCTTGCTGCGCCCGGTGGTGTTGAAACCGGCGAAGGTGGGCGAGGAGTAAGTCTTGGACCGCGAGCGTTCACGCTCGCAGGCCAGACCGCGTGGCGTCGGCCAGCGAGCCTGAAGGCTCGCGGTCCGCGACCGCGCCTCAGCCTTCGAACGGCTTCAGTGCCTCCTTAATCTCCTTTGCATAAGCTTGTAGCTTTTCTTGATCGCCCATGGCGCCCGGCGGCCGCAAGGCGACGCCGTCCCAGCGCGGCAGAACATGAAAATGCAAATGGAAGATGACCTGCCCGCCGGCGCTCTCGTTGAATTGTTGCAACGTCAGCCCGTCGGCCTGCATAGCCGTCTTCACCGCCTTGGCGACGTGTTGCACGCGTAAGATCAGCGCGGCGAGCGCGCCCGGATCGATGTCGAGCAGCCCTCGCGCCGGCGCTTTTGGCAGGACCAGCACATGCCCCTCGGCGCGCGGCATGATGTCCATGACCGCCAGCGCGACGTCGTCCTCGTAAACCTTGTGGGACGGTATTTCGCCGCGCAGGATCTTGGCGAAGACGTTGTTTGGGTCATAGGCGGCGGCCATGGGATTTTCCTCATCGACTCGAATGTTGGCGGCACAGCCTAAGCGGCTTCGTGCTCTAGGGTGATCGATATTCTCGCTCCTAGCGCGCCAAAAGCCGCCTCGAGCTGGTCCAGACGCGATGCGTGGCCGATGCGGAACAGCCTCTCGACCTGTTCGCGTTTCCACCCCAATCGTCGGCACAGTTCCGCTCGGGTGACGTTCCTGGCGCGGGCCTCACGATAGAGCACGATCTTGAGCGCCGTGAGCAGCGGGATCGGCGCGACGAGCATTTCGGGTGCGACGGCCGCGCTATCGATCGGCCCGGGAATGTCCGACCCTTCGCTGATTCTCGCCGCTATGGCTTCTTCGATCGCCCCGATTGCGCGCAACGCCGCAATGCCTCGAGCGTCTCCGAAAGTCGCGACTTCGGGCAGGCTCGGGCATGTCACGAGGAAAGATTGCTCGCCGCTGTCGGTTTCGTCCGGCGTTAGGTCGATAGGGTAGCAGAGCATGGCAGTTGGTTCGATCTATAGGCCGAGGTCTTTGAGAATTTTGGCGACAAGACCTTTGCCGAGTTCCTTTTTCGAGCCGTGCATGGGCAACTGCGACTTGCGTTCGCCGCGCCGCACGGTGACGTGCCCGCTGCCGCTGCGATGCGTCTCGAATGTGCAACCGCGAGCGGCCAGAAACTTTTTGAGTTCCTGAGCATTCATTTGAGATAGCGCATTATACACAAGTGTTGAAGTAAACAGAAGTGTTAAGGTGCAGCAAACGTGCGCGACGGCTCACTCCGCATATTCGAACGCCCGCTTGTTCTCGATGCGGAAGGAATGCGCCGGGTAGACGCCCAAAATCTCCAGTTCTTTGGAAAAGAACCGCAACTCCTCCAGCGCCCGGGCCAACGCCGGCTGCTCGGGATGGCCGTCGACGTCGGCGAGAAAGCGCGTCGCGGCGAATTCGCCGTCCACCATGTAGCTTTCCAGCTTGGTCATATTGACGCCGTTGGTCGCGAAGCCGCCGAGCGCCTTGTAAAGCGCCGCCGGCACGTTGCGCACGCGGAAGATGAAGCTGGTCATCGTCGGTCCGTCGCCGGCCGCGGCCCATTGCGCGGTCTTCGACAGCACGACGAAGCGCGTGGTGTTGTGCGCCTCATCCTCGACATTTTCGGCCACGATCTCGAGACTGTAAATTTCCGCGGCGAGTTTCGCGGCCAGCGCCGCTTGCGTCTTGTCGTTCCACTCCGCGACCTCGCGCGCCGCGCCGGCCGTATCGCCCGCCGTATGCGGGAGGAGGCCGAGCGCGCGGATGATCTTGCGGCATTGGCCGAGCGCATGGGCATGGCTGTGGACGCCGCGGAGAGTCGCGCGCGTGGCGCCTTTCGGCGCCATGAGCTGGAAATGGATCGGCAGGAAATATTCGGCCACGATGTGCAGCCCGGATTTCGGCAGGAAATGATGGATGTCGCCGACGCGTCCGGCGATCGAGTTCTCGATCGGGATCATCGCCAGCATGGCCGTTCCTTCGGCGACGGCGGCGAAGGCGTCCTCGAAGCTCGCGCAAGGCAGAGGCTCCATATGGGGATAGGCCTCGCGGCAGGCGATGTCGGAATTGGCGCCGGGCTCCCCTTGGTAGGCGATTTTCTGCGTCGCGCTCATTCTCGTCCCGTTTCCGTCTCGTGTCTGTCTCGCAGCCGCTCGAGATCGTCGTTCGTATCCACCCCTTGCGGCGCTTTGTCCAGCAGCAGCGCATCGATGCGCATGCCGTGTTCCAGGGCGCGCAATTGTTCGAGCCGCTCGCGGCGCTCCAGCGTCGACGGCGGCAGGCTCACGAAGCGCGTGAAACTGTCGCGGCGAAAAGCGTAGAGCCCGATGTGACGATAATGCGGCCCGTCGCCATAGGGAGCGCTGGCGCGCGTAAAATAAAGCGCGCGCAGCCGGCGCGGCGCGAGCGAGGCGCCGACCAGCTTGACGACATTGGGGTTGTCGCGCTCGCCCGGCTCGGCGAGCGCCGCCAGCGTCGCCACGTCGACGCATTGGTCGCCGCGCTCGTCCTCGAGCAGCGCGAGCGCCGCCCGGATGGCGTGAGGCGAAATCGCCGGTTGGTCGCCTTGCAGATTGACCACCACGTCATGCGCGCCGCCAGGATCGAGCGCGTCCAGCGCTTCGCCGATGCGGTCCGTTCCGCAGGCGTGCTCCCGCCGCGTCACGATGGCGACGCCGCCGGCGGCCTCGACGACCCTGGCGATCTCGGGCGAATCGGCGGCGACCGCCACGGGGCCGATCGCCGCCTCGAGGGCGCGTTCGAGCACATGCACGATCATCGGCTTGCCGGCGATCTGCGCCAACGGCTTGCCGGGCAGTCGCGTCGAGCCCATACGGGCGGGAATGACGACAATCGGCCTCAATAGGCGTTCTGGTCTTCGCCGACCCAGCCTTTGTCGGACTTCACGAAGTGCAGCGTGCCTTCGCTTTTCAACACCTGGCCCTTCTTGAAGCTCTGATCCGCGCTCAGGCCAAGATAGGCGCATTTGCCCCTGGTTTGTTCGTAAGCGCATTTCGCGTCCAGGTCGTCGGGGAACTGGATTTCTGCCTCGTACCAGAATTGATAGGCCTCGGCGTCGGCGGTCTTGAGGTCCCGGCCCTGCACCTTCTTGAAGGAGATGAGTTTCCCGGCCACGCCGCTCTTGTCCAACAGGTTGCGCAGAACCTTGGCGCCGGTGGCGTCCCTCGGTTCATCGGGGCCGCAGCCGGCGAGCGCCAATCCGGCGAGCAGCGCCATGGATAGATGAATGCCTGGTTTTTTCATGTGTTTCCTCCGCACGCACGAAACTGCCGCAAGCGCCGTCCGGGGGAGCGCCGCCGCGGCCAACTTATTTGCTTGCCTGATCCTCGAGGCAAGGCGTCGTCACAAAGGTTCGGGCGACGGCCCTTTTGCGGCCCACCCGCAGGATGCGCCAGCCAAACTTCGGTCTCGACCTGCGTCACCCGAACTTTATGGAAATCCTTACCAGATGGTTGCATTTTTGGGCAGCCGGAGTAACCTGAGCGGCGCCAAATGAGTTGCGCGTCTGGCGGCGTGAGCGGCTTCGTCAAAGACGGCCGCCAACGGCGTGAGCGTTCGACGCGTATCGGCGACAATTTCGAATGCCCTGCGGAGTGCTCAGGTCCGCCGCATCTCCTGGGTCCGTAGGGTTGGCCGGCTGGCGACGGTTGGAGTGGCCTCCTTGAAGCCGTCTCCGGTCGGCCGCCTTCGTTTAAGGGGGCGAAGGCGGCGGGCGATTGAAGACGCCTCGTCGCGCCGACTGTTTCCTTGAGCATGATCCTCGACAAGCGCTTGCGAGCCGGAGCGATGTTGCTCTGGCAAGTTGTTTGCTCCGGCAAATCGTCGGCGCGCTCGCCTTCTTGGTCTCCCGCAGCAAAGCGTCGCCGGCCGTTTGCTTGGCCAACCGCCGCAAGGCGAGCCTTCACTTGATCTTGGTTTCCTTGAACACGACGTGCTTGCGCGCGACCGGGTCGTACTTCTTGAACGCCATCTTCTCGGTCTTGGTGCGCGCGTTCTTCTTGGTGACGTAAAAGAAGCCGGTGTCGGCGCTCGACAGAAGCTTGATCTTGATCATGGCGGATTTGGCCATCGCCGTCGTCCCGATGATTGGAGAGGTCTCACACCGGTCCCCGACGCAACGCGGCAATCAGGCGGCGAATTGGCGCGCACCATAAGCGCGCGCGCCGTGGTGTCAAGGCGAGATGGGCGCGGCCGCAGGGCAATCGGGTGAAAGGTTCCCTCATCCTGAGGAGGCCCCGATGGGGCCGTCTCGAAGGATCAGGAAACCGCCAATCGGCTATTTTCCTCTCGCCATCGTGCTTTTAAGACGCGCCTTTCAGGCGCTCCTCAGCATGAGGGCGAGAAATGCGGTCCTTCACCCGATTGCCCTAGGCGCGACCGCCGTCACGGGATCTCGTCCAGATCGGCAAGCCAGGCGTCCGGCGAAGAATCGCTCGGCGCGCGCCAATCGCCGCGCGGCGACAGCGAGCCGCCGGAGCTCACTTTCGGTCCATTGGGCAGCGCCGAACGCTTGAACTGGCTCGTCGCGAAGAAGCGGCGCACGAATGCCGTCAGCCAGCTCTTGATCTCGGTCAGGTCGTAGGCGACGCGCTTGGCCGGCGGAATATTCGACGGCCACACGCCGGCGTCGGCGTCGCGCCAGGCGTGATAGGCGAGAAACGCGGTCTTCGACGGCGCGAAGCCGAACCGCGTCGTGTAATAGAGATTGAAGTCCTGCAGGGCGTAAGGCCCGACCAATTCCTCGGTGCGCTGGGCGATGTGCTCGCCGTCGACGCTCGGCACCAGTTCCGGCGAAATCTCGGTTTCGAGGATGTCGTGCAGAACCGCGATGGACAAGGCGCCAAAACGCGCGTCCCGCGCGCACCAGCGGATGAGATGCTGGATCAACGTCTTCGGGACCGAGGCGTTGACGGCGTAATGCGACATCTGATCGCCGACGCCATAGGTGCACCAGCCGAGCGCCAGCTCGGACAGATCGCCTGTGCCGAGCACGATGGCGTTGTTCTGGTTGGCGAGGCGGAACAGCATCGATGTGCGCGCCCCCGCCTGCACATTCTCGTAGGTCGCATCGTAAACCGCCTCGCCGCGCGCCGCCGGATGGCCGATGTCCTCGAGCATTTGCCGGCAAGCCGGGGTCACGTCGATCTCGTGCGCGGCAACGCCCAGCGCGCGCATCAACCGCCATGCGTTGGCCTTCGTTTGAGCGGACGTGGCGAAGGCCGGCAGCGTGTAGCCGAGAATGTTGGCGCGCGGCAGACCGAGCGCGTCGAGCGCGGTGACGGCGACGAGCAGCGCGTGGGTGGAATCGAGTCCGCCCGAGACGCCGATGACCACCTTGTCGATGTTCGTGGCTTGCAGCCGCTGCCGTAGCCCATGCGCCTGAATGTTGAAGGCCTCGAAGCACAATTCCGCGAGCCTTGCCTCGTCGTCCGGCACGAAGGGAAAACGCGGCGTCGCGCGCAACAGCCCCAAGTCCACGTCAAGCGGGGCGTGGAGCTCGAAAGCGATGCGGCGAAAGGCCGTTGCGCCGGCCTCGATGTCCGCGCAATCGCCGAACGTGCCTTGCCGCATCCGCTCGGCGGTCAAGCGCTCGACGTCGATATCGGCGGCGATGAGCTGCGGCTCCTTGGCGAAGCGCGGCGCCTTGGCGAGCAGCGCGCCGTTCTCGAAGATCATCGCTTCGCCGTCCCAGGCGAGGTCGGTGGTCGACTCGCCTTGCCCCGCCGCCGAATAGAGATAGGCGGAAAGACACCGCGCCGAATGGCTGGCGCAGAGCGTTGCGCGATAGTCCGACTTGCCGACGAGGGCGTTGCTCGCCGAGAGATTGAGCAGCACGGTCGCGCCGGCGAGCGCCGCGCGCGCCGACGGCGGAATGGGAACCCACACGTCCTCGCAGATCTCGGCGTGAATGACGAGGCCCTTGAAATCGATCGCCTCCAGTAAAATGTCCGAGCCGAACGGCGCGCTTTGGCCGCACACGCCGATCTCCTCGCCGGCGACGAACGCGCCGGAGGCGAAATGGCGCCGCTCATAGAATTCGCGGTAGTTCGGCAGATAGGTCTTGGGCGTGACGGCGAGAACCTCCCCGCGCCGGATAAGCAGTGCGCAATTGTAAAGCCGGCCGCGATGGCGCAACGGCGCGCCCACGACGATGAGCGGAAACAGCGCGCGGCTGGCTTCGATGACGTCGCCGAGCGCCGCCTCCACGGCCTGCAACAGCGCCGACTGATGCAAAAGATCATCGATGGCGTAAGAGCTGATCCCCAGTTCGGGAAACAGAACGAGCGCCGCGCCGCGCTTGTCGGCAGCCTGAGCCATCTCGATGGTGCGCTGGGCGTTGAAGGCGGGATCGGCGACGCGCGACTTGGGGCTCGCAACGGCGACGCGCAGGAAACCATGGGTGTGAAGGGAGAAGAAAGGATGGGTCATGGCCAAAGCACAGTCTTGAGCGTCACGCGAGCATAACTGATCCCGTCAGCAAGGCGCAGGACAAACAGAATCAGGCTGATTGTGGCGTCGGATAGCGGCTGACGTGGATTTTCTTGCCGCCATGCTTGGCTTGCCAAAGATCATAGGCAATCTGCATCCGCAACCACGTAGCGGCGGCGCCGCCAAAAGCCTGTTCGAGGCGGATGGCCATTTCAGCGGAAACGCCATTGCGTCCGTTGAGCAATTCCGAGAGCGATTGGCGCGACACGCCCAGGTGCTTCGCCGCCGCCGTCACAGACAAGCCGAGCGGCGCAAGACACAGTTCGCGCAAGACCTCACCCGGATGCGGCGGATTGTGCATCTCCATGATGGACTCCTTTCCTGCGGTCAATGGTAATCGACGAGATCGACTTTCGTAGCGTCTTCACCGTCGAATTCGAACACCACGCGCCAATTTCCCGAAACCCACACCGCCCATGCGCCTTTGCGATCGCCCTTCAAAGGGTGCAGCCTGAGCCCGGCGACATTCATTCCTTCAGGGCTCGCGCTCTGGTCCAGGAGGGTCAAGATCGCGCGCAGCTTGGCGACGAATTGCGGATCGACCCCGCTTGCGTCGCCACGCGTGAACAAGCGTTGCAAGCCCTTGTGACGAGACCGCTTGATCATGCGGAAATGTAAACCGTCGCCAAGCGGTTTACAATGGTCTCGAGTTCAAGATCGTCAACCAAAACGATGAGCCCCCGAGGAATTGCTCGACGGGACAGTCGGGGCGCGCCACGCCTTCCCGGCTGCGAGGCGAGTGTCGAGGGCCGACAAAATCAGAACCTGGTTCGAGAGTCTTTAATGTCCCTCAATGCTCTGAGGCGGCATCGCCCGCTTTTCCGCCTCGAACGCCGAGAGCATACGCTTGTCGAGACTGACGAGATCGAGACCGCGAGTTACGGCGAGCCACACATAGGAAGCGTCATAAGCGGTGAGGCCGCGCCTTTGCGCAAGGGCGAGAACAACGGCGAAATCGACATCGAGGAATTTGATTTCGGCTTGCCTGAAATTTTCATGAGCCTTCAAGAACTGGCGCGCCTGATCGGGATGCCGTCTCATTTTGACGAGCGTGACATTCGCGACTTCGTAACGCAGCAGCGCCGGCGCAACTAACGGGCGGCCGCGCCAACGCTCCATGACCTCGTACCCCTGGGCCTCCTTGAAAAGCACAGCCACGAAAGCGGAAGCGTCAACGACCACCGCCGAGGTCACGTATTCCTCGAATCGCGCATCTCCCTGACGATTTCGACCGCCTCGCTCGGCGATTCAAGGCCGATCTCTTTGGCGAAACCCCAAAAATCCTCGAGTTTCGCGGGCGGCGATCGTGCAGCGGCCTCGGTCACGATCGCCATCAGCTCGCCCTGGAGGCTGCGATGATTGTGGGCGGCGCGCGCTTTCAGTTTGGCGACCACCTCGTCGGGGGCGTTCTTGATGGAGAGCGTGACAGGCACTTCGGCTCCAAAACGGCTGCAATTTGGCTCCATTTTGCTACCATATTACGGATCGAACGGCAACTCTCGCGGGCAAAGAGCCGGGCGAGGCTCTCTCCTCACGCAAACTCCATGATCACCGCGTCGACTGCCAGGCTGTCGCCTTCCTTGGCGAGAATCTTCTTCACCGTCACGTCGCGGTCGGCGCGCAGCACATTCTCCATCTTCATGGCCTCGACCATGCACAGCGCCTCGCCCGCTTTCACCTCCTGGCCCTCTTTCACGTCGAGCGTCTTGACGAGGCCGGGCATGGGGCAGAGCAGATGCTTCGAAGCGCCGGCGCTCTTCTTCTTGCGCATGAGCGCGACGAGTTCCGCCTCACGGTTCGTATAAACGCGCGCCGCAATGTTGACGCCCTCATGCGACAGCTCGTAGCCGTTGAGGATCGGCCGCGCCTGCACGAAAATATTCGCCCCGTCGATCGTTCCCTCGAACACCGGCGCGCCGGGGCGCCAGCTCGAGGAAATGCGACGCGCACGGCTGTCGTTCTCGAAATGCACGATCAGCGCTTCGCCTTGGGTTTCGAGAGTCACATCGAAACGCTGCGCGCCGAGCATGCAAACGCGCTCGCGCTCGAACTCGACCGGCCGCCCGCCGCGCATCTGGCCGCTGATGCGCCGCTTGCGCTCGTTGCCGATATGATCGATCAGGGCGGCGACGGTCGCCAGCACGTGCGCCAACTCGCCGCGCGGCTCCAATGACGCAAAACCGTTGGCGTATTCCTCGGCGATGAAGCCTGTTGAGAGCAAGCCGGCGCGCCAACGTTCGTTCTGCATGAGCGACGCGAGGAACAAAATATTGTGGCGGATGCCGTCGATGACGAAACGATCCAGCGCATCGGCCTGCGCCAGGATGGCGCCTGGCCGATCGGGCGCATGCGTGATCAGCTTGGCGATCAGCGGGTCGTAATGAATCGAGATTTCGCGACCTTCCGTGACGCCGGCGTCGATGCGCACGGTCACGGCGCCGTCGCGCTTTTCCTGGGGCGGCCGATATTTGACGAGGCGCCCGCTTGACGGCAGGAAATTGCGCGTCGGGTCCTCCGCATAAATGCGGCTCTCCATCGCCCAGCCGCGAATGATCACATCCTCTTGGCTAAGCGACAGGGGCTCGCCCGCCGCGACGCGGATCATCTGTTCGACGAGATCGACGCCGGTCGTGAGTTCGGTCACCGGATGCTCGACTTGCAGACGCGTGTTCATCTCGAGGAAGTAGAAGCTCTTGTCCTGTCCGACGACGAATTCCACCGTGCCGGCGGAATCATAATCGACGGCCCTTGCCAGCGCGATCGCCTGCGCCCCCATCTGTGCGCGCGTCGTCTCGTCGAGGAGCGGGGAGGGCGCCTCCTCGATCACCTTCTGATTGCGGCGCTGGATCGAACATTCGCGCTCATTGAGATGAATGAGGGCGCCATGCTTATCGCCGAGCACTTGGATTTCGATGTGCCGGGGATTGACGACGAACTTTTCGATAAAGACGCGATCGTCGCCGAAGGAGGAAGCGGCCTCCGACCTCGCGCGCGTGAACGCTTCGATCACTTCGTCTGATTTGTAGGCAATGCGCATGCCCTTGCCGCCGCCGCCAGCAGAGGCCTTCAGCATCACCGGATAGCCAAGCTCGTCGGCGATCCGCACCGCGTCCTGGCCGGTCTCGATGACCCCGAGAAAGCCCGGCACGACATTCACCTTCGCGGCAGACGCGAATTTCTTCGATTCGATCTTGTCGCCCATCGCCTCGATGGCGCGCGGATTGGGGCCAATGAAGACGATGCCTTCGGCGTCCAGCGCCCTGGCGAAGGCGGCGCGTTCGGCCAGGAACCCATAACCGGGATGCACGCCTTCGGCGCCCGTCTCCTTGCAGGCGGCAATGATCTTGTCGATCAAGAGATAGGATTGCGCCGCCGGCGGGAGCCCCAGATGGATGGCCTCGTCGGCCATCTCGACATGCAGCGCGTCCGCGTCGGCGTCCGAATAGACGGCGACCGTGGCGATCCCCATGCGCCGGGCTGTCTTGACGATACGGCAGGCAATCTCGCCACGATTGGCGATGAGAATTTTTTGAAACATCGCGCGCCCTAGTGTATCGTTTTCAACATTCGATTCCGTTCGGTCATTCCCGGCAGGTCGAAGGCCTGACCTTAGAATCCAGAGCAACAGCTTGCGTCTCGTTGGATTCGCGGTCGCCGCTGCGCGGCGCCGGGAATGACACTCGTGGGACCAAGCGTTAGAATTACAACACTAGACTTTCGCACGACGCGCCCGTTCCAACCGACGTCGGATCAAGCCGATGTCAGCTTTTGGTTGCGGTCGCTTCCTCGGGGCGTTTTTCCTGAACGCTGTCGACAATGCCAAACTTCTGGGCTTCGTCGGCCGACATGAAGTGATCGCGGTCGAGCGTCTTCTCGATCGTCTCGTAGTCCTTACCTGTGTGGCGGACGTAGATATCGTTCAGCCGCTCCTTGATCTTCATGATGTCTTCGGCGTGCCGCACGATATCGGAGGCCTGGCCCTGGAAGCCGCCGGAGGGCTGATGCACCATGATGCGGGCGTTGGGCAGGGCGAAGCGCAGGCCCGCGTCGCCGGCGGCGAGCAGCAGCGACCCCATGGAGGCGGCCTGTCCGACGCACAACGTCGACACCTTCGGACGGATGAACTGCATCGTATCGTAAATGGCAAGTCCCGATGTGACGACGCCGCCCGGCGAATTGATGTAGAGATTGATTTCTTTTTTCGGATTTTCCGCCTCGAGGAACAGAAGTTGCGCGATGATGACCGACGCCATGTGGTCTTCGACAGGGCCGGTCAGAAAGATGATCCGCTCGCGCAACAGCCGCGAATAGATGTCGAAGCCGCGTTCGCCGCGGCTCGTATTCTCGATCACCTGGGGGATCAGATACTGGTTATAGACGTCAATCGGATCACGCATCTTGCAAGCACCTTCCTCGACCTTGCGGCCGCCCCCCCGCCCTCGCCTGCCGAGCGCAATCGCTCGATCGATGAGCGCGCCAGTTCGCTAACGCAAGCATAGTCTCATTTTCGAGCCGACCTTGAACTTCGGCAAGCTACGCTTCAACGAGCAACCCCGCTTTAGAGGGAATCGCGATTTCGCTCTACCTGTTTGTTTCAAAACATGATGTTTTCCAAGAAAGTTTGCAACGCTCAAAACGATCGCCCTCGCCTGCACGCGCGCTCAGCCGGCCGCGCCCGGCTCCCCGTCGGCGAACAGTTCCTCGCGCGAGACGCTCCTTTCTGTGACCTTGATCTGCGCCAGGATATGATCGACGACCCTCTCCTCATAGAGGGGAGCGCGAATCTGGGCGAGAACCTGCGGGTTGTTGCGGTAGTGCTCCCAAAGCTCTTTTTCCCGGCCAGGGAAGCGCCGCACGCGCTCGACCAAGGCCTCGGTTACGTCCTCGTCCTCGACCTTCACGCCGGCTTTCTGGCCGATTTCGGCGACAACCAGACCGAGCCGCACCCGGCGCTCGGCGACGCCGCGATATTCGGCGCGCGCCGCCTCTTCGGTCGCGCCCTCGTCGGCGAAGGTCCCGCCAGGCTCCTTAGCTTCGCGCTCGCGCTGCTCCCAAATGGTCGAGAACTCCTGTTCAACGAGGCCCTCGGGCAATGCGAAGGAAAATTTACGATCGAGGACGTCGAGAAGGGCGCGTTTGAGCTTGTCGCGCGACGCCCTGGCGTGGTCGGCCTCGACATTGGCGCGCACGGCGCTCCGCATGTCGGCGACCGACTTGAAGCCGTATTTCGCGGCGAAGGCGTCGTCGATCGGCCGAGGCTGGGGCGCGGCCACTTTCTTGACGGTCACGTCGAATTCCGCGTCGCGCCCGCCGAGCGCCGGGACCGCATAGTCGGCGGGGAAGCGAGCCTTGACGACGCGCTGCTCGCCTTTCGCCGCGCCCTCCAGTTGCTCCTCGAAACCGGGCAAGAAGGCGCCCGAGCCGAGCACGAGATCGACGTCTTTTTGGGTTCCGCCCTCGAAGGCGACGCCGTCGATCTTGCCGATAAAGTCGAGGGTGAGGCGATCGCCCGTCGCCGCCCTGGCATGTTCGTCGGTCTTCTCCTCGAACTCACGCGCCCGCGCGGAGAGATTGGCGATAACGCGGGCGACGTCGTCCTCGCCGACCGGCGCAACCAAGCGCTCCAACGCAATATCGTCGAAAGTGCCGATTTCGATGGCCGGCAGCAATTCGAACGTCACGCAATAGGAAAAATCTCCTTCGGCCTCAAGCGCTTTGCCGATCTCGTCCGCTCCCCCGGGGAAGTCCAAACGCGGCTCGAGGGCGATGCGCAAGCCATTGTCTTCAATGATCTTGCGGTTGGCCTGTTTGACGGCCTCCTGCAGAACCTCGCCCATGAGGCCCTTGCCATAAAGTCGCTTGAGATGCGAAATCGGCGCCTTGCCGGGACGAAAGCCGTTGATATGCGCCTTGGATCGCAGCTCGGCGAGCTGCGACTCGAGTTTCGTCGCGAGCTCGGCGGCCGGCAAAACCACCTTGAACTCCTGTTTCAAGCCTTGCGACAGGGTTTGCGTTGCCTGCATGTCGATCGCTTTCTCACAACCTAAACGGCGCCGGGGCCTCTCGCCAAAAAACGGGAATTTTCCGCCCACAGGCGGCGGCTGGTGCGGGCGGAGGGAGTCGAACCCCCACGATTTGCATCACCGGAACCTAAATCCGGCGCGTCTACCAGTTCCGCCACGCCCGCGACTGGAGGCCCCGGCCGACCCGCGCATTAAGTTTTCATGCCGGTTCGGGCGCCGCTCTATAGCACGACGCTCATCGGATGCAGAAAAAAGTTGCGCCCTGGGTTGCGCCGTCCGCGCCGATCCGATCCGACGCAACCCAGCGAACGCCATGGCGGGCGGCGCCGCAGTTGATCGGGCTCGCCTGGTCCGTCATAGCTGCGCAAGCAACGATTTGGACGCCGCCATGCCGCTCGCCTGTTCCCGTCGCACGTTTCTAACCGCCGCCGCGACTCTGGCTCTCGCGCCGGCCGGCGCCGAGCCTGTCTCCGGCCCGCGCCTGCTCGAAGCGCGCGAAGGGAGTCTGAGGCTTCTGCCGGATTTTGCGCCGGCGACCCCCATTTGGGGATTTGACGGGGTCGCGCCGGGACCGCTCCTGCGCGCAAGACAAAACGACGAACTGACGGTGCGTCTCGCCAACCGGCTCGACAAGCCGATGAGCGTCCATTGGCACGGCCTGCGCGGCGACAACGCCATGGACGGCGTCGCCCCGCTCACCCAGGCGCCGATCGCGCCGGGGGCGCAGTTCGATTACCGCTGCAAGACCAGCGACGCCGGCCTGTTCTGCTACCGTCCGTCCGTGTGGGGGCTGACCAGCGAACTCATGGGCCGCGGCTTGAAGGGCTTGCTGATCATCGATGAACCGCATCCGGCGGCCGCCGATGTGGACCTTGCGACCGTGCTCGACGATTGGCGGCTGAACGCCGACGGCAAGATCGAAGGCGGCTTCGACGACGCCGCGCCAGCCTTTTCCGCGGGACGCATCGGCGCGCTGGTGACCGTGAACGGCAAGCCGGCGCCTTCGACGCACGATCTCCCGCCGGGCGGGCGCGTGCGCCTGCGCCTCGCCAATCTCGCCAATGCGCGCATCATGATCGTTTCCTTCGACGGCGTGCAGCCGTTCGTCCTCGCCGTCGACAGCCAGCCATGCGACGCGTTCGAGCCGCTGCAGCGCACGATTCCCTTGGCGCCCGGCGCGCGCTTCGAGATCATGTTCGATGCGCCGGCGCAGGAGGGCGCACGGGCCTCGATGATCCTGCGCGGCCAGGGCGAAGCCGACCGCAGCCTCCTGGTCTTTACGACCAAGGGCGCGAAGGCGCCGGAGCGGGACAAAATCGCCTCGGCGCCGCAAAATCTGCTTCTGCCTGCAGAAATCAAACTCGCGGCGTCGAAAAAAATCGATCTCGTCATCGAACCGCCTCGCCCGGACGCGTCGGCCGCGACCACAGCGGCAAAGAGCTGGATGATCAACGGCGCGTCCTCGCGAGCCTATGACGGGGCGCCCTTGTTTCAGGTGAAGCGGGGAACGCCGGTGACGCTTGGCTTCAACAATCGCGCCGGCGTGGCGATCGTCATGCACGTGCATGGTCACGCCGTGCGGCTGCTGCATGATCTCGACGACGGCTGGGAGCCTTATTGGCGCAACGGCGTCGTCGTTCCCGGCGGCAAGACCAAGCATGTCGCATTCGTCGCCGACAATCCCGGCAAATGGGCGTTGCACGACGACATTTTAGAACATGAGGCAAGCGGCCTCGCCACCTGGTTCGAAGTGACGTGACCGCTCGGACCGCGAGCCTTCAGGCTCGCAAGCTCTAAGGCGAGCCTGAAGGCTCGCGGTCCGAGCGGTCACGTCCCCGACCGGCGCATGCGACAAGGCGCCGGATTGAAGCGTCACGAGATTCGTCGCATGCTTAAGATGCGCCGGAAGCATGGACTTACGTCAATGTACAAAGGAGAGAGAGCATGACCCACAATGTCGGAACGATCGATCGCGTGTTGCGCATCCTCGTCGGCCTCACCCTGATCGCCTACGCCATTCCGCTCGGGATGCCGAAGACCGGCTGGAATTGGGTGGGCTGGATTGGGATCATCCCGCTGGTGACGGCGTTCGTCGGCAGCTGTCCGCTTTACAGCATGCTCGGCATGAGCAGCTGCCCACGCGAGTAAACGTTGCAGTCGCGGCGAGTGCGGCGATCGGCAAAAATCGCGTTGCGCCCTCCGCCTCGCATCAAAATGCTCTCAACGCGCATTCTGATTGCGTTGGTGGAGGAGAACTGGCTGATCTCATTGCCTTCCGCGCCGCAAAGGCGGCAATCGACGCGGCCCGACGCGCTGATGCGCTGCGCGTGGTTTTGGGGTTGGGAAAATTTTGGCTTTTGCCGACTCGGCAAATTGCCTATGCTTCGATTCTTGTCGCCTCTCGAGGCCGCCAATCATAGGAGACGATCCTGTCCGACATGACGCCCCCCGCCGCTGCAAACCCCGCCGCCCGCGCGAAAAACGCCGCGCCGCAAGACAAGCTGCAGGAAAAATTGAAGGCGATCACGGCCGAACGCGACCGTAACGCCTCCGAAAAAGCCGAGATCGCGTCGCGAGCCGCCGCCTTGGCCCAGGAACGCGACAAGCTGAGCAAGCAACTTGCCACAGTGACGGCCGAACGCGATCGTCACGCCACGGAAAAAGCCGAGATCGCGTCGCGAGCCGAAGCCTTCACCCAGGAACGCGACAAGCTGGGCAAGCAACTCAACACAGTGACGGCCGAACGCGATCGCCACGCCGCGGAAAAAACGGAAATGGCGTCGCGAGCCGAAGCCTTCACCCAAGAACGCGACAAGCTGGGCAAGCAACTCAACACAGTGACGGCCGAACGCGATCGCTACGCCACGGAAAAAGCCGAGATCGCGTCGCGAGCCGAAGCCTTGGCCCAAGAACGCGACAAACTCGGCCAGCAACTTGCCACAGTGACGGCTGAACGCGACCGCCATGCCGCGGAAAAAACCGAAATCGCATCGCGAGCCGAAGCCTTGGCCCAGGAGCGCGACAGCCTGCGGCAACAAGTCAACGCGGCGGTGGCGGCGCGCGATCGCGCTGCCGCCGAAAAGGCCGAGGCCTTGCAAAAGGCGGCGAAAGCGGCCCTTGAGAGCGAGCGTCTACTCCGTCAGATGGGGATGGCCGCCCCGCCCCAGGCAGGCGAAATCATCGCCGATCGGATTTCGGAAACAACGAAGGCGCTCGTCGGCAAGGCGCGCGCCGCGATTCCGCCCGATAGCCGCGCTCTGCCTTGGTTCGACGGCGCCATTTCCGGCGCGACCGCCGCCGGACGCCTCACGGCGACGGCGTCGCGAGAAACAATCCGCTGGGCGGCGCCGCGTCTCAAGGAGGCTTACGCCTGGGCGGCGCCTCGCGTGCGCCAACTTTATGCGAGCGCCAAGGCGCAAGTCGAAGCCCGCCTGACCAAGAAAGAGTAGAGACCCCGCAAATTATGGCGCGCGTCCGCGAGGCGCGCGCCCCGTTGCTTGACCGAGACCTTTTCGAGGCGCCCTTTGGTTGCGCCGATGGCGAACGTCGCCTCGTTGTTTCAGCTGACCTTTTTCGAGCCGTTCGAGCTTCACGCGCCAATCGGACGCGCATCCGCCCTTTCCTTGCCCGCCGGGCGCTGCTATCCCCGCGCCATGACGACGCACAGAATCGCCAATATCCGCAATTTCTCCATCGTCGCCCACATCGACCACGGCAAATCGACCCTCGCCGACCGGCTGATCCAGACGACCGGGGCGGTGTCCGAACGCGACATGGTCGAGCAGGTGCTCGATTCCATGGATATCGAGCGCGAACGCGGCATCACCATCAAGGCGCAGACGGTGCGCTTGGAATACCAGGCCAACGACGGCGAGACGTACATCCTCAATCTGATGGACACGCCGGGCCACGTCGATTTCTCCTATGAGGTGTCGCGCTCGCTCAGGGCCTGCGAGGGCTCGCTGCTCGTCGTCGACGCCTCACAAGGGGTCGAGGCGCAGACGCTCGCCAATGTCTATCAGGCGCTCGACGCCGGCCATGAGATCGTGCCGGTCCTCAACAAGATCGATTTGCCGGCGGCCGAACCCGATCGCGTCAAAGAGCAGATCGAGGAGGTGATCGGCCTCGGCGCGTCGGACGCCGTGCTGATTTCAGCCAAAACGGGCGTCGGCGTCGGCGAGGTGCTGGAGGCGATCGTCACCAGATTGCCGCCGCCGCAAGGCGACGAGACGGCGCCCTTGAAGGCGATGCTGGTCGATAGCTGGTACGACGCTTATCTCGGCGTCGTCGTGCTGGTGCGCGTCATCGACGGAACCTTGCGGAAGGGACAAAAGATCAAGATGATGGGCGCCGACGCCCATTACGAGGTCGACAAGATCGGCGTCTTCCGTCCCAAGATGACCGACGTCGCGACGCTCACGCCCGGCGAAATCGGCTACATCACCGCGCAGATCAAGCAGGTGGCGGATACGCGCGTCGGCGACACCATCACCGACGACAAGAAGCCGTGCGCCGCGCCGCTTCCTGGCTTCAAGCCGGCGCAGCCGGTGGTGTTTTGCGGCCTGTTCCCGGCCGACGCCGCCGATTTCGAGAACTTGCGCGCGGCGATCGGCAGGTTGCGCCTCAACGACGCCAGCTTCTCTTACGAAATGGAATCCTCGGCGGCGCTCGGCTTCGGTTTTCGATGCGGCTTCCTCGGACTGCTGCATCTCGAAATCATCCAGGAGCGCCTGCGTCGCGAGTTCGATCTCGATCTCATCGCCACCGCCCCCTCCGTCGTCTACAAGATCAAGCTGACCAACGGCGAAGAGCGCCAACTGCACAATCCCGCCGACATGCCGGACGCCGTGAAGATCGACGAAATCCAGGAGCCGTGGATCCGGGCGACGATCATGACGCCCGACGAATACCTGGGCGCCGTCTTGAAGCTGTGCCAGGACCGGCGCGGCGCGCAGGCCGATCTCAGCTACGTCGGCAGGCGCGCCATGGCGGTCTACGACCTGCCGCTCAACGAGGTGGTGTTCGATTTCTACGATCGGCTGAAATCGATCTCGAAAGGTTACGCCAGCTTCGACTATCACCTCACCGATCATCGCGCCGGCGATCTCGTCAAGATGAGCATTTTGGTCAACAGCGAGCCGGTCGACGCGCTGTCGATGCTGGTGCATCGCTCACGCGCCGAAGCGCGCGGCCGCCAGATGTGCGAGAAACTGAAGGAGCTCATTCCGCCGCACATGTTCCAAGTGCCGATCCAGGCGGCGATCGGCGCCAAGATCATCGCCCGCGAGACGGTGCGCGCCTTCCGCAAGGACGTGACCGCCAAATGCTACGGCGGCGACGTGACCCGTAAGAGGAAGCTCCTGGAAAAGCAGAAAGAGGGCAAGAAGAAGATGCGCCAGTTCGGCCGCGTGGAGATCCCGCAAGAGGCGTTCATCGCGGCGCTGAAGATGGAGGGGTGAACGCGCAACGCCCGCCGCCTCCTCTCCCCGCTTGCGGGGAGAGGTGAGGTGAGGGGCTCGGGGGATTAGCGAGAAAGACGCCAAATGCGCGGACTACGAATCCTCGAGACCCGTCGCGCGCGCTCGCTGCGCCGCGACGCTGCGAGAGCCGAGCGCATCATGTGGAAGCTCTTGCAAAACCGCAATCTCGCCGGCTTCAAATTCGTGCGGCAAGCGCCGGTCGGACCCTATTTCGCGGACTTTCTCTGCCGCGAGCGCAAGCTGATCGTCGAGATCGACGGCGAAACCCATTCGCGCGACGAGGAGATCGCGCATGACGCGCGGCGAACAACGTTCCTCGAAGAGAGCAGCTATCGCGTGATTCGTTTTGCCAACGCGCAAGTTTTCGAGAATATCGAGGCGGTTGGCGCGGCGATCTTGGATGCGCTTGGGGCTGAGGGTTGAGATCGTGGCCAATCCCCTGGCCCCTCACCTCACCTCTCCCCGCGAGCGGGGAGAGGGGTTGCCGGCGCGCCGCGTGCCGATGCAGGTGGCGTTCATCGCGGCGCTGAAGATGGAGGGCTAGGGGCTATTCTCGCCCTCGCCGCGTCGGCCGTCATGGCCGGGCTTGTCCCGGCCATCCACGCCATGCAAGTTCAACCTATGCGTGGCGGATGGCTCTACATCATGACGAACTGGCCAACGGGCCGCTCTACACCAGCGTGACGAACAACGACTTGGCATAGAAGCAGGGCGCTGCGCCAGCGTGCAATCTTGGCGCCGGAATGTCCCGGCGTGGATGGCCGGGACAAGCCCGGCCATGACGACGTTGACGGGCTGATGGGTCACTGTTTCGATGCCCTTGGCAGAGTTTAGCCAATGAATCGCGGCATCATTGATGCGGGAGTTTTCATTAATGGATCAGGCCTCAGTTAATCGTTTAATTTGCGCGGTGCGCCAGACAAATGGGATGCTCCAGATCCTGGATGCCGAGAAAGAAAACGCGTCAATCACGCTGGGCGAACTTCAGGGAAAATTTCATTCTCAATATGGCATTGACCCATCGGCGAAGGATTTCGCCTTCTATAACCAACATCAGTTTTTGACTTCCTTGCTGGCCTATCTCTGCATGCCATCCGAGAAGTTCTATGAGAAGCTACCAGAAATCAAAATTGATTCACTGGCTCCCGGTTGGGGAGCACAAGGGCTATTTTTCAGCGGCTCCCTGAAGGGTCTGGTGCGGCATTTGCGTAACGCAATCTCTCATGGGCATCTTTCCGTCTCGCCGGAATTAATTTTCGAGTTTCGCGATCGCAACTCGGTTGTAGTTTTTAATCATTTGAGTCTTCACAAGTTTTGCCAAGCACTCGCGTATTGGTGCCTGACAAAAGACGTCGCTTTGACGAAGCTATGATGGGTAACCTTTCGATCCACGATGCCGCCAAAAATCACACCTTGCCTTTCATCTCATGGCGGCAAGTGTGGCGAGCGGTTCGATCCTGTCAAGGATCGCTTTGCGACCGCCTTCGGCGGCGCGAGCAAAGCTCGCGTCCTTGACAGGATCGAAGCCGTCTCGCCGATAATGCTCGCCATCAGATGAATGGCGAATTTTGAAAACGCTCGTTGCTATCCGAGCCGCAAGGCCGCTTTCTTTCTTGCCTTACGTACTCATTCGCGTACAAATACACCCATGCGCAGCACAACCTATAGCGACCTCCGCAAGCATCTCGCCGCCACCTTGGATCGAGTGACGGAGGACCACGAGCCCGTCGTCATCACGCGCGACAAGGGCAAGCCCGCCGCCGTGCTGATGTCGCTGGAGGACTTCGCCTCCTATGAGGAGACGAGCTATCTCCTGCAAAGTCCCCGCAACGCCGAGCGACTGCTGAAGGCGGTGGAAGAACTCGACGCAGGCGGCGGGGCGGAGCGCAAGCTCGCCGAATGAAGCTCGTCTTCGCCGAGCAGGCCTGGGAAGATTATCTCCACTGGCAG
This sequence comes from Methylocystis sp., assembly GCA_016178015.1. GTDB lineage: Bacteria > Pseudomonadota > Alphaproteobacteria > Rhizobiales > Beijerinckiaceae > Methylosinus. The sequence goes on along the minus strand of JACOUB010000008.1, from coordinate 14,574 downwards.
GCGCAAGACCCCAAGATTCTCGAACGCGTCAACACGCTCATCAAGGAATGCGCGCGCACGCCGTTTTCGGGATTGGGAAAGCCCGAGCCGCTGCGCGGGGCGTTGAGCGGTTGGCACTCGCGCCGCATCACCAAGGAGCATCGGCTGGTCTACAAGGTGAGCGGCGACAGCCTCCTGATTGCGCAATGCCGCTACCATTACTGAGCCCGTCGCCGCGCTGGGCTAGTGCTGCGCGCCGCCGAGGCTTGCGACATCCACCTTGACGCCCGGACCCTGCGTCGAGCTGAGCGCGACGCGCTGGATATACGTGCCCTTCGAGCCGGTTGGCTTGGCTTTGGCCACCGCCTCGACGAAGGCGCGGATGTTCTCGAGCAGCTTGCCGTCGTCGAACGAGGCCTTGCCCACCGTGCCCTGCACGATGCCGGCCTTTTCGACGCGGAATTCGACCGCGCCGCCTTTCGAGGCCTTGACCGCCGCCACCACATCCATGGTCACGGTGCCGACCTTGGGGTTGGGCATGAGGCCGCGCGGCCCCAACACCTTGCCCAGGCGCCCGACCAACGGCATCATGTCGGGCGTGGCGACGCAGCGATCGAAGTCGATCGTCCCGCCCTGCACCGTCGCCACCAGGTCCTCGGCGCCGACGATGTCCGCCCCCGCCGCCTTGGCTTCGTCGGCCTTGGGCCCGCGGGCGAACACCGCCACCCGCAAGGTGCGGCCGGTGCCGTTCGGCAAATTGACGACGCCGCGCACCATCTGGTCGGCGTGCTTGGGATCGACGCCGAGATTCATGGCGATTTCGACCGTCTCGTCGAACTTGGCCGTGGCCCGCTCGCGCACCAGCTTGACCGCCTGGTCGACTGGATAGAGCTTGACGCGATCGACGCCCTCGCGGGCCTTGGCGATGCGTTTGCCGATGTGCGCCATGACTTACTCCACCACTTCGAGGCCAATGGAACGGGCGGAGCCTTCGATCATCGCCGCCGCGGCGTCGATCGTGGCGCAGTTCAAATCGGGCATCTTCTGCTCGGCGATCGCGCGGATCTGCGCCCGCGTCACCTGGCCGACGACCTCGCGCCCGGTCGTCTTGGCGCCCGACGCCACGCCGGCCGCCTTCTTCAAGAAGTACGAAACCGGCGGCTGCTTCATCTCGAAGGTGAAGGAGCGGTCTTGAAAGGCGGTGATGACGACGGGGATCGGCGTCCCCTTCTCCATTTGCGCCGTCTTGGCGTTGAACGCCTTGCAGAACTCCATGATATTGAGGCCGCGCTGACCGAGCGCCGGGCCGATCGGAGGGGCCGGATTGGCCGCTCCGGCCGGCACCTGAAGCTTCACGTAGCCGGCGATTTTCTTCGCCATTGTCCAATCTCCAACGAAAAGCGTCCGGGAACGCGCCAAGTAACGCCTCCCGCCGCCGGTTGCAGTTGCGTGGTCCGGCATGAGCTCCCGAATGGCGTCCGGGCATGCCCGCCACGATGGTTCGGGACCAAGAACCGTCCCGAATTCGTGCTCTCCCTCTCCCCGTTCACTGGGAGAGGGTAGGGTGAGGGGCTGGGGGTATATCCAACAATCATCGACGTAACCAACGAATTTGTCGCCGTCATCGGCGTTCGTGGAAATACGCCAAGCCCCTCACCCTAACCCTCTCCCCGCAGGCGGGGAGAGGGGATGCTCAAACCTTCTCCACCTGACCGAATTCGAGATCGACCGGCGTCGGGCGTCCGAAGATCGACACCGCGACCTTGAGGCGCGAACGGCCCTCGTCGACTTCCTCGACCACCCCATTGAACGAGGCGAACGGCCCGTCGGCGACCCGCACCGTTTCGCCGACCTCGAACTGGATCGTCGGCTTGGGACGCTCGACGCCCTCGGCCACTTGGCCCTTGATGCGATCGGCCTCGGCGTCGCTGATCGGCATCGGCTTGTTGTCGGCGCCCAGGAAGCCGGTCACCTTGGGCGTGTTCTTGATGAGCGAGAAGATTTGGTCGCTGAGGTCGCATTTCACCAGCACATAGCCGGGAAAGAACTTGCGCTCCGAACTCACCTTGCGGCCGCGCCGCACTTCGACCACCTGCTCGGTCGGAACCAGGATTTCCTCGAAACTGTCGGAGAGATGACGCACCGCCGCCTGCTCGCGAATCGACTCCGCCACCTTCTTCTCGAAGTTCGAATAAGCGTGGACGATATACCAGCGCATGTTCATGATGGCGCAACGGGCTCCAGAATAAGGCGCTCTACTGACCGATACGCAAGAGCAGGCCGGTGGCGAGGCGCAGTCCCTGATCGACGAGCACGAAGAACAGGCTGGCGAGCAGAACCATGAGAATGACGAGTCCCGTCGTGATCATGGTTTCCCGCCGCGTCGGCCACACGACCTTGCTCGCTTCCGAACGCACTTCCTGCAGAAACTGAAACGGATTGACCATCGCCATGCCAGACGCCGGGGAGGATGCGGGCTTTGTATGCGGGCCGCGCCGCAAAACAATCGCGGCGCGGGACCGGCCGGCCGCGCGCCACGAAGACGAAGCTTATAACGAAGTCCTGCGGGACCGCCAAGCGAAATTTGCGACAGGCCGAGCCGAGGCAAGTGTCGAGGCGGGGCGCCTCGAGGGCGCTTGACCCGTCGTTCGGCGCCCGGCACTGTGCGGGCCTCACGACGCCGCCATCGGATGTTTCGCAATGATCCACCGCCAAATGCTCTTGCCGCTCGCCGCGCTCGCGGCCCTCGGGCTCGCCGGATGCAACAGCGGCGCAGCGCCCGCGGACTTGGCGGCGAACGCCCCCAACGTCGCTCCTGGCGATGTCAGGCTGCCCGAAGGCGCCGGCTGTTCAGGCGCCGTCGCACGCTACCGCGCCATCACCGACAACGACCTCGCCATGGGACATGTCAATCGCAGCGTCTATGACCAAATTCAGGGCGAAATCAGCGACGCCGCGTCCGCCTGTTCGGCCGGCCGCGACGCCCGAGCCGTGTCCTTGCTCCACGCGAGCAGGGCGCGCCACGGCTATCCGGGATGACGATCGCTTGTCAAAAATAACGTAAGCTTGCGAACGTCGATTTGCGGCCGCGCCGCGCGGCTCCCAGGACCGCGCCTCAATCCTATTTGCTGCATGGGAAGAGATACAGATTGGAAATTATCCAGACTATAGTCGTTGACCCGCTTGTTGCGTCTTCTTACCCTCCGGCGCGCTAAGTTGCGCCTGGCCATCGGATTCCGATCTGAAAGGATAACATGAAGAGTTCACGCGATTTGCTTTCCAGATCGGCCCTGGCTTTCTCCTGCCTCCTCCTGCTGGGCGCGTCCGGCGGCGCGCAGGAAGCGGTTGAGGTTTCGATCAAGGATCATCGTTTTCAGCCGGCCGAGGTGCGCGCGCCGGCGGACAAGCCGATCACGCTGGTCGTGAAGAACCTTGATTCGACACCCGAGGAATTTGAGAGCAAGGGCCTGCGCGTCGAGAAAATCATCGCCGGCGCCAGCACGGTCGCTTTGCGCATTCGGCCGCTCGCCGCCGGCCGCTACCGTTTCTTTGGGGATTACCACGAGGATACGGCGCAAGGTTATCTGGTGGTCGAATAGGATTTCGCATGATCGGCGCCCTCATCATCGTCTTTCGCGAGGTTATCGAAGCCGGCCTGGTCATCGGCATCGTGCTCGCCGTGACGCGCGGCGCCCGGGGATCGAAGCGCTGGATCGCCGGCGGCGTTCTCGCGGGGGTTGCCGGAGCGGGTCTCGTTGCGATGTTCGCCGAGGCTCTGTCCGCGGCGATCGCCGGCAAGGGCCAGGAATTGTTCAACGCGGGCGTGCTGGCGCTGACGGTCGTCATGCTGGTCTGGCACAACATCTGGATGGCGGGGCATGGACGCGCGCTGGCGCGCGAGCTCTCCGACGTCGGCCGCGCCGTCGTGGCGGGCGACAGGTCCTTCGTCGCGCTCACGGTGGTCGTCGGTCTCGCGGTGCTGCGCGAAGGCTCCGAGGTGGCGCTGTTCCTTTACGGCATCCTGGCGTCGGGCGAGACCGCTTGGAACCTCTTGGCCGGCGGGCTCGCCGGGCTGGGTCTCGGCGCGCTGGTCAGCGTCCTGACGTTCCTCGGCCTCGTGACCATTCCGCCGCGTCATCTCTTCACGGTCACATCGGCGCTCATTACGCTCTTGGCGGCGGGGCTCGCGGCGCAGTGCGTCGGTTTCCTGCAGCAGGCCTGGATCGTCACCGCGCTCACCCAAACCGTGTGGGATACTTCGGCGGTGTTGCCCGACAACAGCGTGCCGGGCCGCTTCTTGCACACGCTGATCGGCTACACCGACCAGCCCTCGGTGATGCAGGCGCTCGTCTATGCCGCGACGCTGGCGTTCATCGTCATCGCGACGCGATTGGCCGCCGGCTGCCGCCCGCAGGCGCGCGCGCCGGCCGAATGAGTGGGGTTGCAGGCGGCTGAGCGCGCTCCGGTCCGACGTCGAAAAGGGCCATAAACAGCCGTTGGGTGCAAAAGCAGAATTGCCGTGCGTCAATACAACGACACTATCGATCACGCCGATGCGGGCGCCATCTCAGGCCGTGCCGGCCGGTGTTTCACCGATTTCTTCCACGGATAAGATCGGCGCAATTGTCGAGTCCCGCCCAGTCCCTGGCGTTCCCATATTCCGGCTCGTGCGCACAGACGCCCGCACTCACCGCGAGGTCAACGCCGGGCGAGGGGGACGTCTTACGCGCTGTTCGGCCGCTTCATTTTTTCCGCATAAGCGCATGCTCTTCAGAGAGCGCCCGCGCTATACTCGGCCGTTCTGCGAGGTGCGTGTAATACGCCTCAACCGCTGGCCATTTTTTGATGTCTACCGGCGTGGCGATCTTCCAGTTCAGTACGGTGAAGAGATAGGCGTCGGCAACGCTGAAGCTGTCGAGCAGGAACTCGCGCCCAGTGAGATAGGTGTTGAGATGGGCGAGGCGGCTGTCGCCTTTTTCCAAGAGGTGGGCCTTCGCGGCCTCCGGCATTTTCGGATCGAACAGGGGACCGAACAGCCCCTTATGCAACTCGGTACTGATGAAGCTCAGCCATTGATGCAACCGCGTCCGCGCCATGCCGCCACGCGGGGCGAGCGCCGCGTCAGGGAAGCGGTCGGCGATGTATTGCAGAATGGCCGCGTTTTCCGTCACCACTTCGCCGTCATCGGTACGAATGACCGGCACAAAACCGAGCGGATTGACGGCAAGGAAGTTTTCGCCATCGAGCGTGCGGCCGGTCTTGCCATCGACTTCGATGAAGCGCGCCGGGGCGTTTGCTTCGTAAAGGGCGATGCGCGACGCCATCGAGCAGGCGAGCGGCGAGAAATAGAGGTCCATCTCAGGCTCCACGAGGTTGCATTTCATACTGGTTCGCATAAAATAAGAGAGCAACGTGTGTTTGTCAAAAATTCTTTGCGAAATGGTACAAAAAGAAAACGACGCTGGGAAAATGCGCCCCGAACAAAAACGGCGCGGCCGCCCGCGCGCCTATGATCCTGCCACGGCGCTTGCGCAGGTGATGGGGGTGTTTTGGAAAACTGGCTATTCCGGCACCTCGCTTGACGAGCTCTCCGCGGCAACCGGCATGAACCGGCCCAGCCTTTACGCGGCATTCGGCGACAAACGCTCGCTCTACCTCAAGGCGCTCGGTCATTACTTCGAGCAGGGCGGCGCCGCGATACGCGATGCGCTGAGTGGCGATTGGCCCCTTAAGGAAGCGCTGATGCGGGCCTACGAAAACGCGCTAGCGATTTATTTTGCTGGCGCGACCGCCCCGCGCGGATGTTTCGCCATCGGCACAGCCACCACCGAAGCTGTTGAAGATCCTGCAATCCGGGCTGCGCTCGCGAAGGGGCTGCGCCGGCTTGATGACGCTTTCGAGGCGCGCATCCGTACCGCGCATGCGGGCGGCGAGTTGTCCGGTGCGGCCGATCCTGCGGCTCTGGCCATGCTGGCCTCAGCGACGCTGCACTCCATAGCTGTTCGAGCAAGGGCGGGCGCACCCCGTGCCGAGCTGGAGGAGATGGCGCGGAAGGTTGTTGGCGTGATTTGCGGAAGTTAGGCGAAACTGAGAATGGGCGCCGCCCGCCCCTGCTAAGCGATTGACCGCTTCAGTCCCGTGCGATTGCGGCAGCGCCAACTTGCAATCTACTTGTTACCTTGTACTCAGCTCGGCAGCAGCGTTTACTGGACGGCAAGCACCCGATCAGGTTCGCCTGCGACGCACGTCGCCGGAGGGCCGGGTTCGAATCTCGTCTGGTGTAATGGCGCGCCGGTCAGGACAAAAAAGCGAACACGTATGTTATTGAAATACCGCTGTAAATTTGGAGACGCCGAAAACGGGGAATCCGCTTTACACCTGGCTGCGGCCATATCTCGACATGTCCCCGGATCGTCTAGCGCCGCCGGAATGCGCCAAGGCGCCTTCTTCCGCCGACTTCGTCGCTTCCTTGACTTTGACGCCGAGAACGGAGGTCGTCCACCCCCAACCAAAACGGCGTGCACTTTAGATGATCGGCAGCGCCCATCGCAGGACAGTGTCTTCTCCGGAACAATCTTCATTGCTGAAGGTCGCTGTCGAGGGCGATCGCAACAAGGTCAGCGTGCGATTTCTCGCACGTCCTTGCGCAGCGCCCAGCGCATTTCACTTGGTTTGTCTTCGGTCCGGACTTGCACGGCGGCGAGGCGGTCCGCCCGATTCGAAGGCAAGAGGTCGATGACTTTCTGTCGTCTTGCGTAGAGTTGGCAGCGACCGGCGGCCTGCAGAGCGCCGATCTGGCCAAAATAGTGCAAGGTATTGATTGCTCGTCGGACCTTGATGATGTCTGTCTTGCGAGCGCACACGACGCCCCCTTTCACCACGAAAGGGCTGACGAGAAAAGGCATGATCGCTCCTGACGCTGAACCGGAATGGATTGCCGCCGAGAAGGCTATCAACAACAAGATGTTTCGCCGTCGCTCGCCGATCGCTCGCGCCATTTTTTTCATTCCGTCCCGGGTTGCGCCGGCGATCAATGACCCCAAGGCCGGCTTCACTCTTTCCCGACATTGAACAGGTTCAGGAAGGCTCCCTTGCTGGCGCGGAGTTCTCTCAAATGGACTGCCGCCAGTCGAGCCAGGCAGCGATCGCCGGACGGCGTCATAATCACCAGCGAGCGGCGACGATCGGAAGGGTCCGTCTTCCGCTTGACGAGCTTAGCCTGGACCAAGCGGGAAACGAGTTCGGCCGCGCTATGGTCCCGCGTCATGAGTTGCTCGGCGAGTTCGCCGACGCTGATGTGCTCGCCGGCGCGATATGTCTTGATGACGAGGAGCGCCTGGTACCGCTGCATCGTCAACCCGACGTCGGCCGCCGCTTGTTCGCTGAAAGCCAAGAATCGACGCAGAGTGGATCGAAAATTCGCCAGAGCCAAGAACTCGTCGTACGTTGGCTGCCTAGCGTCTTCGACGACTAACGCGTCGTCCTGGTCGGACGGGAGGGGCACAGTGGTTCCTTCCGGATTATGGCGGCCATCTCCATCACGCTGATCGTGAAGAGCGCCGTCGCGGATTGCAAGGCATTTTGATCATGCCGTCCGTATGCGGCGGGGTCAATGAACCCCTGGGATCGTCCAATCTCCCTGAACTCCTCCCCTGGGAAACCGTCCGATCATCATAGCGCAAATAAATGCCCTTGCAATTAAGTCGTGTCACGATGTATACGTATGTCGTGCTACGAGATGTCGATCGGCTCGTTCGATCGAATTTCGTGTTCCAACAAGAAACATGAGGGTCTCGCCTCACGGGAGGCAGGCCGCTCTAAAAGAAGCGGCGAGACTCTATAGAGGTGGGGAGAGAAGCGATGGTTGCGCGATTTTTCGTTGCCTTGATCTTGGCGACGGCGGGGCTTGTTGCGCAGGCGCAGGCGCATGGCGGCGTCAGCATCAACGAGGGCCAGTGCATCATGAAGATCGGGCCCGACACGATGAATTTCACCGGCTATCAGCCGTTGAAATCGCGCGACCAGTTCTGCGACGACATTCCCGATGTCGGACCGACGATCGTCGTTCTCGACGCGGTTCAGCCCGAGCTGCGCGACATGTCCTTAGAAATCCGCGTCCTCCGGAACGTCGACCAAGCCAATGACAACGACAATCTCGAGCAGAACACCGAGACCTATGTTGCGCCGAAAAAATACAAAACCGGCACGCTCAATTTTGAATACAACTTTCCCAAAAAGGGGAAATTCATCGGTCTGGTGAAAGCAAGAAACGACGACGGCAGCAAGGAATATGTCTCGCGCTTTCCGTTTTCGGTGGGCGAAACCGCCGGCCGGGATTTGACGGCTGCGTTGTTTGGCGCCGCTGTCGTCGCGGTGGGCTTCGGGATGTGGTTGAGGAAATCCTTCGCAAAAAAAGCGAGTGCGTCACAGGGCTGAACCGGCCCAAGGTCGCCGCTTCCTTCGACGCCTGAGGCGTCTCAAACGCCATGGTCGAAACAACCACGTCTTCCAAAAAGAGCGATCGTATCGTGAGAAAGGAAACAAGGAGGTCCTAGAAATGCGAGTGTTCGTCGGCGCCGGCCTCATAGCGGCCTTTTTGTTCGCGGGCGGCGCGCCTGTTTTGGCCCATTCGTTTCTCGTCGAAGCAACCCCGTCCTCCAAAGATCATGTCGCGACGCCGCCCAAAATCGTGAAGCTGCGTTTCGGCGGCGGCGTCGAGCCGGCCTATTCCACGCTCAGCGTCGAGGGCGCAGATGGCAAGGTCATCGCCGAGGGCGCCAAGGGCGATCCCGCCAAACCGCGTGACCTCAACCTCGATGTCACGACGCCGTTCGCGGCCGGCCGATACGTGGTGAGGTACCGCGTTCTGTCGACGGACGGTCACATCGTGGAAGGCAATTACGAGTTCTTCGTCGACCGACAATGATTTGGTTGCGCCGCCATTCGTGTCGGCGGGTGGCGCATGCTCCTCTTCATGGCCGACTGTGAGTAGCGGAAAACGAGACAATGGAATTAGCGACGCTTCGCTTCCTTGAGAGTCTGCCTTCGGCGCTTGCGGTGGGCCTCTTGTTGCTGCCGCGTCTCATCGGCGAAGACGGGGCGCAGTTCAAACCGGCCGTCGCGCTGCTCGCCCTCATGCGGGCGGCGCTCGGCTTCTTTTTGATCGCCGCGACCGCGCGCGCGATCATTCCGCCGCCAAAGCCCATCGATTACGCCACTCTGGTCGACTTCGCCTTAGGCACTGTCGTCGGCAAGGCTTGGTTGGCGACGCAAGTCCTGTCGATCGTTTTTCGCAGCGTCGGCTCTCGCGCGCCTTGCGAAGACCTCGGATCTGCTTGATCGCGTGACGCTATGGATTGGCGTTCTGGTGATCGCCGTCGTCTCCGTGACCGGCCACGCCATTGACGACAGCCTTCCCCTTTACACGCAGGTGAGCTTCCTGCTGCACACGGGCGCTGGGCTCACCTGGCTCGGCGGCCTGCTCGGGCTCGTTTGGTGGATGTATTCGGCGCGAGGCAAGCCGCCGGAAATCGCGCGTCAACTTGCCGAACGCTGGTCCTTTGTCGCCAAGATCGCCATGGCGATCGTGGTGTTGAGCGGCTTCGCGCTGGCGTGGGAGAATGTCGCAAGCTTTCCGAATCTTCTCGCTACGCCCTATGGACGCCTGCTCACTCTCAAGCTCGCATTCCTTTGCGCGGTGCTGCTGCTCGCCCTGGCGTTGGCGCGCTATATCACGCGCCAGCCCGATGGGGAGTTCGACATCGGATGGTATGCCCGCGTCGGCGCCGTCGAGTCGGGTTTCGGCGTCGTGCTGCTGCTCATCGCGGGATGGATCGCCGTCATCACGCCGGGCGCGCATGAGACGGAGCTCTATTGGCCACTGCCGTTCCGCCCCTCCTGGGCGGCAACCTGGGGCTACAAGGTTCCGACATACAGTGCGACCTGGTGGCAGGGCGTCGCCGGCTTGCTCTTGATTGCGATCGCGGCAGCTTTGTGGTTTGCACCGAAAGTGCGGAACTGGCGACTCGTTGCGACGCCGGCGGCGGCGATCGCGGGTTTCATCGCGGTGATCGTGTCGCTGTCGGTCGAGGCCTATCCAGACACCTATGCCGATCCGACCGAGGACTATACGGCAGAGTCAATCTTTCGCGGACAAACAACCTTCCAAGCCAATTGCACCGGCTGCCACGGCGTCGGCGGCGAGGGCAACGGGCCGCTGGCCAAGGATTTGAAGGTCCCGCCGGCCGATCTCACCGCGCCGCATGTCGGCACGCATACGATTGGCGATATTTTCCATTGGCTGACCTTCGGCGGCCAGAGCGGGGTGATGCCGGCTTTCGCCGATCAGCTCCAATCCGACGATCGCTGGGACGTCATCAATTTCTTGCTGATGCTCTCGAACACCAACCAGTCCCGCTTCATCGGCCCTAAAGGCATGATCCAATGGCTGGTCGCGCCGGATTTCGCGCTTGTCGACCCAGCCGACCAAATCACGACGCTTGCGAAACTGCGCGGAACGCCGGTCCTGATCTCTTTCGCCGACTGCCAGAACGCAAGCGATGCGGCCTTTGATCTGGTCGCCAGTTTGAACTTGGCGAGCGGGGCCGCGAGGCGCCGGAACACAAGCGATACGGGCGCCGAACGGATCGCCAGTTTGAATTTGGCGAGCGAGGCCGCGAGCGCCGGCGGCGCCAATCACGTCACCGTCTATCAGGGTGATTGCCCGCAGCGCATAGAGGGCCGCGAGGTCGTTCATCCCAAAGCCGTCGAGAGCGCCTATTCGGTGATCAACCGCTATCCGAACGAACCCTATTCGGCGGAGATCGCGGAGGCGCATTTCCTCATCGACCGATCGGGCTTCGTGCGCGCGCGCTTTCGGCATTTCATGCCGGACGACGGAAGCGTCACGCAATTGCGCGCACAGATCGCGACGATGGCGGCGGAGCCTTTGGTGACAATCAATCTCCATTCGCACTAACGTGTGCGGAGAGCGTGGCGCATGACCATGAAAAGTTCGATCCGCGCATAATTCGATATGGCAATGTAACCGATAAAAGGGAGAGAACGATGTCAATCAATCGACGCAATGTGCTGCAAACGGGTGGTTGTCTTCTTGCAAGCGGGGCCGTTGGGTTTCTCTCGTCACTCAAACTCGCATTCGCTCACGAATACGAGATTGGCAAGCTCAAAGTCGAGCATCCGTGGCTGCGCTACCCCAAGGAGGGCGAAACCACGGCGCCGCTGTATATGCTCATCCATAACAACGGCGATACGGCGGACAAGCTGATCGGGGTGAAATCCGAAAAGGTCGGCAAGATCGTCCTTCACGCCGACCCGCGTTACATCGTCGTGCCGCATGGCATTGTCGTGCCGCCCAAATCGATGGTGACCCTGGCGCCGGACGGACCCTATGTTTCGCTGATGAACATCAAGAAAATGAATCCCGTTGGCTGGGGCTTCGAAGTCGTGTTGGTGTTTGAAAAAGCTGGCGAGGCGACCATCGACGCCGCGGTCGACGCGCCCGACGCGGCGCACGCTCATGACGCGGAAGCGATGGAGCGTTGGGAAAAGGCGCATCCAAGCGAGTCGGGCGCCGCTCCGTCGGGCCATGAGATGCATCATGACCATGGTCAAATGGATCACGGCGCAATGGATCACGGCGCCGCCGCAGTCGGCGACAATTCGTCAAATCAACCGAAATGACGCTTCTCATGGGGTTTTGAGGCGCCGCATCCGCTCGGCCGAGGAAGATCGGAACGCCCTGCGCCTCGGACCGAGCCAACGTCATCACGTGGCGACACAAGACCGGCCGATCAAACCGTAGCGTCAGTCAATACCGAAGAGAGGGGAACCGCGCCATGTCGAAGCTCAAAATCGTCGCTCTGATATTGCTCGTTGGAGCGCTCATATCTGGGCCTGCGGAAGCATTTTGTCTGTTTGGCTGCAAGCCAACGACTGCGGACGCGCGCCGCGTGTTCGAGAACCTGCTAAAGGCGAAATTCAGCGCTCCGTTTAATATCGTCTCCTTTGAAGAAACGAGATTCTGGGAGATCGACGTCGAGGGCGCCGGTCATCAGGCGCATGAATCTTATTTCAAGGCTCTTGTGGAATTTCCGCAAGGAGCCAATCTCGACTGCAAGCCCGAGGGAACCGATGGCGCGCAGACCGTCAAGTCCGGCTGTTCGCCGAGCAAGTTTTATTCGACGACCATTTCCAATCAGATGATCAAGGAAAGGCAGTATATCGAGCCGGGCGCCAAGATCGCGTTCAAGGACGAAACTCGTTTCGACCAGGACCGGAAGGGCTGGAAGGGCCAGGACGGGAATTTCTACTGAGGCGCTGCCGGCGGTCGGCGGAACGCTGCCCTTTTCAATCGGCTTGGGGCGCAGTGCGGCCTTTTCGGCGGCGTCTTGCTCGTGAAGGAATCGGAGAGGCGCCGGCGCATGCAGACGAATAGCGGCCGAGCCCTGTAGCGTGGTGGATTTGCGTATGATCGACTTGTCTCAGGAAACTGAGGCGCTCGCCAAACATTTGGCCAAAGCGCAAAGCCTTTCTGTCGAGGACGCCGTTAAGCAGGCCCTCGAAGAACGCGCGCGCGCCGCCGGCGTCGCGGCGGAGCCGCCGGTGGGTGGAGCCGCTCGATTGCGCGAGAAAGACGAAAAGAAAAGCAAACGTTTGGAAGAACATCATCGCCGGGAAGACTTGGTTCGCGAACTCCTCACGCGCAAAGGGCAAAGGCTTTCGCAAGACGCAATCAACGACTTGACGCGGGACCTCGGCGTGAGCCGCGCCACGGCCTATCGCATGATCAAGACATTTCGCTCATGTGGCGCGATCGCCGCCACGACGCGTCCGATGGGACGGCCAAAAGGCGCGCGGATGCTGGACGCAGCGCGCGAATTCCTGATTTGCGACACGATCGAGAATTTTTATTTGCAGCCCTCGCGGCCGAAGTTCAGCCAACTTGTGCGCGAAATCAGCAAACGTTGTGTGAAAGAGCGACTTCCCCCGCCCAATTGGCGAACAATCAAGGCGCGCGTCCGGGACATCGATGTTCAGACGCGTAGCAGCGTCGTAACGAAAGTGGCGGAATTTGTGCGGAAGAGCAGATGCCGACTACTGGCGCATGCCTGCTCCGGAAAAGCGAGCTCGCCGCCCGTTTGAATGATGCAATGCATCAAACCCTGCCCGGTTCGATGTCGATTTCGAGGGTTGACACATATATCGTTATACGACATATTCGGAAATGTTTAACGCGGATTTTGGGTCAATCTCCTGCGTTGGCGGCAGACATCCGAGCGTGGAGCATATGAACCACGAAATGTAACTCTCGTAATGGTGGAAGAGGAATCGACAAGATGAAACTACGTGCCCTTGTGACAGCTGGCGTGATCATCGCGGGAATTGCCAGTCCGTGTCTGGCGTTTGAAAATCCGCTGTCAATGAGTGACAGCGGAACACACGTCAATCGCCTCCTTCAGACCGTAAGCTGCAATGTCAATGACAACGACAAGCAGGCCCGTTGCGTGAGGGCCTGCGATGACGAGTACATCATGGCCGCCGGGAGATACAGCACCGCAGGCAAGCTCGACGAGCCCAAGGCGGCCAAGAAGGCCTGCGAAACCAAGTGCGGATGCTGACCTGATCACTTTGAACCGATATTCGCCGGATGCTGGCCTTAGCACGGCTGAGTTTCCCGCCTCCGGCAGATTTCGGCAACGCTGGTTCCTCGACGCAGGGGCTCCGGCGCTAGTAATCCGCTGACATTGGCGTGGCGAGCGCCAAAAATGCAGATTTCGTGTCGTGCAGACGCGCATCTCCCCTTGATGGTGGTTGATCGGACGCACGACAACCGAACGCCTTACGCCGACGCAGGATCAGGCGGCTGCCATAGTTCCGCGATCAGCTGCAGGATGTCAGCGAACAAATGCCGTTAGATGGCGACCTCGGCCATTTGAAATGCGATGCAGTGGCCGAGATTAACGACCTTCGCGTCGATCTTGATAAATTTCTCCGTCATGCTCGTCAGCGACCATTCCTTGGTCGGCTCTGGCGTTGCCAGCTTGCGCAGAAAATTGTTGAGATTGTATAGGCCAGCGCATGGAGCTGGAGACGGAGGACCCACAAGACGAGAGCACAGCGAACGTGTACTTTTTGCAATTCAACGTCCATTCGACGGCGATCCGAAATGCATCCGATCTGCGCGTCGGACGCGCGCCGAATGACCGGCGCCGCGCGTTTCGCCCGTCATCCGACCGCCTACTCTTCGACGCGTCGGCGCGTGGTTTTCGTGCTTCGTTTGTGTCGTTCACAGCGCGCTTGGTGCACGATGGAGATGACGATTTCTTTGCAATGATGTTGAGCGTGATGCGTGATTTAGCGTGGATTTGCGCGGGTTCGGCGATGTTGAATAGGAGGGCAAGATTAAAGCAAAACTGGCGTTTGCCTGTAAGATTTTGTCTGCACATTGTTTTTTTGCCTTGTCGATTTCGCTGCGGTGTCACCGGTCCCGCATTTTGTTTCTTTTTCAACGCCATCGCGCGAGCCGTGCTGATTTGAGCTTGTGTTGCGAGAGAGTCGGCGCAACCTCGTCGG
>JACOUB010000013.1 GCA_016178015.1 Methylocystis sp. | reverse complement strand
GAAACTGGCGCGAGGGCCTTGAGGCTCCGCTCTATGGCGTCGCGCCCCATGCGGGCGCGTGGATCGAAACTTCTCCTTCAGCCTGTTAAATCTCGCAGGCGCAGGTCGCGCCCCATGCGGGCGCGTGGATCGAAACGCCCTAGGCAAGCTGCCCATTTCCCTCGAAACTAGTCGCGCCCCATGCGGGCGCGTGGATCGAAACTGCCCTCTTGCGCGGAAGGATGTGAAGTGCCTCGCGTCGCGCCCCATGCGGGCGCGTGGATCGAAACCTCAAACGCAATGGCGGCCTCGAGCTCCCCCAAAGGTCGCGCCCCATGCGGGCGCGTGGATCGAAACTTGATTGCGCTGTTCGAGCGCGCCCAGGACGCCGTGTCGCGCCTCATGCGGGCGCGTGGATCGAAACGGTTCGGTACGGCTCGACCTGACGATCGCATTCCGGTCGCGCCTCATGGGGCGCGTGGATCGAAACTGCGTAGCCCCGCTATGGGCCGCTCGCCTCCGGGTCGCGCCTCATGCGGGCGCGTGGATCGAAACGTTGCAGGAGAAGCAGCTTTTTTCCGGCTCGTCCGGTCGCGCCTCATGCGGGCGCGTGGATCGAAACGCCCGGAACTCCATCTGCCGCAGCAGATCGGCGCGGCCTTCAGCCCATTCCTGTATCGATACAGAGTAACCGCTGTTTTGGCCCCACCTTTATCTGTGCGGGATGCGGGTGATACTCGGGGCGTTTACCTAAGCTCATCATCTCCAGATGCTGCTTGGTCGTCTTTTTGGAGAAGTTGAACGTGCCGAGACAAGCTGAGGATGAGAGCGGATGCCGATTGGTCACCATATGGTCACCAAAGCTTAAACGCTGCTCATCCATGCTATTGTAACAAATTGTTTTCACTGGTGCCGGTTGCAGGATTCGAACCCGCGACCTACTGATTACAAATCAGTTGCTCTACCTGCTGAGCTAAACCGGCGCCCTGGCCGCGGCCAATCGCATTCTCTTCGAACAACAAGGCGAAGAGGTCAATCCCTCGACGCCGCTAACAGCGCCGCCGTTGGCGGTTTTGCCGCCGGCGGCGGTCGCGCTTTGTCACAAAAGCTTCGACTGCAAAAGGCTCAAAGCGACGGCGCAGGCGTTCGAGACATTGAGGCTCTTGATCGCTCCGGGCATGTCGAGGCGCGCCACAATGTCACAGCGCTCGCGCGTCAATCGCCGCAGGCCCTTGCCCTCGGCGCCCAGCACCAGCGCCACGGGTGGCGTCAACGCGGTGTCTGCGAGCGACCGCGGCGCCTCCGAGTCCAGTCCGACCAGCGTATAGTCCCGCTCGGACAGCTCGTGCAGCGCCCGCGCCAGATTGACCACGCTGACGATCCTTACATGCTCCAGCGCGCCCGACGCCGCCTTGGCGACGACGCCGGAAAACTCCGGGCTATGGCGATCTGCGACGATCAGCGCGTCGACGGCGAAGGCGCCCGCCGTACGCAGGATCGCGCCGACATTGTGGGGATCGGTAATCTGATCGAGCGCCACAACGACGCCGCTGTTCGTTTCGATGTCGGCGACATCGGCTGGCGGCAGAGGGCGCGCTTCGAGCAGCAGGCCCTGGTGGACCGCGTCTTTGCCGAGACGGCGCGCGAGATGCTGCGCTTCGACGATGTGCGGCGCCAGCCCGGCGGCCGCAGCGTCCGGCGCGATGCGCGCCGCCGCGGATGGGGTCGCATAGAGCGTCAAGAGCTTGCGTTTGCGCGCCAGCAGCGCTGCGCGCACCGCATGGGCGCCATAGAGAATGACCAGATCGGGCGAAGGGCGACGGAACGGCGGCTCGCTTTGCCCGCCGTGCGCCGCGCCGGCGCGCAGCCCAAGCTCGAGTCCGCGCTCGCGTAGACGCGGCGCGTTCTCGTTCTTGCGTCGTTGCTCCTTGCGTTCGCGCCGCCGCAATGATTCTCTCCCTCGAACCTTACCGCAACACTGCCGCCTTCACCCACCAAGAAGGGCGCCGCCCTCTGATGAGAGCGGCCGCCCGCGAGGCGGCGCGGCGCGTTGCAAACAGCGCGAAACAGGTGGCGCCCGAGCCCGACATGCGCGCCAGTTTACAACCTTCGGCGGCAGCCAGCGCGGCGAGGACGTCGACCACCACCGGCGCGTCGATGCAGGCCGAGCGCTCCATGTCATTGCGGCCCATGCGCAAGGCGCTCCACAACGCCTCTGGCATCATAGCCGGCGCAATGTTGGGATGCGGGCCAAAATTGGTCCGCTCGCCGGGCGCGAGGCGAAGGCGCGCGAACGCGGCGCTGGTCGCGACCGCGACGCCTGGATTGACCAGCACGGCCGGGAGCGGCGGCAGGGCCAGCTCGCCACCGAGCGTCTCGCCGGCGCCGCGCATCATGCGGGCGCGCGGCGCGAGGCACACCGGGACGTCGGCGCCGGCGGCGCGCCCGGCCGCCTGCAGGCGCGCATCATCGAGCGCCAGATCATTGGCCCGCGCCAGCAGCCGCAGGGCGGCGGCTGCGTCCGACGAGCCGCCGCCGATTCCCGCCGCGACCGGCAGCAGCTTGGTCAAACGGAAGGCGCCGAGCCGCAATCCGGAGACGCGTTCGGCGAGGTTGCGCGCCGCGCGCAAGACGAGGTTGTCGGCGGGAGAGCCGGCGGCCGCGGCTGTCGGACCTTCCACGCTCAGGGCGAGTTCGCCGCCGGGCGCCAACGTCAAGAGGTCGCCGCACCCGGTGAAGGCGACGAGGCTTTCGAGCTCGTGATAGCCGTCATCGCTGCGGCGGCCGAGAACATGCAGGGTGAGATTGATTTTTGCAGGCGCGCGCGTCGTCAGCATGGGCGATCTTGTCTTTAGAACTTTTTCATGTTTCGTGGAAACAAGAAAAAGCTCTACGTTTTTGTTTTAACGCATTTTCTTCGCCGAACCGGCGGCCACTTCGGCGGAAAATGCTCTAGCATTCGAGTGACGCGCGTTTTCGCAGACGCAAGCCTTCATGAGGCGTAAAAGACGCGACCTGCTCCAACTTATTGATGTTGAGCGATTCCTTTTCGATCACATGAGTTCATGCGATCGGGAAGTCCTTAGACGTCATGTCCCAATTTATCCGGGTTACCCGTTCCTCGAAACGTCCCAGGCGTCCGACGCCAGCCGCGCCGCCTCGGCTCCCGACAGCATGGCGCCGTTAAAACCATGTTCGCCGCCGAAGGCCGAGGCGAGATAGAGCCCGGGCACCGGCGTTTTCGGCGTGCGCGGAAATCCGGCGAAGATCGGCGATTGCGGCGGCGAGGGCGCGAAGCCGTAGACGGCGCCGTCCGGCGTGTTCAAATAGCTCTGCATCGATTGCGCGTTGACAAAGACGCGCTCCGTCACCAGCGCCGCGAGACCCGGATAGTCGCGCTCGAGCGCGGCGAGCAGGGCGTCGAGCCAACGTTCGCGCCGATCCTGCGCCGCCTGGCGCGACAGGCCGGCCCAGTTGCTCATGCGGTCGAGGCCGACGACGCTGAGCAGGATCGGCGGCTTCTCCCACAGCCCCGCATCGATGACGCTGAAATTGGCGATCGCCAAGGCCGGCAGCGGCCCTTGCGGCGCGGCGCCGAGCAGGGCGGCGGACTTGCCGTAGTGATCGAACCTCGTCATTTCCGCAGGCAGGATGATCGTCGAGTAGTTCGTGAGCCCGACTTTCGATGGCGGCTCGCTCAGGCCGTAGTGCGCGCAAAACAGGGAGGTCGACAATTCGCGTTTTCCGAACGCCGCCTCCATCTTGGCGCGCGCCGCCGGCGGCAGCATCTCGGCGGCGACGCTGGGTGCGCAATTGGCGAGGACGACGCCGGCCTCGACGCGTTCTTCGTCGGCGCCGGAACTCCGATTGACGTGACGGACGAAAGCGACCTTGCCCGCGGCGTCGGTTTCGATGCCGTTCGCCATGCGCCCGAGGCGCACCACGCCGCCCGCCCCGGCAATGACCTTGGCGAGCTTGAGGCCGAGCTGGCGCGAACCGCCCTTAACGTAGGCGCCGCCCGACGAGATGTAGCCGCCTTGCGCCAGGGCGTAGAAGACCCACCACATCCGCTTGGGGTCGTCGCCATAATAGGCGAGATTGGCGCCGAGCGCGCATTTCAGTTCTTCGCAGCCGGCGAATTCCTGCGTGAACACTTCGTCGAGCGTGGACTGCCAGCCGAGCGCCGCCGGAGCGATCTCGGCAAGACCGCGCGCGAACTTGGCGAGCGAATGTTCTTCGCGCGCCTGCGCGAGGTTCCACAAGGAATCGTGAATGTGTTCGACTTCGCTCAAGAACCGGCGGATCGCCTGGCTCTTGTCGGGAAACCGGCCGGCGAGGGCGTCAGACGCGCGCTCGAAGCCGCAAGGCAGGGTGAAAGGCTCGACGAGCGGGCCGCCACGCACCGTGTAGAGCGGCCCGGTCGCAATCCATTCGATCTCGTCCAGGACGCCGAGGTGGCTCAAGATGCGATGCTTGGCGTCGCGCGGATGGCGCGGGTCGGAGGTCTGGTGCAGCGACGCCTCGATGGTGAGCGACCCCACCCGATAGACCGAGGCCGCGCCCCCTAAGCTGAAATTGCGTTCAAGCAGGCAAACGCTCCAGCCCGCCTTGGCGAGCAGCGCGCCGGCGGTCAGTCCGCCCAGTCCCGCGCCGATGACCACGGCGTCGAATTTTTTCGAGTCCGCCATCGCCGTCCCGGCCCGTGCGCTCAAAAGATCAGGTGATTTGGAATTCTTATCGGCAGTTTGCCGCCAGCGAAAGCTTTTTCGAACGACATTCGCGGCATTTGCGCAGGAGCTGCGGTCGGCCGCCGCATTTTTGCTTTGAATCTCTTCTTTTCGCTTCGCTCGAATTCCACGACGGCTGAACTATCTTCCCGGGAAAAGGAGAAAACCGGATGAACGACCAGACATTCGCCGTCACGCGCAGCGACGAGGAATGGCGCGCGCGTCTGACCGCGGAGCAATACGCCGTCATGCGCCGACACGGCACGGAGCGTCCCGGCAGTTGCGCGCTGAATTACGAGAAACGGCCGGGAACATTCGTCTGCGCCGGGTGCGATCAGCCACTCTTTGCATCCAAGCACAAATTCGACAGCGGCACGGGCTGGCCGAGCTTCTTCGCGCCGCTTGCGGGCGCCATCGCATCGTCTGTCGACCGCAGTCTGGTCGCGCCGCGCACGGAGGTTCATTGCAGCCGCTGCGGCTGCCACCTCGGCCATGTCTTCGACGATGGTCCGCCCCCAACCGGACAGCGTTACTGCATCAATGGCGTCGCCATGACGTTCATTCCGGAGAACGATTCCCTGCCCGCATGACTTGGTTTTCGCTATGGCGGCCGGGCGGCGGACCGCGGCGTGCGAATCGGCTGGATCGTCGTCGGCGCGCGGCCGCAGCCGGATAGCGCAGGCACGGCGTCCTGTCGGGTGCGCCAACGGGTGCATGTCCCGCCTGGAGGAATAGGTAAAGGGTAGCGCCGCCACCCGACTGGTCGAACAGCACAGCCTACCCGATCATGCTTGCCGGCGTGCGGCGGCATCCCCTCGAACGCCATATTTTGCGCGGCATAGAAACAGCGCCGGAGGCTAAGATTTCGCTTGACGAGGAAATTCGTCTTCATCCATTAGGGGCGATCCGGGCGCGGATCGCCGCGTCGCCGGCGGCTGATGTGCCGCAGCGGGGGCACTTGATGAAAATCGAAGATGATTCTAGTTTCGCCCGATAATGGCGGAAACCGGGCGGCGCCGGGTTTTGGCGCGAGGGTTTGCGGCCGCATGGCCGACCGGACCGGATAGCATCTTAAAGGTTCGCGAAACGCTTTCTGCCAAGGAGTGGAATTGTAATGCTTGCACCAGCGTCCGCCCTCGCTCCGTCCACGAGCGGGAAAAACAACCAGCATCGCGCGCCCAAATCCGACGTCGAAATCTCGCAAGCGGCCAAAATGCGGCCGATTGTCGAGGTGGCGCGCGACAAGCTCGGCATTTCTGCGGAACATGTGCTCCCCTATGGCCATTACAAGGCCAAGATCCCCCTCGATTACATCGCATCTTTGAAGGATCGCGCGGACGGCAGGCTGATCCTCGTCACCGCGATCACCCCGACGCCCGCCGGCGAAGGCAAGACCACGACGACCGTCGGCCTCAACGACGCGCTCAACCACATCGGCAAGAAAGCCGTGCTGTGCATTCGCGAGCCGAGCTTGGGTCCGTGCTTCGGGGTGAAAGGCGGCGCCGCCGGCGGCGGTTATGCGCAAGTCGTGCCGATGGAGGACATCAATCTCCATTTCACCGGCGACTTCCACGCCGTCGGAACCGCCAACAATCTCCTGGCCGCGCTCATCGACAACCACGTCTATTGGGGCCATTCGCCCGCCATCGATCCGCGCCGCATCACGTGGCGGCGCGCCGTCGACATGAACGATCGCGCGCTGCGTTCGATCGTCTCGTCATTGGGCGGCGTCGCCAACGGTTTTCCGCGCGAGGATGGATTCGACATTACCGTCGCCTCCGAGGTCATGGCCATTTTCTGTCTGGCGACCGACTTCGCCGATCTGCAGCGCCGCCTCGGCCAAATCATCGTCGGTCAGACGCGAGATCGCCAAGCCGTTCGGGCGAGCGAACTGAAAGCCGCCGGGCCGATGTCGGCGCTGCTCAAGGACGCGCTGGCGCCCAATCTGGTGCAGACGCTGGAGAACAATCCGGCGTTCATCCATGGCGGTCCCTTCGCCAATATCGCGCATGGCTGCAATTCGGTGATCGCCACCAAGGCGGCGTTGAAACTCGCCGATTACGTCGTTCTCGAAGCCGGCTTCGGCGCCTGTCGCCAACATCAAGAAATTCGGAGTTCCGGTCATCGTTTCGGTGAACCGCTTCAGCACCGACACGCAGGCGGAGTTGGATATCCTGAAGCGCCTGTCGGCGGCGGAGGGCGTCGAATGCGTGCTCGCCGACCATTGGGGCTCGGGCGGCGTCGGCGCCGTAGAGCTCGCGCAGACCGTCTTGCGCGCCATCGCCACGACGCCGTCGAAATTCCACACGCTTTATCCCGACGATCTGTCGCTCATAGAGAAGACGCGCGCCATTGCGCGTGAAATCTATGGCGCGGCGGACATCGCGCTCGATCAGAGCATGAAGGACCGTTTTGCGGAATTGGAAAAGGGCGGGTTCGGGCGCCTGCCGGTGTGCATCGCCAAGACGCAATATAGTTTCACGACCGATCCCGCCGCCAAGGGCGCGCCGTCGGGCTTTGTCATTCCTGTTCGTGAACTGCGTCTTTCGGCCGGCGCGGAATTCGTCGTGGTCATCTGTGGCGACATCATGACGATGCCGGGACTGCCCAAAGTTCCGGCCGCCAACAATATCGAGGTTGCTCCGGACGGCCGTATCGCCGGCTTGTTTTAAAGGGCCGCCTCTTAAGGCAGGTTCTCTCAATCTATTGCCGAATAGCCCGCGGCGTCTGGTTGGATTTCCAGACGGCCGGGTCGTCTACTGTGGAAACCCAAGGTTCAAACTTAGGACCGATGAGCTCGAAGGGAACTGGAAATGTCGAATGCGAGAATACCAGGCCGTAATTTTCTGTTTGTGCCCGGCCCCACCAATCTGCCCGATCGCGTGTTGCGGGCCATGAACGTCGCGTCGGAAGATCACCGTTCGTCCAAGTTCCCGGAGCTGACCCTGCCGCTGTTTGCGCAGCTGAAGAAGGTGTTCAAGACCACGACCGGCCACGCTTTCATCTTCCCGGCGTCGGGTACCGGCGGCTGGGAAGCGGCGCTGAGCAACACCCTTTCGCCCGGCGACAAGGTTCTGGCCTCGCGCTTTGGCCAGTTCAGCCATCTGTGGATCGATCTCGCGCAGCGCCTCGGCCTCGAGGTCATCGTCCAGGAAGAAGAATGGGGCACGGGCAATAATCCCGAGCGGATCGAGGAAGCGCTGCGCGCCGACAAGAGTCATTCGATCAAGGCGGTGCTCGCCACCCACAACGAGACGTCGACCGGCGTCACCAGCGACATCGGCGCCGTGCGTCGCGCCATCGACAAGGCCAAACATCCCGCCCTGCTGTTCGTCGACGGCGTGAGCTCCATCGGCAGCCTCGATTTTCAGCAGGACGAATGGGGCGTCGACATCGCGGTCTCCGGTTCGCAGAAGGGCTTCATGCTGCCTGCCGGCCTCGCCATCATGAGCGTCAGCAAGAAGGCTCTCGCGGCGGCCGCGACCGCCAAAGTGCGCCGCGCCTATTTCGACTTCAACGACCATGTCAAGGCCAACGCCAGCGGCTACTTCCCCTATACGCCGGCGCTGCCTTTGCTCTATGGCCTGCGCGAAGCGCTCAACATCCTGTTCGAGGAAGGCCTCGAACAGGTCTACAAGCGCCATCACCATCTGGCCGAAGGCGTGCGCGCCGCGGTGCGCGCCTGGGGACTCAAGCTGTGCGCCAAGGAGCCCAAGTGGAACTCCGACACCGTCAGCGCCATCATGGTTCCGGACGGCTTCGACGGCGCCAAGGTGATCGACATCGCCTATCGCCGCTACAATCTGGCGCTGGGCGCCGGCCTGTCGCAGATGGCGGGCAAGCTGTTCCGCATCGGCCATCTCGGCGATCTCAACGAGCTGATGTTGCTCGGCGCCATCGCGGGGACCGAAATGGCGATGCTCGATGTCGGCATCAAGGTGACCCCGGGCAGCGGCGTCGCCGCGGCGCAAGCAGTCTACCGCGCCGCGCCGTTGCTGCAGGCGTAAGGGACGTCTTCCCTCTCCCCGCAAGCGGGGAGAGGGTCAGGGTGAGGGGCGTGGGGTATTACGCCGAATGCGGGTGACGTTACACAACTGTGGCGTCATGGCGTTGCGAGAAATACCCCCGGCCCCTCACCCCAGCCCTCTCCCCGCAAGCGGGGAGAGGGAGTTCGCCCTTAGGATATTGGAAAATCAGAATGTCGCACAAGATCGTGTTCCTCGACCGCGAGACCGTTGACGCCAGGGTGCGCTCGCCGAATTTCACGCACAGCTACACCGAATATGCGGTCACCTCGGCCGATGACGTCGTAGCGAGGCTGCAGGGCGCGACCATCGCCATCACCAACAAAGTGCCGTTGCGCGCCGATACTCTCTCGCAACTGCCCGATCTAAAGCTCATCGCGGTGGCCGCCACCGGCACCGACGTGATCGACAAGGCCTATACGCAGAGCCACGGCGTCACGGTCGTCAACATTCGCAATTACGCGTTCAACACCGTTCCCGAGCATGTGATCGCGTTGATGTTCGCGCTGCGGCGCAATCTTGTCGCCTACCGCGACGATGTGCGGACCGGCGCGTGGCAGAAGGCGCGCCAGTTCTGTTTCTTTTCGCACCCGATTCACGACATCGCCGGTTCGACGCTCGGCATCGTCGGCTATGGCGCAATCGGCAAGTCGATCGCCAAGCGCGCCGAAGCTCTGGGGATGACGGTGATCGCTTACGACGTCATTGCGCAGCCGGGTCTCGTCGATTTCGCCACGATCTTGAAGGAGAGCGACGTGATCACTCTCCATACGCCGTTGACGCCGGAAACGCGCAACATGATCGGCGCCGAGCAATTGGCGGCGATGAAGCGCAGCGCCATTCTCATCAACACCGCCCGCGGCGGCCTGGTGGACGAAGCCGCCCTGGCGCACGCCCTCAAGACGGGCGTCATCGCCGGCGCCGGGTTCGACGTGTTGACGGTGGAGCCGCCGAAGACCGGCAATGTGCTGCTGGATGCGGATCTGCCGAACTTCATCTTAACGCCGCATGTCGCCTGGGCGAGCCAGGAGGCCATGCAGATATTGGCCGATCAGCTCATCGACAACATCGAGGCCTTCGTCGCCGGCAAGCCGCAGAATGTGGTGACAGCTTGAAAGTGAATACAAATGACCCTGATTGCTGACACCGTCATGCCCGCGCTTGTCGCGGGCATCCACGCCGCGAGATTGCGGAACGCTGAAAACGCTCGTGTAATGCTGCCGCTCCACTTGCCGCCGTTACGCAGTGGCTCGGCGTGGATGGCCGGGACAAGCCCGGCCATGACGAGCGCCGGAGCGCTCGCAGGAATGAGACCATTATGACGAAGAAACTATTGTTCTTGCTGGACACCGACCCCGCGCCGAGCGTGTTCGACACGGTCGTCGGCTATGACGGCGGCGCCGACCACGTCATCGGCTATGGCGGCGTCACGCCGGCCAATGTCGGCGCGCTGGTCGACGGCGCGATCTTTACGCGCGGGCCGGCAGAGAAGCAGTTCACGGCGATCTTTGTCGGCGGCGGTAATATGGCTGCCGGAGAAGAGCTGTTCGAAGCGGTCAAAAAGCGTTTCTTCGGCAATTTCCGCGTGTCGGCGATGCTCGACAGCAACGGCTCCAACACCACGGCCGGCGCGACCGTCGCGTTGCTCGCCAAGGCGAAGCCGCTCGCCGGCAAGAAGGCCGTGGTTCTCGCCGGCACGGGGCCGGTCGGCCTGCGCGCCGCCGCGCTGCTCGCCAAGGAAGGCGCCGAAGTCGCCATCACCTCGCGCGTCAGGCAACGCGCCGAGGCGGCGAGCAAGGCCGTCAAAGATCGGTTCGGCGTCAACCCCAAGCCGATCGAGGCGTTCGATTATGAGGCGCGCGCGGCGGCGATCAAGGGCGCGCACATCGTGTTCGCGGCAGGCGCCATCGGCGTGCAGTTGCTGGAGCCTAAGCATTGGCAGGATAATTCCAACATCGAGCTCATCGCCGACTGCAACGCGCAGCCGCCGCTCGGCGTCGGCGGCGTCGAGGCGACCGACAAAGCCAAGGAACGCCACGGCAAGATCGTGATCGGCGCGCTCGGCGCCGGCGGCCTTAAGCTGAAGCTGCATCGCGCCTGCATCGGCCAGTTGTTCGAGCGCGCCGATCGGGTGCTCGACGCCGAAGAAATCTACGCGCAAGCCAAGGCGATGGCGTAAGCTATGACCAAGAGCAGCTCGATCGCGAATTTTCTCGATGGTCTCGCCAGCGAGACGCCCACTCCGGGCGGCGGCGGCGCGGCGGCCGTTTGCGGCGCCATCGGCGCGGCGCTCGTCTCGATGGTGTGCAATCTCACCATCGGCAAGAAGAACTACGCCGAGGTCGAGGCGGACCTTCAGGCCGTATTGGCCAACGCCGAGCAATTGCGCGCCGAATTGACCGGCGCGATCGAGGAGGATGTCGCAGCCTTCAACGCCGTCATGGGCGCCTATGGCTTGCCGCGCGCGACCGATGCCGAGAAGGCTGTGCGCGCCAACGCGATCCAAGCCGCGCTGAAAAGCGCGACGCTCGCGCCATTGCGGGCTTGCAAGGCCTGCTGGGAGGTCATCGCCCTTGCCGCCATCGCGGCCGAAAAGGGCAATCTCAACGTCATCAGCGACGCCGGCGTCGCGGTTCTCGCCGCAAATGCGGGCCTGCGCAGTTCGGCGTTGAACGTCTTCATCAACGCCAAGGCCATCAAGGATCGAGACTTCGCCGAACAACAGCTCGCCGACGTCAATGCGCTGCTCGCTCAGGCCGCGGCCGCCACAGAATCGGTCTATCAGACCGTCAAGACCAAAATCGGCGCGTAGCCTGCGGGCCGGTTCGATTTCCGCTAAGGGGGAACACATGGACGTTCACGAGTATCAAGCGAAAGAATTGCTGGCCAGTCACGGGGTGGCGGTGCCGCCGGGGACGGTCGCCTTCAGCCCGGATCAGGCGGTCTACGCCGCCACCGAGCTCGGCGGCTCGCATTGGGCGGTGAAGGCGCAGATCCACGCCGGGGCGCGCGGCAAGGCCGGCGGCATCAAGCTGTGCCGGACCTATCACGAAGTGCAGCAGGCGGCGCGCGATCTGTTGGGCAAGCGTCTCGTCACCAAGCAGACCGGTCCGGAAGGCAAGCCGGTGCAGCGCGTCTACATCGAGGTCGCCGACGCCTTCGAGCGCGAGCTCTATCTCGGCTACGTTCTCGATCGCAAGCTGGAGCGCGTTCGCGTCATCGCCTCCAAGCACGGCGGCATGGACATCGAGGACATCGCCAAGACCGATCCGGACGCCATTTTGCAAGTCATCGTCGAGCCGGCGGTCGGCCTGCAACAGTTCCAGGCGCGCGAGCTCGCCTTCCAGCTCGGCCTCAATTTAAAGCAGGTGTCGCGCGCCGTGCAGACCATCATGGGCGGCTATCGCGCCTTCCGCGATTGTGACGCCACGATGCTGGAGATCAATCCGCTGGTCGTCACCAAGGAAGACAAGGTTCTCGCGCTCGACGCCAAGATGTCGTTCGACGACAACGCGCTCTTTAGGCGCCGCAACATCGTCGACATGAACGATCCGTCGCAGTCGGATCCGCGCGAGGCGCAGGCCGCCGAGCACAGTCTGAACTACATCGGCCTCGACGGCGAGATCGGCTGCATCGTCAACGGCGCCGGCCTGGCGATGGCGACGATGGACATGATCAAGCATGCCGGCGGCAATCCCGCCAACTTCCTCGACGTCGGCGGCGGCGCCTCCGCCGAGCGCGTCGCCACCGCCTTCCGCCTGGTTCTGTCAGACGCGCGCGTAAAAGTGGTGCTCGTCAACATCTTCGCGGGCATCAACCGCTGCGACTGGGTCGCGCAGGGAGTCATCGACGCCGTTCATGCGACGAAGATCACGGCGCCCTTGGTCGTCCGCCTTGCCGGAACCAATGTCGAAGCGGGCCGCAAGCTCATCGAGGAGAGCGGCATCGCGATCATCACCGCCGATACGCTCGCGGACGCCGCCCAAAAGGCCGTCGCCGCTTTTCGTAAGGCCAAATGAGCCAAGGCAAAGTGAACCGATAATCCGACAATTGAGCGGCCGTCGCTTACAGCGAGCCAGGCCTGGAGGATATGATGAGTATTCTTATCGATGCAAAAACGCCGATTCTCGTGCAGGGAATCACCGGCGACAAGGGCAGTTTCCATACCAAGGAGATGCTCGAATACGGCACCAAGGTCGTCGCCGGCGTCACGCCGGGCAAAGGCGGCAGGGCTCAGCACGGCGTGCCGGTCTTCAATACGGTGAAGGAAGCCGTCAAGGCGACGGGCGCCACGACCAGCATCACCTTCGTCGCGCCGCCCTTCTGCGCCGACGCCATCATGGAAGCCGCCGAGGCCGGCATCCGGCTTATCTGCTCCATCACGGACGGCATCCCGGCGCAGGACATGATGCGCGTCAAGCGCTACTTCATGCGCTATCCCAAGGATCGCCGGCCGATGATGGTCGGACCCAATTGCGCCGGCATCATCAGCCCGGGCAAGGCGATGCTCGGCATCATGCCGGGACACATCTACAAGCAGGGCAAGGTCGGCCTGATCTCGCGTTCGGGCACGCTGGGCTATGAAGCCGCGTCGCAAATGACGCAACTGGGGATCGGCATTTCGACGTCGGTCGGCATCGGCGGCGATCCGATCAACGGCAGCTCCTTCCTCGATCATCTAATTTTGTTCGACCAAGACCCCGACACCGAGGCGGTGCTCATCATCGGCGAGATCGGCGGCCCGCAAGAGGCCGAGGCTTCCGCCTGGATCGAGCAGAATTTCAGCAAACCGGTAGTTGGCTTCGTCGCAGGGTTGACCGCTCCCAAGGGCCGCCGCATGGGCCACGCGGGCGCGATCATTTCGGCGACCGGCGACAGCGCCGCGGAAAAGACCGAAATCATGAAGTCGCATGGCCTCACGGTTGCGCCGAATCCCGCCGAATTCGGCTCCACCGTCGCCAAGGTCTTAAAGCGCGCCTGAGGCATGAATGTCAGCCGAGCCCCTTCTCCCGTGCAACGGGAGAAGGTGGCCCTCGCGTTAGCGAGGGTCGGATGAGGGCGCTTGCCGCCTTCCGAATCCAGCGAATTTGGCGCGGGCTGCCACCCTCATCCGTCGCGCGTTCCGCGCGCCACCTTCTCCCGCGAGCGGGAGAAGGGTTCGCGCCTCTATTATTTCTTGCAGGTCTTGGCCGGCAGGAGCGTCAGCTCCCGCATCTCGCCGGCCAGCACGAAATCCCCGTAATCCAACCGCAAAGCGCGAGAAATGCCGTTTTCGTAAAGATCGAACGACAGGACATAAGCCGGGTGTTGGTCTTTCTTGTCCGGCTCGAAATAAGAGATCGCCACCGGCCAGTGGCGCATGGACTTGAGCGCGTCGATTTGCGCCGCCTTCTCGTCAACCGCGCGGGTCGAGGCTTTGCCGACGACGCTCAAGGTGTCGAACACCTTCGCGCCGTCCCCGGAGCCGTCGTAGACCTTGGCCTCGAGAATGGACTCGCCGGCCCGCGCGGCCGCAAGAATCCGGCGCAAATGTTGCGTGGGGAACAGCGATTCGCTTTTGAGATCGAGGCGAGCGCGTTTGGGCTTGGCGATGTCTATGGAGAGCGCGGCGCCCGGCGCCTTCTTCGCCTTGCCGTCGATGTCTTCGGCCCGCGAATTGTCGATTTTCGTTTCAATCTTGAAACGGAAATCATTGCCGTCGGCGGTTTCGAACGTGGCCGATCGCATGTCGGAGAGCCGCGGCGGGCCTTCGGCGGGTTGCAGTTCGGTGATCTGGCGGAAATTCTGGACATAGCCCTCGCAAGCGGAGCCGGAAAAATCGAAGGCGATGCGTCCGCGCGCCGAAGCCGGAGCCTTGTTGCCGGTCGAACTCGACAGCGTGAGGTCATAGACCGCGCGATGCGCCGCAAGCGGCGCCAGAACGCCCGCAGGCTCCGCGCCGGCGGGAACGGCAAGGAAGGCGAACGCGCCGACGACGGCGCCGGATAGGCGAGATGGAGCCATGTGCCGAAGGCCTCCGAATAAGCTGTGGTTGACCCGATAGGGATTTATCGGGTCTTTCGTTTTCGCTCGTGGCGCTTGCCAGATACCATATTCCCAGAACCCACGCCAGACCGCACTCGAAGCGAAGCAGACGCTCATTCTTCGAGTGAAATTAGGAGCCTGGCGGCGATAGGAAATGTGGCGCGGCAACCGTGCGGAACATAATCTCAGTGGGGTCCGCGGCGATTTCGTGGCAGGATTGCGTTTTTTCACATCGGTCTGGAGGAAATTGTCGTAGGAGGGTCGCATGAGCGTCGAATCATCGAACACGCCCGAAGGTCGGCTCGGCGCCTTAGGGTTGGTTCTTCCGGTCGCGGCGGCGCCCGTCGCCAATTATCTGCCATGGACGCGCTCTGGCAATCTCGTCTTCGTTTCGGGGCAACTGCCGTTCGGGCCGAACAATGCGATCGAACCGGCCCATAAAGGCAAACTCGGCGCAAAGGTGAGCATCGCGGCGGGGCAGGCCGCGAGCGCTCGCTGCGCCCTCAATCTGCTCGCCCACGCCAAGGCGGCGAGCGGCGACCTTGCGCGCGTGCGCTGTCTGCGGCTCGGCGGCTTCATCAATTCGACGCCGAATTTCGGCGCGTTGCCGCTTGTGTTGAACGGCGCCTCTGATTTAATGGTTGGTGCGCTTCTCGAGGCGGGCCGTCATGCGCGTTTCGCGGTCGGGGTGGCGCAACTGCCGCTCGACGCGGCGGTCGAAATCGACGCTATTTTCGAGATCATGGATTGAGCCAGACATCCTCACTCGCGTTTCCCTGGTTGACGGCGCGGCCGATCGCCCATCGCGGCCTGCACGAGCGCTCCCAAGGCGTCATCGAGAATTCGATTTCCGCCGCCAAGGCAGCGCTGGCGGCGGGCTACGCCATCGAGTGCGACGTGCGCGCAACGCTTGACGGCGAACTCGTCGTCTTTCACGACGAGACCTTGGATCGGCTGACGCTGGGCGAAGGGCGCGTCGACGCTCGCACCGGCGCGGAGCTGTCGCGGCTCTCATTATGCGAAACTGCCGACGCGATACCGCTGTTTGGCGATCTGCTGGCGATCATCGGCGGCAGGACGCCGCTCATCGTCTCGATCAAGAGCAATTTCAACGGCGATGCTCGGCTGGTCCGGCGCGTGGCGGAAATCGTCGCGGCCTATGATGGGCCGCTCGCCCTCAAGAGCTTCGACGCGAACGTCGTCGCCGCCCTGCGCGCCCAGCGGCGGGAGCTGGGCATTTCGCACATCCCGCTCGGCATGGTCGCGCAGGCTCGCTACGAAGGCCTCGCCTGGTCGAATGTCGCCGCCGCCGTCATATCGGAGCTGGCCGGTTTCCTGCATTATCCGCGAACGCGGCCCGATTTTCTCTCCTGGAACGTCGCCGATCTCCCCGCCACGGCGCCGCTGCTGTGCCGGGAGGGGATCGGAATTCCCGTCACCGCCTGGACGGTGCGCTCGCAAGCGCAGGCCGATTTCGCCGCGTCGTGGGCCGATCAGATCATTTTCGAAGGATTTTCTCCGCCGATCGCTCGCGCTGAACGCCGGCCTATTCCGGACACAGCCCGCGCCACACTGCCGGCAGGCGGTCGATCAGATCGTCGGCGATGAGGCCGGGGCCGAACACCACCGCCGCCTGCGCATGCATCCAGACCGCGCAGGCGGCGGCGGCGAAGGCCTCCATGCCTTGCGCCAGCAAGCCGGCGACGATCCCTGACAGCACATCGCCGGCGCCTGCCGTCGCCAGCCAGGGCGAGGCCTCCGGCATGATCGAGGCGCGCCCGTCCGGAGCGGCGACCACCGTGTCGGGCCCCTTGAGCAGCACGACGGCGCCGGAACTTCGCGCCGCACTTCGAGCGCGTTCCAGTTTCGATGGCCGCTCGCCGCCGGCTTCCCGCGCGTCTCGGCCGCTCTCGAACAGGCGGGCGAATTCGCCCTCATGCGGGGTGAGGACGACCGGGCCGGGCGCCGCCTTGATGGCCCGCCACAATCGCTCGGGGGCCGGCGCGAAACTGGTCAGCGCGTCGGCGTCGAGCACGTTGGCGCGTTGATGCGCTCCGGGCGCCAAGGCCGTCTCGGTCAGCGCGCACGTCGCCTCGCCGACCCCGAGGCCCGGCCCCAGCGCGACGACGTTCTTGCGCGCATCCGCCAACAGCGCGGCGAGCCCTACGGGGCCGTCCGCGACGCGGACCATGACGGCGGTGAGCGCGCCGGCGTTGATGGCGAGCGCCTCGGCGGGCGTCGCCAGCGTAACCAGACCGGCGCCGGCGCGCAGAGCCGCAAGCGCCGCAAGACGCGCCGCCCCTGTCGCGCACGGCCCGCCCGAGACCACGACGGCGTGCCCGCGCGCATATTTGTGGGCGTCGACGCGCGGCAGCGGCAGGCCGGCGCGCCAAAAAGCGGGCTCGTTGACGAACGTCCGCGGCGCGATGACGTCGAGCGCCGAGGCGCGAATGCCGATATGGGCGCACAACAGCTCGCCGCAGCAGAGCCGCCCCGGCAGCAGCAGATGGCCGGTCTTCAGGCGGAAGAACGTGATCGTGGCGTCGGCTTCCACGGCGGCGCCGCGAATGGCGCCGTTGGTGCCGTCGACGCCCGATGGGATGTCCACGGCCACGACTTTCTGTCCCGTCTGCCGGCGCCAAGCGTTGAGCCGCTCGACCAGCACGACGGCCGGCCCGTGCAGATCGCGCGCGAGGCCTGTTCCAAACAGCGCGTCGATGACCAGATCGGTCCCGCGGAAATCGCAAGTCTGCGCCGGCTCCACCTTGCCGTCCCAGCGCCGCGCCGCCTCGAGCGCATCGCCGCGCAGCGACTCGGGGCTGGTCAGCGCCGCGACGCGGACCTTGAAGCGCTGCTCGCGCAACAGGCGCGCCGCGACGTAGCCGTCGCCGCCGTTGTTGCCCGGCCCGCACAAAACCAAAACGCGTCGTCCGCTCGTTTTGGCGAGAATGGCGCCGGCGGCGCTGGCGATCGCGGCGGCGGCCTTCTCCATGAGCGCCATGCTGGCGACGCCCCCCTCGATGGTCAGCCGGTCGGCCTGAGCCATCTGGGCGGTGGTGAGGAGTTCCGTGGGGTAGGGGCTTGACCACATGTTTCGATCGTGACCCAAGCGGACGCCGCCCGCAATCGATTTGTCGTCTGGGCGCCCGCCACGCCCGCGACCTGAACGTTCACGCTCCCAAAAAGGCGCGTGGGCGATCAGGTCTGGGCGCAGCGCAGAATGGAAAGCCGCTCCAACACATTCGCCGCCAGAGTTTCGGCGATGGAGAAACCGGTAACGCTCTGCAAGCCGCTCCAGCCGGCCATGCTGTTGACCTCCAGAACCATGGGCGCGCCGTCCGCGCCCTCGATCAGATCGACGCCGGCAAAATCCGCGCCGAGCGCCGCCGCCGCGCGTAGAGCAATGTCGCATTGTCGATCGCTGGGCGTGGCGGCCAAGGGTTTCGCGCCCTGCCTCACGTTGGTGATCCATTGCCCGTGGCGCCTGAGCATGGCGGCGACGACTTTCCCATGCGAGACGAGAATCCGCATATCCTCGAAATGCGCGCCGCGCGGCGCGACAAATCTTTGCAGGTAGAAGACGCCGCCGATCTCGCTTGGCGCGGGCAAATCGCTCGCCTCTCGTATCAGCTTCAACCCCCAGCCTTGTGCGCCGAACAAGGGTTTGAGCACGAGCGGGCCGCGTTGGCAGTCGCGGCGCGCGATCCGCCGCGCCTCGGCCAGCGATTGCGTGACGAACGTCGCGGGCGTGGCGATCCCGGCCTTAGCGAGCAGAAAGCTCGCCATGGATTTATCCGTGCAGCGCTCGATCGCCCGCGCGCTGTTGACGAGCCGGACGCCGCGCTCCTCCAGCGCATGCAGGACGCCGAGCCGCAAGGTGATCATCTCCAGCGAACCGTCGCCGATCGCGCGCACCACGCCGGCGTCCGGCAAGGCGCCGCCAAAGCCCGGAATGGCGAGGCCATGGCGCTGCGTGGTGTCGATCTTGCAGCCGGCGAGGGGCGCCGGAACGGGCGCCGCGCCGAGGCGCGCGAAGGCGCCGGCCAATTCCTCGACATGCCAGTCGAGCTTGTCGGTGAAGATGGCGATGCGCGACGCGCGCCTCTCGCCGTTCACGGGGAGAGGGCTGGGGTGAGGGGCCGGGGGCATTCGCGGCAATGTTGCAATGCACAAGTGTGAATACGATAGCCGCCAGCAGGGAGGCGGAAAACGGGGGCCTTCCGGCTCACTTGCTCCCGAGCGGCGACGGACGCCCTCCGGTTTCTCCGAAGTCGGCCGCGACGACATCGCGGAGGCGTTTCGCCCATATCCGGTTGCTCAGGCCGGTCGGATGGCCGTCGCCCGGTATGAATAGGTCCTCTATCGGATGGGCGTTCGCGTCGACCGAGACGCCGACAACCCGCAAACCGCCGTCGCGCAATTTGCGCATGATGTCGTCATTGCCGTAGTCAGGTCCCAGATGATAATGGCGGGGATTGGAGAGATCGTCCGGCAGGAAGAGGATCAGCGTGGGGACGCCATATTTCTGGCGGGCGATCTCGCCCGCTCGGGTCAGAATCGCGATGTAAAGGTCCATGTCGGCGGGCTCTAGCGGCCGCTGCCGCGATGCGGAGAAATATTTATAGACCTCGGTCCAGCGGAAGATCGTCGTGAGGGCGCCGACCAGGGCCGGCGCCTGCGCCGAACAAGGCCCCCGATAGACCGGCGCGCCGTCCTGGAGCGCGTAACTGGGTCCAAACCAGGCGTTGCCCTCAACGCACGCGCTGCGGAAGGCGTGCCAGGGCGCGGTGAGCATGACGAAGAGACGCGGGTCCTTCTTCAGCAGCGCGTCATGGACGTCGATTTCGAGCGCGCGCAAGAATTGTTGGGGACCGTAGCCCCCCATTCCGAGGTTCAGCACGCGGAACCTGCGGTCGGTCGCGTCGGCAAAACTTTGCGGCAACGTGTCGGCGTCATTGACGCCCGCGCCGAAGGTGAATGAATCTCCGAAGAACGCGATCGTCGGGCCGCTGTCCGCGGAGACGACTTTGCGGGTCAAATTTTCGTCGATCGTGTTGGCGACGTCATAGATGACGACGCCATTGGCCGCGACCTTCTTTTCGTGAATGACGCCGGGACGCGCCGGAACCAATCCAAGCTCTCCATTGAGCGCCCAACTGCCTTTTTCCCTGGAGGTCGTGGGGGAATCGTTCATTCGCCAGACGACGATCTCGATGACGAAGAGCCCCAATGCGAGGGAGGCGCACACAAGGGCCGCGTCGCGCGCGCGTCCCCTAAAAATCGCCACGAAATACGCAAATGTCGCGAACAGAACGCCGCAAATCAGCAGCACGAGCCAGCGCGTCGTTTCGATGAAAAGAAAGCCGGCAAAAGCAATCGCGACCGCAACCGCGATTGCGCCCGCCGCTTTGAGAAAAGTGGACGACAACATCATCTCGTCATTGCCCTAAGGTGAGATCGCCTCTTTCGAAAGAGAGATCGTCGCGCCCTTGCGAGAAGGCGCCGCGATTGTTAGACTACTTCCTTTCGCATGACAATCGCGAGCGGCCCAGCAAGCGTTGCACGCGAGAACGCGAAGATTCGCCTGAACTATCGTCCGTGCGCTCGAGCGATGGACGACGATAAGCAATGTGGATAGCAGAAGGGACATGTTCGACTTGCCGCTGAATGTCATGAAAGCTCGACTTCCGGCTCGCCTTTGATGTCAAGCCACGAGCCGCTCCAGGCGCATCGCGCCGTCGCCAACAGCTCCGACCGCGCTTTCGGGCTGGCCTTCGCCGCCGTTTTCGCCGTCATTGCGATTTGGCCGCTCGCGCGTCACGCTGAAGCCGTGCGCTGGTGGGCGCTGGCGCTCGCCTTGGCGTTGCTCGCGCTCGCCTTGTTCGCGCAAGAGCGCCTCGCGCCCTTAAACCGGCTCTGGTCCAAAGTGGGGCTCGCGATGCACGCCGTCGTCGCGCCGCTGATCATGGGGCTGTTGTTCTTTTGCGCGGTGACGCCCATGGGCCTCTTTTTGCGCATGTCGGGCAAGGACCTTCTGCGCTTGCGGCGCCGCGGCGCGTCGAGCTATTGGATTGCGCGCGAGCCGCCGGGGCCCGCGGCGGGCTCGATGAAAAACCAATTCTAAAGAGAGCGAACGATGAGCTTCCTGAAGGAAATCCTCGACTATCTGCGCGCGCGCAAGAAGCTGTGGCTCATGCCGCTCTTCGTGCTCTTCCTGCTGTTCGGCGCGATCTTCGTCCTGAGCCAAGGGTCGGTCGTCGCCCCCTTCATTTACACCTTGTTCTGAGCGCGCCGGAATGATCATTCTCGGCGTTTCGGCGTTCTACCACGACAGCGCCGCGGCGCTCGTGCGCGACGGCGAGATCGTCGCCGCGGCGCAAGAAGAGCGCTTCACGCGCAAGAAGCATGACGCGCGCTTTCCCGCGCATGCGGTTCGCTATTGCTTGCAAGAAGCGGGCGTCGCCGGCGCTGGCGTCGACCGCGTCGCCTATTACGAAAAGCCGTTCGTCAAGTTCGAGCGGCTCGTCGAGACCTATCTCGCCTTCGCGCCGCGCGGCTTTTCTTCGTTCCGCAAGGCCATGCCGCTGTGGATGAACGAAAAGCTGTTCCAGCGAAGCCTCATCAGCGAGGAACTCGCCCGGATTGATCGGGGCCTCGCCGAACCCGAGAAGCTGCTGTTTTCCGAACATCATTTTTCGCACGCGGCGTCCGCTTTCTACCCTTCGCCTTTCGAACGCGCGGCGGTCTTGACGATGGACGGCGTCGGCGAGTGGACGACGACGTCGCTTTCGCGCGGCGACGGCGCGCGGCTTGCGATGGAGAAGGAACTCCATTTTCCCCATTCGCTCGGCCTGCTCTATTCGGCCTTTGCCTATTACACCGGGTTCAAGGTCAATTCGGGCGAATACAAGGTGATGGGGCTTGCGCCCTATGGCGAGCCGAAATACGCCGGCTTGATCCTCGACGAACTCATCGACGTGAAGGAGGACGGCTCGTTTCGGCTCAATCTCGATTATTTCGATTTCTGCACCGGCTTCACCATGACCGGATGCAAGTTCGACGACCTCTTCGGCGCGCCGGCGCGCAAGGCGAACGAACCGCTCGAACAGCGGCACATGGACCTCGCGGCCTCCGTGCAGGCGGTGACGGAGGAGATCGTGTTGCGCCTGGCGCGCGCCATCGCGACTGAGACGAAAGAGAAGAATCTGTGCCTTGCCGGCGGCGTGGCGCTCAACTGCGTGGCGAACGGCAAGCTCTTGCGCGATCGTTGCTTTGAAAATATTTTCGTGCAGCCCGCGGCGGGCGACGCCGGCGGCGCGCTCGGCGCGGCGCTCGCCGCTTACCATCATCATGAAGGCGGCGCGCGAAGAGTAGTCGCCGGCCGCGATGCGATGAACGGCGCCTATCTGGGGCCTGCCTTTGAGCAAACCGACATCGAGCGGCGGCTCGCCGCCGCGGGGGCGAAATTCACGGTCGTTGACGAAAGCGCCGTGATCGAAGAAACCGCGCAGGCGCTCGCCGCGCAGCAGGCGGTCGGCTGGCGTCAGGGGCGCTTGGAGTTTGGTCCGCGTGCGCTCGGCGCAAGTTCGATTCTGGCCGATCCGCGTTCGCCACAGATGCAGAAGACGCTCAATCTCAAGGTGAAATTTCGCGAAAGCTTTCGTCCCTTCGCGCCCTCCGTCTTGCGCGAAAGGGTCGCGGACTGGTTCGAGATCGATGGCGATTCGCCCTATATGCTGCTGGTCGCCGACGTGAAATCCACGCGCCGGCGCGCCATGACGGCCGAACAGCAAGCCTTGTTTGGAATCGACAAGCTCAATGTGTCGCGCTCCGACATCCCGGCCGTCACCCATGTCGATTATTCCGCGCGCATCCAGACGGTCCATGCGGACACCAATCCGCGCTACCATCGGCTGCTGACGCGTTTCGAACAGCTGACCGGCTGCCCGGTGCTGGTCAACACGAGCTTCAACGTGCGCGGCGAACCGATCGTCGCCGCGCCCGAAGACGCCTTCCGCTGCTTCATGGGCTCGCGGATCGACTTCCTCGCCGTGGGCAACTGCATCCTGCGCAAGAGCGAGCAGGACCCGCGCTTGGCCTTAAACTACGAAAGCGCCTTCGAGCCGGATTGACGATCGCGCCTTGATTGCGTGGCCGCGTCGGCCGACTTGCGTTCTCAACAATCAATTCCTTCTGCGAAAAAACCCAAGCCCCTCGCCTGGCCTCTCCTAAGCAAGCGGGGAGAGGCAAAACTGTGTCAGCTGAACGAGACATCGAGCAGTTTTTCGTCGACGGCGCCGCCACGGAAGGTTTCGCCCGTCTCGACCGCCGTCACGATCGCCTCGGCGGGCGAAAACAAACTGGGGTCGATCTTGTAGAAGTCGCCCTTGTAGGCCTTGAAAATCTCGGCGAACGGCCGGCCGTAGTCGCGCGAATTGCCGCTCGGCAGGGCTTTGGCCAATTGGCGCGCGGCGTCCGCCGGACCGCGCACGAACAGATGCGCCCGTCCGGCATAGATGATCGCGTCATTGGTGCGGCCCATCGCTTGAATGAGATCCGGATGCGGCGGCGACAGCGGTGCGCTGGCGATCCCGTCGACGATATGCTCGAGCGGGAATTTCAGCTCATGCGCCTTGTGCAGGGCGACTTCCAACACGCGGCCCACGATCTGCACGCCGCCAGCCAGGCTCTGCGTCGGCGCGTAAATGAAGGTGAGGTTCTTCGGCTCGACGCCGCAGTCGTTAGCGACCTTGGTCACCACCGCCGCCGGCGGGGGAGCGGCGCTCTCCAGCACGATCGTCGCCCGATCGGCCTTGTCTGTGTAGCTTAGCTCTTGGAACAGCGGTTCCTTGCGCGCCAACGCTCGCCCCGGCCCCGAGCCGAGCGCGAAGAACTTGTCGTGGCTCAGGCTCCAGCCGGCGTACTGGCTGGCGAGACAGGCGACGATCGGCTCATTGCTGCAAACCGTCAGCCAGAACGGCCATTTGGCGGCGCCCGGCGCCGGCGACAGCGACACCTTCCCGAGGCCGCCCATGCAGATTTCGGCAAGCAGCACGCCCGTCTCAAGGCCGCCCACGACTTTGGCGCCGGCGTCGATCAGCAATTCGCCGGCGGACCCGCGCGAAACCTCGACCCGATAGCGCGCCGCGCCGGCGACGAGCTGGTCCACGAGGTCGCCCGCCAGCGCGTTGACGCTCGCCGCAGCCCCGTTTGCCCGATCGTCTGTTCCACTCACTTGTGTCGTCCTCACGTCTTTCGCGCCGATTTCTTTGCAACTGCATGCCCCGGCTCGAAGCGGCGGGAATGTATAGAGCTTTCCCGCCGGGCGAAAGCGCCGGCGGCGGTCGGGCGTTGATATGCCTAATTGCCGCGAAACCCGGTCGCCAGCACATAGAGTTCCGCCGATCCGGCGCGGCTGGCGGCGGGCTTGACATGGCGCACGATCGCGAACTCGCGCTTCAACTGCGCGAGCAGTTGACCTTCCGTTCCGCCTTGCAAGACCTTCGCCACGAAGAAGCCGCCCGGCGCCAGCGCTTGGCGCGCGAAATCCGCGGCGAGCTCGGCGAGCGCGACGATCCTCAAATGATCCGTCTGCTTGTGGCCCGTGGCGTTGGCCGCCATGTCGGAGATGACGCCGTCCGCCTTGCCGCCAAGCATGGCCATGATTGTCTGCGGCGCCGTCTCGTCGCGAAAGTCGAGAGCGACGAATTCGACGCCGGCGATGGGCGCCATGTCGAGGAGGTCTGCCGCGATGACCTTGCCCTTGCCCTCCTGCGCCTTGACGCGCTCGGCTGCGACTTGCGACCAGCCGCCCGGCGCGGCGCCGAGATCGACGATGCGTAGCCCCGGCTTCAGTAAATGGAAGCGCTCGTCGAGCTCAATCAGCTTGTAAGCGGCCCGCGCGCGATAGCCCTCGCGTTTGGCGCGCGCGACATAAGGGTCGTTGAGCTGGCGCTCCAGCCACAAGGTCGAGGACAGCGTGCGCTTCCTCGCCGTCTTGACCCGCGTCGTCAGCGTCATGCCCCAACCCTTTCGCGCGGGCTGAACACGCCGTCCGCCTCCGCTTCCATGTCGATGTGCTTGTCATGGAACGCCTGCAGCGTCGAGCGATGGCCGATCGACACGATCGTCGTGCTCGGCAACCGCACGGCAAGCATGTGATAGATCTCGTTCTCCAGCTTCTCATCAAGCGCCGAGGTCGCCTCGTCCAAGAACAGCCAGTCGGGCTTGGCGAGCAAGGCGCGCGCGATGGCGACGCGTTGCTGTTCGCCGCCTGACAGGCGTTGCGCCCAAGCGCCGTCCTCGTCGAGCCGCGACTTGAAGGCGCCAAGATGGGCGGCGTCCAACGCGTCCTCGATTTCCTCCGTGGAAAAGGCGTCGGGCGAAGCCGGATAGGCGACCGCAGCGGCGAGCGAGCCCATCGGAATATAGGGCCGCTGCGGCAGCAGCAGGATGCGTTGGCCCTCGGGAACGCCGACGGCGCCCTCGCCGTATGGCCATATGCCGGCGATGGCGCGGAACAAAGTCGACTTGCCTGATCCCGAGGGACCGGTGAGCAGCGCGGACTCGTCTTTTGACAACTGGAGATGTTTTGCCTCGACGATGCGTCTGCCGTCGGGAAGCGCCAAGCTCAGATCATCGAGCGTAATTTTTGCAGCGGCGCGCGGCTGCGTAGCCGGCGCGCCGGCGCCCGCGACGTTCACGCGTTCGATCGCGGCGTCGAACAACGTGAGACGGTCGAGCACGGATTTGAAATTGGCCAGCGAGGTATAGTAGTCGATGAAGAACGTCAGCGCGCTCTCAACGCGGCTAAAAGCGCCGGCCGTCTGCGTCATGACCCCAAGCTGGATCTTGCCGGCGAAATAGAACGGCGCGGTGAGGACGTAAGGAATGATCGGCGACAATTGTCCATATGTCGCGGTGAAAGCCATCAGTTTCTTGCGCCGGTCGACGATCGCCAGATAATTGGCGATCACCGCGCCGAAACGGCGCGCCAACGAGGAGCGCTCGGCATTTTCGCCGGCAAGCAACGCCACTTGTTCACTGTATTCGCGCAGACGCGCCAGCGAGAAGCGGAAGTCGGCTTCCCGATGCTGGCGTTCGAAGTAGAGATGAGCGAGCGCGCGGCCGATGAGATGGGTCACCAGCGTGCCGATCGCCGCATAGACCAGCGCCACCCAGAACAGGAAACCCGGCGCATGGATGTCGGTCCCCGGCAGGGTGAAGTTCGCGGAGAGGTCCCATAGGACGATGGCGAAGGAAACGAGCGAGCTCAAGGTCGAGATCAGCAGGATCGAATATGAGTAGATGCCGTAGCTTTCGGGCCCGCGTTCGTTGCCGCCGTCGACGAACCGGTTCACGTCCTCGGCGATGCGCTGGTCGGGATTGTCCGCCGGACTGCCGGCAAGCGTCATGCGGTAATGCGTATGCGCGCCGAGCCAATGGGAGACATAATGCTCAGTCAGCCAGCGCCGCCAGCGGATGACCAGCATCGATTGCACCACGAATTCGATCACCGCGCTGGCGACGTAAGTGAACGCCCAGGGCGTGAACACGATGAGCAGCTGACGCCAGAATTCGCCGGCGTTCCTCTCCTGGATGGCGTTGAACCAGTCGCGATTGAAGAAGGAAAGGCGGACGGTGATGCCGACCTGCGTCTGATTGATAAACACCAGAAAGACGACCATCGCCACGGCGATGGCGCGCTCGCGGGCGTGAAAGCGGATAATCGGCCAGATGCGCGCCTCGCCTACGTCCGCGCTATCAAAATAGAGATCCGCGATGCGCGTCATCTGCCGCACGACGCCGAAGTGAGATATGGTGAAAACCAGTATCGAGAAGATGGCGACGGTGAGCGCCATGCTTTCGGGCAGCGCGTAGGCTGCCAGTGAATCCGGCCACAGGCCTTGTATTTCCACGAGATGCGCGAGACCGAAAACGATCGCCTCGCTAGAGAAGATAGCGACGAAGATTTGCAGAAAACTCGAAATGGCGGCGCTACGCCAGGTCGTATAGGCGCAAATCAATCCGGCGGCGGCGAGCGCCAGCAAGTCCGCATCGTCCGCATGGACGCCCACAGCGAGCGCGAAGAGCGCGAAGACGGCGACAGCCGCGCCTAACCTCTGCATGTTACATCCTCAATTTTGCGTCATTTTGCTGCACGGCGCCGTCGACATGGCGCAATCGCAACATGGCGCGATCGCAACATGGCGTGATCGCAACATGGCGTGATCGCAACATGGCGTGATCGCAACATGGCGTGATCGGCGCGACGTTCGAGCTTGGCCGCTCACTCAAGACGAACGGCGCCGGTTTTTCCCGCCTTGGCGATCACGCGCTTGCCGGCCAAAGGGCGCAGCGCCCTTTCCGAAAGTCTCAACTGCGACGCCTGTCCCTGGCGCCGTGAGTTTCGCCGTTGCAAGAGACTGCGTTACTCTTCGTCATTCAGTTCAGCGATGGCGCAGCCGTTGACGTGCGCGATGAGAACGGGAGAGGCCTTGAAGGTCAGGACTTTTCGCGGACAGATCAGCGCTTCTTGTCCTGTTCGCGGATTGCGGCCGATGCGTTCGCGCTTGGAGCGAACGTTGAAGCTGCCGAACGAGCGCAATTTGACCGACTCGCCGCGCACCAGCGCCTCGCAAATTTCGTCGAATGTCGCGTCGAGAATTTTTCGTGCTCCGGCGCGTGAAAGGGTCGGACAACAGCTGTACACCGCCTCGCGCAGGGCGGCCCGCGTCAAGGTGCGTCCCTGCTCGTTCTTCCTAATCATGTCAATATGACCCAGCGCGGCGAAAACGCCGCTTGGCTGTCAGATTGCATCGCCCCCATCCCCCGACCTGCCGCCGCATCATTTGGCGCGAAACGAAAATCCGCCCAGTTGCTTGTTGCGTCGCAAACAGCCCAAGCGACCATAGTAACCATAAATCATGGCGAAGCAAGTGCAGCGCTTGGGATACAGGGCAATCGGGTGAATGTGGACGAAGGGCGCCAACCGCCCCTCCCCCGCGTCGCGCGGGAGAGGGAAGCCGTCGTTTTGCGCCGCAACCAGCTCTGACGTTACGATAGCGCGGCTTGCGACGGCGTCGGCTGTTCTGGAGCTGAGCTATGCTCCGCCAGGGCGTTGTCGAAGTCGCGTTGCTCGATGCGTAACGAACCGACGTCGATTGGTTCGGCGCTCGTTGCGGGAAAGGCGCGGCGGATGGCGTTCATGGCGGCGCGATCGCAAACGAAGCGTACATCGGCGGCCGACATGCCCTCCGTCAGCTCGGCCACAGCGGTGAGATCGACCTCTGCGTCGACTGGCCGGTTGCGCAGATGCACCCCGAGAATCGCGGCGCGCGCGGCGCCATCGGGCCGCGCCACCTCCAGTTGAAAGTCGAGCCGGCCGGGGCGCAGCAACGCCTCGTCGACCATGTCGAGCCGGTTGGTGGCGGCGATCACCCAGACGTCCGTGAGCGCCTCGACGCCGTCGAGTTCGGTGAGCAGTTGGCTCACCACCCGATCGGTGACTGGCGAGCGGCCGTCAAGACCGCGCTTGGGGGCCAAGGCGTCGACCTCATCGAAGAAGACAATGCACGGCGCAGCCTGACGGGCGCGGGCGAACAGTTCGCGCACGCCCTGCTCGGACTCGCCGACATATTTCGACAGGAGCTGCGGCCCCTTGACCGAAATGAAGTTGAGATTGCTTTGCGAGGCGAGCGCTTTTACGAGCAGCGTCTTGCCGTTGCCGGGCGGACCGTGAAGCAGGATGCCGCGCGGCGGCTGCAGCCCGATCTTTTCGAAGAGAAGCGGCTGGCTCAACGGCCAAGCGATGGCTTCCTTCAAGGTGGCCTTGATCGGCTCGAGCCCGCCCACCTCGTCCCAGCGCACATTCGGCACTTCGACGGCGACTTCGCGCAGCCCCGAGGGCGCGACCTCGCTCAACCCCTCGCGGAAATCGGCCATGCGAACCTCCATCGCCATCAGCGCCTCGTAAGGAATGGGCCCCGAAACGAGCGACAACTGGGGAAGCTGACGGCGCAGCGCCGCCATGGCGGCCTCGCGGCAAACGGCGTTCAGATCGGCGCCGGTGAACCCATGCGTCCGCCCAGCCAGATCGGCGAGATCGACGTCGGCCGCCAGCGGCATGCCGCGTGCGTAAATGTCCAGAATTTCGCGCCGGGCCTGCTCATTGGGGATGCCGATGGCGATCTCGCGATCGAAGCGGCCGGGCCTGCGCAAGGCGGGATCGATGCTGTTTAAGCGGTTGGTCGCCGCCATCACGATGACGTCGCCGCGGCTCTTGAGCCCGTCCATCAGGGCGAGAAGCTGGGCGACGACGCGCTTCTCGACCTCGCCTTCGACGCGTTCGCGCTTGGGGGCGAGCGAATCGATCTCGTCGAAGAAGATGATGCACGGCGCGCGCCGCCGCGCATCCTCGAATATCTTGCGCAGTTGAGCTTCGCTTTCGCCATAGAACTTCTGGATGATTTCCGGTCCGCTGACATAAATGAACGCGGCGTCGGCTTCGTGAGCCACCGCGCGCGCCAACAGCGTCTTGCCGCAGCCAGGCAGCCCGTGCAGCAGCACCCCTTTCGGCGGCGTCATGCCGAGACGCTCGAAGATCTCGGGGTGGGTGAGCGGCAGCTCGATCATCTCGCGAATCTTGGCGACTTCGCGGTCCATTCCGCCGAGATCGTCGTAGGTCACGATGTCCTCGGCTTGCGACGTGGTCTGGCCAGGCGCGCCGCCGCGTGGGCTCTCGACGGAAAGCAGAGTGTCGGGATGAATCA
Source organism: Methylocystis sp. (assembly GCA_016178015.1). Lineage (GTDB taxonomy): Bacteria > Pseudomonadota > Alphaproteobacteria > Rhizobiales > Beijerinckiaceae > Methylosinus. Next base: position 12,193 of record JACOUB010000013.1, on the reverse strand, counting down.
ACACCGGCCCGTCGGGTTCGGTGCGAGCCACATGGAAATCGCGATGGTTGCCTCCGAACAGAGCGATGCGCACCCGATCGCCGGCTTTCACGGCCAGTCCGTCGAGACGGCGCGCCGTGTGTTCGATTTCGTCCTCATGCAGGGCGCCGGCGCCGAGCGGCGCCACAACCACGCGGCGGGCCATCGCATGGGCGACCTTGCGGATCACAGCCTGCTGGCCGAGCGCGACGCCGGCGTTGGTGCGGCCGACGCCGTCAAGCTGGATGACCTTTAGGCCCCGCTGCTCCTTGAAGGTGGGCATCGCTTTGGCGACGGTCTTCGAGCGGCCTTCGATCTCCAGCACGTCGCCGGGCGACGCGCCGATCCGCCGCAGCGCTTCCGGATCCAAGCGGGCGATGCCGCGCGCCACGTCGTCGCGCCGCGCCTCGATGACGGTCAGGCGCAGATCGTCGATGGTCTCTGGTGCTTCGCGGGGCATGCGACTCTCCACTCGCCGTCGTCGACATCGTTATTGGCCGCGAACCGTCAGGTATTCGACCTTGATGCGCTCGGGCAGAAATTTCGCGACCTTATGCAGGGCGCCGATGAACAGAAGTCCGTCCTCGTCGTCGCCGAGCGCGGCGTCGATTTGCGCGGCGATGAATCGGTCGCGCGCCTCGAGCAAGGCGGCGGCCTGCGCCTCGGTGCGCTCGCCCGTTTGCAGGAGCTTATACTCATCGAGAAGCAGCGCCGGCGATTCGGTGCCGACGAGCTTGGCGCCGTTGCGCATGAGGCTCTTTAAAAGCTGGTGATTGCGGCTGCCCCGGCCCGCCAGGTCCTGGACGAGCGCAGTCTCGCGACCGCAGCAGACCGGCAAGCTGTCCTGGAACAGCTTGACGCGCTTAAGATCGAGGTTGAGCGCGGCGATCGCATCTGCAATGGCGCGCCAGATGGCGTCGAACTCGGCGGATCGCTCCGCCCACTTGCTCTGGCCGTAGCGGGCGACGAACGCCGCTTTGTAGGCGGGCCCCGAGGAGCCCATCTCCGCGGTGCTGTGAACGACCGGAATGTAAATCAATCGCGCCATCTCGTTGTCCGCTCGGTTTTGCTCCCTCTCCCCGCTCGCGGGGAGAGGGCAGGGGCGAGGGGCTTGGGGGTATTCGCGGCAATGCCGCTGAAGGCCGCAGATTTGGCGGCGTCATCGACATTCAACGCAATACCCCACGCCCCTCACCCTGACCCTCTCCCCGTAAACGGGGAGAGGGGAGAACGCACGAATCCTAAGTTTGCTTGCCCAACCTGACTTCGAGAACGCCATTGCGCAGGCTCAGGCGCGGCGCCCCGGCCGCGAGCTTTGCTTCGATAAACGTTTCTTTCCGGTAAAGCCGGTCGCCGGTTTTCGCTTCAAGCAGCAAAATGTCGCCGTCGAGAACGCAGCGGATCGCCTTGCGTTCGACGCCGGGCAGTTCGAACAGCAGCACGATCTCGCCCGGCTCGTCGAACATGTCGGTGACGGGCTCGAGGATTTCGAGCGAACTGCGCTTGGCCGCGCGTCGCGCTTGCGGGCGCGCCGGCGTCTCCTGCGAAGCCTCTGTCTCGCCCGCCGCTTCGTGGAGCGTGCGCGCGCCGAACGAATAATCCATCACCCTGCCGTCCTTCTCATGCCGGCCGCGTCGCGGCAGCTGGTCGAAATCAGACAAAAGGTTGAACAGGTCGGACAGGCCGCGCGCTATTTTCGCAAAGCCCGCAGCGCCTGTGAAATCAGCCTTTTTATTGGGGTCGTTGTTGCTCATTTAGTCGCACTCCCTGGCTCGAAGGCTGACGCTACGGCGGCGCCGAGCGCCTGCTCGATGCGTCCCAATCGTTCCTCCATCGCCTCGAGCGCGACGTTGCGTTCGGGCGCCAAGAGGGCGTTGGGACGCCGTCCATTGTGGTTCCACCAGTCCAGCCCGAGTTCGCGCGCCTTGTCGACCGAGCAGATAACCAAGCGCAGCTGGATCGTCAGAAGCTCGACCTCGACCAGCTTGATCGAGATGTCGCCGGCGATCACCACCCCTTTGTCGAGAATGCGCTCGAGCAGATCGGCGAGGTTCGTGCTCTCGACGGAATGCGTCATGGATTGGGCGGAGGGCATGGCGATACCTTTCACAGCGCCCCGTTCGGGACGCCGAGATTGAGGGAGATTTCCCGGTCGGAGAAGCCGAACTGCCGCTGCAGGCGAACGATCTCTTCGGCCTGAGCGAACAACGCCATTCCGACATCTTCGATCTGCGCCTCGGTGAGCCGTCCGGCCTCCATGCGCCGCACCGCCTGCCGCTCGAGCACCTCGTGCAGCAGCTTCACGAGGGTGAGCACGAGCCGGACGAGGCCTTGGGCCGTCGATGAGCCGGGCTCGTTCGGACGGCCATTCGCAACCATCGGCGGGCCGGGGTCGACCTCAGCGCCAACCGCGCTGCGCAGCGCGATCGGCGACGGTGCGACGATCGGCGCGCCCGACCGGGGCGGCGCGGGCAGTTGCGGCTGGACGGCGTCGATGGGCGGACGGCCATCCGGCCAGATCGCGTCCACCGAGCCCAACAGCAATCGCAGATCGAGGAACAACAGGTCGACGTCCGCCAGCCCGATGGTCAGGTTGCCCTGCACGGCCACGCCGCGATGGAGGATGCGGTCGAGCGCATCCGTCAACGACAGTCGGTCGCCGCCGGGCCGCGCCGCGTTGGCTGGGGCCTGCTCAGGAACGAGCATCGCCGTCGCCCTCCGAAGGCAGGCGGTCGAGCCGGTCCAGCAATTTCTGTTCGCGCGCGTCGAACTCCGCTAGCCCGATCGCCCCGCTGTCGAGCGCGCGGTGGAGCGCCGATAGATCAGCCATGATTGTCCGCTTGTCCGCCTCGACCTCCGCCTTGACCGCTTCGTCGATCTTCTCGAGCACGAACACCAGACCGCGCACCGGCGCCGCCAACAGAGTGTCGATGATGATCATGACCTTGTTCTCCGTCATTGGACGGCGCCGATTGGCGATTTGCCCGCCCGCGTGTTCGAACCGCGCTGAACTGTTTGACGGTCAGGACCATCCTAAGAACGGAGGCCAGACCGCGTAGAGGCAGCGCCAGCAGCTCGTCGATAATGAACATGACCTCATTCTCCGCTGATGGGCGGCGGCGGCGCCCGCGTTACGGATTAAGTGGCTCGAACTGCACGAAATTGTGGGGCGGCCAGGGACCGCCGATGCTGAAGGCTAAGTCTTCGTCGATCTGCGCCGCCGACGCGTGGACGGCCGCTTCGAAGCGATCGACGCCGGAGCGGGACACCAGGGCTGCGAGGTTGGCGATGTCTTTCTCTTCGCGAACCGGCAAGGCAATAACTTCAGCGCAGGCGGCGCCGACGACGGCCATGACTTGCGCGGTGCGCGCCTCGCGGTACTGGCGCAAGGCGTCGTCGAACATTTGGCCGAGACGGATCTTCGCGTCGTAGGACGGAGGTTTGCGGCCATGGAAGGTTCGCTCGCGCGCCGCCAGCAGCGCCGGGGTGCGTTCGACCAGGTAGGCGATCGGGTCGGGAACCTCGAGGCTCAAACGCAGGCTCATTTCGATCGCGCCAGAGATGCGCTGCAGCTGCGCCTTCAGAACGTCGTAGTGCGCGTCAAGGAAGCGGCGGAGATCGGCCTCCGATTCGGTTACCGTGCCGAACGCCATCGGCAAGATGTCGGACTTTGCGTTGAGCGCCGCGAGCACACGCTGGGCGGCGGCGATGTGACGGCGCTCGGCGCGCACCGAATCGATTGGACAGTCGCTTACGACCGCGCCGAGCGAGCCCGCGTCGAGCCAGTAGGCGGGCTGATCGAGAATGCCTTGCAGCACGGGCAGATCGCCTTCGCCTGATCTGCCGATCGCATAGATGTAAAGACCCATGATTTTTTCTCCCCAGGACCCGTGAGGCGCTTCAACCAAGATGATAGGATCTGCATCGATGCGAGCCTGAAGGCTCGCGGTCCGGGTTCCGCGTCGCTTGGACCGCGAGCCTTCAGGCTCGCAAATCGAAACAATCCTACGTGTTTGACGATCCCTTCGTTTTGAACGACGCTGGCCACTACTCGTCCGGCCCGCGGTTCTCGTACGACCTGACGGTCAAATCCGCTTCAAGTTCGAGCGTGTAACGTTCCCGTTCGAGCACTTCTTGGGTCAGCGGCAGGCCGAGCATTTTGATTTCGAGATTGGGCGCTAGGATTTCGGCCTCCGCCGTCCATCCCGTCCCGCCATGATCGGTGGGCGCGATCTTGGTGATGCGGATTTCGCGCGCCTCCAGCTCGGCTGCCAGGAATTGCCGCACCGCGGCCCGCGCCGCCGCCACCTTGCCGACCGGCGCCGCGAGCCCCGGCCCCAGCGGCGACGAAACTTGCTTGAGCGCCTTGGCGATCTCAAACGAGGCTTTTGCCAACCCTTGCAAGTCATCCGGCTGATGTTGATCGCGCTCCGTGCGCCCACTGTGTTCACTCTTCGGCAGCATTCGTCTCGTCTCCGGTCGGACGCCTTTAGTAGGCGATCTGAAAATTCCGCCTTGCCGGCTGACGCCCAACCGGCGCCTCAAGCGCGTGAGCTCGAGGAGCCGCGCCGTTCAGGCTGGCGAGAATATCGGCGATTTCGGCGTCGATCTCGCGAAAGCGGGCGCGGATGACGTCGAAACGATCGCGGGCCGTCCGCATCTCTTGGTTGCGCCGAGCGCGCTCGAGCTCGAGAAAACTGATGCGGAGATAAGCCTTGTGCGCGGGAATTGGCGTATCCGAGCGCCCGGTCAGCGTTCGCAAATCGGCAAGTCCCCGCGACGGCCGTCGCTGTCCCGACATCGTCATGTTCCTCCTTCGAGTTGCGGCGCCTGGAGGTCGCGGCGGCGGTCCGATCGCGTCGCCGCCTCGTCATTGACGGCGGCGCTTTCGAAGCGGCGCAGCAGAAGATCGACGAACGCCGACGATGCTGCGCCCTCGCTCTTGCCGTTGGGCGCCGCCGGGCTGAGGATGTCGCGGCACGCCCACAGAAAGACGGGATTGCGAAAACTCGCTTCGCCGCCGCGCGCGGCCAGCACGCGCGCGATGGCGATCGAGGCGCGCAGGGTCGGATAATTGGGATCGCGTCCTTCCGAGCGGCACAGCCTCACGAGATCGACGACGCGCGCGGCGCGATCCCTGTCGAGGCCGGATTTGCTGACGGTGATGGCGATCTCGGCAGCGCGGTCGTAATGACCAAAGCGGAGCGTGACCATGCGGTCGAGCAGGGCGTCCTGAGTGGCGTAGACCCCCGCATATTCGGCCGGATTCGAGGTGAAGATGGCTCGAAACTGCGGATGCACGTTGACATAGCCCTCGCCGCGGCCATGCAATGCGGGAACGTTGAGGACGCCCTCTGACAAGATGCTCAAGAATGGGTTGTTGGCTTCCGGCTTGCTTCGGTTGAATTCGTCGTAAATGATCGAATGCCCGAGCCGGCAGGCCGTCGTGATGCGGTTGTCGATCCACAGCGCGCGCCCTTCCTCTTCGAGCTTGACCACCGAGGAGATGTAATTGTCGACAACGCGGGACTTGCGATAGCCGCTCTCGCGCCCGATGAGATCGGAACTGCCGAACTCGTGATCGCCATGCAGCAGGATGGCCGGTCGACCGAGCTGTGCGGCGACATGGAAAGCGAGCGTCGTTTTCCCCGTGCCGGCCGGCCCGGAGAAATGCACGGCATAGCCTGCCTCGAGATAAGCCAAAGCGCGGTCCGTGATCTCTCGAACCGTTGGCGAGGTCACGAACGCGTTGCTCGGGCCTAGAGCAATAGAGCCGTCGTCGCCGCCCGGCGATTCAGCGGCGCGCGGAGCGTGGCTTGCGAATGCGAGGACGCTCATCTCGCATCCTCGCGGCGCCGCTGGCGTGAGCCCTTATGGCCCAAGTTGCTGAACGGGCGCTTTGCTGAGCGTGTCGCGGCGGGCATCGATTGCGCGGCGGCGACCGGTTGCCTGTGGCGGCGGTTTCCACGCCACATGGCGATGGCGTCATGGCGATCCTGCGCATAGGCGACGAGACGCTCGTGGATTGCGGCCGCGCGAGCGCGACAATCCTTGGCGAGGTTGACGCGAACAACCGCCATGCCGTTGGTCAGATTACGCATGAAGACCGCCGCCTTGTCACGCTGCGCCGCGGCGCGCGCCAGGCGACGCTTGCGATGCGCGATCCGTTCGCGCCAGAACCTGGTCAGAAGCGCCTTTATCTCGTGTCGTCGTCTGTCGTTGGCGACGATGGCCTCCCTGCGATAGGCGCGGGCGCCCTTGGCGCGCAACGCCTTCAATCCTTGCAGCAAGGAATGGATGTCGCCGTGACGCGCCCTTGTCGCCTGTTGCGCTTGCGCCGTTTGCTTGCGATTGGCCCGACCGCGCGACGCCTTCAAGCTCATCAGCAAGGAGCGGACTTCGCTGCGTCGGCTTCTGGTCGCGTTCTTGATCTGCGCCGCCAGTTGACTGCGCTGCTGACGCCCCCTCGCGATTCCTTCCGCCACGTGCGCCAAACCTTCTGTTACTTTCGCCATGTTTCATCCTCCGTTGCAGACCCGTCGCCGCCGGGAGGGCGAACGAAAGAAACGCTCGCCCTCCCGACAGCAGCAGCTGTCGTTTAAGCGGGCGCTGCGGCGGAGGCCGTCAGGCCGACCGCCTCGGCGTATTTGAGGTAGGTCTCGACGGAGGCCACCACGACGCGAGCTTCGATCGTGATCAGCTCGATTCCGACCAAGGAGATCTTGACCCACGCATCGATCACGATCCCTTTGTCGAGAATCCGATCGACGACTTCGGCAAGACTCGACGAGTCGGTGGACTTTTGTACGCGTGCCATAAAAGTTTCTCCTTCTGATGGTTGCTCAGCTCTTCGCGAATTTGCCGGAACCAGTCGAAACTCTCCGGCCGCTTCATCCTCCAGCAAAGGCCAGGCCAAACGCGCACGCTTCCACAGAAATTTAAATAGATACGCATTATCAAATGGTTGCGAATTCAGCGTCGACGCCGGCGGGCGGCGGCGGCGAGACAATGCGGGCGGGCGCGCCCGGGAGTGCGGGCGGCGTTTCCCGCCCTTACCCGTCACGTCAGCAGGCGTCCGCGGCGCCGGCGGCCGCGCTCGAGTCCCGCGCGCCGGGAATGCGCACGACGAAGGTTGCGCCATCGCTTGGCGACGTGCGCACGGTCAGATTGCCGCCGTGCTGGCGCACGATGGCATGAGACACCGACAAGCCGAGCCCCGCACGGCGACTATCGGAGCGCGTCGTGAAGAACGGATCGAAGATTTTGGCGAGGTGAGCTTCGGGTATCCCCGGACCCGTGTCGCGGATCTCGATGACCGCTTCGGCGCCATCGCGCCGGCCGGCGATGGTCAGCCGACCGCCGTTGGGCATGGCCTGGAAGGCGTTCAGGATGAGATTGACGATGACGAGTTCGAGCAGGTTCTGCACGCCCTCGGCATAAAGTGGGGCCGGCATGCACGGCGGCTGCCAGTCGACCGTGGTTCCCGCCGCCGCGTCGCCAGAGGCGAGCGCCAACGCGTTGTTCAGCATGTCGAGCACGTCGACCTTGGTTGTTTGCGTGATCGGCCCCGGCCGCGCAAAGCGCAACAGACTTTCGACGACGAGCGAAGCCCGATCGATGCCGGCAATAACCTTGTCGATGCACTCTTCGAGCAAAGCCGGCGCGGTCATTGTTTCGCGCATGAGCTGCGCGGCGGCGGAGCTGACGCCCAACGGGTTGCGGATTTCATGGGCGATGCCGCCGATGACCATGCCGAGCGCGGCGAGCTTTTCGCCTTGACGCATCTCGGTCTCCTTGACGCGCTGTTCGACAGGATTGCAGCCGACGGCCACGACTCCGGCGACCTCGCCGGCCTGGTCGGTCATCCGCGACAAGCGCCAGGATAAAGGCATGCTTTCGCCACTCCGGAGCCGCATCGGCCAGTCGACGCAGCGGCGATCCTCGTCCTCGGCGATTTTGCGGAAAAAAGCGTCGACCTCCTTGTTGTGGGGTTCTTCGATGTGGTCCGCGAACCTGGAGCCGCGCACGTCACGACAGGCGTAGCCGGTGGCTTTCTCCGCCGCGGCGCTCCAGGTCGTGATGGCCCCTTGCGGGTCGGTGGAGATAATGAGGTCTCCCGTCGTCGCCATCACGGCATGTAAGAAGCTTTCATAATCGAGCGTGGGAACGAGCATCCGATTTTCCCTGGGGCTCGCCGCCTAGCGCGGCGACTCGAGATCGGGCCGAAAACTGAACGGCGGCCAGGGCCCAGACGATGCGATCGCAATGTGCTGGCGCGCGGCGCGGACGGCGATCTCTGCGACGCGCTCATGAACGGCGGCGACCTGCGACTTCGCCACGAGGAGCGCGTAACGAGCGATCAGCTCGGTCCCGCCCGAGCCGGACTTCGGGAGCGCCTCATGCTGGCGAACGTCAGCCGTCAACGGCGCGAGCTCCGCGACGAAATCGCGCATGCGGGCGGCGGCGGCGGCGCGGCCGTACTCGAGGAGCGCGTTGCGATCCCGGCACAGCCGCATGTAGCGGGCGCCTTTCGACAGCTCCTGCCAGTCGGGCCAGGCGCTGCACGCCAACTGGTCCAAGCTATCGGGGCGTTCGAACTCGGCGACGGCCCGCAACTCCCATTCCTCCTTGTCCGCAACCGCGCCAAGGAAGCTGGAGATCGTCGCCTCGTGAGCACGCATAAACGTCGTCAGGCTGGCGAGGCTCGAGTAAAGGGTGGCGAAAGGCGCCGGGAACACCGGCGAGCGGCGCATCGCCCACGCCACCAACTCGGCGTGACGGCGCAGGCGCGGGGCGAGCCAAGCGACGTCGGCCAAACGGCGTTCGGCGTCGGCGCCGCAGTAATCGGCGATGGGGACGACGCCGATCAGGGCCGTGACCGCTCCGACGCGGTGCAATATCGGCCGTTGCTCCGGCGCCTCGTCGAACGGCGGCGGCTCGCGCGCGCCGACGCATGCGACGAAGGCGAACAGGCAGATCGCGTCGTCGCTCGCCGGGCCGCGCGAACCGACGCCGCCGGCGTCGAGCGGAACCGCTTCAACGTCCGCCATTGGCGGGCTCCCCTTGCCATTCCCCCAGCAACTTCAATTTCGTGCGATATGTCTTATAGTCGATGCCGAGCAGCCGAGCCGCTTTGGCCTTGTTGCCTCCGGCCTGCTCGAGCGCCGCAATCACGGCGTCGCGCTCGATCACGCGGACCTGGTCCTGAACGCGATGACGCAAGGATGTGGAAGCGGCCGGGGCCTTGCGAGCGGCGATCGCGGGGGCGACGCCGCCGCCCAGACTGTCTTCGAGATGGCGCGGCGTGATGACGTCCGACACGGTCAGCGCCGCCCGTCGCATGACGTTGCGCAACTCTCGGACATTTCCCGGCCAATGATAGGCGCAGAGCAGGTCCAGGGCCGCCGGCGCGACGTCGACCGGCGGCCGCCCCAAGGCCTCGCGCGCCTGCGTCAAAAAGCGCCGCGTGAGGAAGTCGATGTCCTCCGGTCGTGACCGCAACGGCGGAACGGTGATGACATATTCCGCCAGCCGGAAGAACAGATCTTCACGAAAAGCGCCGCCTCTGGCGCGTTCCTTGAGATCGTCGTTGGTGGCGGCGATGACGCGGACGTCGAGATTGATCAACTCGGCGCCGCCCACCCTGCGGATCATGCGGTCATCGAGGGTGCGCAGCAGAGCCTTCTGCCCAGTCGGAGCGAGATTGCCGATCTCGTCGAGGAAAATCGTGCCGCCATTGGCGGCGGCCTCGAACCAACCACGGCGCCGGGCACCGGCGCCGGTGTAGGCTCCCTTCTCGTGACCGAAGAATTCGCTGTCGGTCAGGGTCTCGACGATCGCGCCGCAATCGACGACGACGAGCGGACGCTCCGCACGCCGGCCATGTTGATGCAGGCTGCGGGCGACGACCTCTTTGCCGACGCCGGTCTCCCCCCGGATGACGACGGAATAGTCGGTCGAGACGACGGCTTCGATCTGGGCAGCCAGGTTCTGGATCGAAGGACCCTGCCCCATGATTGCGGCGAGGGCGGCGCGGACGCCCGCCGCGGGGGCGGCGCGCGCGACGGTTCGGCGCGCCAGCGCCCGCCGCACGGCGTCGACGAGATGCTCGTTGCGGAACGGCTTGGTGATGTATTCGAACGCGCCTTCGCGGATCGCGCTGACCGCCCCCGAGATGCTGCCGTGCGCCGTGACGACGATGATCGGCAGGCCTGGATCAAGGCGTTGCAGCCGTCGCAACACCTCTTCGCCGCCAAGACCCGGCATGCGCATGTCGAGCAGCACCGTGTCCGGCGTTCGGCAGCCGGCTAGTTCGAGCGCGGCCCTTCCGGCGTCCGCTTCCGCTACGTCGAACCCGGCGCCTGCGAGAATATTGCGCATGGCCCAGCGCATATCCTGATCATCGTCAATGAGCAGGACCGTGGATCTCGGTCGCGTCAACATGGGCGTGAAACTAAAGACATAGGCTGTTTGTCCGTAATACTTACAATCTTACGACTAGGCTGACGCATTTACTTGATACTCACAACTATATCTAAGCCTTGCGTCACAAATTGATACTACATGATAATTATAAGGTATGTATTACTATCATAACTATAATTATCAGCTTGTGCACAAGAAACGACAGCGCTCGAAAACTCGTCCCGCTTGAGCGCCGCCGGGACGGCCGTTGCAAGACACGATTGCCGCGCCGGGACGCTATGCTACGGCGGCCCGCTCGAGGCGGCTCGGGCGCCCTCTCCGCATGAGGCGCCGGCGCAGAATCACCTCTCCTCAGGAGAGAACTTCCGTAATACACCCATAGGTGTCAAGTCAAACGTATTGCTATCTTAAGTAGCATACGATGTCCGGCTTCAGAGTAAGGTCGCCCCAACTTGGCCGTTCATTGTATCGTCCTTTTGGACCGTGAGCCGAATGGGGCTCCCCCTCCCTAACCCTCCCCCCGCTTCGCGGGAGAGGGAACAGATTTCGCCCCCCCCTCACTCGATGATGGCGGCGACGACGCCGGCGCCGACGGTGCGGCCGCCCTCGCGGATGGCGAAGCGCAGCTTCTCCTCCATGGCGATCGGCACGATCAAGCTCACCTCCATCGTCACATTGTCGCCCGGCATCACCATCTCCACCCCGTCGGGAAGCTGCACCACGCCGGTCACGTCGGTGGTGCGGAAATAAAACTGCGGCCGGTAGTTGGTGAAGAACGGCGTGTGCCGCCCGCCCTCTTCCTTGGTCAGGATATACGCCTCGGCCTTGAACTTGGTGTGCGGCTTCACCGACCCCGGCTTGCACAGCACTTGCCCGCGCTCCACTTCCTCGCGCTTGGTGCCGCGCAGCAGGCAGCCCACGTTGTCGCCAGCCTCGCCCTGGTCAAGCAGCTTGCGGAACATCTCGACGCCGGTCACCGTGGTCTTCTGGGTCGGATTGAGGCCGACGATCTCCACCTCCTCGCCCACCTTCACCACGCCGCGCTCGATGCGCCCCGTCGCCACCGTGCCGCGCCCCGAAATCGAGAACACGTCCTCGACCGGCATCAGAAACGGCTGATCCTTGGGACGCTCCGGCTGCGGAATGTAGCGGTCGACCTCGGCCATCAGCTTCAGCACCGAATCATGGCCGAGCTCCGCGTTCTTGCCCTCCAGCGCAAACAGCGCCGAACCCTTGACGATCGGAATGTCGTCGCCGGGGAAGTCATACTTCGACAACAGCTCGCGCACCTCGAGCTCGACAAGCTCCAACAGCTCCGGATCGTCGACCATGTCGACCTTGTTCATGTAGACGACCAGCGCCGGCACGCCGACCTGGCGCGCCAGCAGAATGTGCTCTCTGGTTTGCGGCATCGGCCCGTCGGCCGCCGACACCACCAGGATCGCCCCGTCCATCTGCGCCGCGCCGGTGATCATGTTCTTGACGTAGTCGGCGTGGCCGGGGCAATCGACGTGGGCGTAATGGCGGGCCTTGGTCTCGTATTCGACGTGCGCGGTTGAAATGGTGATGCCGCGCGCCTTCTCCTCGGGCGCCTTGTCGATCTGATCGTAAGCCGTGAACGTCGCCCCGCCGGTCTCCGCCAGAACCTTGGTGATCGCCGCCGTCAGCGTCGTCTTGCCGTGGTCGACGTGACCGATCGTCCCGATGTTGCAATGCGGCTTCGTCCGTGCAAATTTTTCCTTGGCCATGG
>JACOUB010000012.1 GCA_016178015.1 Methylocystis sp. | reverse complement strand
TTACGGTCCGGGATCCAGCATCGCCCCATGTAACCTGGTCCGGCCGATTTGGATAGGGAGGCGGGCGCGCAATACGGCCTCCGTTTGATCGCTTTCGCGTGGGCGCGTCCCTCACCCACGAAGCGGGAGAGGGTGGCCCGGCGAAGCCGGGTCGGGTGAGGGCCGCCGGGTTTGCACTGCGGCGCCGCCCTCATCCGTCGCGCCTTCGCGCGACACCTTCTCCCGCAAGCGGGAGAAGGATTCGCGCCCAGCTGAACTAATCATTTTAGATTTCGTATAGCTCAGATCGGCTGAATGGTTTCCTCGTATGAGGGCGAGGACTTTGGCGCTGCCGCCCGCCTCAGTCGGGATCGTCGGCAGCGTCGCCGCGCAACGCCGCCGGCGTGATGAAACGATCGAGGCGCGCCTCGCCCTCCTCGACGCTCGCCCAGCTCTCCGCTCCGAAATCGAGAATGGCGAGACCGGCGGTCGGATATTTGGACCGCAGCCGCAACAGTTCGTCCGGATCGCCGTCGCCGGCAAGCGCCGCCGCGAGCTCGGCGAAGCCCGGATTATGGCCGACCGCGAGCAAGGTCGAAAACTTGTCGGGCGTCTGGCGCAGGATTTCCAACAGCCGATCGGCGTCGGCGAGATAGATCGTTTTCTCGATCAGTCGGGTCACGTGCGCGGGAAACGCGCCGAGCACGAGATCGAGCGTCTGCTTGGCGCGGCGCGCGTTGGAGGCCACGGCGAAATCGGGAAGCGGTCCGTGGTCGGCGAGATAACGGCCGAGGCGGCGGGCGTCCTCCTGGCCGCGCCGGGACAAGGGACGTTCGCGATCGCCGCCGGCGGAATGGCGGTCGGCCTTGGCGTGGCGCAGGAGAAGCAGTCGTCGCATGGGCCGATCCCAGCAGGCCGAGACGGGGCCGGCGCCAACAGCGCCAGTGGCGCGAACTTGCTCATCCGTCATGCCTGGCCTCGCATCTGGCGACCGCGCTTCGACAGCCAACAAAATTCAGGACCAAGGCGGCCCGCTCGATCCTCGGTATCCAAGTCCAATGACGGATATGGTCAATTCGTCATGAGAGCCGATGAAAATGGCGGGGAAAAGACAAAACACCGCCCACGACCTGCGGCATTGCGTCAGCTTGAATTCCGGAGATTGCGCCCCATCCGGCTTGACCTGCGCTGGAGACGACGTATGGCGGGAGCTGGTTCGCCGTCTTGTTCGTGGCCAGGCTCGCGAACATTCAAGTCGTCGAGCGAACTGAATTCGATTTCAGCCACTCGGCGAATTCCAACTCGCCGATGTCGCCGGCCGCTAGAGCGAGCGCTGCCTGCGCCGCATCGGCCTCGGCGGCCGCCAGTTCCCAACCATGGAGATCGAGGAACACATAGGCCGCCAGAAAGCCCGCACGCTTATTGCCATCGACGAAGGGGTGATTCTTGATGATGCCGAAGGCGTAGGCGGCGGCGAGGTCGAACACGGACGCATCGCTGTGCGCGGCTCGATTTCGCGCCCGCGCGAGGGCCGAAGACAACAGTGCGTCATCACGGACACCGGCGCTTCCGCCATGTTCGGCGGTCTGCTCGGCGTGAATGGCGATGACGACTCGCGGATCGAGCCACTGCCAAGACATTCTTCGCCAACTCTATTCGGCAAGTTTGCGCAAGGCGTTTCGATAACGCGCCATGCCGCGCCGCGCCGCTTGCATCTGCGCTTCGAACCCTGGATCGTAAGGGGTGATAGCGTAGCCGTCCGGCGTTTCCGTGAGGAACACGCTGTCGCCTTTGCCGACCTTCAGGCGAGCGGCGGCTTCCTTCGGAAGGATCACGCCCGTCGAATTGCCGATCTGAGTCACTTTCGCGCGCATTTCCGCAGCTCCGCCACGTTATGCCAAATGTTATAACGAGGCGGTCCGAAGGTCAATTTTTCTGGCGGCAGCGCTAGCGGCGCTCACCCCTTCTCCGGCAAATTCAGCTTGATGTGCAACTCGCGCAGGTGCTTGGGGCTGACTGGAGAGGGCGCGCCCATCAGCAGATCTTCGGCGCGCTGGTTCATCGGGAACGCCACCACCTCGCGCAAATTCTCCTCGCCGGCGAGCAACATGACGATGCGATCGACGCCCGGCGCGACGCCGCCATGCGGCGGGGCGCCGTATTGGAAGGCGCGATACATGCCGCCAAAGCGCTCGTTGAGGACATCCTCGCTGTAGCCGGCGATCTCGAAGGCCTTCTTCATGATGTCGGGACGATGGTTGCGAATGGCGCCCGACGAAAGCTCCACGCCGTTGCAGACGATGTCGTACTGGTGGGCGAGAAGATCGAGCGGGTTCTTGGTCTCCAGCGCCTCCAGCCCGCCCTGCGGCATGGAGAAGGGATTGTGCGAGAAGTCGATCTTCTTCTCGTCCTCGTTCCACTCATACATCGGGAAATCGACGACCCAGCAGAATTCGAACACGTCGGTCCTACAAAGACCGAGCTCCGTCCCGATGCGCTGGCGCGCAAGGCCTGCAAGCTTGGCGGCGCTCGCCTCCTCGCCCGCCGCGAAGAACACGGCGTCGCCGGCCTTCACGCCGGCCTTGGCGGCGATCAACGCCTGCACATCCGGGGGGATGAATTTGGCGATCGGTCCCTTGCCGGCGAGTGTCCCTGCGTCCTCTTCGAAAACGACATAGCCCAGCCCCGGCGCGCCTTCCGAGCGCGCCCAATCATTGAGCTTGTCGAAGAAGCTGCGCGGCTGGCTGGCCGCGCCCGGCGCTGGGATGGCGCGCACCGTCTTGCCCTTGAACGCCTTGAAGCTCACGTCGTCGCGCGAAAATTCCTCGCTCACGTCGGCGATGATCAGCGGGTTGCGCAAATCCGGCTTGTCGACGCCGTATTTCAGCATGGCGTCGCGGTAGGCGATCCTGGGAAATTCCGGCGTCACCCGCTTGCCGTTCGAAAATTCCTCGAACACGCCGCGCAGCACCGGCTCGACGGCGGCGAACACGTCTTCCTGCGTAACAAAGCTCATCTCGATGTCGAGCTGATAGAATTCGCCGGGTGAGCGGTCGGCGCGCGCGTCCTCGTCGCGAAAGCAGGGGGCGATCTGGAAATAGCGGTCGAAGCCGGCGACCATCAGCAGTTGCTTGAATTGCTGAGGCGCCTGCGGCAGCGCATAAAATTTGCCCGGATGCAGGCGCGAGGGCACGAGAAAGTCGCGCGCCCCTTCCGGCGAAGAGGCGGTGAGAATGGGCGTTTGAAACTCGAAGAAGCCGGCCTGCTTCATGCGCGCGCGCAAAGAATCGATGATCTTGCCGCGCAACATGATGTTGGCGTGCAGCTTGTCGCGGCGCAGATCGAGGAAGCGGTATTTGAGCCGAATGTCTTCCGGATAGGGCTGATCGCCGAACACCGGCAGCGGCAATTCGCTGGCGGGGCCGAGCGCCTCGATCTCGGTGACGTAGACCTCGACGAAGCCGGTCGGCATGTCGGGGTTCTCGGTGCCGGCAGGGCGCTTGCGCACCTCGCCGTCGAAGCGCGCCACCCATTCGGAACGCAGCTTTTCGGCCGGCGCGAAGGCGGGCGAATCCGGATCGACCACGCACTGCGTCAGCCCGTAATGGTCGCGCAGATCGATAAACAGCACGCCGCCGTGATCCCTGATGCGATGGCACCAGCCGGAAAGACGCGCCTTCGAGCCCGCGTTTGTTGCACGCAGCTCTCCACAATTATGCGAACGATAGCGATGCATGATGGTCTTGTCTTTGAGAGGGAAGCAGGCGGATGGCGGCCGGTTGCCGCGGCCGCCGCCGCGTCGGCGCGGAACAGCGCACGGGCAGGCCAATCCTGTCAAGCCGAGAGGACGGCAGTCGGCACTAGGCAATCGGATGAAAGGTTCCCTCATCCTGAGGAGGCCCCGAAGGGGCCGTCTCGAAGGACGAGGAAATCGTTCTAATCGCCTTTTGCCGTGCTTCGAGACGGCGGCTGCGCCGCCTCCTCAGCATGAGGGAGAGAGATACTGGCCCCGAGGCAATCGACTGCCGACTGCCCACTGCCGTCACTTCTTGAAAAACATGTCCGCCGCCGTCAGCGACGCCGCCTTGGCGGCGCGCGTCGCCTGCAGGCGCTCGATTTCAGCGCGCAGCGTCGCGATGCGCTCGTCGAGTTCCGCCACTGAGAGCTTATCGAGCGGTTGGCCCAGCTCGTGACGCGTCGGGGCGGGGCGCGGCAGGTTGTCCTCGTCGTCAATCATCCCCGGCGGCTCTTTTACGGTCTGGCGGCCGGCGCGGAAATAGCCGCAGCGCCGCGATTTGCGCTTATCTTTACGCCTGTAGTAGCGTGTTGCGAAGCGGCCTCGTCACGCTCCCGGGCGCTAAGGTCGCCAATGGCCCGCCAATCCCGAGGCGCGTGAGGGACCCCATGACCCTGCCAGACGACGGCGGCTTGCCGTTCCCGCGGCCCCAGGACCTGCGCGACGCCATCGAGCATTTGCGAAGCCGTTGGGCCTGGTTCGTGGGCTTTGGCGTTTTGTGCGCGCTGTTTGGCGTCGCCGCCCTGGCGTTGGTGGGAACGGCGACCATCGCTTTCGTCTATCTGATCGCGCTGTTCATGATCGTGGTCGGCGGAACCGAGATCGTCGTCGGCGTCAATTCGCATCTGTGGAGCAGCCGTTTCCTGCTCGTTCTCATCGGGCTGCTCTATGTCGTGACGGGGTCGTTCGCGCTCGCCAATCCGCTGACCGGGGCCGCCGCCTTCACGCTGCTGCTCGGCGCCTCGCTGTTCGCCACCGGCCTGGTGCGCATCTATTTTGGCGTCAAATTGCCGCATGGACCAAGCGGTTTCGTCATTCTCGCCGGCGCGATCACCACGCTGCTCGGCATGTTCATCCTGTTCGGCTGGCCACAGAACTCGCCTTTCATCCTCGGCCTCTTGCTCGGCGTCGATCTCCTGTTCTACGGCTGCGCCTGGATCGGCTTCGGACTGATGCTGCGCTCGGACTGAACCATCGGCTGGCGCGCTTATCCCGAATGGAATGACTCGTCTGGCGGGAAATCGCCACGGGTCGTCAACGCGTCATGGCCGGGCTTGTCCCGGCCATCCACGCCGGGACGCAACAGGAAATCTTCGAAGGGAAGCGGCAACGCTCCGTCTCTCCTTCTGAACGCTCCGCAGCTTGTCGGCGTGGATGCCCGCGACAAGCGCGGGCATGACGGGTAAATACTATCGTCGTTGGTATAAGGCAATTTGAGCAGAAGCCAATCTAAAGAGGTTCGACCACCTTCAAAACGCCAATTCGACGAGGCGATGGAAAGCGATACGATGACAAAATGGGTTCATAGGTTCGGCCAGGGCAAGGCCGACGGCGCCGCCGCGATGAAGGACCTGCTCGGCGGCAAGGGCGCCAATCTCGCGGAAATGGCCAATCTCGGCTTGCCGGTCCCGCCGGGCTTCACCATCACCACGCAGGTTTGCACATATTTCTATGCGCATGGAAAAACCTATCCGAAGGAGCTCGAGGCGCAAGTCGACGCGGCGCTCGCCCATATCGGCGAGCTGGCCGGCCACTCATTCGGCGACGCCACCTGGCCGTTGCTCGTTTCGGTGCGTTCTGGCGCGCGCGCGTCGATGCCCGGCATGATGGACACGGTGCTCAATCTCGGACTCAACGACGCAACCGTCGGCGCCTTGGCGCGAAGAGCCGGAAACGAGCGCTTCGCGTATGACTCCTATCGCCGTTTCATCGAGATGTATTCGACCGTGGCGCTCGGTCTCGAGCACCATACTTTCGAGGATGCGCTGGAGCGATTCAAGGAGAGCAAAGGCTACGCGCTCGACACCGAGCTCAAAGCCGACGATTGGCGCGTCATCGTCGGAAAATACAAGGCCATCGTCGAACAAGGCGCCGGTCGGCCGTTCCCGCAGGACCCGCGCCAGCAATTGTGGGGCGCGATCGGCGCGGTCTTCTCCTCATGGATGAACCATCGCGCCATCGTCTATCGGCGTTTGCATGACATTCCCGAAAGCTGGGGCACGGCGGTCAACGTGCAAGCGATGGTGTTCGGCAATATGGACGAGACCTCGGCCACCGGCGTCGCCTTCACGCGCAATCCGTCGAGCGGCGCGCGCGAGCTCTTCGGCGAGTTCCTGGCCAATGCGCAAGGCGAGGATGTCGTCGCCGGCATTCGTACGCCGCAGGCCATCACCGAGGCCGCGCGCCGCGCGGATTCGCAAAAGCCGTCGATGGAAACCTCTATGCCGGCGATTTTCGAGGAGTTCAGAGGCTTTGCGGAGCTCCTGGAGAGGCACTACCGCGACATGCAGGACATGGAATTCACGGTGGAGCGCGGCAAACTGTGGATGTTGCAGACGCGCACCGGCAAGCGCACCGCGCGCGCGGCGCTCAAGATCGCCGTCGACATGGCGAACGAGGGATGCATTACGAGAGAAGAAGCGATCATTCGCGTCGATCCGGCCTCGCTCGAGCAATTGCTGCATCCGACGATCGATCCCAGCGCGGCGCCTGCCATCTTGGCGAGCGGCTTGCCGGCGTCGCCGGGCGCCGCCGCAGGCGAGATCGTCTTCGACCCGGACGAGGCGGAAAAACTTGCCAGCGATGGTCGCAAGCTCATTTTGGTGCGCGTCGAGACCAGTCCCGAGGATGTCGGCGGAATGCACGCCGCCGAGGGCATTCTGACGACGCGCGGCGGCATGACCTCGCACGCCGCCGTGGTGGCGCGCGGCATGGGCAAGCCCTGCGTCACCGGCGTCGCCGCCATCCGCGTCGATTACGACGATCAGAGCTTTTCCGTCGCAGGGCGCCGGTTCGCCAAGGGCGACACGATCACCATCGACGGCTCCGCCGGCCAGGTGATCGCCGGCGTCGTGAAGATGCAGCGGCCCGAGCTCATCGGCGAATTCGCCGTGCTCATGGAGTGGGCCGACACGACGCGCCGCATGCGCGTGCGCGCCAACGCCGAGACGCCGGCGGACGCGCGCGCTGCCCGTCGCTTCGGCGCGCAGGGGATTGGCCTGGCCCGCACCGAGCACATGTTCTTCGAGGGCGAGCGCATCGTGGCGGTGCGCGAGATGATCCTCGCCGACGACGAGGCGGGACGGCGCGCCGCACTGAGTAAGCTCATGCCGATGCAGCGCGCCGATTTCAAGGAATTGTTCGAAATCATGGGGGGGCTGCCGGTCACCATCCGGCTGCTCGATCCGCCGCTGCATGAATTCTTGCCGCACTCCGACGCAGAAATCGCCAGCGTCGCGCGCGCCATGGGCGCGGATCCCGCCAAACTGCGCCGGCGCGCCCGCGGGCTGGCCGAATTCAATCCGATGCTGGGGTTTCGCGGCGTGCGTCTCGCCGTCGCCTACCCCGAGATCGTCGACATGCAGGCGCGGGCGATTTTCGAAGCGGCGATCGAAGCCGGCCTCGCGACCGGCCAGCCGGCCGCCATCGAGATCATGGCGCCGCTGGTTTTTTCCCGCGCCGAACTCGATCTGGTGAAGGCGCGCATCGTGGCGACGGCAGCGGCGGTGGAGAACGAGACCGGCGTCGCGCCGTCATACCAGATCGGCACGATGATCGAACTGCCGCGCGCCGCCTTGCGCGCCGGAGAGATTGCGCAAACGGCCGAATTCCTGTCGTTCGGCACCAACGACCTCACCCAGACCACCTTGGGCGTTTCGCGCGACGACGCCGGCACATTTCTTGGCGCCTATACGGAAAAGGGCATTCTGCCCGCCGATCCGTTCGTCACCATCGACCAGGAGGGCGTCGGCGAGCTGGTGTCGCTGGCCGTCGAGCGCGCCCGGGCGGCGCGGCCACAGATCAAGCTCGGCGTCTGCGGCGAGCATGGCGGCGATCCGGCCTCCATCGCCTTTTTCGAGAAGGTGGGGCTCGACTACGTGTCCTGTTCGCCGTTCAGAGTGCCGATCGCCCGCCTCGCCGCGGCGCAGGCGGCGCTCGGCAAGACGGCCGAGAGCACGGCGTGAGGACGTCGAGCCTTGATTAATCCGGATTATTCGGATAAATAGGATTAACAGGATAAAGAGGATATCTATGCGCCAGTTTTCGACCGTCGAACTGACCAAGAATTCCGGCGCCGTGACGGACGCGGCGATCAAGGGTCCGGTGGCGATCACGCATCATCGCAAACCGAAGTTCGTTTTGATGAGCGTCGAGGATTACGAAAAGCTGCGACGCGCCTCCGACCCGCGCCGGGTCTATCGGGCGGGCGAAACGCCGCCCGAGCTCGCCGAGGTTATCGCCCGGCGCCTCGACGAAATCATTTGTGAAAGCGAAGCCGGTCATGAAGAATGATCGGTTCGGGGATGGAATGGTGATCGACTACCCCTATCTTTGGGCTTGGCAGGCCGATCGCGGTCAAGTCGAGGGGGACAAATTCCGTCCCGCCTGTCTCGCTGCGGTCATTCACGATCCTTCGCAAGACCTCAATCATCTGGTTATCCTCGCAATATCGGCGAGCGCGCCGAAAGGCGATCAGCTCGCGATAGAAATTCCCGCGCTCGAACTGAGGCGCGCGGGTCTGGGCGACCATGTGCGCGGCTGGATTACCGTCAGCGAATATAATTACGATGTGCTGGAACGTTCCTTTTACTTTGAGCCGGGCCAAGCGCCGCGTGGACAGTTCACCAAGAAATTCATGGGGCGCATCGCACGTGCGTTACGGCCGCTGTTTTCCATAAAATCGGGGATGATCGATCGAACGCGCGGGTGACGCGCCGGACGCATACGCGATCCACGCCCCGACAACATGCGCCGCCTCGGTGCGTTTCGCTCTCATCCGTCGCGCCCATCCGAATTGAGATTTGATGTCCGCGAACGATATGGCGCTGCGCGGAAAAGACTTAGGAGGCGTTATGGAACAGCGGCTCACGGTGATCACGTTAGGCGTCAATGATATCGACGTAGCGCGCGACTTCTATTCGAACACGCTCGGCTGGACCCCCGAAAGCGATCTTGGGAAAATCGTTTTCTACGACCTGGGAGGATATCTCCCAGCGCTGTATAGCCACGAGGGTTTGGCGAAAGACATCACGGCGCCCTTCGAGAGGAAACTCCCAGCTTACCACGGCTTCACGCTTGCCTACTGCACGAACAGCCGCGCGGAAGTCGACGACTTGTTCGTGAAACTCCGAGAGAAGGGCGGCATTATCTTGAAGAAGCCTCAGGAAGTCTTTTGGGGCGGTTACTCCGGATATTTTCAGGACCCCGACGGGCACGCGTGGGAGGTGGCGCACAATCCCTCATGGCGGATAAATCGGGACGGTCGCTTCGAACGCATTGCGACCTCGGATTAACGTTTCCGTGACAGCTCCCAATCTGCAGTGCTGGACTTTCCTCCGGCCGCTCCGCACATTCCTCCCATGCGCCAGGCTCTGCATCACATTCGCGTCGAAACGCGCGGCCACGGCTTTTATGAAATCACCCAGCCCGTCGTCTCCTGGGCGCGCGCGCAAGGGATCGCGACCGGGCTGTTGACGCTTTATTGCCGCCATACCTCGGCTTCGCTGCTCATCCAGGAGAACGCCGATCCCGCCGTGTTGCGCGATCTGCAAGCGGCGTTCGCGCGTCTCGCGCCGGAAGGCAAGGGCCTTTATGAGCACGACAGCGAAGGCTGCGACGACATGCCGGCCCATATCCGCGCCGCGCTGACGCAAACGCAGCTCGCCATTCCGGTGGCGCACGGGGCGCCTGCGCTCGGAACGTGGCAGGGCGTTTTCCTCTTCGAGCATCGCCATGGCGCGCATGCGCGCGAGATCGTGGCGCATCTGATCGGCGCGTGACCGTCCTTCCTTTGCTTATGCGTCTGATACCATCTCCGGGTGATCAGTTCGCCTCGCGGTCGCGCCATCCGCAGGCCTCGTCAAGTCGGCTCCCGCGACTGCTCCGCTGCGCTCCGCCCCTGCGGGTGACGAGGCCTGCGGATGGCGCACAATTGCATCCGTTCCCTTTGGTGAATTTGTTGCGCTTTCAGCGCGGCAAATTCACCAAAGGGAACGATTGCCAAACGCCCCATCGGCCATCGCCGGTCACCCGCAGGGCCGTGACGAAGTGAAGGAACCGCGAAGCGGTTTGACGGGCGATGGACGATGGGGCACAGGCCCAAGCGCGATGCGCATCCGCTGGCCCCTTCCTCGAGCGACAGGGGAAACGTGCGAACTGATCATCCGGAGATCGTCTGATCCATTCTGGCACGGCGCGGCGCACGCGCCTGTAACGCTCCTGCAAGCCTAACGCGCGATAACCTCAAGCAAGAGCGCATCCGCGTTTTGTTGTGGCAGTTTGGTCACACTGCGGCGGCGCCTCGGGTCGTCAGGGCGCGGACCGCGTATGGGTCGTCAGTCGGGAATGAATTGGGCCGTCCGCGTCATCGCGCCTTGGTGCCTTGGCGTCGGAGCGCTGGTTTCGTTTACCGCCGACGCCGGTCAGGATCCCGGTCAAGGTTGGAATGTCGCGCCGCTGGCGGCGCGGACGTCAGCGCGCGGCGCGGGCGATGGGCTAACGGGCGATACGGGCCTTGATGGTCGAGGCCGCCTCGAGTCGGCGCATTTGATCGTCGGCGCGCCGGAGGATTTCCGCTCCATCCAAGACGAGCGCGAACCGCACATCGATCTCAAGCCCAATGTCGAACGCTTTCCGGAAGTAGATCGCACCCATAAAGGCGATCCCATCGTCGGCATGCGTCCGACGTTCGATTCCCGCCTGCCCGGCCCCGCCGGCGCCGAGGGCGCGAGCGAAACGGAGCTCGCTTTCCACATCGATGGCGCGACCACGTCGGTGTTTCTCGCGCCGCGCGGCGATCTGCCGGGCGATGCAAATCTCGACGGCGCCAACGCCGGCGACACTGGCGCGCCGACGACGCAGCGCGGCAGCGGCGACGCCTCTCCCGCGCAACGCGGCTCCGCGACGACGCAACGCTTTTTTGAAGCGGTGAAGGAACGCGCCGCCCATGGCGCGACGCCGCAGGTTTTGCGCGCGGTCGCGCTGGGCTCTTCGACGCCGGCGCAGCCCGACGCGCTGCCGATCGAAGTCGCCTCCTTTCCGCGCGCCGTGGAAGAGCTGGCGCCGGCCGAGCGCCCCGATTACGCCTCGCTCGTCGACCAGGACAAGCTCGATCGCGAGAAACGCTGTCTCGCCGAAGCGGTTTATTTCGAATCGCGCAGCGAACCCGAGGATGGCCAGGCGGCGGTGGCGCAAGTGGTGCTCAATCGTGTCTCCAGCGGCCTCTATCCGTCGAGCGTGTGCGGCGTCGTCTATCAGAACCGCCATCATTATCACCGCTGCCAATTCTCGTTCGCCTGCGAAGGACGATCGCTGCGCATCGCCGAGCGCGACGCTTGGGCGAGCGCGGTGCGCATCGCCAACGAGGTGATGAACGGACGCACCTATATTTCCGATGTCGGGCGCTCGACGCATTACCACGCCAATTACGTGCGGCCGCGCTGGGCCAAACAGCTGAAGAAGATGGACGCGATTGGCCACCACATCTTCTACCGTTTGAAGCCCGGGCAGACCTGACGGCCTCATTGCGAGCCGCCGCGCCTTATTGTAAATAACGCGAGCGCCTGGCGATCGGCGCCCGTAGCTCAGCTGGATAGAGCGCTGCCCTCCGAAGGCAGAGGCCAGGGGTTCGAATCCCTTCGGGCGCGCCACTTCGGTATAAAACTGGGAACGCCAATTCCCGCCGATTTCCCGCCTGACGCGGCGACAAGCGTGCGCAGCAAGGCCCCCTTCGATCCCATGATGCGGACTTCCCGCTCGTCGACCTCGACCCGCTGGGCAAGGGCGCGCAGATGGTCGCGGCGGTAGCCGCCAGTGTCGCTCCGCATCCCTTTTCGCGCCTGCCGGGCGAATGTGGCCAGGGCCTGCGGTGTGAGGCTCGGCCCGGCTTTCTCCATTTCCGCCGCCGCGCGCTCCGCGTCGATGCGCGATTGATCGCGGATCGCCGTCAGCTCGGCGACGCGGTCCTTGAGCATTGGATCGGAAAGATTGGCGACGCCGTTTTCGATCGCCTCGTAGAGGCGCTTCAGCTTGGCGTCCGCCTCGGCGGCGCGCTTGCGCAAGGCGGCGATGTGCTCCGCCCGGCGCTCGGCGCGCTCCTCCCGGCGATGGAGAACCGAGGACAGGATTTCTTCTAGACGCTCCGGCTTCAACAGGCGGCGCTCGATATGGTCGGCGACCAGGGTGTCGAGCTTCTCCATTGGGACCGTGCGGCCCTTGCAGCCGGTCTCGCCCTGCCGCGCCTTGGTCGAACAGGTGTAGTAGCGGTAGCGCCCGCTCTTGCCGGTGCGCAGCGTCATCGCCATGCCGCAGGCGGCGCAGAAGCAAATGCCGGTAAGCAGGGTCGGTCCGCTCACGACGCGCGGCGCGGTCAGGGCCGGGCTGCGGGACTTCAGCAATGTTTGTATTGCTTCGAATTCCGACGCCTCGATGATCGGCGGGACAACCATCTCGACGATTTCGGCCTCGGGTTTGCGCTCCCCGGTCTTCCAATGATGGGTGTTGAACCGGTGGCGGCCGATATAGGTCGTCCGGGTCAGAACCTTGTGCAGGGCGCCAAGGCCCCAGCGTCCGCCATCGCGCGTGCGGATGCCCTTCGCATTGAGATGGGTGACGATGGATTTGACGCCCATGGGACCGGACGAGCCGTCGCCCTCCCGTGCGAGCTTGAAGATCAAGCGCACGGTCTCCGCCTGGATCGGATCGATCTCCAGCGTCTTCTTGGTTTTCTGGCCGCGCTGGCCGGCGTCGACGATGCGATAGCCGATCGGCGCCCGGGCGCCGTTCCAAAAGCCTTGCCGAGCGTTCTCCTTCATCGCCCGCAAGGTGTGCTTGGCGTTCTCCTTGGACTGATATTCGTCGAACAGCGCCATGATCTGGCGGATCATATTGCTCATCGGATCGTCGCCCAGCTCCTGGGTGATCGAGACGAGCCGCACGCCGCTCTTGGCGAGCCGGCGAACATAGAACTCCAATTGGAACTGGTCGCGGAAGAAACGGCTGTAGCTGTGGACGACGATCACGTCGAAAGCGGGCGGTTTGGTCGTCGCCGCGTCGATCATCCGCTGGAACTCGGGACGCCGGTCGTCGGTGGCGGATTGGCCTGGTTCGACGAAGTCGGCGACCAGCTCCCAGCCCCGACCCTTGCAATAGCTCTCCGCCTGGCGGCGCTGATCGGGAATGGAGAGGTCGTTGTCGGCTTGCCTGCCGGTCGAGACTCGCAAGTAGAGTGCGGCGCGAAGGGGCGCGGACATGAAGTTCTCTCCTCAACCTCGGTGGCTTCAATGGCGAGTCGAAAACAATTCGTCGAACAGGTCGCCGAACCAGCTTTCGAACACGTCGATCTCGGCTTCGCTTACGGGCACGTTCTCGGGCCAGTCGTCGGTGACGTTCCAAGTCGTCGGATCATTCCGGATCGGACGGCCGGGCGCGCGTCGCGGCGGCCTCGCATAATCATAGAGGTCATCGGGCGTAACGCCACTGTTTACGAGTCGGCGGCGGCGAGAATTCTGTGAACGAGTCATGCTGAGAGTGTGGCATGTCTCCCTTCAGGGCCCCATAGCCAATCTGCGCGCGGGAGTATCCTTCTCGGCGATCCGAATCCGACTCGACCTTCGCCGACCCCCGCGACGATCTCGACAGCGCGTCACGTTCCCAACTCGGCGAGAAGAAAGCGCCTCGCCGAGGCGTCCGCGGCGGACCCCCGCGAGCCAAAAAAAAGGACTCGACCCCGCAACCATTTTGATCGCCGAGCGAACGCCGATCATGACGCCCTCCCTCCTTCCGGGCTGCTCCATCTCATGCGGCCTAAGTGCCCGTGTCGATAAGGTGCGAAAAAGTGCACGAGGTAAGACAGGCACGACGAAAATCGTTTTCTATGAATGCCTTGTCGCTGGCAATGGCACAAGCGCACATCGCGCAGTGCCGTCGCAGCCTGTGCAATCCCACCATGAAAACAAATAGTAATGTGCAGACCCGACCGCAGGAACATCGTTCCTTTTATCTTGCCCTCCTAATCAACGTCGCTGAACCCGCGCAAATCCACGCTAAATCACGCATGATGACTTAACATCATTGCAAAGAAATCGTCATCTCCATCGCGCGCCAAGCGCGCTGTGAACGACACAAACGAAGTACGAAAACCACGCGACGCCGCGTCGAAAAGTAAGCGGTCGGATGACGGGCGAAACGCGCGACGCCGGTCATTCGGCGCGCGTCCAACGCGCAGATCGGATGCGTTTCGGATCGCCGTCGAATGGTCGCCGAATTGCAAGAAGTACATGTTCGCCGTGCTCTCGTCTTGTGGGGCACGCGCTCGACGAAGAGCTGCGGCGGCGTCTTTTGTTGCGCCCTAGCGGCGCCGATCGATGCGAATTCCGGCCTTCTCATGCCGATGCGTGGCGCGAGGGCGGCGACCAAGCGGCGCGACATTTCGGGCAATGGCCGGCCGCTCGTCAGATAGTCGGCGTAACACGTGGCCCCGCATGGTAGGCGGCGAGAAATCCAGGCGAGCCGCAGCGGTCGCGCATGTCACGCATGTGGGTGGTCCCGGCGCGAATGTTGTCGCGCGGATCGAACATGTCGACGCCGAGACGATGACGGGCGCGCAATTCGGCGTAGGTCGCGGGCATGATCTGCATGAGGCCGAGCGCGCCGGCGAGAAGCCGATCGGTCTCGGCGCGAACAAACCGACGGCGTGCGGTTTCGCGTCTATCCGGTGGGCGCTTCACGCCTCCGGCGCGTGCAACTCCTCCGCACTCGGGTTGCGCGCAGAAGCGCTGGTCGACGACCTATTGAAACGTCGCGGCCTCGACGGCGACAATACACTCGACCAGCGTCACGGATGATCGTCAGACGGGGCCGTGGGCGCGGAAACGGCGTGCTGAGACAGAGGTGATGTCGCCGATCTGATGGCGTCGCACGCATCGAATCGCGGTATTCATGTCCGTTGACCGAGGCGAAGCGGCCGACACGCCGACGTCGCGGAACCGACGCGATTGACCCAATCCGGACCTTCGAGCCTCAATTTTGATTTCTAATTCGCGTAGGTGGCAATATCGATCTTCGGCCCTGAAAGAAAGACTGGCTTTTGGCGCGTCAATGAGACGGCGGGAAGCGGCTCGATTATGTTGCGGCGCAATATTTTCTTGACTTATTTGTGCAGCGCACATAAATAGCAAGCCTCTAGAGTCGCGGGAAATACCCCGCGCGCCTAGACCAAAAAGGGATATTCTATGTCAATCAACTTCCCAGAGATCAAAGCGTTCGGCACGGCCCCGTTCGAAGCGTTTGCCACGGCGACTGCCTCGTCGACCAAGAGTCTACAGGCCATCGCGGCCGAAACGACCGACTATTCAAAGAAGTCCTTCGAGAAAAGCCGCGTGCTCTTCGAGAAGCTGATCGGCGTGAAGAAGATCGACGAGGCGATCCAGCTCCAGTCGGACTTCGCCACATCCGCCTATGAGGATTTCCTGGCCCAAGCCACCAAGATTGGCGAGATGTATTCGAGCCTCGCCAAGGAAGCTTTCAAGCCGATCACAGTCGCGTCGCCTGCACAGCCATCAGTCGCCGCTCCGCCGTCGAAGGCGCCCGTCGCCGCCAAGCAGAACTGAACTTACGTAGGTTAGCGCGGCGCATCTCAGCCAATGTAAAACCGCTCGATCAGCTCTGCTCATCGAGTGTTTTTTGGAGCGTTTTTGGCTCGGGTGCGTCGCCGGTAGTTTTTGTCGGCGGTGGCCGAGGAAAGGGTTGCGGGATCGAAATGACCAAAACAACAAGCCCGATTAGCCGACCCGCGCCCGATGGCGGATTGATCCAAACACGGCAGGATGTTGCTCGCCATTACATGGGCGATCAGGAGCACAGCAACAATTGGAAGCCGCTCCTCGCATCAGTTCCTGTCAGGTTCATGGACCTTCGCACCGGCATGTGCCGCTGGCCAATCGGTGATCCGCACCATTTAGAGACGTTCCGGTTCTGCGGTTGCGCGTGCTCATCAGAGGCCATTTACTGCGAGACGCACAAGACGCTGGCGTTAGCTCCGAACCCGGCCAGGACACTTCCGACGAGCAGAAACTTACCACTGCCCACAACCAAAGTTGCGTGAAGTAGACTCCATCCGCCTCCGAGTTACGCCCGACACGAGCTGCTAGAGCATAAGCTCCTGCCTGCCGCGTCATAGGCGCTTTTTGAGGGCGAGCGTCCATATTCCGGGGCGCGCCCGCAGGCTTGAGGGGCACATCGGATGGCAGTGGCGTATTTGACGGGCGGCCTTTGAAACTGTTCGGGCCATGTGGAGCCCCGCTGCATAGAGCATGCGCCGGGGACGGCGCTGACATTCTCGGGTGGCGTATGACATAGAAAATCCAGAAAACTATGACAGAAAACTCATTCTCTTCGACATATTATTTGCGATGGAATTCTTGATCTCGAAGAATTTCTTGAAGACTCCTTGTGTTTTTATTGGCGCCGGGCTATATGGAAAAGGTCGAAGATATGGCCAGATGACTTGGCCTTGCGCAGAAACTTCTCGCGCCAAGCTAACCCTCTTCCCACCTCAAAATGCGATTTCGACGGCTCGCGAATTCGTGGGCAAGCACAACTATGTTCGTGAAAGGCAAACCTAATGACTACGGGAACCGTGAAATGGTTCAATGCCCAGAAGGGTTTCGGCTTCATTGCTCCGGATGACGGCGGCAATGACGCCTTTGTCCACATCAGCGCCGTCGAACGCGCCGGGATCGATGATTTGCGCGAAGGCCAGAAAGTGGGCTTCGAGCTCGTCTCCGACCGCAAGAGCGGCAAGATGTCGGCTGACAACCTCAAAGTTCTGGTCTGAACGCAGCGCCGGCGGCCATGCAGTTCCATGAGCCGGCGAGCGGCCAGCATTGATCAACCAAGTCGACCACGGATGTACTGGCGGCTTGAAGCGAACGATGCAGTCAAAGCGTAATGCCTGATGAGGCGCCCGGCGCCGTGCTGGCCCCGCGCCCCATCGAGGTAGCGGGGCCAACTTTTTTAGCGATCGCAACCGTGGAGTGGATTGGTTCAGCGCCGATTGTCGGCCGGCGCCCGCAACTCGAGCCGGCTGTTCCTCAAACAAATTCGCTCGCCTCGGCGCCTTTCGAGAGCCGACACCGGCCGGAAAGGCGCTCATGACCCCAATCCTTCGCTATGCTTTCGGGCGTCGCTCTTCGTCGCCTCTATGGAACGACAAGGCGCCGGTGAGGGAGGAGCTTTTCGGCGTCGAACGGCTGGAGCAGCACGCGGAAAGCCTCGCCGCCGCGCAACCGGTCACGACGAGACCGCCAGTCGTTCTGTCTTTGCACACTCGTCTCGACGACAACGCCACGGTCTTGCTTGCCGCCTATCGGGCGAGCGCCGCGAAGCTGGAGAACGGCCGCGGCGTGGTTCCCGCTGCGGAATGGCTGCTCGACAGCTATCACCTCGTCGAGGAGCAGATCCGTGAGATTAGGAATGACCTGCCCCCCGGCTATTATCGCCAGCTCCCGAAACTGGCCGAGGGACCATTCGCCGGTTATCCGAGGGTGTTCGGTCTGGCCTGGGCCTTCGTCGCCCACACTGACAGTCACTTCGATCCTTACATATTGCGTCGGTTCATTGTCGCCTATCAGCGGGTTCAGCCTCTCACGATTGGCGAATTGTGGGCCGTTGCGATCACGCTGCGCATTGTCCTCATCGAGAACCTGCGCCGACTGGCCGACCAGATCACGGCCGGACGACAAGCGCGTGCGGATGCCGATGCGCTGGCCAGCCGGCTTCTCGTATCAGGATTTGCCCTGTCCGCACTCGAAACGGACATCGCGACGCGCTCACCTGGGCCGTTGTCGGAACTCTTCGCCGCACAGCTCGCGAGGCGGCTGCGGGATCAGGATCCAAAAACAACGCCGACGCTCGCCTGGCTGGAGGAGCGGCTCGAGCTTCAGGGCGCTTCGATCGACGAAGTGGTGCGGCGCGCCCAACAGCGACAGGGCGCATCCAATGTCAGCGTGCGCAACGTCATCACCAGCATGCGACTGATTTCCGATATCGACTGGGTGGAGCTGTTCGAGAGCGTGAGCCTCGTCGACGAGCGGCTGCGCGCGGCGAGCAATTTCGCCGCAATGGATTTTCCGACCCGCAATCTATACCGAAGCGCGATCGAACAACTGGCGCGCGGGTCTTCGTCCTCGGAACTCGAAATTGCCGATCATGCGCTGAATGCGTCGCGCGTGGCGGCGGCTGCGACAGGTGATGCAGCAGAGGCGGCGCGTGTCGGCGATCCCGGCTATCATCTGATCGCCAAGGGTCGGCGCGCACTCGAGCGGACGATCGCGTTTCGGCCGTCTCCCCGGCTGCGGTTTAGCCGGTTCAACATCCGCCTCGGCATCGGCGGCTATGTCGGCGCGATCCTGCTCGTCACCATGCTGTTGCTGGGCGCCGCGCTGTGGGCGCTTTCGATTCCCGGCCTCGAAGCCGGTGGGCTCGCGCTGTTTGCTCTGATCGGGTTCCTCCCGGCGACGGGGGTGGCGATCGCGCTCGTCGACCGTGCGGTCACGTCGAGTTTCGGCGCGATGACCTTGCCGGGCCTTGAACTCACGGCAGGCGTCCCGGCATCGCTTCGAACGCTCGTCGCCGTGCCGACGCTGCTGACCAGCGAAGCCGACCTGCTGGAGCAGGTCGAACGACTCGAGATCCACCATCTCGCCGGCGCCGGCGGCGATCTCGCCTTTGTCCTTTTGTTGGACGGGGTCGACGCGGATCAAGAGGCGCTGGAGGGCGACGCCCATCTGCTCATCGTGGGCGCCGGGGCGATCGAGGAGCTGAACCGCCGTTACGGGCCCGGCCCTGGCGGCAACCGCTTCCTCCTGCTGCACCGGCGCCGCGTCTTCAATGCGGGCGAGAACAAATGGATGGGATGGGAACGCAAAAGAGGCAAGCTGCATGAACTCAACCGGCTTCTGCGCGGAGCCGCCGACACGACCTTCATGTCCATCGCGGGGCAGGCGCCGTATGTCCCCGCCGATGTGCGCTACGTCATCACCCTCGACGCCGACACAAGGCTGCCGAGAGATGCGGCGCTCCGGCTGATCGGCAAGATGGCCCATCCGCTGAATCGGCCAAAATTCTGCGACGTCGGGCAGCGCATCATCGATGGCTACGCCATTCTTCAACCGCGCGTCACTCCTTCCCTGCCGGTCGGCCACGAGGGTTCATTCTATCAACGGGTCTTCTCCGGCCCCGGTGGTTTGGATCCCTATGCGGCGGCCGTCTCCGACGTCTACCAGGACCTGTTTGACGAGGGCTCCTTTACCGGCAAGGGCATCTACGACGTCGACGCCTTCGAGGCGGCGCTCGAAGGCCGCGTTCCGGAGAATGCTCTGCTGAGCCATGATCTCTTCGAGGGTGTTTTCGCCCGCGCCGGCCTCGCCTCCGACGTCGAGGTCGTCGACGAATTCCCTTCTCGCTACGATGTCGTCGCCAAACGCCAGCATCGCTGGACTCGTGGCGACTGGCAGCTCTTCCCCTGGGTGTTCGGGCATCGAACTGGAAATCAAGCGGTCCCGTTGATCGGCCGCTGGAAAATGCTGGACAATCTGAGGCGGTCGCTGCTCGCGCCGTTCACATTGCTGGCCCTCGGCCTGTGCTGGCTTCTGCCTGCGCCGTCGAGCATGGAGGGAGCCTTCCTGGTCATCGCCGCCGTCGCGACCCCGGCGTTCCTTCCGACTTTCTTTTCCGTACTGCCGCGTCGAAGCGGCATGCGTTTTCGCAATCATATTGGCGCGCTTGCCGCTGACCTGCGGCTCGCGGCCACGCAGACCTTGCTTTCGGTCGCGTTCCTGACCGATCAAGCCTGGCAAAATGGCGACGCCATCGTGCGAACGCTGGCGCGCGTGTTCGCCACGCGCAGGCGCCTTCTCGAATGGACGACGGCCGCCCAATCGAATACAGGTCCGAGACTGGATCTTGGCGGCTTTTACCTCAAGATGGCGGGCGGCGCGGCGCTCGGATTCGTCATGACGGCCGGTGCGGTCGCGTTCGCGCCGTCATCCTGGCGACTCGTTTTGCCCTTTGCGCTGGCATGGGCGAGCGCGCCAGCGCTGGCTTTGTGGGTTAGCAGGTCGTCGACGCTCGCGCGGGGGCTCGTGGTTTCAGATCAGGATGCGCGCGACTTGCGCCTCACCGCGCGTCGCAACTGGCGCTTTTTCGAGACGTTCGTGACGCCGTCGGACAACATGCTGCCACCCGACAATTTCCAGGAGACTCCCAAGCCCGCCCTCGCGCACCGGACGTCGCCCACCAACATGGGTCTCTATCTGCTTTCCGCCGTCGCCGCTCGCGACTTCGGTTGGGCTGGAACAATGGAGACGATCGAGCGGCTGGAAGCATCGTTCAGCTCCATGCAGAAACTGCCGCGGTTCAAGGGGCATTTCTTCAACTGGTATGGGACACGGGACCTTCATGTGCTCGATCCCGTTTATGTCTCATCCGTCGACAGCGGAAATCTCGCTGGTCATCTGATTGCGCTCGCCAATGCGTGCGAAGAGTGGATGGACGCCGCGCTTGCGCCGAATGTTCAGCTCGGCATGACAGACAATCTCCAGCTCGCCCGTGAGGCGATCGACGCGCTTCCTGCCGCGAGCGGTGAACGCGGACGCCAGCTCTCCTCCATCCTCAAAGAGATCGAAACCCAATTGAAGGGCGCTCAAACGATCGAGACGCTGTCTCCGACGCTGAAGCGGCTTGCCAAGAAGGCCGCCAAGGCGGCCCATGACATCGCGCCCACATTTGGAGATGATAGCTCTCCGGATCTGGTTTTCTGGATCGAGGCGCTGAGGAAGACGGTGACCGAAAACGGCCGTGACCGGCTTCAGATCGCCGATGCGCCGCTTATCCTGAAGGGCCGATTGAAGGCGCTCGCCGATACGGCGCGCGCGATGGCTCTTGCAATGGACTTCGCGTTCCTCCTCGATCCTGAGCGGAAGCTGCTGTCGATCGGCTATAGCCTCGCCGACAATAGCCTCGACGCCAACTGCTACGATCTGCTCGCGTCGGAGGCGCGGCTCGCCAGCCTGTTCGCTATCGCGAAGGGAGATGTCGAGACACGACACTGGTTTCGCCTCGGCCGGGTCGCGACGCCCCTCGGCAGTGGATCGGCGCTGATCTCATGGTCGGGATCAATGTTCGAATATCTGATGCCGTCGCTGGTCATGTGCGCGCCGGACGGCAGTCTGCTCGAGCAGACCAATCGCCTGGTGGTCGAGCGGCAGCAGGTCTATGGACGTTCGCTTGGCGTTCCGTGGGGCGTTTCGGAATCCGCCTATAACGCCCGCGACCTGGAATTCACATACCAATATTCCAATTTCGGCGTTCCCGGTCTCGGCCTAAAGCGCGGTCTCTCGGAAAATGTGGTGATTGCGCCTTATGCAACGGGTCTTGCGACGATGGTGGACCCGCACGGCGCACAGGCGAATTACGCTCGCCTCGCCGAGATGGGAGCGCGGGGCCGCTACGGCTTTTACGAAGCCCTCGATTTCACGCGCTCGCGCCTTCAAGATGATGAGGACGTGGCGATCGTGCGGAGCTTCATGGCCCACCACCAGGGCATGACCATCGTCGCCATCGCGAACGCCCTGCATCATGGTCAGATGCGCGCAAGGTTCCATCGTGAACCGATGATTCAAGCCAGCGAGCTCCTGCTTCAGGAACGCATGCCCCGGGACGTCGCCGTTGTGCATCCGCGGGCCGAAGAAATGAAGGCTTCCCCGCCTGTGGCCGTTACTGAAGGTCCGACGGTGCGCCGCCTCACGGCGTCCGCCGCCGGCGCCCCGGTGACGCATTTGCTGTCGAACGGGCGTTACTCGGTCATGCTGACCGCGTCAGGGGCGGGCTACAGCCGCTGGCGCGACATCGCCGTGACGCGCTGGCGGGAGGACGCAACCCGCGACGACTGGGGCTCCTTCATTTTCCTGCGCGATACGCAGAGCGGCAACGTTTGGTCCGCCGGCGCGCAGCCTGTCGGAAGCGATGCGGACTACGACGAAGTCGTCTTCGGCGAGGATCACGCTGAATTCATCCGCCGCGACGGCGCGTTGACGACCACCATGGACGTGCTCGTCTCCGGCGAGGACGACGGCGAGGTCCGTCGCGTATCATTGACCAATAGCGGACGCCGTGTGCGCGAGATCGAACTCACGTCTTACGCTGAAGTCGTCTTGACGACGCCAGCCGCCGACAACGCGCATCCGGCGTTCGCCAAGATGTTCGTCCAAACCGAGCGCCTTGCCGAGTTCGGCGCGCTCGTCGCGACACGCCGCCCGCGCTCGCACGACGAGCCGCAAGTGTGGGCCGCTCATTTCGCGGTCGTGGAGGGCGAGATCGTCGCCGATCCGCAATACGAGTCGGATCGCGCCCAATTCCTGGGTCGCGGCCGCACTGTCGGCGCAGCTGTCGCCATGGCGGATGGCCGACGGCTTTCGAACACGGTGGGAACCGTTCTCGACCCGATCTTTTCGCTCAGACATCGTGTGTTGATCCCGCCCGGCAAGGTTGCGCGGGTCGCATTCTGGACTGTTGTCGCGTCGTCGCGGAGCGAGTTATTGGACCTCGTCGACAAACATCATGACCGCAACGCTTTCAACCGGGCGAAGACCCTGGCGTGGACCCAGGCTCAGGTTCAGCTTCGCCATCTCGGCGTCACGGCGCAGGAGGCGGCGGACTTTCAGCGCCTGGCGGCGCCGATCCTATACGCCGACCGGCGCTTCAGAGCGTCGTCAGAGTCGATCGGCCGTGGCGCGGGCGCCCAGTCGGGCCTGTGGCCGTACGGCATTTCCGGCGATTTGCCGATCGTCCTCCTGCGCATCGAAGACCTCGAGGGCATCGCCCAGGTTCGCCAGCTGCTGCGCGCTCACGAATACTGGCGTATGAAACGCCTCGGCGTCGACCTCGTCATCATCAACGAGCATCCATCCTCTTACATGCAGGACCTTCAGGTCGCGATCGAGACCGCGGTGCGGAGCAGTCAATCGCGGCCGCGATTCGGCGAAGACGGAGGGCAAGGCGCGGTCTACGCGCTGCGCGCCGACCTGATGAGCGTCGATGGTCGAGCCTTGCTTCAATCGGTCGCCCGTGTCGTGTTGCTCGCCCGCCGCGGGCCCATCGCCGACCAGCTCGCCCGTCTGCCGCGCCCGTCTATTTGGTCGCAGCCGGTCCGCCGTCAAAAGCCTCCGAGCCCAGTGCCGCAGCCAGCGCCGGCGCCACGGGACCTCGAGTTCTTCAACGGCCTTGGCGGCTTCGACAAGGATGGCCGGGAATATGTGACCATCCTCGATGCGGACCATACGACGCCTGCGCCGTGGATCAACGTGATCGCCAATCCAGGCTTCGGCTTCCAGGCGGCGGCGGAGGGGAGCGGCTACACCTGGGCTGAAAACAGTCGCGAGAACCAGCTCACGCCGTGGTCGAATGATCCGGTCGCAGACCCAGCAGGCGAGGCGATCTACGTTCGCGACGAGATGACCGGCGATCTATGGAGCGCCACGGCGCAACCGATGCGCGACGGCGGAACTTACATTGCGCGCCATGGTCACGGCTATAGCCGCTTCGAGCATCGTGCGAACGGCGTCTCACTCGAATTGCTGCAATACGCGCCGCTTGCCGACCCGATCAAGATTTCACGCCTGACCCTTAAAAACCTCTCGGGAACGTCCCGCCGGCTATCGGTCACGGCCTATGCGGAGTGGGTGCTCGGCGCCTCCCGCGGCGCTTCGGGTCCGTTCATCGCGACGGAGATCGATGAGGCCACCGGCGCGATGCTGGCCCGCAATCCCTGGAGCATCGCTTTCTCCGGCCGTGTCGCCTTTGCCGATCTTGGCGGCCGACAGACGGCCTGGACAGCCGACCGCACCGAATTTCTTGGCCGCAACGGCGGACCTGCGGCGCCTGCGGCGCTCATCGGAAAGACTGCGCTGTCCGGGACAACCGGCGCCGGCCTCGACCCTTGCGCGGCCTTGCAATGCGTCGTGGAGATCGGCGCGGGCGAGACGATCGAAGTCGTCTCGTTTATCGGACAATGCGGGTCGGCCGAAGAGGCCCGGGCGCTGATTGCTCGCTATCGCGCGACAGACCTCGACGCCGTTCTCGAGGAGGTGACGGACCATTGGGAGACATTGCTCGGGACGGTTCAGGTCAAGACGCCAGACCGGGCGATGGACATCATGCTGAACGGCTGGCTGCTTTATCAGACGCTCGCTTGCCGCATCTGGGCGCGCGCGGCCTTCTACCAGGCGAGCGGCGCTTACGGCTTCCGCGACCAGCTACAGGACGGCATGGCGTTGACGCTCGCCAAGCCCGATGAGACGCGGCGCCATCTCCTGCGCACCGCCGCCCGACAATTCGTCGAAGGGGATGTCCAGCATTGGTGGCTCCCGCACTCTGGGCAAGGGGTGCGAACGCGGATCTCGGACGATCGCGTCTGGCTCGCTTTCGCGACCGCTACGTACGTCGCCTGTTCGGATGACGCCGCAGTTCTGGACGAGATCGCGCCATTTCTCGAAGGTCCGACCCTGCGGCCTGGCGAGCACGACGCCTTTTTCCAACCGATGGTCGCGGACGAGTCGGCCTCGCTGTTCGAACACTGCGCCCGTGGCCTCGACCAGTGCCTTGAACTCACCGGCGAACACGGCCTGCCGCTCATCGGCGGCGGCGACTGGAACGACGGCATGAACCGGGTCGGCGAAGACGGCGCCGGCGAAAGCGTGTGGCTCGGCTGGCTGCTCGTGCGGACCATCGAGCTCTTCTTGCCGCTGGCGAAAGACCGTGACGCCGAGCGCGCCCGCCGCTGGCGCGCTCATTCGGACAAGGTGCGGGAGGCGCTCGAGCGGGACGCCTGGGATGGCGAATGGTATCGGCGCGCAACATTCGACGACGGAACCTGGCTCGGCTCGAAAGAAAGCGAGGAGTGCCGGATCGATTCGATCGCTCAGTCCTGGGCGGTGTTGTCAGGCGCCGCCGATCCCGCCCGCGCCGCCACGGCGATGGCGTCCCTGGAAAAGCACCTTATCCGCAAAGACGACGGCCTGGCTCTCCTGTTCTCGCCGCCCTTCGACAAGACGCCGCTCGATCCCGGCTACATCGTGGGCTATCCACCCGGCCTGCGCGAAAATGGCGGGCAATACAGCCACGCCGCCATGTGGACGATCCTTGCATTTGCGAAGCTGGGCGCAGGCGAGAAGGCCGGCGAGCTGTTCGCATTGCTCAACCCGATCAACCATGCGCGCGCGCCCGAGGAAGTCGAACGCTACAAGGTCGAGCCTTACGTCATCGCCGCCGACGTCTATTCCGTCTCGCCCCATGCCGGGCGCGGAGGATGGACCTGGTACACGGGCTCGGCCGCGTGGATGTATCGCGCCGGCGTCGAAGGCATTCTGGGCATCCGCCGCGAGGGCGCCTTTCTTGTCGTCGATCCGTGCATTCCGGCCACGTGGCCGGGATTTGAAGCCACGGTGAAAGTGGGATCGACCCATTACGATATCCGCGTGGAGACTCCCTCGCATCGCTGTCGCGGCGTCTCGCGCGCGCTCCTCGATGGCTCGCCGATCCTCTGTGTCGAAGGGCACGTTCGCGTCGATCTGGACGGGCGGACGCATAGTCTGCTGATATCCATCTAAACCCCGGGATCTTCACAAAGGAGGACTCGAACCACTGAGCAGAGCACAACGTTCGAAATGTCTGCTTTTCAAGTCGTGGCTGAATGGCGGCTTATGGCGCAAAGCGGCAGAACTGGTGGCCGAATGATGAGGCAGCTTATCGAGGTGAAGCTGCTGATACGCAGCTGCGCCTGTGACAACCACAAATCGGGGAGGCCAATTCTCCGCGGAACCACCTCCAGTCGCGCCCACGCGGCCGTCGAGCCGTGACGCCACAATCCACCGCCTGGGGCCGGGCTCAATCAGCACACGCCGGATGAGCGAACCAACGTGTTGCCGGCGTAGTGCGAAATCGCAGGTCGCGGCAGTCTTGACGATTGGAGCGTGGCGCAGACTGTGAGATCATAGCGCTATGGCGAACGCATAGTTCCCATCTTCATCGACCGCAGCGCGCCATTTAAGCTGCTGAAAAACAATATCTACTTACCAAGGCGACAGCGTTGCGCCGCCGAGAATGCGCTCTGATATCCCACTCCTCCCTTTCGGCCGCTTACAAGGTGCTTACAATTTGAAAAATCGAAGCAGTGTAAGCGAAAATAGCCTCGAGGTCGCCAAGTTAACTATGTGATTTTCATAGGTTATTTTGGAGCGGGCGAAGGGATTCGAACCCTCGACCCCAACCTTGGCAAGGTTGTGCTCTACCCCTGAGCTACACCCGCATCCGTCGCGTCCGGCCAAAGCGGCCGTTGGCGGCGTCTTATGCCGCAAACGAATCGCCATTGCAATCGCTCCTTCGCTCCCTTCCGCGGGGCGCCTTGTTCAAGCCGCGCGGGCCGCATAAGCTTTTGTGCTCGGGCGCATCGCGCGTGTCGACCGCGACCGGGAATGTCGCTCTGTCATGCCGCTGATCGAACCGAACAAGACCGCATTCGTTTTCGCCGGAGGCGGCAGCCTCGGCGCGATCCAGGTCGGCATGTTGCGCGCGCTGTTAGCCGCGAACGTGCAACCGGATTTCGTGATCGGTTCGTCCGTCGGCGCGATCAACGCCGGCTATTTCGCCGGCGCCCCGAATGCGGAAGGCGTGGCGAGGCTCGAGGACATCTGGCGCACTCTCAAGCGCGGCGATGTGTTTCCGTTCACCTTGGAAAACGCGTTCGGCCTGTTCCGGCATCCGGGCCATATCGTCGACCCCGGCCGTCTGCGGCGTCTGATCGACGCCAACTTGCCTTACGCGAGCTTGGAGGAGGCGGCGATTCCGGTTCATATCGCCGCAACCGACGTCCACGGGATGGCGGTGCGGCTGTCGAGCGGATCGGCGATCGACGCAATCCTGGCGAGCGCCGCCATACCGGGCGTCTTCCCGCCCGTTGAAATCGACGGTCGGATGCTGATGGACGGCGCGGTCGCCACCAACACGCCCATTCGTCTGGCGGCGGAGCTCGGAGCGGCGCGCATCGTCGTGCTGCCGACCGGATACGCCTGCGCTCTGAAAGAGCCTCCGAAGCGGGCGATCGCCAGGATTTTGCATGCGATCACCCTGTTGATCGCCTGGCAATTGATGCGCGATCTCGAGCGGCTTGCCGACGAGACCCATGTGTGCATCGTGCCGACCTTGTGTCCGCTCGATGTGTCGCCGTACGATTTCTCGGCGTCGCGTTATCTCATCGAACGCGCCGCCGACAACACGCGCAAATGGCTCGAGGACGGCGGCCTGGCGCGCCGATCGCTGCCGCGAGAGCTCGCGGCGCACCGCCATTGATGCTGGCGGTGGGGGGTGGTTTGAATTTCGGCTCGCGACCCGTTGCGGACGTCTGTCTGCCCCCAAATGCTCCGAAGCGGATGGGCTTCGCTCCGATCAAACGGCCCTTGCTTCGGGCCGTACCGCGGACGAAAGCCCGTATCGAAGCAATTCCGCCGCCTCTGCACGGGCTAATGGGACGGCAAAAGCTCGGGGCGATATTCAAAATGCATCGT
Source organism: Methylocystis sp. (assembly GCA_016178015.1). GTDB lineage: Bacteria > Pseudomonadota > Alphaproteobacteria > Rhizobiales > Beijerinckiaceae > Methylosinus. Next base: position 6,028 of record JACOUB010000012.1, on the reverse strand, counting down.
GTCGAAGTGATACCACTTACCGCCCCAAATAAATCCGTGACGTTCAAATACATCAACGATTTCGAACGGTATTTTATTCCTGTATTGAATCATATCGTGTCTCGCAGCGGGCCACCGCCAGTAGTCAGAATACTTCGTGTTGATATCGACAGCCGCACCATAAGCATGCATGCTTCGTCGTTGGGTTCCCGCGATGCCTCGGCAACTATATGTTCCAGCGCTGGGAACGAGATATTTCATCAGCGTGGAAGGCAATTTCTCAAGGTCGCGGACTACTGCTTCCAGCTTGTCTGCAACACCATTAACAGTAGTAACCATGATGATGCCCCCGTGGTACGATGGCATCCACTGAACGGCGCGCATCCCCGCCACTACTTCCCTTTTCTTGCAGTTGCCGTACATCTTGGTGAAGAAGGCTTCGTTGCGGATTCGCCCCGGATCCTCATTCAATGTTGGCGGCGCTTTGGGTGGTCCAGCCACATACGGCAATTGGAACATGTCTTTTATGTCGGGCCATTCGAGCAAGGTTGCAAAGTCTTTCTGTGCTTTTCCGTCCCAAATTGGCATACGGTCGCCATCTTTCCATATAAGATCATTTCCTTCGATCCCCTTGATGAAATCGGGGTACGCGGAAACAAGCGGTGCAGCGTCGGCCGCATATGTTATGGATACAGCGGAGACAGTCGACACAGCCGACGCGGATGCGCAAACTGTGACGGCCAAGAAAACCGCTGCTGGACAGATAGCTCGCTCGCTCAAGCGACTGCGCGGGGGTCTATCTGTCTGTGTGGTCATCGTGTGGATGCCCTACCTGGTGCCGAAAGGCGCGAAGCGGTCGATTTCGAAGCTGACCCATTTATGTTGCATATGCAGTGACCTGCCACCGAACTTTCATCCAGTAGCGAGTTGAGTCCCGGCGATTGATACGCCCGAGGGCGCGGGGGTAGCAACAGGCGATTGGCGGCGCTGGTCGGGGTTGCGGAGCCGATCGCCTGTTGCGGCGTGCGAGCTTTGCGGCGTAGTTCGCCGGGGTCGCATAGCTCAGCGAGGAATGCGGCCGCGCGGCTGTGATTTGCTTGCGTGAAACGGCTGGAAACGAAAACGGAAGGAGATTATAGTTGATCATGGCGAGTGTGATGGACGCGATCGCGTGAAAGGTTGGCGTAAGCAACCGAATCCTACGCGACATCAGCGTATTACGCCGCACTCGCCAACCACAAAATGCGCCCGTCACGAAGAAGATGGGCTAGGGAGGTTTCTATGAAGTTCTTTGACGTGGCAATAATTACATGCGCGTTGCTGTTCGTGGTCGTGGCGCGAGCCGTAGCTGGGCCCTCGTGTCCTCAGCTAAAAATCTGCTCCGAGGCTATTGACGTGTCGGAACGGCTCAATCTCGACACATGTTTGGCTAAGAAATCTCCCGAGATCAGCTTTTCGCTGCGGGCCTCGATCGATGTAATCAAAAAGGCCTTCTCCGGCGATCTGAAGGCAAACTATGACGACGCTGTCCGTGCCAGCGCCAAACTGAACGATGAACTACAACGGCCGGAAAATGCGGAAATCAGGAAATGCCTCGAAGATCTTCGGTCTATCGTCAACTCATGCATGAAAAAGGCAACCGATCAGTGCTTAGCCAGCAGCGCATATCCGCCCGGAATCGAACTGAGGTTTCGGATGACCTTCAAAAATATTTCGTCTGATGTTTTCGATGGTAACAGAATCTCCATGAACTACATTGAGCCGGAGCACTACGAGAACCCTGCGTATCCTGACTTGGACAACTCGGGTTGGTATCATGACAAAGTTTATATGCAGGCTCCAGATGGGCAGTTTAATGCTAAAATTAAACGCCGCACCAAGAACAGCTACGACCCTAGCCGGCAAAAGTATATATTATTCGAAACGCCAATTTGTTTGCAGTGGACATCGACGCCTCCGAAGAGGCGCCCCTCGCCCGTCGCCTTTTACAATTGCCGCGAAGGGACGCCTATGGGGAACTGCGTAGCCGATCAGAGCGATGTAGGATGGCTAGAGCTGTGCAAGTCGAAAGGTGCATTTAACTGGCCGTTCATAGACCTGGTGGACAGAGCGCACGCCGAACCGACTCCCGCGTCGGAGTGGGTGGTGCCATCTTTGAATACGTTGAGCCGGTGGAGGAAGGAATACCTTGTTGGGTTTACAAAATTTGAAATCACGGCGACCAACACGAGCAGGATCGAGGCCGACCGCGTTGCGTTCCACACCCGTGTGAATGGCGCCGAACTACTGATCGATGGAATAGAAGGCAAGCACCAGACTAGGCCCTTCGTGCCGGGAAGCATGCCCCGCTTCTCTTTTGGCGTACAGAGTCTCAACCTCGATGGCCGGGTTGCCGGGTGTAACCTTATAGAAGTCGGAATTTTCTACATGAGAGGTTCGGCCATAGTTGCCCATCAGACCCTTAAGGAAAATTTTGTTGCAATGCGACAGGTGTCTCCTATCGAAGAGACCGTCGATGGCGTGACCTATCGCTGGACCGGTGAATACATTCGCCCCGAGCATGGACCAGAGAATATGGTATTTGTCCATTCGACTAAGGCTTCGTCTTTCGACGAGGAACAGTTGACGAATGCGCTCGACGAAATCAAGGCCGCTAAACTACGCTTCGACGCGGCTGGTTTGCAATTCGAGGGGCAGCAGCTCGTCGGAGTTATAAGGCCGCCGCTCAGCTTGCCTTCTTATGGGCTCGGCGTTGCGGTCGTGGAGCCCACCGGTCAGCTGCGGTTCGTTTTTTCGGATGCGGAAGCCTCGAAGATACAGGCCTATTTGCTGAAATTACGGGCGAGCGCGGACATTGCGCCTTTCGTTGACCAGGATACATATTACTATCCCGAGAAAAAGGATGATATCCGAGAGGGTATCTGTCCCCGAACGTGACCATGTCGTCCTTCATCGTGGTGTTCGGCGCCGCAGTTCGCGCAGATGGAGCCCCGAGCGGCACTCTTGAGCGCCGAGTACGGTCGGCATGGCTGTTCGGCCGGCGATGGAACGATGTTCGATATCTCGTGAGCGGCGGCATTGGTGCGACGCCTTACCCGGAATGGCAAGTCATGCAGCGCCTGTTGGTCGAGGCGGGCGTGCCGTCGGAGCGGATAATCGCTGAGCCGAACGGTGTCGATACGCTCAGCCAAGTCCGGAACTGCGTTACGATCCTTCGAGAGCTGGATGCGGCCGGCGACGTTTGGATCGCAACCAGCCGCTATCATCAGGCTCGCTGCTGGTTGCTGTTCCGCTTGCTGGGAATCAAGACTTCATTAGTGCCCGCGTTGTCTGATCTGCCCGGTGTACCGCTTCGAAAACTGCTGTTTTTCTGGGTGCGGGAAATCCTCGCCCTGCCTTATGATGCGTTAGTTGTTTTGTGTATGAAATGAAGCTCAATGCTTGAGAGGCGAATTCGGGACTAAGGAAACGGGAGCAAAGGGTTCAAAGATTACAATTTCCAATCTGGATCCTACTTTTGAAGTTCTCGGTCCAAGGCTACTCTTTGGCACGCCTTGCATAGGCGACAGCGGTGCTGCGCAAAGTCCGCTCTTGGCGCATCGCGGAAATTCACACCGTCCCACGACCATTCTGGCGCGCCCATCGACAATTGGCCGCGTGTCGTGTATGCGGCGTCCTCAACTCAAAACAGCGTCCTTAAAGCGCTAAGCCGCGGCCGTTGGTCGCGGCGCCACGCCAAACGGCAGGAGCATGCCATGGTCGACATCATCGCCGAGCTCGAGGCCGAGCAAGCTGGCAAACTCGCCGAGGGCAAGACGATCCCCGATTTTCGTCCCGGCGACACCGTCGTCGTCAACGTCAAGGTAAAGGAAGGCGAGCGCGCGCGCGTGCAGGCCTATGAGGGCGTGGTCATCGCCCGGCAGGGCGGCGGGCTCAACGAAAGCTTCACCGTGCGCAAGATTTCCTATGGCGAGGGCGTCGAACGCGTCTTTCCCCTTCATGCGCCGATGATCGATTCGATCAAGCTCGTGCGGCGCGGCAAGGTGCGGCGCGCCAAGCTCTATTATCTGCGCGATCGCCGCGGCAAGTCGGCCCGCATCGCCGAGCGCGTCGACGCCAAGCCCAAGGCAAAGGCCGCGCCCGCCAAGTAACGCCCGCCAAGTGACCGCCAAGTGACGCCGGCGTCCCGCCGCCCTTTTTCCGGCTCTCGGCTCGAAAATGGCGCGCCCGCCGTCTCCCCTTGCCGCCGGCTCTAGAGCATATCCCTTATAGGCGGAACCACATGCGAGCCTGAAGGCTCGCGGTCCAAAGCGCCGCTAAAACTGGACCGCGAGCCTTCAGGCTCGCAAATCGAGACAGCCCCGATTCCAGCTGTTCGGAACGCGCTCTAGCTCTCCAGCGGCGCGTTCAAAATCCAACGGTGGCCGAACGGATCGCGCAAAGCGGCGTAGCGCGTGCCCCAGAAGGAATTGGTCGGCGCGGTCTCGACCTTGGCGCCGAGTTTTGACGCCCGCGCGCAAACGTCGTCCACTTCCGCCGGCCGATCATATTCCAGGCTGATCGAACAGGTCACCGCCTCGCCGGGCAGCGGCGCGCGCGTGTGCCCGAGTTCGGGAAAAAAATCAGCCAGCATCACCGAACCGCCGTTGATCGTCAGTTCGCAATGGGCGATGCGCAAGCCGTCCACCGCCGGCATCAGCGCCCGCTGTCTGGCGTCGAAGGCGCCGGTATAGAAGGCGATCGCCGCGGCGGCGGGCGACACGGTGAGGTAAGGCGCGACCTTCGGGCGTTCCATTAGCGTATCCAGTTGAACAAATTGGCGTTTCTTTGAAGGCTGGCGATCTCGAGAGGTCAGTTTGGTCGGCGCGATCAGGGGCAAGGCCGGTTGATGGCGAGGAGGCGCAAAATCGCCATCGTAGACGCTGCCCCGCCCCAAGCCACGACATGCCTTGCATACCGTGGCGGCGAGTGTGGCGAGCCGGCCGATGTTGTCAAGGACGCGAACCTTGCGGCGGCGGGCCGTCCGATGCGCCGGGCGCGCGCCGCACGCCATCGCTGCGCGGGGCGACATGCGCCAGCATTAACTCTTGCCAACGCGGCCTCGTTCGGGTTTTTGCTGGCCTTCACGCCCAGTCGATGTTGGCGCGTGTCGTTTCAAAAACATGGTCCTAAAGAGCTGCCGCCCATGGACAACGATGCATTCGTCCTCGCGCCGGCGCCGCGTCCGTCGGTCGCGGTGATGGGCGACGCGCGGCGCTTTCCGGTGCGGCGGATCTTCTGCGTGGGGTCCAATTACGCGGCGCATGCGCGTGAATTTGGCGCCGATCCTGACCGCGATCCGCCCTTCTTCTTCTCCAAGCCGGCGGACGCCGTCGTCGCCGACGGAGCGACCATTCCCTATCCTGCTCAGACCGGCAATCTGCATCATGAGATCGAACTGGTCGCAGCGATCGGACGCGGCGGCGCCAATATTTCGCGCGAGCGCGCTTTGGATCATGTCTTCGGCTATGCCGCTGGGCTCGATCTCACGCGCCGCGATTTGCAGGCCGAGGCCCGAATCCGCGGCCGCCCTTGGGATTTGGCCAAGGGCTTCGACCACAGTGCGCCGTGCGGAGCGATCAAGCCGGCCGGCGCCGAACATCCGGCGCGCGGACGCATCGAACTCGCCGTCAATGGCGCCCTTCGCCAACAAGGCGATCTTTCTGATATGATTTGGAGCGTGCCGGAAATAATCGCCTTTCTGTCGGGCTTCGTTCGTCTCGAGGCCGGCGATCTGATCTTTACCGGCACGCCGGCGGGCGTCGCGGCGATCGTTGCGGGCGATCGCCTCGTGGGCTCGGTCGCCGGCGTCGGCTCCATCGCGCTCGCCATCGGTCCCGCGTCCCATTTCTAGTGGCCTGCGTCAGCGAAATTGATAGGATCGAACTCTCGTCGGAGGTAGCTCGAATGCGAGCCTGAAGGCTCGCGGTCCGGGTTCCGCGTCGCTTGGACCGCGAGCCTTCAGGCTCGCAAAACGAACAAACGTCCGGCGCTCCCTTCAATTTGCATG
>JACOUB010000011.1 GCA_016178015.1 Methylocystis sp. | reverse complement strand
TGGTGATGCCGGGCGACAATGTGACGATGGAGGTGAGCTTGATCGTGCCGATCGCCATGGAGGAGAAGCTGCGCTTCGCCATCCGCGAGGGCGGCCGCACCGTCGGCGCCGGCGTCGTCGCCGCCATCATCGAGTGAGGGGAAGCGACCGGACCGCGGGCCTTCAGGCCCGCATGCGCGCCTGAAGGCGCGCGGTCCACGGTCCAAAAGGACGATACAATGAACGGCCAAAATATCCGCATCCGTCTCAAGGCGTTCGATCACCGGATTCTCGACAGTTCGACGAAGGAGATCGTCTCGACGGCCAAGCGCACGGGCGCGCGGGTGCGTGGACCGATCCCCTTGCCGACCAAAATCGAGAAGTTCACGGTGAACCGCTCGCCGCACATCGATAAGAAGTCGCGCGAGCAGTTCGAAATCAGGACCCATAAGCGCGTTCTCGACATCGTCGATCCGACGCCGCAAACCGTGGACGCGCTGATGAAGCTCGATCTCGCGGCCGGCGTCGACGTCGAGATCAAGCTTTAAGGAAGGCAACAGGGACCAGGCGACTTTTCGTTTAAGAAAAAGCGTCTTGCGAAGGATTGGATCATGCGGACTGGCGTCATCGCGCAAAAGCTCGGAATGACCCGCATCTTCACCGATGCGGGCGAACATGTGCCGGTCACGGTCCTGAAGCTGGACGGCTGCCAAGTCGTCGCGCAGCGGACCAAGGAGCAGAACGGCTATATCGCCGTTCAGCTCGGGATTGGACGCGCCAAGGTGAAGAACGTCTCGAAGGCGGAGCGCGGCCGGTTCGCCGCCGCCAAAGTCGAGCCGAAGTTGAAGTTGGCCGAATTTCGCGTTGGCGAAGCCGAGCTTCTGCCAGTCGGCGCCGAGATCACCGCCGATCATTTCGTCGTCGGCCAGTTCGTCGACGCGACCGGAACGACGATCGGCAAAGGCTTCGCCGGCCCTATGAAACGCTGGAATTTCGGCGGCCTGCGCGCCAGCCACGGCGTGTCGCTGTCGCATCGCTCGCATGGCTCGACCGGCGGCCGTCAGGACCCTGGCAAGACTTTCAAGAACAAGAAGATGGCCGGCCAGATGGGCGGCGTGCGAGTCACTGCGCAGAATCTGCGGGTGCTGCGGACCGATGTCGAGCGCGGGCTGGTGCTCGTCGAGGGCGCGGTGCCCGGACACGCCGGCGGTTGGATTTACTTGCGCGACGCGGTGAAGCGCACGCTGCCGGCGGAGGCGCCGCAGCCGGGCAAGTTCCGGTTGGCCGATGCGGGCGCCGCGACGCGCCAAGAACAGAAGGAGGGCTGAGCTGTGAAGATCGACATCACGTCGTTCGACGGGCAGACGGCCGGTTCGATCGAGCTCGCCGACGAGATTTTTGGTCTCGAACCGCGCGAGGACCTGATCTTCCGCATGATCCGCTGGCAGCTCGCCAAGCGGCGCGCCGGAACGCACGCCGTCAAGAACCGGGCCGACATCGCCCGCACCGGCAAGAAGGTATATAAGCAGAAGGGCACGGGCGGCGCGCGGCACGGCTCGGCGCGCGTGCCGCAGTTCCGCGGCGGCGGCCGGGCGTTCGGGCCGCAGGTGCGCGGTCATGCGCATGATCTGCCGAAAAAGGTGCGGCGGCTCGCATTGAAGCACGCGCTCTCGGCGAAAGCCAAGGACGGCGCCATCGTGGTGTGGGAAAACGCCGTGCTGGCTGAGCCCAAGACCAAGTTGCTCAAGGCCGGCTTCGACAAGCTGGGCTTGAACGACGCGCTCATCATCGACGGCGCCGCGCCGCAGGCCAACTTCGCCCGGGCGGCGCGCAATTTACCGAAGATCGACGTGCTGTCGGTCGCAGGCGTCAATGTTTACGATATTCTCCGCCGTGCGAAGCTGGTGTTGACCCGCGCGGCGGTCGATGCGCTGGAGGCGCGTCTGAAATGAGCAAGGACATGCGCCATTACGACGTGATCGTCGCGCCGATCATCACCGAGAAAGCGACCACCGCGTCCGAACACGATCAGGTCGTGTTCAAGGTTCGCGAGAACGCCACCAAACCGCAGATCAAGGCGGCCGTAGAAGGGCTGTTCGACGTCAAGGTCAAGGCCGTGAACACGCTCAATCGCAAGGGTAAGATCAAGGCCTTCCGCGGCGTGCGCGGCAAGCGATCGGATGTCAAGAAAGCCGTCGTCACCTTGGCCGAAGGCTTCAAGATCGACGTGACCACAGGACTCTAAAGGCAGGCTTCGAGGACAACGCCATGGCGCTGAAAACATTCAAGCCGGTTACGCCGAGCTTTCGCCAGCTCGTCATCGTCGACCGCAGCGATCTTTATAAGGGCAAGCCGGTCAAGACGCTGACGGAGGGCAAGCCGGCCAACGGCGGGCGCAACAACCACGGCCGCATCACCGTGCGCTTTCGCGGCGGCGGCCATAAGCAGAGCTATCGGATCGTCGATTTCAAACGGCGCAAGCTCGACATTCCGGCCAAGATCGAGCGGATCGAGTATGACCCGAATCGAACGGCCTTCATCGCGCTGCTGCGCTACAACGACGGCGCGCTCGCCTACATCCTCGCCCCGCAGCGACTTGCCGTCGGCGATGAGGTGGTGTCCGGCCGACAGGTCGACGTGAAGCCTGGCAACGCCATGCCGATCGCCAATATCCCGCTCGGCACCATCGTCCACAATGTCGAAATGAAGATCGGCAAGGGCGGCGCCATCGCCCGTTCCGCCGGGACCTATGCGCAGATCGTCGGGCGCGATCAGGGCTATGTGATCCTGCGGCTGAATTCCGGCGAGCAGCGCCTCGTGCACGGGCAATGTTTCGCGAGCATCGGCGCGGTTTCCAACCCCGACCACATGAACATCTCGATCGGCAAGGCCGGCCGTTCGCGCTGGCTCGGCCAGCGTCCGCACAACCGCGGCGTCACCATGAACCCGATCGATCACCCGCACGGCGGCGGCGAAGGCCGCACCTCGGGCGGACGCCATCCGGTCACGCCCTGGGGCAAGCCGACCAAGGGCAAGAAGACCCGTTCCAACAAATCGACCACACGGTTCATCGTGTCCTCGCGGCACAACCGCAAGAAGAAGGGCTGACGCATGGCGCGCTCTATTTGGAAAGGCCCGTTCGTCGACGGCTATCTGCTCAAGAAGGCGGATGTGGCGCGCACGTCGGGTCGCTCGGACGTCATCAAGACCTGGAGCCGCCGCTCTACCATCCTGCCGCAGTTCGTGGGATTGACCTTCGGCGTCCACAACGGCCACAAGCACATTCCGGTTCTGGTCAGCGAAGACATGATCGGCCACAAGTTGGGCGAATTTGCTCCGACGCGCACCTTCCAAACGCATTCGGGAGACAAGAAGGCGAAGAGGACCTAATCGACCATGTCCAAGCCCAAACACGCGCGCGCCCTGGCGGACAACGAGGCGCAAGCCGTCCTCAAAATGCTGCGCGTCTCGCCGCAAAAGCTCAATCTTCTTGCCCAGCTCATTCGCGGCAAGAAAGTTGATCGCGCGCTCGCCGATCTCGAATTCTCGCGCAAGCGCATCGCCCGCGACGTCAAGAAGACATTGGAGAGCGCCATCGCCAACGCCGAGAACAACCATAGCCTCGATGTCGACGATCTCGTCGTCGCCCAGGCTTTCGTGGGCAAATCGCTGGTCATGAAGCGCTTCCACGCCAGAGCGCGGGGGCGTTCCGGCAGAATCGAGAAGCCATTCTCCAATCTGACGATCATCGTGCGCGAAGTCGGCGCCAGCGCGCCCGCCTAAAGGAGCAACCATGGGTCAGAAGGTCAATCCGATCGGCCTGCGTCTGGGCATCAACCGGACCTGGGATTCCCGCTGGTTCGCCAATAAGGGCGAATACGCCAAGCTCCTGCATGAGGACTTCGCAATCCGCGAGGCGGTCTCGAAGCAACTCAAACAGGCGGCGGTGTCGCACATCGTCATCGAGCGGCCGCATAAGAAGTGCCGCGTGACGATCCATTCGGCGCGTCCTGGCGTCGTCATCGGCAAGAAAGGCGCCGACATCGACAAGATTCGCAAACTGGTCGGCAAGCTGACCGACAGCGAAGTGGTGATCAACATCGTCGAGGTGAGGAAGCCCGAGATCGAGGCGACCTTGGTCGCCGATTCGATCGCTCAGCAACTGGAGCGCCGCGTCGCGTTTCGGCGCGCCATGAAGCGCGCCGTGCAGTCGGCCATGAGGCTTGGCGCGCAGGGCATCCGCATCAATTGCTCCGGCCGCCTGGGCGGCGCGGAAATCGCGCGTCTCGAGTGGTATCGCGAAGGCCGCGTGCCGCTGCACACCTTGCGCGCCGATGTGGACTATGGCGTCGCCACGGCGCACACCGCCTATGGAACCTGCGGCATCAAGGTCTGGATATTCAAGGGCGAAATCCTCGAGCACGATCCGATGGCGCAAGACAAACGCCAGGCCGAAGCGGCCAGCGGCGCCGATCATCACGGCGAACGCCGGCGCAGAGAACCCCGCGAACCCCGCGACGCGGCCTGACGCCGCAGTTTGACTTCGAGAGTTCGACATCATGTTGCAACCCAAACGCACCAAGTTCCGCAAGGCTTTCAAGGGCCGCATCCGCGGCGCCTCCAAGGGTGGCTTCGCGCTGAACTTTGGTCAGTTCGGCTTGAAGGCGCTGGAGCCAGAGCGCATCACCGCGCGGCAGATCGAAGCGGCGCGGCGCGCCTTGACGCGTCACATGAAACGGGCCGGCCGCGTGTGGATCCTCATCTTCCCGGATGTGCCGATCTCGAAGAAGCCGACCGAGGTGCGTATGGGCAAGGGCAAGGGCGCGCCGGAGTTGTGGGCGGTTCGCGTGGCGCCGGGCCGCATCATGTTCGAGATCGACGGCGTGCCCGCCGGCCTGGCGCGCGAGGCGCTGACGCTGGCCGCCGCCAAATTGCCGATCAAGACGCGCTTCGTCGAACGCATCGCCGAATGAGGGTTGCAAGATGAAATCCAAGCAGCGCCTGTCCGACCTTCGCGTCATGACCGACGATCAATTGAGCGAAGAGGTCCTGAAGCTGAAAAAGGAGCAGTTCAATCTGCGTTTTCAGCGCGCCACCGGGCAGCTCGAGAATACCTCCCGTGTGCGCGTCGTCAGGCGCGAAATCGCCCGGGCCAAGACCATCGCCGCGCAAAAGCGCCCCGAACACGAAAGTTGAGATAGCGCCATGCCGAAGCGAATTCTCCAAGGCGTCGTGGTCAGCGACAAGCAGAACAAGACTGTGGTTGTGAAGGTCGAGCGCCGTTTCACGCATCCGCTGTTCCAGAAGACGGTGCGGCGCACCAAGAATTATCACGCTCACGACGAGGACCGGAAGTTCAAGGTCGGGGACGTGGTGACGATCGAAGAGTCGGCGCCGGTTTCCAAGCTGAAGCGCTGGCGCGTCGTCGAGACCGCCGCCAAGCCGTGACGGCGGCGGCGAGGGATTGCTTTCCCAGAGGGGGCCGGCAAGGCGCCGAAACTGGGCTTAGGATGAAATGCGGGTAAGCCATGATCCAGATGCAGACAAATCTCGATGTCGCCGACAACTCTGGCGCCCGCCGCGTCATGTGCCTCAAGGTGCTGGGCGGGTCGAAGCGCAAATATGCCGGCGTCGGCGACATCATCGTCGTCTCGATCAAAGAGGCGATCCCACGCGGGCGCGTGAAAAAGGGCGACGTGATGAAGGCCGTCGTGGTGCGCACGGCGAAAGCCATCAAGCGCGCCGACGGATCGGTGATCCGCTTCGATTCGAACGCCGCCGTTCTCATCAACAATCAGGCCGAACCGATCGGCACCCGCATCTTCGGCCCGGTGCCGCGCGAACTGCGCGCCAAGAACCACATGAAGATCATCTCGCTCGCGCCGGAGGTGCTGTAATGGCCGCGAAAATCAAGAAGGGCGACAAAGTGGTCGTTCTCACCGGGCGCGACAAGGGCCGGTCCGGCGAGGTCGTCAGGGTGATCCCCACTGAGCGCCGCGCCGTGGTCGAGGGCGTCAATATGGTCAAGCGCCATCAGCGTCAGACCAAGACGCAGGAGGCCGGCATCATCACCAAGGCGGCGCCCTTGGATTTGTCCAATCTGGCGTTCGCCGATCCCAAGGACGGCAAGCCGACGCGCGTCGGCTTCAAGATTCTCGATGACGGCCGCAAAGTGCGCGTCGCCAAGCGTTCGGGAGAACTGATCGATGGCTGAGGACAAGAAGCCAAAAGGTCCAAAGGCCGCCAAGGCGCCGACCGCCGACAAGGCGGCAAAGAGCGCCGCGGCGGGAGCGCCGGCGGCAGACGCCAAGAAGGCCAAGCCGAAGGCCGCTGGCCCGGGCGCCAAGGCGAAGGCGCCCGCGCATGCCGAAGGCGCCGGCGCCGAGCGCGCCGCGGCGAAGGCCGCGCTTCCTACGGGCCCTTATACGCCGCGTCTCAAGAAGCACTACGACGAGGTGGTGCGCTCCGAGCTCACCAAGCAGTTCGGCTACAAGAATGCGCTCGAAGTCCCAGCGATCGAGAAGATCGTGCTGAATATGGGCGTCGGCGACGCCGTCAATGACTCCAAGAAGGTGACGGCGGCCGCCGGCGATCTGGCGCTCATCGCCGGACAAAAGCCGGTGGTGACCCGCGCCCGTAAGGCGATCTCGACTTTCAAGTTGCGCGAGAACATGCCGATCGGCGCCAAGGTCACATTGCGCAAGACGCGCATGTACGAGTTCCTCGACCGGCTGATCACCGTCGCCTTGCCGCGCGTTCGCGATTTTCGCGGATTGAATCCGAAGTCGTTTGACGGGCGCGGTAATTACGCTCTCGGCGTCAAGGAGCACATCGTGTTCCCGGAGATCGACTACGACAAGACAGAATCGATCGTTGGCATGGACATCATCGTCTGCACCAGCGCCAAGAGCGATGACGAAGCGCGCGCCTTGCTGCGGGCGTTCAATTTTCCGTTCCGGCAGTGAGGCGTGTCGTCTCAGACGCGGTAACCGTAAAGGCAACACCATGGCCAAGAAGAGTTCGATCGAAAACAACAAGCGGCGGGCGAAGCTCGTCGGAGCGTTCGCCGGCCGTAGGGCGCGGCTGAAGGCCATCGCCAACAACGAGAGCGCGACGGCGGAGGAGCGCTTCGAAGCGCGCTTGAAGCTCGCCGAGCTGCCGCGCAATTCGGCGCCTGGCCGTGTTCGCAATCGTTGCGAGATTTCCGGCCGGCCGCGCGGTTTTTATCGCAAGATAAAGATGTCGCGCATCGCGCTGCGCGAACTCGGATCGCGCGGTTTGGTCCCGGGTCTCGTGAAGTCCAGCTGGTAAAGGGAGCGCTAGCAAGATGGCGATCAACGATCCATTGGGCGACATGCTCACCCGCATCCGCAATGCGCAAATGCGACGCAAGGACAAGGTCTCGACGCCTGGGTCGCGCATTCGGGCGCATGTGCTCGACGTGCTGAAGGACGAAGGCTATATCCGCGGCTATACGACAACAGATTTCGGCAATGGGCGCAGCGAGTTCGAGATCGAACTGAAATACTTCGACGGGCGGCCTGTCATTCGGCAGATCGAACGTGTGTCGCGACCCGGCCGGCGCGTCTATGCGGCGGTCGATGCGACGCCAAGGATCGCCAATGGCCTCGGCATCACCATCGTGTCGACGCCCAAGGGGGTGATGGCCGACCATGCGGCGCGCGAGAACAACGTCGGCGGCGAGGTTTTATGCAAGGTCTTCTGACCTCGTGTAAAAACCTTAAGACTCGAACAGGATTTTTAAACCATGTCTCGTATCGGCAAAAGGCCCGTCGTGGCGCCGCCTGGCGTGACCGTCAAGATCGACGGTCAGCTGGTTCAGGTGAAGGGCCCCAAGGGCCAGCTCGAATTCCTGGTTCCGAGCGATGTCTCGGTGTCGTTCGAAAACAATGCGATCAAGGTCGATCCGCGTTCCGACAGCAAGCGCGCCCGCGCCCTATGGGGCACGGCGCGCGCCCGGCTGAACAATCTCGTCGCCGGCGTCACCCGGGGCTTTGAAAAGAAACTCGAGATCACCGGCGTCGGTTATCGCGCCGCGGTCGCCGGCAAGAATTTGCAATTGGCGCTCGGCTATTCTCGCGATGTGAGCTATCCGATCCCCGCCGGCGTCGCGGTCGCAACGCCCAAACCCACCGAGATCGCCATCGCCGGCATCGACAAGCGGCAGGTGGGACAGGTCGCCGCCGAAATCCGCTCGCTGCGCCGCCCCGAACCCTATAAGGGCAAGGGCGTGAAATATGCCGGCGAATTCGTCTTCCGCAAGGAAGGCAAGAAGAAGTGAGGAAGCCGCCATGGCCAGGGACATGAAAGTCGAAACCCGCCGCAAGGCGCGGGTGCGCCGCAATATCCGGGCGCGCGCTTATGGCCGTTTGCGTCTGTCGGTGTTCCGTTCCTCCAAGCAGATCTATGCGCAGATCATCGACGACGCCGCCGGCGTGACGCTGGTCTCCGCTTCATCTCTGGAGAAGGACAACCGCGCGAGCCTGAAGACCGGCGCCAATGCCGAAGCCGCGCGCGTCATCGGCAAACTCATCGCCGAGCGCGCCGTGGCCAAGGGCGTCAAGGACGTCGCGTTCGATCGCGGCGCTTATATGTATCATGGGCGCGTCAAGGCGCTCGCCGAAGGCGCCCGCGAAGGCGGGCTGCAGTTTTGAAGACGAACGAAGCGAGCGGCGGGTTCGCCGCGCAAGTGACGGAAGAAACGAATGGCGCGTGATGGAGAAGGCGGCCGCGGCCGCGATCGTGATCGGGATGAGCGCGACAGCGAATTTGTGGACAAGCTGGTCCACATCAATCGCGTCGCCAAGGTGGTGAAGGGCGGCCGGCGTTTCGGTTTCGCGGCGCTCGTCGTCGTCGGCGATCAGAAAGGCCGCGTCGGCTATGGCCACGGCAAGGCGCGCGAAGTGCCCGAAGCCATTCGCAAGGCGACGGAGGCCGCCAAGCGCGCGCTGATCCGCGTGCCCTTGCGCGAAGGCCGAACCTTGCATCACGACGTGCGCGGCCGCCATGGCGCCGGCCGCGTCGTGCTGCGGGCGGCGCCGCCCGGCACCGGCATCATCGCCGGCGGCCCGATGCGCGCCGTGTTCGAGACGCTCGGCATGCGCGACGTTGTCGCCAAGAGCCAGGGTTCCTCCAACCCTTACAATATGGTGCGCGCCACGTTCGACGCGCTCGGCCAGGAGGACTCGCCGCGCTCCGTTGCGGCGCGCCGCTCTCTCAAGGTTTCGGTGCTGCAGGCGCGGCGCCAGGGCGTCGACGCCGACGCCGTCGACGCCTGACCGGAGGTTTCACGATGACTGCGAAGAAGATCACCGTCGAACAGACCGGCAGTCCGATCGGGCGTCCGGGAATACAACGCAAGACCCTGCTCGGGCTGGGTCTCAAGAGGATTGGGCGGCGTTCGCAGCTCAATGATACGGCGGCGGTGCGGGGCATGATCGCCAAAGTGGCGCACCTCGTCAGGATCGTTGACGGCAGCTAAGGGCGATTGGCCATGAAACTCCATGAAATCTCCGACAATCCAGGCTCGAGCAAGAACCGCATGCGGGTCGGCCGCGGCATTGGTTCGGGCAAGGGCAAAACGTGCGGACGCGGCGTCAAAGGTCAGAAGGCGCGCACCGGCGTCGCGGTGAAGGGGTTCGAGGGCGGTCAGATGCCCTTGCATCGACGCTTGCCGAAGCGCGGCTTCACCAATCTGTTCGCCGTCAACTACAACGAGGTCAACATCGGGCGCATTCAGCAGGCGGTCGAGGCCGGCAAGCTCAACGCCGATGCGCCCGTCACGGTGGCGGCGCTGATCGCCGCCGGAGTGGTCTCCAAGCCGCGCGACGGCGTCAAGATTCTCGGCCAGGGGAAGCTTTCCGCGAAGCTTTCCTTCGAGGTCGCCGCGGCTTCGAAATCCGCAGTCGCGGCGATCGAGAGCGCCGGCGGTTCGATAAAGCTGCTGACCGCGGAGAAGGCGTCAGCCTGAGTGGGTTGTTCCCTCTCCCGCTTGCGGGAGAGGGTGGCCCGGCGAAGCCGGGTCGGGTGAGGGCCAGCGGGGTTCGCCCTCATCCGTCGCGCGTTCCACGCGACACCTTCTCCCGCAAGCGGGAGAAGGGAACGCGCCCTTCTGGTTCGATTGGCGCTGAACGGCGCGCGCAAGAAAAGGGAGTTCGTCCATGGCATCGGCAGCCGAGCAGCTCGCGGCCAGCGTCAACTTTGCCGCTTTCGGCAAGGCCGAAGAGCTCAAGAAGCGCATCTGGTTCACGCTCGGCGCGCTGATCGTCTACCGGGCCGGCACCTATATCCCGTTGCCCGGCATCGATCCGGAGGCGTTCGCCAAGAGCTTCTTCGGTCAGGCGCAGGGCGTGCTGGAGCTGTTCAACATGTTCGCGGGCGGCGCCGTGCAGCGCAGCGCCATTTTCGCCTTAAACATCATGCCATATATTTCCGCTTCGATCATCATTCAGCTGCTGACCTCCGTCATTCCGACGCTGGAGCAAGTCAAGAAAGAGGGCGAGCAGGGGCGCAAGGTCCTCAATCAGTACACCCGCTATCTCACGGTGATCTTGGCGACGTTCCAGGCCTATGGCATGGCCATCGGCCTTGAGGGCCAGCAGGGCGTCGTCACCGACCCCGGCCTGTTCTTCCGCATCACCACGGTCGTCACGCTGGTCGGCGGCACCATGTTCCTGATGTGGCTGGGCGAGCAGATCACCTCGCGCGGCATCGGCAACGGCTCTTCGCTGATCATCTTCGCCGGCATCGTCGCCGCCTTTCCCTCGGCGATCGTGAGCACGCTGGAGCTCGGCCGGCAGGGCGCCATCTCGACTGGGCTGATCCTGGTGGTGCTGGCGATGGCGTTCTTCGTCGTCGCGTTCATTGTCTTTATGGAGCGGGCGCAGCGCCGCTTGCTGATCACCTATCCGAAGCGCCAGCATGGAAACCGGGTCTACGAGGGCCAGACCTCGTTCCTGCCCTTGAAGCTCAACACATCGGGGGTCATTCCGCCGATCTTCGCCTCTTCGCTGTTGTTGTTGCCGACTACGATCGCCAACTTCAATCAGGCGCAAGGCTCCGACAATATCTTCGCGCTCATCTCGGCCTATTTCGGCCATGGCCGGCCGCTTTACATGGCCTCCTATGTGCTGCTCATCGTGTTCTTCGCCTTCTTCTATACGGCGGTCGTCTTCAATCCGGCGGACACGGCCGATAATCTGAAGAAGCATGGCGGCTTTATTCCCGGCATTCGCCCCGGCGAGCGCACCGCGACATTCATCGACGACGTGCTGATGCGCGTCACGGTGCTCGGCGCCGCCTATCTCGCGCTGGTCTGCGTGCTGCCGGAAGGGCTCATCGCTTACGCCAACATGCCGTTTTACTTCGGCGGCACGTCGCTGCTCATCGTCGTCAGCGTGACGATGGACACGGTCGCGCAGATTCACGGCCATTTGCAGGCGCAGCAATACGAGGGTTTGATCCGCAAGACCAAGCTGCGCGGCAAACGTAAGTGAGGCTGGTTCTTTTGGGGCCGCCCGGCGCCGGCAAAGGAACGCAGTCGGCGCGTCTCGTCGCCAAATACGGCGTCCCCCAATTGTCGACCGGCGACATGCTGCGCGCCGCCGTCAAGGCCGGCGCGCCCATCGGCCGGCAGGCCAAGGCGATCATGGACCGCGGCGACCTCGTTCCCGACGACGTGGTCGTTGGCGCCATCGGGCAGCGGCTCGAGGCGCCGGACGCCGCCAACGGCTTCATTCTCGACGGCTTTCCGCGCACCGTGGCGCAGGCGCATTCGCTCGACGCTCTTCTCAAGGAGAAAGGTCTGCGGCTCGACGCCGTGATCGAGCTCGTGGTCGACGAACGCGCCCTGCTCGCGCGCATGGAGATGCGCGTTAATGAAACGATCGCCGGCGGCGGCGTCGTGCGCGCCGACGACAACCCGCTGTCCTTCAAGTCGCGGTTAGAGGCCTATCGCGCCCAGACCGCGCCAGTTTCGGCCTACTACGCCGGCAAGGGCGAATTGAAGCAGGTCGACGGCATGGCGCCTGTCGACGCCGTGTCGGCGGCGATTGAGGCGGCCCTGGCCGATCGCTGATTGTCGCTTTTTGTCGGCCGAACCGATTTCGTGCTATATTTTTCTTACATGAACCCGCATCTGCGTCCCGTTCCGTTTCCGCTCGCAACCCAGGCCGCCGAGGGGCTTCCCCGGCGGTGCTGGACGATTGCGGAGATCGAGGAAATGGTGCGGGCCGGCATCATCGACGAAGACGAGCGTTTCGAATTGATCGGCGGGGAGGTCGTGCCGATGGCGCCCAAAGGCGCCCGCCATGAATGGATCAAGATCGAGCTAAACCGGTTCTTGCAGCGCGCTGCGCCCGAACATTTGTCGATAGCCCCGGAAACCACCTTGCGTCTCGACGCGCGCACCTTCGTCGAGCCGGATTTCTGCGTCTTTCGCCATGACCTCGATTTGAAGGCGCTCGACGGTCCGGCGGTCTTGCTGGCGATCGAAGTCGCCGATTCCAGCCTCGCCTATGACAAGGGCCGCAAGATCGGGATCTACGCGGCTTTCGGGGTTCGCGAAGTCTGGGTCCTCGACGCCATGAAGGCGACAACCTGGGTTCATCGTGGCCTCGGCGCCGCGGGCTACGCCGAAATCGTCGAGCTTGCGGCGATCGAGCGCTTGACGCCGATGCTCGCGCCGGAACTCTCCGTCTGCCTCGCGGAGCTGGGCGTCGGGCCGGCGAAAGAAGAGGAACGTTGACAGCGAAGACGACTGTGGCGGCAAGCTTTCGTTGCTATCGCCGGCTTCTTATCGTCGCGACGAAAGCAATGGTGGAGCAGCCGGCCTCATCGCCTTTGGTCGCGCAGATCTCGAAGATATAGGCGTCCTTGCCCGAAAAACCGGCGTTCGGCGTGAAGACGAACTGGGTGTCGCCGGTCTGCGTCAGGGCGCCGTGCTCTGGCGCGCGATCAATTGTCAGGCTGGTGAAATGATAGCCTTCGCCTTCCGCGAAATTATGCTTGCACGGCGTTTCGCCGTCGATCCGCGACTCGACCACCACGGCGCCGTTCTTCTCTGGAAAGAACTCGAACGGCTTGTAAATGCACTTGGCGTTGGCGGAGAGGCAGAGAAGCGCCGATGCGACGGTTGTCGCTGAAAGCAGACGACAGGACATGACAGGCTCCAGGCAGTGAGGGATCGGATAATTGATCCGTGAGCATCGCCAACCTACTCATCGTTGCAGGATTTGTTTGTGTGGCGGCGTACGAAGCAGCCGCTCCGCCTCATCTCCGCCCCGCCTTCTCCTTCAACTCATAGAGCGCCGCCAGCGCTTCGCGCGGGGTGAGCGCGTCGGGGTCGATCAAAGCCAGCGCCGCACGCACGACGTCGGGCGCTTTCGTCGCTGGCTGCGTGTGCGCGAACAGCGGCAGATCGTCGATCAGCGCCTCGATCGGGGCGCGCCGGTCCGCGGCCTCGAGTTCGGCGAGGATCGCGTGGGCGCGCGCCACGACGCTTGCCGGCAGGCCGGCGAGTTCCGCCACATGCACGCCATATGAGCGGTCGGCGGCGCCTTGCACGACCTCGTGCAGAAAGACGATCTCGCCGGCGTGATCCGTCACCTTCATGGTGAGATTGACGAGGCGGGGAAGGCGCTTTGCTAGCTGCGTCAACTCGTGGAAATGAGTGGCGAAGATGGCGCGCGCGCGATTGACCTCGTGCAGGTGCTCGATTGCAGCCCAGGCGATGGAGAGGCCGTCGAAGGTCGCCGTGCCGCGTCCGATTTCGTCGAGGATCACCAGCGAGCGGGGGCCGGCGCAATTTAAGATCGCGGCGGTCTCGACCATCTCGACCATGAAGGTCGAGCGGCCGCGCGCCAGATCGTCCGAGGCGCCGACGCGCGAGAACAATCGATCCACCACCCCGATGCGCGCGGCTGCGGCCGGCACGAACGAGCCGGCTTGAGCGAGAATGGCGATCAGCGCGTTCTGGCGCAGGAAGGTGGATTTGCCGGCCATGTTGGGGCCGGTGACGACGGCGATCTTGCCCGCCGCCTCGCCGGCGCGCTCAGCCCCAAGATCGCAATCGTTCGGAGCGAAGACGCTTCCGCGCGCTGCGAGCGAAGCTTCAACCACTGGATGGCGCCCGCCGGCAATCGCAAAATCGAGCGAGGCGTCGACCAAGGGCCGCGTCCAGCCGCGTTTGGCGGCGAGCTCGGCGAGCGCTGCAAATACGTCGAGACGGGCCAGCGCTTCGGCGAGCCGTTGCAGCTTAGGCGTCTGCGCCAGCACGGCGGCGGCGAGTTCGTCGAACAGAGCGAGCTCCCGCTCCTGGGCGCGGTCGGCGGCGGAGGCGATCTTCGCCTCCAACTCGACCAGTTCGCGCGTCGAAAAGCGCATCGCGTCGGCCATGGTCTGGCGATGCGCGAACACCGCATCGAACGGGGCGCGCAGCAGCTTCTCGCCCTGCGCCTGCGGAACCTCGATGAAAAAGCCGAGAAAATTATTGTGCTTGATCTTGAGCTGGCGCGTCTCGGCAAGCTCCACGTAGCGTGCCTGCAACGAGGCGATGACGCGCCGGCTCTCGTCGCGCAAGTTGCGCGCTTCGTCGAGTTCGGCGTCGACCCCTTTGGCGACAAAGCCGCCGGCGCGCTTGTCGAGCGGAAGCTCACTGGCGAGCCTTTGCGCGATCATTGCCTCGAGCGCGCCGTCGGGGCGCGCCAGCGCCGCGATTTCGCGCGCCGCATCCGCGGCGATCGACGCCTGCGTCGCAAACAGGGCCGCAATGTCGCGCGCGCCGGTCAGGCCCACGCGAACAGCTGCGAGATCGCGCGGCCCGCCGCGCTGCAGCGACAGGCGAGAGAGAGCGCGCGCGATGTCGGGAACGCGCGCCAGCAGCGCTCGCAGGCGCGATCGCGTCTCCGTCTCGTCGACGAAGAAAGACACGGCGTCGAGCCTGCGGCCGATGTGCGCCGGATTGGTCGACGGCGCGGCGATTTGCTCGGAAAGGAGACGCGCGCCCGCCGGCGTCACGGTGAGATCGATCACAGCCAGCAACGAGCCCTCGCGCGCGCCCGCGAGCGAGCGCGTCAATTCGAGATTGCTTCGCGTCGCCGCATCGATCTCGAGCGTCGTCGTGTCGCCAGTCCGCATGGGAGGGCGCAGGGCCGGGCGCTTGCCTTTCTGGGTGCGCTCGACGTAAAGGATCGCCGCCGCCGCCGCGGCGATTTCCGCCTCGCTGAGAGCGCCAAATCCGTCGAGCGTCGCGACGCCGAAGAAGTCGGCGAGACGCCGTTCGGCGTTTGGTCCGTCGCCCGCGTCGCGCCCGAGCGGCGTCACCGGGACGCCGGCCGCCCGCAGCGTCGCACTGAGCGCCGGTTGGCGGCACAGCGTCTCGGCGGCGACGATCTCGCGCGGTTCGAGGCGCGCGAGCGCGGCGGCGAGGTCCGCTTCGCTGGTTTGGCAGACGGCAAAGGCGCCCGTGGAAATATCGACGCAGGCGACCCCGTAAGCGAAGCCGCCATCGCCGGTCCGCGCCCGCGCCAGCGCCGCAAAGGCGTTGGCGCGCGCCGGATCGAGCAGGGCCTCCTCGGTGATGGTGCCGGGCGTCACCAGCCGCACGACGTCGCGCCGCACCACCGATTTGGGGCCGCGTTTTCTGGCCTCGGCCGGATCCTCGAGCTGTTCGCACACCGCCACGCGGTGGCCGAGCGCGATGAGCTTTTGCAGATAGTCGTCGGCGCGCTCCACCGGCACGCCGCACATCGGAATGTCCTCGCCCAAATGCTTGCCGCGCTTGGTCAGCATGATGCCGAGCGCGCGCGCGGCGATTTGCGCATCCTCGAAGAACAGCTCGTAGAAATCGCCCATGTGGTAAAAGAGCAGGCAATCGGGATTGGCCGCCTTGATCTCGATGTATTGCGCCATCATCGGCGTCGGCCGCGTCTGCGGCCTCGCTTCTAGTTGCAGCGGCGGCTGTCTGACAACCTTGTCCATGGCCGGCAGGCTAACAAGGTTTGCCGAGGATCGCCATGGGGCGGGTCGCCTTATCCGGAGTCGAGCGGGCTTGTGCAAGCGCGTGGGCTGTGAATAAGGTTGCTGCGCCGCAGCAGGCGGCGCAACGAAAGACGGCGGACAATGATGGTTAAAGTGCCTCCAAAGCAGGAGCGGCCGGTTTTCACCGACAAGGAGGCGTTGCTGTTCCATTCGCGGGGGCGGCCCGGCAAGCTCGCCATCGTCGCCACCAAGCCCATGGCCACGCAACGCGATTTGTCGCTGGCTTATTCTCCAGGCGTCGCCGCGCCGGTGCAGGCCATCGTCGACGACCCCTCGCTCGCCTACGACTACACGGTGAAGGGCAATCTGGTCGCCGTGATCACCAATGGCACCGCGATCTTAGGGCTCGGCAATCTCGGCGCGTTGGCGGCGAAGCCGGTGATGGAAGGCAAGGCGGTTCTGTTCAAGCGCTTCGCGGACGTCGACGCCATCGACCTGGAAGTCGATACCCAGGACGTGGAGGAATTCATCAATGCGGTGAAGTTCTTGGGACCCTCGTTCGGCGGCGTTAACCTCGAGGACATCAAGGCGCCGGAATGCTTCATGATCGAGGAGCGCTTGCGGCAACTGATGGACATTCCGGTGTTCCACGACGACCAGCATGGAACCGCCATCATTTCGGCGGCCGGGCTCATCAATGCGTTGAAGCTGACCGGCCGCGACATCGAAACCGCCAAGCTCGTCTGCAACGGCGCCGGCGCTGCCGGCATCGCCTGTCTCGATCTGGCCAAAGCCTTGGGGTTTTCGCCGCAGAATGTGACGCTCGTGGACACCAAGGGCGTCGTCTATCGCGGCCGCGCTGAGGGGATGAACCAGTGGAAGAGCGCGCACGCCATCGACACCAAGGCGCGAACGCTCGCCGATGCGCTCAAAGGGGCGGATATCTTCTACGGTCTTTCAGTGAAGAACGCGCTGCGGCCGGCGGCGCTGAAAACCATGGCGAAAAATCCAATCATCTTCGCCATGGCCAATCCCGATCCGGAAATCACCCCGGAAGAAGCGAGGGCGGTGCGCCCCGACGTTATCATCGCCACGGGACGCTCCGACTATCCCAACCAGATCAACAATGTGCTTGGCTTTCCCTATATCTTTCGGGGCGCGCTGGACGTTCACGCCAAGACGATCAACATGGAGATGAAGATCGCGGCGGCGAAAGCGCTCGCCGAGCTCGCGCGTGAGGACGTTCCCGACGAAGTGGCCAACGCCTATCAGGGAATGCGTCCGCGCTTTGGCCGCGACTATCTTATTCCCGCGCCGTTCGATCCGCGGCTCATTTCGGTGATTCCGCCGGCCGTGGCCAAAGCCGCGATGGATTCGGGCGTGGCGCGCCGGCCCATCGTCGATATGAAGGGCTATCGCGCGCGCTTGTCGGCCCGCCGCGATCCGGTCGCCGGCGCCTTGCAGACGATTTTCGAACGCGTGCGTCGCTATCCGAAACGCGTGGTCTTCGCCGAGGGCGAAGAAGAGCAGGTGATCCGCGCCGCGCTGTCGTTTGTCGCCCAGGGGCTCGGCCGCGCGGTGCTGGTCGGGCGCGAGGAACGTGTCGTGGCGATGGCGGCGGACGCCGGTCTCGAAATGAGCGATCAGATCGAAATTCACAACGCGCGGCTGTCGTCGCGCAACGCCGTTTACGCGCAATTCCTGTTCGAGCGGTTGCAGCGCAAGGGCTATTTGTTCCGCGACTGTCAGCGCCTCATCAATCAAGATCGCAACCATTTCGCCGCCGCCATGGTCGCGCAAGGCGACGCCGACGCCATGGTGACGGGCGTCACCCGCAATTTTACCAATGCGCTCGAGGATGTGCGCCGGGTCATCGACGAGAAGCCCGGCCATCGGCTCATGGGCGCCTCGCTGGTGTTGGGGCGCGGGCAGCCGGTGGTCGTCGCCGATACCGCCATCACCGAATTGCCGAATTCGCAGGAGCTGGCCGACATCGCCATCGAGGCCGCCGGCGTCGCGCGGCGCCTCGGACTCGAGCCGCGCGTCGCCATGCTCGCGTTCTCGACCTTCGGCCATCCGCCGGGCGAGCGGACGGCGCGCGTCCACGAGGCGGTGCGCGTTCTCGACTCAAGGCGCGTCGATTTCGAATATGAGGGCGAGATGGGGGCCGACATCGCGCTCAACAAGCAGTTGATGCTGGCTTATCCGTTCTGCCGCTTGAAAGACACGGCCAATGTGCTGGTCATGCCGGCGTTTCACTCCGCCTCGATTTCCACCAAGATGGTGCAGGAACTGGGCGGCGCGACGGTGCTCGGCCCGCTCATCGTCGGTCTCGACAAGGCGATCCAGATCGTTCAGCTCGGCGCCACCGACGCGGAAATCGTCAATATGGCGGCGCTGGCGGCCTTCGGCGTCGGCGGCTGAATGCAACGGACATTTGGGATTGCGATTTGCGAGCCTGAAGGCTCGCGGTCCAAGTGACGCAGGACCAGGACCGCGAGCCTTCAGGCTCGCACTGGCCGCAATTCCAAGGAATGGCTCCCCTGTCATTTTAGTTGAAGCAACCCACTGGGTTTTCGAGCAGTCAACAGAAAGACCACACGATGAACATCACCATGATCGGCGCCGGCTATGTCGGGCTCGTGTCGGGCGCGTGTTTTGCCGATTTCGGCCATATCGTCACGTGCGTCGACACCGACGAAGGCAAGATCGCGCGACTCGTCCGCGGCGAAATGCCGATTTTCGAGCCTGGTCTCGATGAATTGGTGGCGGCCAATGTGCGTGAGAAGCGGCTCGCCTTCACGACCGCGCTCGAAGCCAGCGTGCCCGGCGCGGACGCGGTGTTCATCGCGGTCGGCACCCCTTCGCGGCGCGGCGACGGTTTTGCGGACCTCTCGTTCGTTTATGCCGGCGCGCAAAAAATCGCTGCTTGTCTTGAAGGCTTCACGGTCGTCATCAACAAATCGACGGTCCCCGTCGGCGCCGGCGACGAAGTCGAGCGCATCATCCGCGAATTGCGTCCCGACGCCGATTTCGCCGTCGTTTCGAACCCGGAATTCCTGCGCGAAGGCGCGGCGATCGAGGATTTCAAGCGCCCCGATCGCGTCGTCATCGGCACGGACGATCCCCG
Organism: Methylocystis sp.; assembly: GCA_016178015.1. GTDB lineage: Bacteria > Pseudomonadota > Alphaproteobacteria > Rhizobiales > Beijerinckiaceae > Methylosinus. The sequence goes on along the minus strand of JACOUB010000011.1, from coordinate 21,694 downwards.
CGCCCGTGACGTGATGAGCGAAATCTACCGGCCGCTCAATCTCAATCAGCCGCCGCTGCTGTTTACCTCGCGGCGCACCTCGGAACTCACCAAATACGCGGCCAACGCTTTTCTCGCCACCAAAATCACCTTCATCAACGAAGTCGCGGATCTGTGCGAAAAGGTCGGCGCCGACGTGCAGGATGTGGCGCGCGGCATCGGCCTCGACAAGCGCATCGGCGGCAAGTTCCTGCACGTCGGACCAGGCTATGGCGGCTCATGTTTTCCCAAAGACACGCTCGCTCTCATCAAGATCGGACAAGACCACAGCTCGCCCTTGCGCATCGTGGAGACCGTAGTGGCGGTCAACGACGCGAGGAAGCGCGCCATGGCGCGCAAGGTCATCGCGGCGTGCGGCGGCGCAGTGCGCGGCAAGAAGATCGGGCTCTTGGGCCTCGCCTTCAAACCCAATACCGACGACATGCGCGACGCGCCCTCGCTCGCCATCGTCGCCTCGCTCGCCGGCGACGGCGCGGATGTCCACGCCTATGATCCGGAAAGCATGGCGCAGGCGCGTAGCTTGATGCCGGAAGTCACGTTCGCCGAAAACGCCTATGACTGCGCCGCTGGCGCCGACGCGCTGGTCATCGTCACCGAATGGGACGTCTTTCGTGCGCTGGACCTCGAGCGCATCAAGGGGTCGATGCGCGCGCCGGTCGTCGTCGATCTGCGCAACGTCTATCGCCCCGCCGACATGCGCAAGCGCGGCTTTGCCTATGTGAGCGTCGGCAGGGAGTAAAATTTGTTCTGCGAGCCTGAAGGCTCGCGGTCCAATGACGTTCCTCGGACCGCGAGCCTTCAGGCTCGCATGGGTCCATCACTCCACGTCGAGCGGGCTCGCGCCTGTCGGCGCCCCATCCGCGCCGAGCGTGATCTTCTCGATGCGCGCCTCGGCTTCGCGCAGAAGCGCGTCGCAGCGCCTTTTCAAGGCCTCGCCGCGCTCATAGAGCTGCACCGACTCGTCAAGCGACACGTTCGCCTTCTCGAGCTTGCCGACGATCTCCTCGAGCTCCTGCATGGCTTTCTCGAAAGGGAGGGCGGCGATATCGGCATGTTTGTCGGTCACTGGGGCTTCTTTAGGCTTGGGAGCGCATCGATAGCTTTACCCGTCATGCCCGCGCTTGTCGCGGGCATCCACGCCGATAAACCGCGACGCTTTCTGAACGAGAGGCGGAACATTTCCGCGTCCCTTTGAAGATTTTCTGTCACATCCCGGCGTGGATGGCCGGGACAAGCCCGGCCAGGACGCGCTGATGGGTCAATGTTTTGACCAACGTCAGTATAACACGAGTCGCTCGGAGCTGTCACACGTGTTCAATGATCGCGCGCCTCGGCGTGGCCGGCGATCCGCAGAATAACCGGGAATTCCACGCGCACGTGGCGTTCGATCTCGTCGACCGCCGCGTGCGCTGCATCGACCGAAAGCGTTGGATCGACGCAGCAATGATAGTTGACGACCAGGCCGTCGCTGGTCTCGCGCACGCGAACGCTGTGAATGTCCGTCGCCTTGCCCAGATGCGCCGAATGTCGGATCAATGACTCTTCGATCTCGCGCATGGTCGCGCTGTCGGCGTCGCGGCCTGCTAGAAGATGCGGCTCAAGCGGTTCGATGTGGGTTTCGATCTCGACCGTGGAGCCGAATTCGTCGCGCATCGCGCCTTCGAAACCGCTGGCAATCGCATGCGCACGCCCATGCGGCATGCCGCCGTCGACCTCGAGGTCGAGGCTGATCGACAAGCGGCCGCCAATCTGTTGCGCGACGATATGGTGAACCGGCAGGCGCCGGCGAGCGGCGACAAGAAGAATTCGCTCCAGCACGGTTTCGTCGTCGAGAGCGCGTGGATTGGCGGTAAGCGTGATTTGCGCCTGCGGAATCTCCGCCAGGATCGCCGCTGCAACCGCATCCTCGATGCGCGCCGCCTGTTCCAGCGGCAGCGTTCTCGAGACGCCGATGGCGGCCTCGCCGATCACCTGATGGCCGACCGTGCGCAGCCGCAAGCTTTCGATCGAGATGACGCCGGGCGCCTCAGTGATGATCCGCGTGAGGCGCGGAACGAGTTCTCGCGGGGCGGCGTCGAGCAATGTCTTGATGGTGCGCTGGCCCAATCTGAAACCGGCGATGGCGATGAAAGCGGCCACGCCGAAGGCTGCAATCGCGTCGCCGCGCGTAAAACCGGCTCTCGTCGCCGCCAAGCCGATCATGACCAGCGCCGAGGACACCAGATCGCTGGAAAAATGCAGGGCGTCGGCGGCAAGCGCCTCGCTTCCCGTTTCGCGGGCGATGGCCGCGAGTTTGCGCGAACGCACGAAGTCGATGCCGATCGACAGGCCGAGCACCGCAAACGCCGGCCAGCCGGCGTCGATCTCGACATGGGGTTCGCCGAGCCGCCGCGCCGCTTCGCCGACGACGATCAGCGCGAGGCCGAAGAGCAAGCCTGTTTCGATGAGCGCGGCAAGCGATTCGAACTTGCCGTGGCCGTAATGATGTTCCGCATCGGCTGGTTTGACGGCCTCGCGCACCGCCAAAAAGGTGAGCAACGTGGCGCAGGTGTCAACGGCGGCGTGACCGGACTCCGAGATCAGCGCCAGCGAACCAGACCACAGACCCGCAACGAGCTTGGCGAGCGTGAGCGTCGCGCTCGCCGCGATCGACGCCTTGGCGGCGGCGCTCTTGCGCATCGAGGCGTCCTGGTCGAGGCTGCCGTTGGCGTGCATGGGCGTTGCGGTGAGTGGGCGTTCGAGAGACAGACGGGATTAGCAAGACCATGCTGCTGGCGCAAATGCGCAAGTTCGCGCGAACTTTGGGCGTGAATCGGCGTTGCGATTGCAGGAGTTCATCGAAGAGGCGGCAAAATGCAATATCTCCATACGATGATCCGGGTGGGCGATCTCGATCGCTCGCTGGACTTTTTCTGCGGCAAATTGGGTCTCGTCGAGGTCCGCCGCTCCAGCAATGAACAAGGGCGCTATACGCTGGTCTATCTCGCGGCGCCCGGCGACGAGCACGCCGCGCGCGCCAACAAGGCGCCGTTGATCGAACTGACCTTCAATTGGGACGAGAAGCAATATGCCGGGGGCCGCAATTTCGGTCATTTGGCTTTCGCCGTCGACAATATCTATGAGTTGTGCGCGCGCTTGCAGGCCCGCGGCGTAACCATCAATCGTCCGCCGCGCGACGGTTACATGGCCTTCATCCGGTCGCCCGACAACATCTCCATCGAACTCTTGCAGAAGGGCGCGCCGCTGCCCCCCAAAGAGCCATGGCTTTCCATGCCCAACGCCGGGGTGTGGTGAGAGCCATGCCCCCACGCTAAGGAGCCGAGACAACCTCCCCGGCTCCCTATCGCGTTAGATGGTCACCAACAATAAGCCGGCGCTAATACCAATAGCGGCGGCGGCGCCACCCCCAACGTCGACGCCGCCACCCCCAGCGGCGCCGTCGCCATCCCCACCAGCGTCGACGCCGCCAGCCCCACCGCCGCCGACGCCGCCAATACCAGTACTGGATCTTTTCGATTTTTGCCGTTTCCATATCTTCGGGCGTTGCAATGGCGGCTTCGGGCTTCAATGTCGGCGTATCGTCTATCGGCTCAATTGGCGCGAGACGCGTCAAAGCCTTGCTCGGCGAGGCGAATGTGGCGAGCATGGATGCTCCTGCCCCCGCGAACATCAATGTCAGAAATGTGCGTCGTTCCATGCGACCCTCCATTCAAAACCACAAACGGGCATCAGGCGCGCGCGCCCGCGACGAAATCATAACTCGGGTTCGCAACGGCGATCGTCAAGCCCGCGCCGAGAGTCTCCGGTTTTCGGATGAAACTTTTTTTCCCCTCATGCGTTGGCTTACCAAGGCGCAAGCAAAACAAAAATCATAATGCACCGCGAAATTGTATGGCGCCGCGCCACGCGGCGGCGGCGTGTTCGAGATAGCCATTTCCAGGATGCGCTGGGCGTCGGGAGGATAAAGAGTGGTGGTGTGCGATGCGGCTAAACGATGAATTGATATTGCCACGGTCACGCCTTTTTGTGGCGCTATTTGCATTTGTATCTGCAGTAGAGTCTCGTCATTCTGGTGCAACAATAAGCATTTAGCATGTAGTATTGATTATTGAATTCAATTAGGCTTCGAGCAAGAAAGCCGGTCTTGGCCAATGCGGTAAACGAGTGAATGCGGCGTCCAAGGCGACGACACGCAAATCAAGGCAAAAAAATAAAAAAAGGGAAGATCGCCGGGTCCAGGTCAATTCATAAAGGCCGAAGGGAGGATTTCATGCTGATCGCGGACATGATCCATTCGTGCTCGAATGATAAGGTCGCCCAGGCGGCGGTCGCGTGCATCGGGGGGCATTTTGCCGAGCGGGTTCGTGCGGCGGCGCATGAGCGGGGATTGAACGCGGGCCGGTTCGTGGCCAGTGTCATGCGCGACTTCGCGTTGCGCGCCAATGAAGAGACGCGGGCGATTTTACAGCGAAAGATCGCCGGCGCCGATCAGCCGCTTCTCGATGGGTTGCGTCAGGTCGTCGAGGGCGCCTTAGAGGATGGCCCGATGTTTTTCGATGACGATCCGCAGGATTTTGGATCGCAGTTCGTCTGGAGCGGAAGGTGTTCCGCCAGCGCCTGGCGCTTCCAGTAGCTCGAGCGATGGCGTTCTCGCTCTGCGAGAACGCCAGAACGTCTGTTTTGGCCGAGTTGGACAATTTCGCTAACGAGGAGACGGAGCGAAATTGCGTTTCGGCGCGAGGCGATTTCGCTTTATACTGCAAGAATGGCGACGGAAGCTTGAACGCCATCGGCAACGAGCGGGGGTGCGGGCGCGCGTTGTGCGGCCCGCAACCGCCTTTTTCTGTCGCTTCGCTAAGACGGGAACAACCATGGTGCATGTCCTCGACCAGGCCCAAATTGTCTCGATGCTTTCGCATTACGGCTACTGGGCGGTGTTCGTTGTCGTCGCTCTGGAGAGTTCCGGTTTGCCATTGCCCGGCGAGACCGTTCTCGTCGGCGCCGCGATCTATGCCGGACATTCGAGCAATCTGGAAATCGAATTGGTCATCGGCGCCGCCGCGGCGGGCGCCATCGTCGGCGACAACATCGGTTTCTGGATCGGGCGCGAATTCGGTTTAAAGCTGCTGGAGCGTCACGGGAGCGCCATCGGAGTAGGCCCTGACAAGCTGCTGTTGGGCCAATATTTGTTCTCGCGCTGGGGCGGATCGATCGTGTTTTTCGGCCGCTTCATTGCGTTGCTGCGGATTTTGGCGGCGGTGCTGGCCGGCGTCAACCGGCTCGATCCAGTGAGGTTTTTGTTCTTCAACGCCGCTGGCGGCGTGATTTGGGCTTTGATCTTTGGATGCGGCGGCTATTTTCTCGGCGCCGCCGTCCAGCTGATCGCCGGACCGCTGGGATGGGCGGCTTTCGCCGGCGCCTTGCTCGGCGTCGTCCTCCTGTGGCGCTACCTGAAGAGCCACGAAGGACGCCTGATGCAAGAGGCCGAGGCCGCTTTGGCGGCACGGAATGCGCGCCGCTAAAGGCGCGCTCAGGCTATCGCCCCAGCACGCGTCCGGCCTCCCAGCCGATGATCGCCTGTTTGCGAACGAGTCCCCAGCGGTAGCCGGTCAGCGCGCCGCCGGCGCCCAGCACGCGGTGACAGGGCACGACGAACGAAATGGGATTGTTGCCCACGGCCGCGCCCACGGCCCGAGCGGCGTTCGGCCGGCCGATCCGGCGGGCGATCGCCGCATAGGTGGCGGCCCGGCCCATCTCGATATGCAGCAGGGCCTCCCAGACGGCGACCTCGAAATCCGTGCCGATGAGCACGAGGCGCAACGGCCGATCGGGCGCCCATTGTCCAGGATCGAAGACGCGGCATGCGTAAGGCGCCGTCGCTTGCCGATCGGGCCGGAGCTGCGCATAGGGCCAGCGGCTGGCCAGATCGGCGAGCGCCTCTGCCCGCTCGCCGCGATCGACGAAGCCCAGGCCGGCCAGCCCGCGCTCGGCGGCGACGAGGATCGCCTCGCCAAACGGCGAGGGATGAAAGCCATAGCGAAGCGCCAATCCCGCCCCGCCGCTTTCGAATTCGCCGGGCGTCATCGCCTCGTGCGCGACGAACAGATCGTGCAAGCGTCCCGGCCCCGAGAGGCCTGCCTCCAGCGCGACGTCGAGGTCGCTCGCCTGCTCGCGCAGCAAGGCGCGCGCATAATCCGGCGTCAGAGCCTGGATGAAGGATTTCGGCGTCAAGCCGGCCCAGCGCCGGAACAAGGCGTGCAGATGCGATGCGGAAAGGCCGACTTGGTGGGCGACGGCCTCGACGGAGGGCTGACTGCGCCAATGCCCCTGAATGAACGCGATCGCCTCCGCCACTTTGGCGTAGTCGTCGGCGGAAGATGGGAGTTGGACTGCGAGGGTTTCGCTGAGCATGGCGATCTCGAGCTGTTTCTCGCAGATGACGCTCCCGCGCAAGAGGCGGCGGCGCCCGAAAACGATTTTGTCACGCGAACCGGGCGCCCCGCCGTGCGTATGCTAGCGCGTGCGTAAGATCGCGGGCCAGTTCCGCCTTTTGGTCGGGCCCCAGAAAAGACCCCACTTCGACGCTCTGGCCGCGCGAGATCAACGCCACCCGTTCGGTTCCAAATTCCGCATGCGTCTTCTGCTCGAGACGCACCCAGGATGGATTGAAACGCCATTCCGCGCGTTGGCCGCGCGCGCCGACCTTGGCGAACACCAGCTCCAACGGCGTTAAGTCCAACGTTTCGTAAGCGCGCGCCGAGCGGAAATTGGCGCGAAAGGCAATGTAGAGCCCGAGCACGTCGAGGCCCATGAAGCCGGCCACCGGCCAAGCGCCGATAAAGAAGAACGGCAGCGAGAAGAGAAAGGTGATCAGGCCGAAAATGACGATAAAACAATGGAAGGCGTGCGGCGTCAGCGAGCGATACGGCACCAGCCGCCGGGTAAGAATATGTTCCTCTAATGGAGCCGCCGCCGTCATCTTGACGCCTTCCGTCGAACCACCCAGCAAGTTATAAGGCGCAAACGGAAAACAAAAAGGGCGCCTTCGCGCAACAATCGCGCACACGGTAAAGATCAGCCGGAAGGCGATCGACGAGGGGCGGCGATGTCGATCGCCGGAGTTTTCGACCGCCGGCGTTTTCGACCGCCGGCGTCCCCACAAGAGCAAAGCACGGCGCGCCCGCTTCCAGGGATGGCCTCCCAATGCGACATTCCGATGCGACAAATGACCGGCGCCGCCGCGAAACCGCGCGGATAACCGAGATTTTCACGCGGTTCGAAAAGGCCAATCGCGACCCCAAGACCGAACTCGAACACACCAATGTGTTCACGCTGCTGGTCGCGGTCGTGCTGTCGGCGCAAGCCACCGACGCCGGCGTCAACAAGGCGACGCGCGCGTTGTTCAGCCTCGCTGACACGCCCGCCAAGATGCTGGCGCTCGGCGAGGCCGGCTTGCGCGACCACATCAAGACCATCGGTCTCTACCCCACCAAGGCCAGGAACATCATCGCGCTGTGCGCGCAGCTCGTGGAAAAGCACGGCGGCGCGGTTCCGCACGACCGCGGCGCGCTGGAGGCGCTGCCGGGCGTCGGCCGCAAGACCGCCAATGTCGTGCTGAACGCCGCCTTTGGCGAGCCGGTGATCGCCGTCGACACCCATATCTTTCGCGTCTCCAACCGCATTCCGCTCGCCAAGGGCAAAACGGCGCAGGAGGTGGAGGCTGGACTCGAGACGGTCGTCCCCGCGCGCTTCAAGCTGCGCGCCCACCACTGGCTCGTTTTGCATGGCCGTTACGTCTGCAAGGCGCCGCGCCCCGCATGCCCGCGCTGCCTGATCGTCGACTTATGCCGATTCGAGAACAAGACGATCTGAAAGCGGCGGCGGGTTCGTTGACGTTTGCTCAGTTCGGGTCGCGCCCGTCCCGCAGGCGGGGAGAGAAAATGTTTCGATTGGCGCGCTTGCTTCGGCGCGAAGCCACCGTCACCCGATCTTGCGATTATGCAACCGCCTTTCCCAGTCCAGCGCTTGGCGCACGATGGTTTTGAGATCGTCATGCCGCGGCGTCCAGCCGAGTGTCGATTTGATGCGATCGGCGGCGGCGACGATCGCCGCCGGATCGCCGGGCCGGCGTCCGACAATCTCCACGGGAAAATCGACGCCTGAGACCTTTTTCACCGTGTCGATGACCTCAAGCACCGAAAACCCGCGCGCATAGCCGCAGTTGCAGGTCAGGCTGTCGCCGCCCGAGCGCAGATGGCGCAGCGCGTCCAGGTGCGCGCGCACGAGATCGGTCACCTGGATGTAGTCGCGCACGCAGGTTCCGTCCGGCGTCGGATAATCGGTTCCGAACACTTGCATCTTCGGGCGATGGCCGAGCGCCGTCTGCGCGGCGACCTTGATGAGATGCGTGGCGTGTGGCGCAGATTGCCCCGAGCGGCCCTTGGGATCGGCGCCGGCGACATTGAAATAGCGCAACGCGACATAGGAGACTTCATGCGCCTTGGCCGCGTCGGCGAGCATCCATTCGACCATCAATTTCGAGCGTCCGTAAGGCGAGAGCGGTTTCAGCGTCGCGTCCTCGGTCACCGGATTGTGATCGGGATCGCCATAGACGGCGGCGGTTGAGGAGAAGATGAAATGCCTGACGCCGCTGTCCACGGCGCAGGCCAGCAATGTCCGCGCTTTGGCCGTATTGTTGAGATAATAGCCTAAGGGGTCGCCAACCGACTCCGGCACGACGATCTTGGCGGCGAAATGAATGATGGCGTCCACGTCGTGGCGTGCGAGCGTCTCGGTCACCAAGTCCTCGTCCGCGACATCGCCGACGACAAGGGGGACGTTCTCGGGCACAGCCCAACGGAAACCGGTCGAAAGATTGTCGAGCGCGACGACGCTCTCGCCAGCGTCGACCAGTTCGAGCACCATATGACTGCCGATATAACCGGCGCCGCCGGTAACGAGGACGCTCATGTCGCGACTTCCGCCCAGATTGTTTCCTCACCCGAAATTAACAAAAGAAACGCTAAGTTCGCGTCAATCTTGGCGAGACGAGCGGCGTTTGCCCGTGATTATCCTTAATTCGCCGATTGGCGTCACCTTCGCAATGGACGACTCATGACCAAGCGCATCCGCAAGGCGGTTTTTCCGGTCGCTGGACTGGGCACGCGCTTTCTTCCCGCCACCAAGGCGGTCCCCAAAGAAATGCTGCCCATTGTCGATCGGCCGGCGCTGCAGCACGTGGTCGATGAGGCGCGAGAGGCGGGAATCGAGCATTTTGTGTTCGTCACGGGGCGCAACAAGAGCGTGATCGAAGATCATTTCGACGTGGCCTATGAGCTCGAGGATACCCTGCGCCGCCGCAACAAGACAAAGGAATACGCAGCCCTGATGGCGGACTTGCCGAAGGCGGGGGCGACCAGTTTCACCCGCCAGCAGACGCCGCTCGGCCTCGGTCACGCCATCTGGTGCGCGCGCGACATCGTCGGCGACGAACCCTTCGCCGTGCTGCTGCCCGACATGGTGACGGCGCCGAACGGCAAGCGGGCGACGCGCTGTCTGGCCCAGTGCATGGAGGCTTACGCGAAGCATGGCGGCAATATCATCGCCGTCGAGGAGGTTTTGCCACAGGAAACGCATCACTATGGCGTCGTCGCCGTCGGCAAGGACCATGGCCACAGTTTCGAGATCAAGGGGATGGTGGAAAAGCCGCCGCAAGGGATGGCGCCGAGCAACTTGATGATCTCCGGCCGCTACATCCTGGCGCCGCAGATTTTCGCCCTTCTCGAAACCGGCGAGACGGGCGCGGGCGGCGAAATCCAGCTCACCGACGCGATGATCCGGCTCAGCGCATCGCAACCGTTCCATGGCGTGCGGTTTGACGGCAAGACGTATGACACAGGCTCAAAGCTGGGCTTTCTCGCCGCCAATGTCGCGTTCGGCCTGGCCCGCCCCGATCTCGCCGACGGCCTGCGGGCGGAACTGAAGAGGCTGCTTCGGTGAGCAGAAAATGCGGACCGCGAGCCTTCAGGCTCGCATGAAGACGGCGAGCCTGAAGGCTCGCGGTCCTTGCGCCTCAGCCCTTCTTCGGCCGCAGCCTGATGATGACGTCGCAGCCGACGATTTCCATGCCGGCCGGCGGCGTCGGCAGCCGGGCGAATTCGACCGAGCCATCCGCCACGTCGAACATTTTGTTGCTGGCTTCGTCGATGAAGTGATGGTGCGGGGAGATGCGCGTATGAAAATAGGTTCTGGGGCCCTGCACGGCGATTTCGCGCAAAAGTCCGGCCTCGGCGAATTGATTGAGGGTGTTGTAGACTGTCGATAGCGACAGCTGCAGGCCGGCGGCGCGCGCTTCGGCATGCAGCGCCTCCGCGCTGACGTGGCGGTCGCCGTTGCCAAACAGCAGCTTGCTGAGCGAGATGCGCTGCACGGTCGGCCGCAGACCCGCGTTTCTCAGCCTGCTCTTCAGTTGCTCCTCGGCGCCGGCGACATTCACCTTAAGAGGCCGGTCGCGCAGGCGGATCGGTTCACGCGAACCCATGTTTAGTAGGTGATGCGTCATCAATCGCTCCGCGCCCATCCAGCTTCGCACTGCTTGCAGCTTTGCACTGCTTGGAAGTCCAGGACAACTCACTAGAAGACAGTCGCGGACGCCTGTCAAATGAAATGGCGGAATCTGTCATGTTGGCAAACAATGAGCAGGGTGGGGAGACGAACGTGCCGATGCGCGCAAACGCCGGCGTTTTGCCGATCCGAGTTCGGCGCTCGGCGCCTTTGTTTCTGGCGTTCACCCTTGTTTTCTCTGCGCTTTGTCTTCCTTGCTGGGCGGCGGGCGACGGCGATGCCTCTGTCGCCGTCGGCGGTTTTGGCTTGTTTCTCGAGCGTTTGTGGCCGCTCGCGCGCGATGCTGGCGTCTCGCGCGCGGTGTTCGACGGCGCGGTGCAGGGATTGACCCCGGACCAGAGCGTCATGGAAGGGGCCAAGGCCCAAGCCGAATTCACCATTTCCATTCCCGCCTATCTCGCGCGCAGCGTGACGAATGGCCGCGTCGCGCGCGGGCGCGACGTCGCATTTGAATTCGCCGACCCGCTGCGACGCATCCAAGCCAAGAGCGGCGTCCCTTCTGAGATCATGGTCGCCGTGCTCGGCGTCGAGAGCAATTTCGGAACGGCTGCCGGCGGCGCCGATGTGTTGCGCGTGTTGGCGACGCTCGCCTACCAAGGCCACAGGGAAACCCGGTTCGCCGACGAATTCGTCGCCGCGCTCGTCATGTTGCAGAAGGGCGTCGCGCGCGAAAAACTGCGCGGCTCGTGGGCGGGCGCCATGGGGCAGCCGCAGTTCATGCCGTCGGCCTACCTGAAATACGCCGCGAGCTACGCCGGCGACGCCGCCCCCGACATCTGGACCTCGCGCGCGGATGCGCTGGCCTCGATCGGCAATTTTCTTGCGCAGTCGGGATGGCGCCCTGATCTGCCGTGGGGGATGGAGGTCGCCATCCCGCCAGGCTTCGATTTTGCGACCTTCGATCTCGATTTTACGCAATGGCGCGCCCTGGGTTTTTCGCGCGTCGATGGCGCAGCCTTACCAGCCGGCGGCGCGGCGAGCCTCTATATGCCGGCGGGCGCCAAGGGGCCGGGGTTTCTCATTACCGACAATTTCGAAGTCATCCGTGAATACAACACCTCCGACGCCTATGCGTTGTCGGTAGCCTTGCTCGCCGATCGCATTGCCGGCCGGCACATCCCTGTGGCGCCCTGGCCGAAAGGGATTGCGCCGCTCTCCACGAGCGACTGCAAGGCGATGCAGCAGCTTCTCGCCGTCCGAGGCTTCTACCGCGGCGTCATCGACGGCAAGCTCGGGCGCTCCAGCCGCAACGCAGTCCATGCCTTTCAGCTCGCTGAAGGCATCGACCCCGCCGATGGCTTGGCGACGAAGGAGGTGCTGGCGCGGCTGCAGGCGGAGGCGAGGTGAGGCTCGCGCGCACCCTTCTCCCGTGCAACGGGAGAACGCAGCCCTCGCGTCAGCGAGGGTCGGATGAGGGCCGATGGGCTCGGGCGCGCCGCCCGCCCTCATCCGTCGCGCATTCGCGCGACACCTTCTCCCGCAAGCGGGAGAAGGGAAGTAATCATTTTTCAGCCGCCGCCAGCCTCTTGACTGCTTCCAGCGGAACCTTGTCCAGCCCGTCGCCGCCGTTTCTCACGTGAGCGATGATTTTCTCGCGCATGCGTGGATCCCAAAATTTCTCGAGATGGTCGGCCGTCTCCGCGACGGCGTCGGAATGTCTTTGGGCGGCGAAGAATTGACCGATCTGGTTCGCCATTTTGACGAGCTTATCAGGCGACATGCGCGGAAACCTGTTCGAGGATGCGGTGCGGGTGGGTGAATACCTCGAAATCGCGGTCGCGCACAATGGCGACCAGCGTGATTCCGCAACTTTCCGCCGTGCGGATGGCAAGCGCCGTCGGCGCCGAGACGGCGGCGATGACGGCTGCGCCGATGCGCGCCGTCTTCTGCACCAGCTCGACGGAAATGCGGCTCGTCAATAGGATGACGCCCTGTGACGCTGCAATATCCTGGCGCGCCAGCGCGCCGGCGAGTTTGTCGAGGGCGTTGTGACGCCCGACGTCCTCGCGGACCAGGATGACCCCCGTGACCGGGTTCCAAAAGGCCGCCGCATGGACGGCGCGCGTTTGCTGATTGAGGGGCTGCGCGCCGGGGAGCTGCGCCATTGCCTCGATCAGCGCGCCGGCCTGCACGCGCAAGGCGTTTTCGACGCGAGGAAGCGGCCGGCTTGCCTGCTCGAGGCTCTCGATCCCGCACAGGCCGCAGCCGGTCGGCCCCGCCATGCTGCGCCGGCGCGCGGCGTAGACCTCCTGCAGTCCGCCCGCGAGCCAGCAGCGCAATTCGACGCCTTGCGCCGAATAGGCGATTTCGAGGTCGCCGGCGTCCTTCGCGCTGTCGATCAGCCCTTCGGTGATCGCGAAACCGACGGCGAAATCCTCAAAGTCCGCGGGCGTCGCCATCATCACGGCATGGGTCGAGCCGCCATAGGTGAAGGCGACAGGCGTCTCCTCGGGGACGACGCGAAACCCTGCCGCCGTCGTCTCGCGACGGCGGGCGAGGCATGCGACCTTCATTGCGGCTTTGGGCGGCCCACTGCTCATTCCGCGGCGTCGACCCTTGTCGCGATGCGGCGGCTCGCCTCCGACAAGTCGCGATATTTCTCCTGCCATTCGGTCGGCCCATTGCAGGCCGAAACCTGCACCGCCGTCACCTTGTATTCGGGACAATTGGTCGCCCAGTCGGAATTGTCGGTGGTGACGACATTGGCCTGCGTCGCCGGGTGATGGAAGGTGGTGTAAACGACGCCTGGCGCAACGCGATCGCTGATGACGGCGTGCAGCGTGGTTTCGCCCCTGCGGCTGTGCAGCTTCACCCAATCTCCGTCGCGCACGCCGCGCAGTTCGGCGTCGTGCGGATGGATCTCGAGCACATCCTCCTCGTGCCAGCGGCTGTTTTCCGTGCGCCGCGTCTGCGCGCCGACGTTGTAATGCGACAGGATACGGCCGGTGGTGAGCAGCAGCGGGAAGCGCGGACCGGTCTTCTCGTCGGTCGGCACATATTCCGTGACGACGAACTTGCCCTTGCCGCGTGCAAAACCGTCGATATGCATGATCGGCATGCCGTCCGGCGACTTGTCGTTGCACGGCCATTGCACGGAGCCGTCCATCTCGAGCTTTTCATAAGACACATTGGCGAAAGTCGGCGTCAGCCGCGCGATCTCGTCCATGATTTCGCTCGGATGCTTATAGTCCCACGCGAGGCCGAACGCCTTCGCCAGCAACTGGGTCACTTCCCAATCGGCGTAACCGTTCTTCGGGCTCATCGCCTTGCGCACGCGCTGGATGCGCCGCTCCGCGTTGGTGAAGGTTCCATCCTTCTCGAGGAAGGTCGAACCCGGCAGGAAGACATGCGCGTAATTCGCCGTCTCGTTGAGGAAGAGGTCGTGCACGACGACGCATTCCATCGCCGCGAGCGCCGCTGAGACATGCTTAGTGTCGGGATCAGATTGCAGAATGTCCTCACCCTGGCAATAGAGGCCCTTGAACGCGCCGTCGATCGCCGCGTCGAACATGTTGGGGATGCGCAAGCCCGGCTCACGATCGAGCGAAACGCCCCAGGCTTCCTCGAACAATTTGCGCACCGCGTCGCCGGCGACATGCCGGTAGCCGGGAAGCTCATGCGGGAACGAGCCCATGTCGCAGGAGCCCTGCACGTTGTTCTGGCCGCGCAGCGGATTTACGCCGACGCCGCGCCGTCCGAGATTGCCGGTCGCCATGGCGAGATTGGCGATCGCCATCACCGTCGTCGATCCTTGCGCATGTTCGGTGACGCCGAGCCCGTAATAGATCGCCGCATTGCCGCCGGTCGCGTAAAGACGCGCGGCGGCGCGAATATTCGCCGCGGGCACGCCGGAATATTTTTCCACGTCCTCGGGGCTGTTGCGCTGTTCGGCGACGAAGGCGGCCCAGTCCTGGAACTCGTCAAAGTCGCAGCGTTCGCGCACGAAGGCTTCGTTCACGAGGCCTTCAGTGACGATGACATGGGCCAGCGCCGTGAGTACGGCGACATTGGTCCCAGGCCGCAGGGCAAGATGGTAATCCGCCGCGATATGCGGCGAGCGCACGAGCTCGGTGCGGCGCGGATCGATCACGATCAGCTTTGCCCCCTTGCGCACACGCTTCTTGATGCGCGAGCCGAACGCCGGATGCGCGTCGGTCGGATTGGCGCCGATGACGACGATCACATCGGCGTCGTCGACGGAATCGAAATCTTGGGTTCCCGCCGACGTTCCGAAAGCTTGGCTTAAGCCATAGCCGGTCGGCGAATGGCAGACGCGCGCGCACGTGTCGACGTTGTTGTTGCCGAAGCCGGCGCGGATGAGCTTTTGAACCAGGTAGGTCTCTTCGTTGGTGCAGCGCGACGAGGTGATGCCGCCAACCGAGCGTTTGCCGTATTTCGCCTGGATTTCCTTGAACCGGCGGGCGGTGAAGGCGTTCGCCTCCTCCCACGAAACCACGCGCCAGGGCTCGGAAATCTTCTCGCGGATCATCGGCGCGAGGATGCGTTCGCGATGACTCGCATAGCCATAGGCGAAGCGGCCCTTGATGCAGGCATGGCCATGGTTCGCCTTGCCGTCCTTGTAAGGAACCATGCGCACGATTTCCTCGCCGCGCATTTCCGCCTTGAGGGCGCAGCCGACGCCGCAATAGGCGCATGTCGTGACGACGGAATGTTCCGGCTGGCCGATCTCGATCACCGATTTCTCGGTCAGCGCCGCAGTCGGGCAGGCTTGCACGCAGGCGCCGCAGGAGACGCATTCCGATTCGAAGAACGCCTCGTCCACGCCAGGCGACAGGCGGCTGTCGAAGCCACGTCCGCTGATCGTTAGCGCGAAGCGGCCCTGCACCTCCTCGCAGGCGCGCACGCAACGGCTACAGACGATGCACTTGGCGGGATCGAAGGTGAAATAAGGATTGGACCCGTCTTTTGGCTTCCAGTCGAAATTGACCGCGCCGTTGTTTCTGGCGAACACGTGGTTCGCCCCGTCATAGCCATAACGCACGTCCCGCAAGCCGACGGCGGCCGCTTGAGCCTGGAGTTCGCAATCGCCACTGGCCGCGCAGGTGAGACAGTCGAGCGGATGATCGGAGATGTAAAGCTCCATGACGCCGCGCCGGACCGCCGCAAGGCGTGGCGTTTGCGTGCGCACCACGATCCCAGGCTCGACCGGCGTCGTGCAGGAGGCGTGCATTCCACTCCAACCGTCGACCTCGACTACGCACAGGCGGCAGGAGCCGAACGCCTTGATGCTGTCGGTGGCGCAGAGCTTGGGGATTTCCGTGCCCAGCTGCATCGCCGCGCGCATGATCGACGTGCCCTTGGGCACGCTCACCTGCTGGCCGTCGATGGTCAGCGTGACCATTTTTTCCGACGCCGAAGGCGGGGTTCCGTAATCGACTTCCTTGATGAGGCTCATCGGGTTTCCCGTCACTCGGCTGCGGCTGGAAGGGCGGCTTTACGGAAATCTTCAGGGAAAAGATGCAGCGCGCTCAATATAGGCATGTGGATGGCCCCGCCGAGCCCGCACAACGAGCCCAATTTCATGGTCTCGCAGAGGTCTTCGACCAGCGCGATGTTGGCGTCCACGTCGACGCCGGCGATGATCTTGCCGATCGTCTCGACGCCGCGTATCGAGCCGACACGGCAAGGCGTGCATTTGCCACAGCTTTCGAGGGCGCAGAACTCCATGCTGGCGCGCGCCATCTGGGCAAGGTCCACGCTGTCGTCGAACACGACCAGCCCGCCGTGGCCGACCATTGCGTTCAGCGCGGCAAAGGCTTCGTAATCATAGGGCGTGTCGAACAAGGAAGTGGGGAAATAGGCGCCGCACGGACCGCCGCATTGCACCGCGCGCACCGGGCGCCCGGTGAAGGTTCCGCCGCCGATGTCGTTGACGATCTCGCCCAGCGTCAGCCCGAAGCCCGCCTCGAACAGCCCGCCGTATTTGACATTGCCGCTGATCTGCATCGCCATGGCGCCGCGCGAGCGGCCCATGCCGAATCCCGCGTAATAGTCCCCGCCCTTGTCCATGATGACCGGGACGCTGGCGAGCGACATTACATTGTTGACGACGGTGGGGCGCCCGAACAGCCCCACCAACGATGGCGCCGGCGGCGTGACGCGCACGACGGCGCGCTTGCCCTCGAGGCTCTCGAGCAGCGATGTTCTCTCGCCGCAAACATAGGCGCCGGCGCCGACGCGCAGCTCGATGTCGAAGCCAAAATCCGAGCCACGCACATTCTTGCCAAGCCAATCGGCCGCCCGCGCGATCTCGAGCGCCTTGCTAAAAACGTCCGCCGCCTGCGGATATTCGCAGCACAAATAGACAAAGCCCTTGCTCGCGCCATTGGCGAAGCCGCAAATGGTCATGCCCTCGATGAGCGTGAAGGGATCGCCCTCCATGATCATGCGATCCGCGTAAGTGCCGCTGTCGCCTTCATCCGCGTTGCAGACGACATAGCACTGGGGCGCCTTCGTCGCGGCGATCCGCTTCCATTTGGCTCCGGTCGGGAAGGCCGCGCCGCCGCGCCCGCGCAGGCCGGACTTGGTGACTTCCTCGATCGTCGCCGCTGGACCAACCTCAAACGCGCGGGCCAGGCCCCTGCCGCCCCCATGCGCGGTCCAGTCCTCGAGCGACAGCGGATCGATGACGCCAACGCGCGCGAAGGTCACGCGGTTCTGGCGCGCCCACCAGGGATGGTCCTCGACCTTGCCAATGCAAAGCGCATGAGCCCCGCCGGTCAGGAAACCGGCGTCGAACAGCGAGGGAACGTGGGCGGCGGCCGCCGGCCCGTAGCCGATGCGCCCCTGCGGCGTCACGACTTCGATCAAGGGTTCCAGCCACAATAGGCCGCGCGAGCCGTTGCGCACGATCTGGACGCTCTCGCCGCGTGCGCTCGCTTCTTTCTCTATCGCCGCGACAACGCGCTCGGCGCCCATCGCGAGCGCAGCCATATCCCTGGGCACGAAAATCTTGGTCATGCGCTTTTGGCCTCTTGCGCGAGCGCGGCGAGTTTCGGCGCATCGACGCGTCCAATCGGGTCGCCGTCATAAAGAGCCGCGGGACTGTGCGCGCACAAACCGAGACAATAGACCGCATCGACGGTTAGGGAATTGTCGGCGGCGGTCTGGCGCCAATCGAGATGCTGGGAATCGAGAAACTCGCGAGCTACTTTTTCCGAGCCCATCGACCGGCAAGCTTCCGCCCGGCACAGCTTCAACTCATGGCGCCCGGGCGGCTCGATCCTAAAATGGTCGTAGAAGGTGATGACGCCGTACATCTCGGCGCGCGAAATGTTAAGCGCCTTCGCCAATAGCGAAATCGCCTCCGCCGACAGATAGCCGAATTCTTTCTGGAGAGCATGAAGAACGGGCAGAACGGGACACTCCAGCCCGAGATGGGCGGTAATGATCTCGTGCGCCCGCGCTTCGTTCCACGGAACAGCGCCAGACATTTTTTCCCCATTTATTTTATTTGCGCGGGCGATGGCTCAGCTATCGCTCTTTCAAGTAGTTGAAGGTGAGACTGCCGCAAAACCACCGACAGGTCAATAATGTCAGTTCGTTGCATGATAGGCAAACTCTATAAATCCTCGGCGGACGGATTTAGCGCAACTTTCCCGGCTTCGAGCACGAGCGCGGCCACTTGCGGGATCGCCGGTTCGCGATGCGGCACCACCAGGCCGATTTCATGCACCGCCTCCGGCTCGACGATCGGGATGGAGCGCAGAGGCGCCGAGACGCCCAGCGTAACCGCCAATTTGTCCGGCAGGATGGTCGCCCAGCGGCCGGTCTTCACATGCGCGAGCAACGAGATGATCGAATTTGACTCCAGCGTCGGCGCGGGCTCTCCGCCGGCGTCGCGGATCAAGCGATCGACGATCCGCCGGTTCTGCATGTCGGGCGTCAGCAGACACAAGGGGATGCGTCCCACTTCCGCCCAGGTGACGCGGCTGCGGTCGCCCAAGGGATTAGCGGCGAAGGTGAGCAGGCGGTAGCGTTCCGAACACAAGGGCACCATGCGCACGCGCCTCAAGGGCTCGTTGTCGAGATAGGTGAGGCCGGCGTCGATTTCGAGATTGTCGAGCATCGAAAGAATTTCGGACGAGGACTTGGAGAGGATGGTGAAACGCACGCCCGGATGTTTGTCGCGATAGGGGGTGGTCAGCGCCGAGACGATGCCGAGCGCGGTCGGGATGGCGGCGATCTTCAATTGCCCGGAGAGGCCCTCCTTGAGCGCGCGCACCTCTTGCCGCATCGCCCTGGCGTCGGCGACGATGCGCTTGGCCCATTCGAGAACGCGTTCGCCCTCGCTGGTCAGGCCGTGAAAACGCGACGTGCGGTTGACCAGCAGAACGCCGAGCGCAGCCTCGAGCTGCTTGACGCCCGCCGACAGGGTCGGCTGCGTCACGCCGCAGATTTCGGCGGCGCGCGAAAAGCTATGCTCCTTGGCCAGCGTGATGAAGTATTCGAGTTTGTCGATCACCGATGCATCGCCGCCTGAGCTCCTGGACGAACGATAGCATATTCTTTCTTGTTGCATCTTCCTGTCTTGAAGCGATTTGCAGGCGCCGCCGTTCGTGTCCCATCGGGAGACGAGGGGCCCGACCTCAAGCGGCGCCGTAAAGCATATCTCGACAATAATTGAACCGTTTCACGATCGAGGCTATGCTCGGCGCGTTCATCGGCACCATTCGGAGACGGATCGCGGAGCGAGCTAAATGAAGTTCATGGGTGCAAAAACAATCCGCTGCAGTCTTACCGCCCTGTGCGCGGCGCCCGCCATGTGGGGCGTGTCGGCGTCTGCTGCGCCGTCGGTGGTCATCGACGTGGCTTCCGGCCAAATCTTGCAGCAGGAGCAGGCGACCCAAGCGTGGTATCCGGCCTCGCTCACCAAGCTGATGACCGTCTACGTGGCGCTCGACGCGGTGCGGACGCAACGCCTGACGCTCGATACGCCTCTTCTCGTATCGCCGGGCGCCGTCAAGATGGCGCCCACCAAGATGGGGTTTCGCCCCGGCTCCGAGGTCACGCTCCGCAATGCGCTGGTGATGCTGATGGTGAAATCGGCGAACGACATCGCCGTCACCATCGCCGAGGGCGTGTCGGGCTCGGTCGACGCCTTCGCGGACGAGATGAACAAAGCGGCCGCTTCGCTCGGCATGCAGGAATCGCATTGGGTCAATCCCAACGGCCTGCCCGATGCGCGTCAAGTGACGTCGGCGCGTGATTTGGCGATCTTGGGACGCGCGCTCTATCTGCAATTTCCCGAATCGGCCGGCCTATTCAACATCGGCGCGATGAAGCTTGGATCGCGCATCATTCCGACGCACAACGGGCTGCTCGGCCGCTATCCGGGCGCCGATGGGATGAAGACCGGCTTCACCTGTCCCGCCGGCTTCAATCTGGTGGCGAGCGCGACGCACGGCGGGCAGCGCCTCATCGCCGTCGTGCTCGGCGCGCCCAGCGCCTCGGCGCGCACCGCCAAGGCGGCGGCGTTGCTCGATCGCGCCTTCATGACCGGCAGCGCGATGGGATCGATTGCGTCCTTGCCGACCTTCGGCGTGGCGAGCGCTCCCGACATGCGCGACAGCGTTTGCCGCCGTCGCGGCAAGGCCACCGCCAAGTTCTTGGCCGAGGTGGAGGACATGTCGATTGCGATTCCCCCCGAGTATGGCGTGGGCTCCGGCGGGGCGCCGGCGCGCATCAACGTCAAGGCCATCGCCGGGTTGCCGCGTCCGCGATTCGAGCCGGTTCCCGTCTATGTCGGGCGGCCGTCCGGCTATGAGGGGCCGGTGGCTGGGGCGCGCGACCCTGGCGCGCCGCTCGGAACGCTATCGCCGACCGCTTATGCCGGGGAAAAGACCGAAGGCGCCGAAGCTGCCGGGGCGCCGATCGCCCACGGCGTCGCGTCGATGCGCCGCCATGCCGCGAGCAAGCCGCACGCTCATACGGCGCATCTGCATGGGAAGCCGCGCCACGGCGCCAAGCACGCGACAACGAAACAGCCGCACAAGGTCGTTGTCGCCAAGGTCGAGAAGCACGCGGTCGGCCATCATGGGTCCAAGCGTCAGGCTGCGGGCAAAGAGCAATGACCGTTGCGGAGGAGGATGGCGCGGCGCGCCGACCGCCGCCGCCCATCCCGCTCACCGTGCTCACCGGCTTTCTCGGCGCCGGCAAGACGACGCTGCTCAATCGCCTGCTCGCTTGCCCGGAACTTTCCGACACATTGGCGCTGATCAACGAATTCGGCGAGGTGGGGCTCGACCATCTGCTCGTCGAGAACATCGACGGCGACATGGTGGTCATGAGTTCCGGCTGCGTGTGCTGCACGATCCGCGGCGATCTCGTCGCCCAGCTCGAGGATTTGCTGCGCCGGCGCGACAATGGCCGCATCCGGCCGTTCCGCCGCGTCGTGCTGGAGACAACGGGGCTCGCCGACCCCGCGCCGATCCTGCACACGATCATGTATCACCCTTATCTGATGTTGCGTTATCGCCTCGACGGCGTCGTCACGCTCATCGATGCGGCAAATGGCGCGGCGACGCTCGACGCGCATGAGGAAGCGGTCAAGCAGGCCGCCGTCGCCGACCGGCTGGTCATAACCAAGACCGATCTGCTCGAGGACGAGGCGGGCGCGGCGCGTTTCGCCGATCTCGAAACGCGGTTGCAAAGGCTCAATCCGGCGGCGCCCCGGCTGATCGCCGCCAAGGGAGAGGCGTGCGCCGGCGCGTTGCTTGATTGCGGTCTCTACGGCGCCTCGGGAAAAACCCCGCAAATCGCCAAATGGCTCAATGCGGCGGCAGTCGAAGCGGCGCATCACGATCATGCGCACGTCAACGATCGCAACCGCCACGACGATCACATTCGCGCCTTTTGCATATCGAGCGACGCGCCGCTCGCCCCTTCGGCCTTCGACATGTTTCTCGACATATTGCGCCAGGCGCATGGGCCGCGCCTGTTGCGCGTCAAGGGGATCGTGGCGCTCGCCGACGATCTGGCGCGCCCGATCGTCATTCATGGGGTGCAGCAT
>JACOUB010000016.1 GCA_016178015.1 Methylocystis sp. | reverse complement strand
GTAGATTTCCTCGCCCGTCTCCGGCTTGTACAAGAAGGCCGGATGCTCCTGAGCCTCAGACAAAGACAAGGGTTCGGCGCGCTGGGCGATCAAGCCGACGAGTCCTTCCCCGGCGTGCAAGGTGGTCAGATGCACCGCCTTGGGATTGAGACCTTCCGTGGCGTAGAGCTCCAGTCGCTGATCGGCGCGCTGCACATAGACCGAACAGACTTCCGCCACCATATTGGCGGCGATCTGCACCACGATCTTGTCGAGCCGCGCCTGGGCGCTCACCGGCTCCGCCATGATCTCGCGAAGCCGACGCAGCAGCTGACGGGGCGCCCCGAGAACGCTACGCATCCAAGTCGTTCCTGTCTTGTGATCCAACGCCCGGCGGGCGTGGCCGTCTAAAAGGGAAACAGCCGGCCGTATTTCCCCGAACGCCGAAAGCCTCGGCGTCTCCCTCAAACGAACGTATATTGGCGCGGTCCCGCTTCGCAAGCGGCGTCCCGCAGCGCGGCCACGCGGCTGGGATCGCCGCGCCAAGACCGTACCGTCTTGCCGGGCGGCGACTTAGCCTCTACCAGTCACAGTTCCGACATGAAGAAGTCGGAGGCCTCCGGCGCCGCTCCGTAAGGCTCCGGCCCGCCGGCTCATCGTATCCGAGAAGTGATTCGTGCGTCTCTCCAAATATCTGATCGCGCTGCTTCTTATCGTCGCGGGACCGCCGTGGGCGCGAGCGGTCGATTCCGTGCGCGTGCCCCACGACGCGCCGGCGATCGATCTCACCAACGCGGTGGAAAAGCATTCGTCCCAAAGCGACCGGCTGCAGGTGGCCACGGCCCCCGGCTCTGACGGCATCGTCCGCCGCATCGAGGTGGGGGCGAAAGAACCCGGCACGCGGCCGAGTTGGATCGTCTTCGCCCTGACCAACGACACCGACGAGCAGGTCGAGCGGCTGATCGTCGCGCCGCATTTCCGGCTTCAGGGCTCGGGGGTCATTTGGCCGGATCTCGGCGCGGCCCGCATTTCCGCGATCACCGCCAGTCAGGGCTTTCCGCCCGAACGCGAAGACAGCGCCGACGCCGACGTCTTCCGTCTGACCCTCGATCCCGGCACGACCGTCACTTATGTAGCGGAACTGCGCACGCCCAATCTTCCTCAACTCTATCTTTGGGAGCCCGACGCTTACAAGGACAAGGTGACCAGCCTGACGCTTTACAAGGGCATCGTCATCGGCATCGCCGGGCTGCTCGCGTTGTTCTTGACCATTGTCTTCGTCGTGAAAGGCGCGGTGATTTTTCCGGCGGCGGCGGCGCTGGCCTGGGCGGTGCTCGCCTACGTGTGCATCGACTTCGGATTTTGGGCCAAGATTTTCGGCGCCGATCCCAACACCGATCGCATCTGGCGCGCCGGGGCCGAAACCGTGCTTTCGGCAACGTTGGTGGTGTTCCTGTTCGCCTATCTCAACCTCAACCGCTGGCATGTGCGCGCCTGGCATGTCGCGGCGCTTTGGCTGGTCATCCTCGCCGATCTCGTGGGGCTCGCCATCTTCGACGCGCCGGTCGCGGCCGGCGTCGCCCGCATATCGCTCGCCACCGTCTCGATCGTCGGTTTCGTTCTGGTGCTCTACCTGGCGATGCATGGCTTTGATCGCGCCATCATGTTGATCCCGACTTGGTTCCTGCTCCTTTTATGGGTCTGCGCGGCCGGCTTTACGGTCGCCGGCTGGCTGACCAACGATCTCGTTTCGCCGGCGCTGCTCGGCGGCCTCGTGCTGATCGTGATGCTGATCGGCTTCACGGTCATGCAGAACGCCTTCGCGAGCGGCGGTCTGGCGCGCGGCGCGATCACCGACATCGAACGCAAGGCGCTGGCGCTGACCGGCGCCAACGAGATCGTGTTCGATTGGGACGTCCCGTCCGACCATATTTTCGTCAGTCCCGAGGCGGAGGCGCAGCTCGGCCTCGATCGTGGCGGATTGGAAGGGGCGGCGTCTTCCTGGCTCGATCTGTTGCATCCCTTCGAACAGGACCGCTATCGCGCTTGTCTCGACACCATCCTCGAGCAGCGGCGCGGACGCATCAACCAGGAGTTCCGGCTGCGCGCCGCGGACGGCCATTATCTGTGCTACCGCCTGCGCGCCCGCCCGGTGATCGGCTCGGATGGCGAGGTCATAAGGGTCGTCGGCACGCTCAACGACGTGACCGAGGAGCGCAACGCCAAGGAACGGCTGCTGCATGACGCCGTGCACGACAATCTGACCGGTCTGCCCAATCGCGAATTGTTCTTCGACCGGCTGGAGGCCGCCCTCGTCTTCGCGCGCAGGGAATCGGAGGTTCGGCCGACCGTCATCAGCATCGACATCGACCGCTTCAAGCAGGTCAACGAGCAGGTCGGCGTCGCCACCGGCGACTCCGTCCTGCTCACCGTCGGTCACCGTCTGACGCGTCTGTTGCGGCCGCAGGACACGTTGGCGCGCATGTCCGGCGACACGTTCGCCATCATTCTCCTCTCGGAGACCAACCCCGATCAGGTCATCGCGCTCGTCGAGTCGGTCCGCCGCTCGCTGGCGACGCCGGTGCGCTTCACCGATCAGGAGATCGGTCTTTCCGTCTCCATCGGTCTCGCTCTATTCGACCAGCAATTGCATCCCGGCGGCGATGACATGGCTGAGGATGCGGAGATCGCCATGCGTTACGCCAAGCGCCTGGGCGGCAATCGCATCGAGGTGTTCAGGCCGGCCATGCGCGCGCGGCGATCGGATCGCCTGACGCTGGAGGCGGACTTGCGCCGCGCTCTCGAGCGCGGCGAAATCAAGGTGTTCTTCCAGCCGATCGTGCGGCTCGAGGATCGGACGGTCGCGGGTTTCGAAGCGCTGCTGCGCTGGGACCATCCGCGCATCGGCCGTCTTAACCCCAGTGAGTTCATCCACGTCGCCGAACAGACCGGCCTCATTGTCGATTTCGGCCTGCTCGCTCTGGAGCTGACGGCGCGCGAACTTGCCGCATGGCAGAGGGCGTTGGCCGTCGATCCGCCAATCTTTGCGTCCGTCAACGTCTCGTCGCGGCAATTGCTGCGGCACGATCTGTTGCGCGACGTGAACAGCGTGCTCATGCGCAATGACATCGCCAAGGGCAGCCTCAAACTCGAGTTGGCCGAGAGCCTCGTCATGGAGAACCCGGAATACGCCGCGCAGATGCTCGCTCGCATCAAGGAGCTCGGCGCCGGCCTCTCGCTCGACGATTTTGGCGCCGGTTACTCGTCGCTCGCCTATTTGCAGCGTTTCCCCTTCGACACGATCAAGATCGACCGTTCTTTCGTGCGCCATACCGGCAAGGGCTCGCGCTCCGTGATCTTGCGTTCGATCATCGCGCTCGCCCAGGACCTTGGCATGGAGGTCGTCGCGGAGGGCGCCGAGACGGAGTCGGATGCGATCGAACTGTATCAGCTCGGCTGTGGTTATGCGCAGGGCTATGCGTTCGGCCATCCAATCACAGCCGGCGAAGCGCGCAGGCTCGTCGGCGCGGCGCCGGAAGCGGCATGAGGGCTGCTTTTGTGGCCGCAAGAGATAAAAAGGCAACCTTCCCTGCCGCCAAGGCTTGGCCGACCATGACAGTTGTGACATCAGGCGCTAAGGTCGACTGTCGGCCCGCAAGCACCCGGATCAGTCAATGCCTCTTTTCGTCCTGCCCTTTCCGGCGATCGATCCGGTGCTGGTGGAGATCGGGCCGGTTCCGGTTCGCTGGTATGCGCTCGCTTATATCGCCGGTTTGACGCTTGGCTGGTTTTATGCGCGCCGGCTTGTGGCGGATCAGGCGCTATGGAATGGCGCGGCGCGGCCCTCGCGCCAAAGTCTCGACGATCTCATCCTCTACGCTGCGCTCGGCGTCATTGTCGGCGGACGGCTCGGCCATGTGCTGTTTTACGACCCCGGCTTTTATCTCGCGCATCCGGCCGAGATCATCAAGACATGGAAAGGCGGCATGGCCTTTCATGGCGGCCTCATCGGCGCGAGCGTGGGCGTCTTGCTGTTCGCACGCCGCGAGAACGTTCCCGCGCTCACTGTCAGCGACATTTGCGCCACCGTGGCGCCGTTGGGAATTTTGTTCGGCCGTCTCGCCAATTTCATCAAACCAGAAATGTGGGGACGCGCCAGCGACGTTCCCTGGGCCATGGTGTTTCCGCACGCAGGCGACGCGCCACGCCATCCCAGTCAGCTCTACGAGGCCGGCTTGGAAGGATTGGCGCTGTTCGTCATTCTGGGGCTGGCGGCGAGGAATGGGGCCTTGAAACATAGCGGCCTCGCCACCGGAATATTCGGCGTCGGCTATGGCGTGGCGCGCATCTTCTGCGAATTCTTCCGCGAACCCGATCCGATACAAGAAGCGCTCGCCCATGGCCTCACCATGGGCATGGCGCTCTCGGCGCCGCTGATTTTGTTGGGCGCCCTCTCGATGATCTTCGCTCTCCGCCACAAAGGACAAGCCGCATGACCGCGCTGCGCGACGAAATCGCAAGCATCATCGCGCAGCATGGGCCGATCACGCTCGAGCATTACATGTCGCTGTGCCTGTCGCACCCGACGCTCGGTTATTACATGACGCGCGATCCGTTCGGCCCGTCCGGCGACTTCATCACCGCGCCTGACATCAGTCAGATGTTCGGAGAATTATTAGGACTGTGGGCGATCGAGGCTTGGCGCGCCGCCGGGGCGCCTTCTCCGGTTCGTCTCGTGGAGCTCGGGCCGGGGCGCGGCACGTTGATGGCGGATGTCTTGCGCGTCGCGCCGGTGTCGGCGCCCTTTGCGCAGGCGATCGACGTGCATCTTGTCGAGACGAGCCCGGCGCTCGAGAGCGTGCAACGCCGCATGCTGGCGAACGCCAGCCGGCCTGTCACGTGGAGCGGCGATTTCAAACATGTGCCGCATGGTCCTTCGATCATCCTCGCCAATGAATTCTTCGACGCCCTGCCGGTCCGTCATTTTGTGCGGATCGACGGGAGTTGGCGCGAGCGGCTCGTTGGGCTGAGCGATGATGGCGCACTCGTCTTCGGCGCAGCGCAACATGCGGAGCCCAATCTCCGCGTCGACGCTCCGGAAGGCGCCATCGTCGAAATCGGCGCCGTCGCCTTGCGGCTGATGACCGACATCGCCCGACGCATTGTGAAAGAACGCGGCGCGCTGCTCGTCGTTGACTACGGCTATCTCGAGACCTCGCTCGGCGAAACCCTGCAAGCCGTGGAAGGCCATGCCTATGCCGATCCGCTCGCCCATCCGGGCGAGGCGGACATCACCGCGCATGTCGATTTCGCGGCGCTCGCGCGCGCCGCCAAGGCGCAAGGCGCGAAAGTGCTCGGGCCGGTGACGCAAGGGCATTTTCTCGATCAGCTCGGCATTGCGCGGCGCGCCGAGACGCTGTCGAGACAAGCAAACCCTGAGCAATGCTCGGACATCGCTGCCGCGCTCGAGCGTCTTGCGGGATCGGGCGACGCCAAGGCGCATATGGGCGAAGTGTTCAAGGCGATGGCGATAACGCACCCCGATATGCCGGCGTTGCCGGGCTTCCTGTGACTCCGTCATGCCCAGACAGCCGTGCGACCAGCGCGGGCATGACGCAGGTTGGAGTCATCGCCTGACGCCGTCGGTATCACAGCCCTAGCGATTTCCCCGCCCGCTCGTACCAAGACAAGATGTCGCTCCAAATTTCTGCCGCCGTTTCGGCGTACCAGAAGAGCTCCCGGTCCTCGGCCTCGATGACGCCCTCGTCAACCAGGAAGTCCACGTCGAAGGCGCGCCGCCAGTAGCTCTCGCCGACGAGGATGACCGGCAGCGGCGCGATCTTGCGCGTCTGCGCCAGCGTCAACGTCTCGAACAATTCATCGAAGGTGCCATAGCCGCCGGGGAAAGCCACAAGCGCGCGCGCCCGGAGCAGGAAATGCAATTTGCGCAAAGCAAAATAATGAAAGCTGAAACACAAATCCGGCGTGATGTAGGGATTGGGGAATTGCTCGCGCGGCAACGTGATGTTGAGGCCGACGCTCTTCGCCTTGACGTCGAAGGCGCCGCGATTGGCCGCCTCCATGATGCCGGGTCCGCCGCCGGTGACGATCGCCAGCCGCTGGCCCTCGGCCTTGTCGCCCGCGG
Source organism: Methylocystis sp. (assembly GCA_016178015.1). Lineage (GTDB taxonomy): Bacteria > Pseudomonadota > Alphaproteobacteria > Rhizobiales > Beijerinckiaceae > Methylosinus. Next base: position 47,454 of record JACOUB010000016.1, on the reverse strand, counting down.
CCCCGACCAGCGCGCCGAACTCGCGCGCGACATCGTAGTAACGCGACTTCTCTTCGATGCGCTGGGCGATCGCCAGCCGTTCTCTGGCGCCGGCGGAGGCGGGATCGGCTGCGAGCGCGCGTCGCGCTTCTTCCATGCGCCGGCGCGCCACGTTGGGCTCGACGATGCGCGTCGAGCCGAACACGACGATGGTGTGGGCGACGCCATGCGCCGCCATGAACAGTTCCGGTTTCAGATAGTCGAGTTGCAACCGCACCCCGCGCGTTTCGTAGCTCGCCAGAAAATCCAAATCGCCGTCCGCTTGACGGTAGGAGGGGTTCTTGAAAATGGCCTTGACGCGCTGCGAGGCGGAAGGATCTTCGTGGTTGGGTTTCGGGCGATGGCCCGGCAAGGGCTCGCGCCGCTCCTGCGGATGCGGCGGCGCCGGCACGCGGCGGGGCGGGGGAAACGGATCGTCGCCGTTGGAAGGCATGGGCGGTCTTGCATTTTGGAGCCGGCCGCGCCTTGCGAGAGCGGGTGCGGTCGTTTGAGTTATAGCGATCTTACGGCGGTTTATCGAAAATCGATAAACCGGGAATTACGGGGACATGATACGCATTGCACGGTATTGCCTATCCCGCTCCGGCGTCGGCTTCCGCCGCGGGGGGTTGAAATTTGAGGGCGCCACGAAGGCGGCGGCGCCGTTTACTTTTAAGTGAATACTGTATCGACCTGTCCGCATCTCTGCAGACATACCACAAGCTTAACAGGGAACGCAGTGGCGCTGCGGGGTTTATGGCGCTATAAGTCTGCCATGACAGCGAAAGTACTGACAGAAGTCCTGCAACGGGTTGAGACTTGGCCGCAGGAAGATCAGGAAGCTCTGGCGGAGTACGCCCGCGAGATAGAGGCGCGTCGCACTGGCCTATACCGACTGACGGATGACGAGCGCGCGGCCATCAAAAAGGCGCGGGAGAGCAAACTCATCCCTGACGAGGAAATGGGCGCCTACTGGAAGCGCCATGGCGTTACATGAGAGTTCGATATCGAGCGCAAGCGCTTGCTGATATCGACGAGATCAGACGCTATCTCCAGAAGCGAAGTCCGAGCGGAGCGCGCAATGTGCTGCGCTCGATCTATGCGGCGGTCAAGTTCATTGCAGACAATCCGCGCGGTTCGGAAGAGACAGATGATCCGGATGTGCACGTGAAGGTGATTCTCGAGTATCCATACAAGATTTTTTACAGCATCCATGCTGAGGGGGTCGAGATTCTGCACGTGCGACATTCGGCACGACGGCCGTGGGAAGGGGAGCAGAGCTAGGTGCGCGCGCGGCGCATCGCGTCGCGGGCGCCATCGCGCGCATAGGCGACGAAGCGGGATTGCGGAGACATGATACGCATTGCACGGTATTGCCTATTCCGCTACGGCGTCGGCTTCCGCCGCGGGCGACTGGGCTGCACAACACCATTATGCACACGTTACAAATCATGAGCAATGCGTAACGGGATGTGAGCGCAACTGGCTAGAGAAGTTTCTGGAATTGCTCTCGATCGAGATCACAGTCCCGCAGGATTTTGGTCAACAACCCCGGGCCGATCGTCTCGCCGGAATGCACTGGAACGACGGTGGATCGACCGTCGGCGCGCCGAAGAAAGTGATGGCTGCCCTTGATCCTGAGGACCTCGAACCCGGCTTTTTTCAACGCCGCAACCAATTCCCTGCCGGTGAGGTTGGGAAGCGAGGTCATGCAGCAATCGTAATCCGCTGGACGCCGACGAAATCGAGCAGCTCGGGGGGCTCGCCCTGGACCTCGAGACAAAGCTCGATGGCTTCACGGATGCGCTCCATCACCTCATCCAGCGACTTCGCCTGAGTATGGCAACCAGGCAAGGCGGGCGCCGACGCGATGAAATACCCCGCAGAGTCTTTTTCGATAACAACGTCGAATTGACGCGCCATGGAGACCTCCGAAAAGAACTATACGCCGATTGGCTCTGGCGTGGAAGATCAGCGCGGAAGCCGAAAACGGCGTGGGACGGGCGATATCGCGCATTGTGCACCATGTCCCCGTCACTTTAGACTTCCTTTATTTCCGAAATAGGCCGGCGTATATGACCGCCTGCCGCAACCCGCGCTGCGGCGAGAAAATCGAGGACGACAGGGCGTACCGAATGGCCGGCCACAGTCAATTCAAGAACATCATGCACAAGAAGGGCAAGCAGGACGCCATCCGCTCCAAGCTGTTCTCGAAGCTAGCCCGCGAAATCACGGTGGCGGCAAAAATGGGCGTGCCCGATCCCAACATGAACGCGCGGCTGCGCGCCGCCGTGCTCGCCGCGCGCGCCGAAAACATGCCCAAGGACAATATCGAACGCGCCATCAAGAAGGCCGCAGGCGCCGACGCCGAGACCTACGACGAAGTGCGCTACGAAGGCTATGCGCCGGGCGGCGTCGCGGTCATCGTCGAAGCCTTGACCGACAACCGCAACCGCACGGCGGGCGAGGTGCGCTCCTATTTCAACAAGGCGGGCGGCGCGCTCGCCGAAACGGGCGCGGTCTCGTTCATGTTCGACCGGGTCGGCCTCGTCGAGTTCGACCGCAAGACGGCGTCCGAGGACGCCATGATGGAGGCGGCGATCGAGGCCGGCGCCGACGATGTCTCGACGACCGAAGAGACACACGAAATCATCACCGCGCCCGAAAGCCTGCGCGAGGTGGCCAAGACGCTGGAGAGCAAATTCGGGGAGCCGAACAAGGCTGCGCTGGTGTGGCGGCCGCAAAATACGATCGAGGTTGACGACGAAGCCGGCGAGAGGATCCTCAAGCTGGTCGGCGCGCTCGAAGACAATGACGACGTGCAGAACGTCTATGCCAATTTCGAAGTTTCCGACGCGCTGGTCGCGAGGCTGGCGGGCTGAGGCGCCCTCACCAGGCGCCGATGACGACGGCGCCGGTGAACAAGAAAGCGGCGCAAACCGCGACGAGATCGAGCATCCAAGCCTTGGCCATGTCGAAATCCCCTTTATTTGTCTCACCTTCCGCTCCGCGGATGGCCGCCCTCCCACGACCTTGGCATCTCAACCGCTATTTGCGGCGATAATGTGTAAGCTTAGCGTTTAGGGAACGGCGGTAGGCTGGCGGGGCGCGCTTGTCTGCGAACCCATCGCCAAGCTGCGCTGGGCGCGAGCGCTTCGGAATCCGATTCGCTCGTTTCCGCAAGACCAATTCGCGACCGCGCGCCAAATTCCTGTGCGCCCATGTGGAAAAGACTCACAAAGACAGAAGACAGAAGACAGAGGACAGGAAACAGAAGATAGAAAGTCCTCTGGTCCTCCGTCCTCCGTCCTCTGTCCTCCGTCCTCCGTCTTCGGTGTCCCCATGCCAGCAATCGAACAATTGCCGGGCCGGCGCGTATTGCAGGTCGCGGCGCCGGAACCGCCCTCCTATCGCACGCCGCCGCACAATCTCGAGGCGGAACAGGCGCTGCTCGGCGCCATCCTCATCAACAACGACGCCTTCGACCGCGTCTCCGACTTCCTGCAACCGGCCCATTTTTCGGAGGAACTGCACCGGCGCATCTATGAGGTGAGCGCGCAGCTCATCCGCGCCGGGAAACTCGCGACGGTCGTCACGCTCAAGACCTTCCTCGGCGACATCCAGCTTCCCGGCGGGATCGCCGTGCAGGCCTATCTGGCGCGCCTGGCTGCGGAAGCGACCACCATCATCAACGCCGAAGATTATGGCCGCACCATCCACGATCTCGCCGTGCGGCGCGAGTTGATCGTCATCGGCGAGGACATCGTCAACACCGCCTATGATTCGCCGGTGGACGCGCCGCCTCGTCAACAGATCGAAGAGGCCGAACGCAAGCTCTACGCGGTGGCCGAAACCGGCCGCTACGACGGCGGCTTCGAGCGCTTTTCGGACGCGCTGACCGTCGCCATCGACATGGCGAGCAGCGCCTATCAGCGCGATGGCCATCTCTCCGGCATGGCGACCGGCCTCGTCGATCTCGACGACAAGATGGGCGGATTGCAAAAGTCCGACCTCATCATTCTGGCCGGGCGCCCCGGCATGGGCAAGACGGCGCTCGCCACCAATATCGCCTTCAACATCGCCAAGGCCTATCGCTACGAGGTCGAGCCGGACGGCGCGCACAAGACCATCGACGGCGGCTTGATCGGCTTCTTCTCGCTCGAAATGTCGTCCGAGCAACTGGCGACGCGCATCATCGCCGAGCAATCGGGCGTGCCTTCGTATAAAATCCGGCGCGGCGACATCAACGAGGACGATTTCCGCCGCATCACCGACGCGGCGCGCGACATGCAGAACATCCCGTTCTTCATCGACCAGAGCGGCGGCATCTCGATCGCGCAACTGACCGCGCGGGCGCGCCGCTTAAAACGCCAGCGCGGCCTCGATGTCCTGGTCGTGGATTATATTCAGCTGCTGTCGGGCTCGCGCGCGCGCGCCGAAAATCGCGTCCAGGAGCTCACCGAGATCACCACCGGCCTCAAGGCCCTGGCCAAGGAGCTGAATGTTCCTATCCTCGCGCTGTCGCAGCTGTCGCGGCAGGTGGAGAGCCGCGACGACAAGCGCCCGCAGCTCTCGGACCTGCGCGAATCAGGATCGATCGAGCAGGACGCCGACGTCGTCATCTTCGTCTATCGCGAGGAATACTACTTAAGAAACCGCGAGCCGCGCGAAGGCACCGAGGAGCACATCGCCTGGATGAGCGAGATGGAGCGGGCGCACGGCCGCGCCGAGGCCATCATCGGCAAGCAACGCCATGGCCCGACCGGCATGGTCCAGCTCGCCTTCGAGGCGGAAGTAACGCGCTTCTCCAACCTGGCCGAAGAGGACAAGATGCCGGCAAGGATGTGAGCTTCGCGATTACGGGCACAAGCAGGGCGCGCGTCCCTTCTCCCGTGGAACGGGAGAAGGCGGGCCGACGAAGTCGGCTCGGATGAGGGCGCAGGCCGCGTCGGCAAAAATGCAGGTCAGGCGCAACGGTCCAGCGTAATCTCGACGCATTGCGGAAATCGCGGCGACCCTCATCCGGCGCTCCGCGCCACCTTCTCCCATTCCATGGGAGAAGGGTTCGCGCCCGGCCGAACTGATCCTTGATCATTACGGCAAACTGCCGTATTTTCTCCAACTATGAACAAAGACCAACCCGCCCGCCTCGAAGCGCGGCTTCCCGCCAGAATCTACGCGACTGTGAAGCGCGCCGCGGAATTGAAGGGCCGCTCCATCACGGACTTCGTGGTGAGCGCCGCTCACGACGCCGCGCGCAAGGCGATCGAGGAGGAGGAGATCATCCGCCTCTCGGCGCAGGATCAACGCGTGTTCGCGCAAAGCCTCATCGACCCGCCGCAGCCCAATGACGCGCTGCGGGCGGCCAAAACGTTGCACGCCAAAAACGTCGAGATGCGGTGAGCCGTTTTTATTCGCAAGCGCTCGGGGCGCGCGACCGAAGCAAGTTCGCGAGCGGCAATGAAAAGATCGACCATTATTTTCGCGCCGTCGTTTCGCAAGATGTGAAGCGCAATTACGCCGCCTGCTATATTCTCACCGAAACGGAAAGCGAAAAGCTCGCCGGCTTCTACACGCTGTCGGCGAGCAATATTCCGCTTGCCGAAATTCCGTCCGAGATGGCCGGCAACCTGCCGCGCTATCCAACCGTTCCGGCGGTGCTCATCGGCTGGCTCGCGCGGGATGTCGCCTTCGAAGGGCAGGGCGTCGGCGCCATGCTGCTTTACGACGCCATCGCGCGCATCTGCGCATCGCCCATCGGCGCGCATGCGATCTTCGCCGACGCCATCGACGACGCGGCTGCGGCTTTCTATCGCAAGCATCTCTTCACGCCCTTCGCGGCCAAGCCGAAGAACCTGTTCCTGCCACTCGCGACGGCGCGGCGTTTGATCGACGAAGGGCCGTGACGGCGAACCATGCGAGGCCGAAGCCTCGCGGTCCGCTTCCGCAACCCGGACCGCGAGCCTTCAGGCTCGCAACTCTTCCTTGCTCAGACGCGCGGATGACCAGGGCCAATCGGCCGGCGCGGCGGCAAGACCGGCAGCGACCGGATTGCGCTCGACGTAAGCGACGGTTCGCGCCAAATCGTCCTGATTGCGCATATAGCGGTCGAAATAATCCGGGGCCCAAAAAGGCCCATGGGCTCCGGTGGCGCGGTTAATCTTCGCGGCGCTAAAGGCCTTCCAACTTCGAACCGTATTTCCAAACGAAAATTCGGCGATGGTTTCGGCAACGACATGGACGTGATTTGGCATCACGCACCACGCAAAGAGCCGATATCTGACGCCATCGAAATGACGGATGGCGCCTTCGACGATCTTCGCCAGGTCTGGCTCGGCCAAGGGCCGCTCGCCCTCAGATCGGTCGAGATAGGCGTCAATTTTCTCCGTTTGGGAGCGGCTTTCACTTTGCAAAGCCGCCAGGAGCGCCTTGGGGATGCTCCTGGCCGTTCTGAAGACGACGTGCTGGATGCATTCCGGTGAATCGAAGTGGGGAAGGTAGCCGCGCGAATGCCATCCTTTAGGACCGTGATCGGCGCTCATGCTGAGCCAATCTTTCAGTTCGATTTGCGAGCCTGAAGGCTCGCGGTCCAAATTGGATGCGTTCAAGCCCCTGGGCTACTTTCATCACCTCGGCAGCAGCGCCCAATAATCGAGATCGAGCAGCACGGAGGGGTCCGGCTTGCCGTCGGCGCCAAGCAAGGGGAAGTCCGCGCAGGGGCGATCCTTGGTGGCGACGGTGCGCAGCCGCAAGGCGGCGACGTCGCGGCGTCCCGGGATTTCGGCCTTGTCGAGCACCTCGCTCCAGGCGAACACGGTATCGCCGGCAAACAACGGGTTGACATGGCGGCCGCCGTTGATCGCCGCGATATGAAAGGCGTTCTCGAGCCCGTTGAAAGACAAAGCCCGCGCCAGCGAAATCACATGGCCGCCGTAGATGATGCGGCGTTTGAACCGTCCCTGCGCCTCGTAGAACTGGTTGAAGTGAACCTTCGAGTTGTTCTGGTAGAGGCGCGTGGCGATCTGATGCTCGGCCTCCTCGACCGTCATGCCGTCGATGTGGTCGATCTTCTCGCCGACAGTGTAATCGGTCCAGAAATAGGGCGAACCGGCGAGGACGCGGTCGTAGGCGCTCGTCTCGATGGGCGGACAGGCGCGTCCCAAATCGGCGGGCGCCACGGCCTTGGGCAGCGCCGGAATCGTCTCGGGCGGCGTCGGCGCATCGCGCTCGCGCTTGCGCACCATGACCCAGCGCGCATAGTCGAGCACGGTCGCGCCGCGCTGATTGCGCCCGGTCGAGCGCACATAGACGACGCCGGTCTCCTTGTTGGAGTTCTCCTTGAGGCCGATCACCTCGGAGGTCGCGGCGATCGTATCGCCGGCGTAGACCGGCGCCAGGAACCGCAAATCGGCATAGCCGAGATTGGCGATGGCGTTCAGCGATATGTCCGGCACGGTCTTGCCGAGCACGATGTGAAACACGAGGATGTCGTCGATCGGGGCTTGCGGGTAGCCGATCGCTTGCGCGAAGGCCTGCGAGGATTGCACGGCGAAGCGCGGACCATAGAGCGCGGTGTAGAGCGCCACCTCGCCGGCGGCGATCGTGCGCGGCGCGGCGTGGCGGATGAGTTGCCCGAGCGAGAAATCCTCGAAGAAATTGCCGATGTTGGACTTGGTTGCAATATTCGACTTGGTCATGCGTCAACCGTTGTTTGGCGCGCCGGCTTTCTCCAACGCTTTCAGGAGCTCGACGGGATCGCCGGCGATAACCAGTTTCTTGACGCGCCCGCTATGGCCGGAGGCGATAGACACCGACCGGCGCGGCGTCGCGAGGACCGCAGCGACGAGTTCGATGAGCGCCGCATTGGCGCGCCCGTCCTCGGGCGGAGCGCGCACCCGCGCCTTCAGGACGGGGCGGCCATCGGCGAGCGTCGCCACGCCCTCGAGCGCGTCGCGTCCGCCTTTAGGGGTGAGGCGCACCCAAAGGGCGACGCCGCCCGCTTGCGCGCTCCACGCCGCCGGCGGGTCGGCGTCTGATTCAGCCCAGGGCAAGCTGGCCGCCGACGCCCCTGCTGATCAAATCCCTCAGGAAGGACAGGGCCAGCAGCAACACGATCGGAGAAACATCCAGGCCGCCGAAATTGGGCAAGATTCGGCGGATCGGCCACAACACCGGCTCCGTCAAGGCGTTCAACGCATTCCAGAGCGAATAGACGGCCCGCGAACGCGTATTCACGACATCGAAGGCGATCAACCAGGACATGACCGCCATGATGATGACGACCCACCAATAGAGGTCGATGATGGTGACGAGAAGATTGACCACTGCGTATTGCATCGTGCGGGTTCCAACAATTGATCGTCGACAGAGGTGTCTATCCTTCCAGCCCGGCCGCCGCAATCCCTAACAAATCAGCCGAGCATGGCTGCGGAAGACCATTCGCTTAAAAAGCGCTGCGCCGCGCCTTGCAACGAATTCCGTAACGCCCGCGTCGGCTGGCGCCGGTCATGGTTTCGGCGTTGAGCGAACGGCGGATTTCGTGAGGCCAGACGCCCGATTGACAGCCCATGGGGCTAAGTATAGGCAGCGGGACGGAGCGGGGCTGTAGCTCAGATGGGAGAGCGCTGCAATCGCACTGCAGAGGTCGGGGGTTCGAATCCCCCCAGCTCCACCACGCCTTTTTCAGCGCCGGCGTGACGTGAGGGAAGGCCGTGCGGATTTCCGAGCGGCGCGCTTGTTTCTCGCCGCGCTTAAGTTCGCCGCCGGCTTTTTTTGTCCCGCGGGAAAGTTCAAGTCGCGCAAAGCGCAACCGCCGCCCTCGCCCTCGCCGAAGACCCTGCGCTCGCCGCTCTCACGCGCCCCAGATTGACAGCGCGACGCTCAAAAGCAACGGCAGCGAAGCGATCGAAAAGATTGCGGCGACGCAAACAACTCTCTGGGCGTCCAGCGTTCGCCTGGGCTTAGCCGCCGATTCGGCATTGTGACCTTGGCCGAAGTTCGTCATTGGAAACTCCCCAATCGCCGACAGGCGCACGGCATCCCTCTGTTTGGACCATGCCGCGCCAAGGTAAATGCCGAAGCCATCGTCTTGGTTCCAAGCCACAAGATCGTTCTGGAGGGTTAATAAACCGTTATCGCGGCCTGGCGGCCATGCGTCGTCGGGCGTGCGACGATGGTTGCAAAGGTCGGGGCTGGAGCTTCGCTCAGTGCAGCGCTGGGCCGCCTCGGGACGCGGGCCGGCCGCGCACGGCCGCGATCGGCGGCGGCGCGGCGACGGCGGCGTTCTCGCCGAACAGCTCGGCGAGTTTTTCGGTCATCGCGCCGCCCAGCTCCTCGGCGTCGACGATCGTCACGGCGCGGCGATAATAGCGCGTTACGTCATGGCCGATGCCGATGGCGATCAGTTCGACCGGCGAGCGCGCCTCAATCTCGTGGATCACGTAACGCAGGTGGCGTTCGAGATAATTGCCGGGATTGACCGAAAGCGTCGAATCGTCGACCGGCGCGCCGTCCGAGATCATCATCAAGATGCGCCGCTGCTCGGGCCGCGCCAGCAGCCGCCGATGCGCCCAATCGAGCGCCTCGCCGTCGATGTTTTCCTTCAGCAGCCCCTCGCGCATCATCAACCCGAGATTGCGGCGGGCGCGCCGCCATGGCGCGTCGGCCGCCTTGTAGATGATGTGGCGAATATCATTGAGCCGGCCGGGATTGGGCGCCTTGCCGGCGGCGATCCAGGCTTCGCGCGATTGGCCGCCTTTCCATGTCTTGGTGGTGAAGCCCAAAATCTCCACCTTCACGCCGCAGCGCTCCAGGGTGCGCGCCAGAATATCGGCGCAGGTCGCCGCCACGGTGATCGGGCGCCCGCGCATCGAGCCGGAATTGTCGATGAGCAAGGTCACCACCGTGTCGCGGAAATCCATGTCCTTCTCGCGTTTGAAGGACAGCGGCTGCTGCGGGTCGATAACGATCCGCGACAGGCGCGCCGGATCGAGCATCCCCTCCTCGAGATCGAATTCCCAGGCGCGGTTCTGCTGCGCCATCAGGCGCCGTTGCAGGCGGTTGGTGAGACGGCCGACCACCGAGGAAAGATGCAGCAATTGCTTGTCGAGATAGGCGCGCAGCCGGTCGAGTTCGTCGATCTCGCAGAGTTCCTCGGCTTTGACGGTCTCGTCGAATTTCGTGGTGTAGGCCATATAATCCGACTCGCCGCGTTCGAACGGCGAAGCCGACGGCCGGCGCGCGGCGCGGGCGTCCTCGAGGTCGCCCGAGTCGGCCTCGTCCATGGCTGCGTCATAAGGCGCCTCGGCGGCTTCGCTCTCGCCTTCCCGCGTCGCATCCTCGGAGGCGCGCGCCGTCTGCATGTCCGCGCCGCCGGCGTCCTGCTCGTTCTCCGCGTCCTCCCCTTCGTTCTTGTCGGAATTTTGCGGTTCGTCTTCGCGCGCCGCGTCGGCTTCGTCGTCCTTGCCCGCATTTTCGTTCGCCATCTCGAGACTGGCGAGCAAGCGATGGACGAGCTGCGCGAAGCCGCGCTGATCCTCAATCGCGCCCGCAAGCCGGTCGAGACTCGACGCCGCCCGTTCCTCGATCCAGCCGCGCCAGAGATCGACGATCTTCTTGGCGTGCGGCGGCGGGGCGAGGCCGGTCAGACGCTCGCGCGCCAGAAGCGCGAGGGCGTCCTCGAGCGGCGCGTCGTCGCGACTGGCGACGCTTGCGTATGGAGCGCGCTGGTAGCGGTCGTCGAGCATCGCGCCGATATTGGCGGCGACGCCTGTCATGCGCTGCGAGCCGATCGATTCGACGCGCGCCTGTTCGAGCGCGTCGAAGGCGGCTCTGGCGTCCGCGGTCGCCGGCGCGAGGCGGCGGTGGATGGCGTCGTCGTGGCAGGCGAGCCGCAGCGCGATGGCATCGGCGTGCCCACGCACGATCGCCGCGTCCTTCGCCGTGAGCTTACGCGGCGGTTCCGGCAGCCGCGCCTTGGCTTTGTCGTCGGGGCCGATGAGCGACGTGCGCTCAGGCGCGAAGGTCACTTCGAGCTCCGGCGTCTTGGCCATGGCGCGCATGGCGCCGGCGACGGCGCGCTTGAAAGGCTCCTGCGGCGCTTCCTTGGGCGAGGAGGGTCTGCGGTTGGTGGGGGTCATGGGATCTTAATCTGACACTGTCATTCTGGTATGCAAGGCAAGCCCATGCCGCTACCCGAAGCGCTCTGAATTTCTTGATGAGACATCGCCGCCTTGGTTCGGCCTAATATTCGGTATGACTTACGGCCCGCTATTTACGTCATCTAGATCATCGTCCTGAACGAGACGGACATTTGTTGGGGTTGAGAGGCGCCAGCGTCGTCCAATGCGCTCGAGCGTTCCTGTCGTCGCGATGGGCTGCTGGATTCGATGCGCTTCAATAGCGAGATCATAATCTCTTGGCTGCAGCTGAGCTTGGACCGACATCAGCTTTCCATCGACGACGGCCTTCATCGTGACACGGCCATCAAAGTCACGCTCGTCTCGCGCGAGCTTAACGATAAGACCTTCAACTTGTTCATCTGGACGCGGTTGCTTTTCGTGAAAAATACGCGCGACTTCCCGCAGCGTTTCGCCTTCGGATCGCGTAAACGTCCTTGTCCAACGCGATTTTGGAGTGGGTCGCGTTCGTGCCCATGTGATGGAAACCTCGACTCCATCGCCCTGATCGCTGAGATTTGCCGCCGCTTCGCAAAGATTTGCACTTACACCATACTGGACAGCGTTCTCGAAGATTGAGATGCCAGCGCCGAGATTGTGCTTTTCTATGGCTTGCGCAGCCGCATCGAGGCTGCTGGCTAAACGCCGGGTGACAAGGCGCTCGTACGGTTCTTCGTTTTCGCTCGGCCAGAATTCGGCTTGCTCGATGGCTGGTGGAACTGGGGCGAGCAGGGTAACGATGAAACTCCCCTGTTCCGTTTGACCGAGGCGGACGCGAGACATGTAATCGTCAGCTTGCTTTACTCTCCCGGCCCTGTATGTGGGACGCGGACTCCATGCCGCACAAGCCGCCGAAAGAACTAGGTCACGAGCATGGGTCACAAGGTCCACTCCCGCCCCGACACGCACAGAGCCGTCATTCTCAGCCTCTGGCGAACGAATGCGTACGACATCACGGTCAGCTGTGGTCAAATCTCGGTAAACCTGGAGTTCGTCTCGTCCTTCGGTTTCAGAAAAAATCTTTAGAAGCTCTGCGACAACACTCGCATAATCTCCGAGAGAAGCTGTTCCTGGAATTATAATTTCCTTTCCAGTAGTTGCCTTCACGTAGACGTGAGAATGATTGCCATAGGGCTCGACCGGCGCCCAACCCTCTGCTTGAGCGTATGCACGCAACGCCTGAGGAGAAATCGCGCACAACGCCCCAAAATCAACAACGCGCGCCTTCATGTGATGCTCCCTTGTCGCGACGTCTCCATCAATTCGGCAAGTGCGTTCATGTCAAAGATATTTGCCTTCGGTATGGATATGGTTACCGATACGGAATTGTCCGTTTCAGGCAGCCCTCGCAATGATTTCCAATAAGCGGCTCTTCTAATGATCAATTCATCGACTGAGACTGTAAGCCAGTTTTCGCGTTCGCGAGGTAGATCGAGAACCACGAGAAGCCGTGGCGTCTGGGTATCAATCCTCAGGTCATTGTAGTTCTTAATTTTCAAGGGATAAGAAAAGCTGTTGCCCGCGTCAGCGAGGCGAATTGAAGCCTTGAGCTGCAGGTCGATTTTTGGCCGCATTGCCCCGCCTGCCGCGATTTGGATATCGACGCTATCCCGGTCAGGTCCGGGTGGGTCCCCACAGGTGTATCCTGCTTGTGCCGCAATGGCGTGAACATAGGCGACAGACAGAGCGCTTTCGATATCATCATCACTAAGAAGGGTATCGTCCGCCATGATACTCTATCCATCACTTCTTAAATCGCTCGCGCGTCGTCTCCAATCGGAAAACTACCGCGACCGGCCTCAGTGACATATCTCGATGTCGGTGACACTGGACTCGATTATCGTCCTTCACGTCATCACCACATTCACCGCGCTCTCGGGCAGGTCCTTGCCGAAGCAGCGCTGGTAGAATTCGGCGACCAGCGGGCGCTCGAGCTCGTCGCACTTGTTCAAAAAGGTGAGCCGAAAGGCGAAGCCGACGTCGCCGAAAATCTCGGCGTTCTCGGCCCAGATGATGTTCGTGCGCGGGCTCATCACGGTCGACAGGTCGCCGGCCATGAAGGCGTTGCGGGTGAGGTCGGCGACGCGCACCATCTTGTTGATCGCGTCGCGGCCTTCCTTGGTCTTCTGGAAGCTCTTTACCTTGGCCAGCACGATGTTGGTCTCGGCGTCGTGCGGCAGATAGTTGAGCGTCGCGACGATCGACCAGCGGTCCATCTGGCCCTGGTTGATCTGCTGGGTGCCGTGATAAAGACCCGAGGTGTCGCCGAGGCCGACCGTATTGGCGGTGGCGAACAGACGAAACGCCGGATGCGGCCGGATGACGCGGCTCTGGTCGAGCAGCGTGAACCGCCCCGCCGCCTCGAGCACGCGCTGGATCACAAACATCACATCGGGACGTCCGGCGTCATATTCATCAAAGCACAGCGCCACATTTCGCTGCAGCGCCCATGGCAGGATGCCGTCGCGAAATTCGGTGATCTGCTTGCCGTCCTTGAGGACGATGGCGTCCTTGCCGACGAGATCGATGCGCGACACGTGGCTGTCGAGATTGACGCGCACGCACGGCCAGTTGAGCCTGGCTGCGACCTGCTCGATATGCGTCGATTTGCCGGTGCCGTGATAGCCGGTCACCATCACCCGCCGGTTGCGGGCGAAGCCGGCGAGAATGGCGAGCGTCGTTTCGCGGTCGAACAGGTAATCGGCGTCGGTGTCCGGAACATGTTCGTCGGGCGCCGAATAGGCCGGAACCTCAAGGTCGGTGTCTATGCCGAACAGTTGGCGCACCGAGACTTTCAAATCCGGCAGCGGCGCGGCTCCCTCAGCGGCTCTCTCGCTCGCGGCTTGCATTCGTACTCCGTTCCGCCGCCGGCCGCCCCAAAGCGTCCCGCTCGGCCCAAATTCCGTGAACCTATCGGACGAATCTGGCTGACCTCAACGTCCGATAGGCGTGGATGATCTCCCGCAATTTTTCCTCGCAGGAACGATCTCCGCCATTGGCGTCCGGATGGTGGCGTTTGACGAGGTCTTTATAGCGCGTCTTGATCGCCTCTGCACCCGCGGTGTCATCCAGTCCGAGCGCCTGGAACGCCCGCATGGTCACGACGGAATAGCGCGGCTCTCTTTCCGCCTTCGGCCGGACCCGATGAAACCGCTGGCGATAGACGCCCAGCGGATCTGAAGCGTCATTGGCTTTCACGCCGTCTTCGCGGAAAGCGGCCGCGCCGCGCTTGACGCCCATGGCCCAGGTTGGCCGGTGGCCGGTGAGCGCGTCCTTCAGGTAGCGGGCGACGTCAACATCGCTCATCCCATTGAAATAATTATACGAATTATTGTATGCGCGCACATGCTCGAGACAAAAGCACAAATACTGCCCCTCGCGCAGCCGGCCCATCGGCGCGCGATAATCGCCGGGCGCCCCGCAACCAGGAGAATCGCAACACATCGCCGTATCGCGCCGCTCCTGTTGCGGCGCGCGCTTGACCCGGATGCGGTCGAAGAAGGGTGAATTCAAATCCATGCTGGTTCATTATGGTGGAGCGGGCGGGCGCTGCAAGCGCAACCTTCGGATATATCCGGCCAGGCCCGAGATTTCTTAAAGCGACCCTGGCAAGCCCGTCCCATCGCCGAACCGGTTGTCGAGTTCAGCGGACGATGCGCGCCAACGAGGAGGTCAAGAGTGCCGGATCAAAGTAACGGTCCCGTTAAGGAACGCATAACAGACAAGCTGGAAAGAGGTCTCGCGCCAAGCGTGCTGAAGGTGATCGACGAATCGCGCCATCACGCCGGCCACGCCGGCCATCATCCCGGCGGCGAGAGCCATTTCCGTGTCGAGGTGGTGAGCGCGGCGTTCGTCGGCAAGAGCCGCTTGGAGCGTCATCGCCTCGTCAATTCGTTGCTGGCCGAGGAACTGGCGGGCGGCGTGCACGCGCTAGCTGTCAGCGCCAAGACGCCGGAGGAAGCCGCATGATTGGAGGCTAGACAACGGCCTCGTTCTGGGTTCTATGCCATTCTCGTTTCGGGGTCGACGCTGGAGACGGCGCCTCCGCCGCGTATTGCGAGGACGCAAGAAAGGTTCGGAATTCCCATGGCCGCCAAAGCAATTCTCCATATGCTGAGCACGCTGAAGCACATGAGCCCGTTCGACGTGAACATGGCGCTCGACGCCGGTTACGACGCGGCGATTACTTACACCGACGTGACGCTCGGCGAGGTGCGGGCGCTGGTGCAGGACGCCATGTTCTCACGCTCGCCGGCGGCGGCGCTGCGCACGGGCATTTTCTTCGCCGGCCGCGACGCAATTTTGGCGCTCGACATGATGGACGCCGCCAAGCAGGCGTTGCTCAAGCCGTTCGAAGTCTCGCTGTTTGCCGATCCGTACGGCTCCTTCACCACCGCCGGCGCAATGGTGGCCTGCGTGGAGAAAGTGCTGCGCAAGAAGAAAAAGCGTGAGCTCAAGGGGGCGCGGATCGTTGTTTATGGGGCGACTGGCGTCATCGGCTTCTCGGCGGCGGTGATCGCGGCGCTCGAAGGCGCCGAGGTGACGATGGTTGGCTACAGCGGCGTCGAGCGCGTTCAGAAATCAGCCGCGGAAATCGAGAAGAGGTTCGGCGCGAAGGTCGCCTGCGCCGACGGCAGCACGCCCGCACAGGTGCGAAGCCTGCTCGTCGAGTCGGAAATCGCTTTGTGCGCGGCGCGCGCCGGCTTGCAGGTTCTCTCCAAGGAAGATCTCGCGGCGGCGAAATCGCTGCTCATCGCGGCCGACGTCAACGCCGTGCCGCCGCTGGGCGTCGAAGGTTGCGGCCTCCACGACAATGGCGTCGAGATTTCGCAGTGGGGCGCGCTCGGCATCGGCGCGCTGGCCGTCGGCGACATCAAATACGGCGCAGAATCAGGGCTTTTCAAACAGATGGCGGCGTCAGACAAGCCGCTCTTCCTAGACTTCCGTCACGCTTTCGCCTTGGCCCGGAAGCTGGTCTGAATGGGAGAGCGCATAATTCTTTTGCCGCCCATCTTGCTCAGCGGCGGCGAAAATGGTTGAGTTCGCGTCTCGCGAGATGGTCTCGCGGCCATCGCCTCGACCGGTCTGGCCTGGTGGCGGACGCGTCGAGCAAAGATGAGGGAGGGGGGCCTGCGACGAACACGTGCAGGCTACCAGAGAGTTTCCAGAAAGGAAAGAAGATGGCTTTGATTAACAAGCTCATGGTTGGCGAGTCGCTCGTCGGCGAAGGCAATGAAGTCGCGCACATCGATCTGCTGATTGGTCCGCGCGGCAGCGCGGCGGAGCAGGCTTTCGCCAACGCACTCACCAACAACAAGGACGGCTTCACCACGCTGCTCGCCGTGGTCGCGCCGAACCTCCTCTGCAAGCCGCCGACAATTCTGTTCAACAAGGTGACGATCAAGAACGCCAAGCAGGCAGTTCAGATGTTCGGTCCGGCGCAGCACGGCGTCGCCAAGGCGGTCGCCGACAGCGTCGCCGAAGGCGTGATCCCGGCCTCCGAGGCCGACGATTTGTTCATTTGCGTCGGCGTGTTCATCCATTGGGACGCCAACGACGACAAGAAGATCCAGGACTACAACTACCAGGCGACGAAGGAATCGATCGCCAGAGCCATCAGGGGCGAGCCGAAAGTGTCCGAAGTGGTGGCCAAGCGCGACGAGGCGAAGCACCCCTTCGCCCCCAACTGAGATCGGGCGGAGTCGCTTCGCGTCGATGGGGGAGCCGCGGACGGGTCCCCTTCGTTTCGCTGCGCCCGCCGACCGTGGTTTCCGCGTCACCCGCGTCGCGGCCTCGTTCGCGGCGCGCATTTTGCCCGGCGATGGCCAAGATGCGCGGGTCGAGATTAAGCGAGGCAGTTTCGCGCCCGGCGGGTTCGAGAATGCGGCTTCCTCGCCGGTCATCGCGACGAAGTGGGAACTTTTGCGGCAAAACGACGATGCGCCGGCGCGGGGCGCGCAAATCCGGAGGAGAACAACATGGCCTCGATATTGGACAAAATCTTAGGCGCCATTTTTCCCAAGCAGACAGGCGCCGAAACTGCCGGCGTCCCCAGACTCGAAGTCGGCGAATCGCTCGTCGGCGAAGGCAATGAAGTCGCGCATATCGATCTGCTGATCGGTCCGCGCGGCAGCGTGGCGGAGCAGGCCTTCGCCAACGCCCTCGTCGACAACAAGGACGGCTTCACCACGCTTCTCGCCGTGCTTGCGCCCAACCTGTTGGTCAAGCCGTACACGATCTTGTTCAACAAGGTGACGATCAAGAACGCCAAGCAGGCGGTGCAAATGTTCGGCCCGGCGCAGCGCGGCGTCGCCAAGGCCGTCGCCGACAGCGTCGCCGAAGGCGTGATTCCGATCGACAAGGCGGACGATCTGTTCATCAGCGTCGGCGTGTTCATCCATTGGGACGCCAACGACGACCAGAAGATCCAGGACTTCAACTATCAGGCGACGAAGGAAGCGATCGCACGGGCGCTGAAAGGGGATCCCAGCGCCTCTCGGGTGCTCTCCGAGCGCGTGACGGCCAAGCATCCCTTCGCCGCGGCTTGATACGAGCGTCGAGAATAGGCGCGACTCCTTCTCCCGCGACGCGGGAGAAGGTGGCCCGGCGAAGCCGGGTCGGATGAGGGCCGGCGCCGCCCCCGAAACGACGCAGAATAAACGGCCTGAACAGGGCGCAAGTCCCACAGGCGTGGTAAATCGCAAGCGCCCTCATCCGACCCTCGCTAACGCGAGGGCCACCTTCTCCCGTTTCACGGGAGAAGGGATGCGCGCCGCATCTTGGTTGGGAAGTATTGCGACTTTGCGTGCATGCCGTAAGATTACGTCCAGGGAGAGTTGTGACTGCTTCGTGAGGGACTGAGACGCCGGCGCTTACTTTTATTCGCAATATCGCTGCAAGTCGGCGGCTGTCAGGCGTCCATCGTGGAGCGCGGACGCGACCAGCGCGCCGGCAATATCGGCTTTCGCCAAGGCGTCGACGTCTTGGCGGCCGCGCACGCCGCCGGCCGCATAAACCTGCCGCTCGCCGGCGCGCCGTTTGACTGTCGCCAGTGTCTCGATATCCGGCCCGCCGCCGGCGCCAACATGCGCCAGCGCCATGGCGATGACGCGTTGCGGCCACAGCCGCGGCGCCTCTAAGAGATCGCGCGGGCCGACGAAATCGGCGCCATAAAAATCAAGCGAGAGCACGATGCGCGCCGCGCCGAGTTGTTGCGTCAGCGTGGCGGAAGAGAGGCTTTCGCTGCCGATGACCGGATCGATGCGCGGCGCGTTGAGCCATCGGCGCGAACCGCCGTCATCGACCCAAAACCGCACATTCGGAAAAGCCTCGGCGAGAGCATGAATCGTCGCGCCATGGTCGCCGCGTCCGTCGATCGCGTCGAGATCGGCGATATAGATGGTGTCGAAGGGATGCAGACGCAGAAACGCCGCGACGACATCGCGGGGCGCGCTCGACTTGGCGAGAGGGCTGACGATCGGCCGGTAGGCGTGGCGCCGCCCCTTGAATGCGCGCACCACATGGCCGCGCTGCAGATCGATGACGGGAATGAGCTTCATGGCGCGGCGATATATACGGCGCTTGCCTCTGTGGTGAAATTCGGGCCTTAAAGAAGGGGCGCGCCCCTCTCCCCGCTTGCTTAGGAGAGGAAGCGAGGAGAGGAAGCGGCGGCATATGAGACCAGCAGCATCAATGGCGTTGGCGATTGTTTCGCTCGGTTGCGCCGGCGCGAGCTGGGCGCAATCCCCGCAGCGCGGGCAAGAGCAAGGCGACTGGCCATGCCGCCAAATAAAAGTCGAGAATATTTCGCTGGCCAGCGTCTGGACCGGCCCGCCGATCGACACGGCGGCGCAGACCTGGCGCGACGACCAGGCGATCGTCGATCTCGTGGCGAAAATCAGCGCCCGCCGCACCTCGATCGAGGAAGCCGAGAAACTGATCGCCGATTTCGCCAGCACGGCGAAGGAGAAACGCGCGGAACGACTGACGACGCTGTTTGCCGGCGTTTACGAGCGCTTGCAGTCTGAGCGCCAGGACGTTCTCGCAGGTCTCGAAAGATATGGGCGCAAGCAAAAGGATTTGGCCGAAAAACTGCGCGCCGAGACGCAAGGCCTGCGCGAGGAACAGGACAAGAAGCCCTCTGACCCGCAGAAGGTCAAGGAATTGAGCGACGCCTTGCAGTGGGATCTGCGCATTTTCGACGACCGGCGGCAGGCGCTCGGTTACGTCTGCGAAACGCCGGCGCTGATCGAACAACGCCTCGGCGCGTTGGCCCGCGCCATCTTGGCGGCGATGGAGTAGACGAACGCCGCCTTTATTCGCGCGGCTCGGGCTGGCGCTCCTCGAGCGGATGGCCGGCGCTTGCCCAGCCGTCCGCGCCTTCGGGATACCAGGAGACGTTGGCATAGCCGAGCGTCAGCGCCCGTTTGGCCGCGTTCCACGACGCCCAACAATCGGTGCGACAATAGAAGACCAGCGGTTTCGTTTTGTCCTTGCCGGCGGCGCGCTCCAGTCCCGCCTCGAAATAGCGCAGCGTTGGCGGGGGAAGTTCTCCATAGCCGGTGTCGGCCAACCATATGCTGCCGGGAATGTCCTGGCGCGGAGTCTCGCGCCAGACGGTTCCCTCCGGCAGACCCGCGGGCTTGGGCGGACGTCCGAGCGCGTCGATGAAAACGCTCCGCTGCTCCCCCCACAATTCGAACGCCTCTTGCGTGGTGAGCACCTTCGCGCCCTTAAGCGTCGCGGGGACTTTGGCGTGGTAGTCGCTCATTCGATATCCGGCGGGCTCGGGCGGCGGCTGGTCGGGCGCAACCGCAAGCGCCCGCCCGGCTTCATCGAGCAGCGGAACCCCGAAGGCAATGAGCAGCGTGTTTATTTCGTCCTGATTTTGCACGATGAGCCGATTGAGCTCGCGCTTCCATTGCTGGTCGGAATGGCGCACGCCCATGCCGATGCGAAAACTCAGGCGCGCGCCGCTCTCCTCGAGCAGCGGCGCAACGCTGAGACGGCCCCCTGCATTTTTGGCGTAATAGCCGGCGATTGGCCCCCACAGAATGGCGACGTCGATGTCGCCCTTCTCGAGATCGCCGATCATCGCGGCGCTCGACGACTCGAACCGCGTGTCCACCATCAGCGGATAGGACTTGACGGCCGCCAACAGGCCGTTTGCGGCCAGAACGTTGCCGGGCGGCGTATTGGCGACGAGGCCGATGCGGCGATGGTTGTCCTTCAGACGGGGATCGTCGAGCGTCTTGAGCCCATCGAGGCCGGAAGCGGCGCGAAACGCCACGGCGTAGGTCGTCCGGTAGTAAGGATTGGTCGGCTGCACGAGATCGTCGCCCTGCGGAATTCCGATGATGACGTCGCACAGATGGGCGTTCAGCGTGTTGCGCACGAAACCGGTGGCGCCGGGGTAATAAGCGTAAGCGAGCCGCTTGCCGAGCTTGGCGGCCAGCAATTCCGCCAGCTTGTTCTCGAACCCCTGCCCTGCCTCGTTGGAAAACGGCAGATTGTTGGGGTCGGCGCACACGCGCAGAACTTTGGGATCGATCAGTTCGATCGACCCCTTGGAATCCTCGGCCTTGGCGCCGGCGTCGGGCCCCATGTTTTGCGCGTGGGCGCCGACAGTGGCGAGGAACTGCGCGGCTGCAAAGAGAGAGAGAACGACGATCTTGCCGAACGACCCGTCATTGCAAGGAGCATTGCTCCGAAGCAATCCAGACGCCTCACAGCCCTGGATTGCTTCGCCTTCGGTTCGCAATGACGGGTGTGCCTTTTTTGTCAATGATATTACTTGCCGCTCATGCACTTCGCTTCGGCCTCGCTGAACGCGGCGGGCTTTTCCTCTTTCTTCTCGGGGCGACCGCGATCTACGGCCCCGGTCGAACGGGCGCGCAGATAAATGTATAGGTCGTCCATGTAGCACATGGCGTTCTTGTTCTCGGCGAAGGCCGGCATGACGCTCTCGTTGCCCGCCACCTTGTTTTGCCGCCCGCCGACGACGATGCCAACGAATTCAGCGTAATTGAAACGCTTGACGGAGTCCTTCAACGCCGGCGCGTAGGTCGAGCCTTCGCCATTGGGGCCGTGGCAAACGTGGCATTCGGCATGATAACGGCGATAGCCCGAGAACGTGTACCAATCCACCGTCCCATCGGCTTGCACTTTGTATGTGGGATCGCCGTTCTTGTCGTAATACTTGCCATCCACCGACTTGACGGCAGCCGGATCGCTGGGCGGCTCGGCCTCGGCGATCGTTCCCAGACCCATGAAGACGCTCAGGGCGAGCGCCCCGGCAAGCAACAGCCTCATTAACTCTCTCCCGAAGTTTACGCATTTACAAAAGAGAGCGCCCGGCGACGCGCCTTGTGAGGCGGTTCGCCGAGCGCCAGTCAGATTGCCTGCGACGCTCCGCTCAACAACCGGGCGACTTTGCGCCGGCTTATTGGACGGGCGCTTTCCACACCCCCGGCGCCGCCGGGGCAGCCGGGGCGGCCGGGGCAGCCGGATTGGCCGCGCTTTCGCTGCCAGCCGGCAGAGCGAAGACGGTCAACACGCCGCCGAGCGCCGTGTAATCCGACAGCGCCCGATAGCCGCCGACCGCGCCGAGGCCTTCGTTGCTCTTGGTCAGACCAGCCGCCAGCCCAATGCCGGCCCAGCCGCCGATGCCTGACATGACCGCGACGTATTGCTTGCCGCCATGCTCGTAGGTGATCACGTTGCCGATGATTCCCGACGGGGTCTTGTATTTATACAGTTCCTTACCCGTCTTGAGGTCGACCGCCTTCAGGTAGCCTTCGAGGGTGCCGTAGAAGGCGACGCCGCCGGCCGTCGTCACCGTTCCCGACCACACCGAGAACTGTTCCTTGGTGGACCACACGATCTTGCCGGTGCGAGCGTCCCAGGCAATGAAGTTGCCCATGTTGCTCTCGCCGGGGGGCGGGAACATCTCCAGCGTGGCGCCGACGTAGGGCTGCCCCGCGGTGTAGCTCACGCGGAACGGCTCGTAATCCATGCAGACGTGGTTGGTCGGCACATAGAACAGACCCGTATCCGGCGAGAACGACGCGGGCTGCTCGTCCTTCGAACCCAACGCCGCCGGGCAGACGCCTTTGGTGTTGACGTCCTCGCCGTTCTTTTCGGTCGAATATTTGTCGACGACGAGCGGCCGGCCATAGGTCGCAGAACTCTTGTCCATATCGACCTTGGTCGCCCAGTTCACGGCCGGATCGAACTTCTCGGCGACGAGCAGTTCGCCGTTGGTGCGATCGAGCGTATAGCCGAAGCCGTTACGGTCGAAGTGGACGAGCGTCTTACGGGGCGCGCCGCCGATGGTCTGGTCGGCCAGGATCATCTCGTTGATGCCGTCGTAGTCCCACTCGTCATGCGGGGTCATCTGATAGACCCACTTGGCGGCGCCCGTATCGAGATCGCGCGCCCAGACGGTCATCGACCAGCGGTTGTCGCCAGGACGCTGCTTGGGGTTCCAGGTCGAGGGATTGCCCGAGCCGTAATAGATCAAGTTGAGATCGGGATCGTAGGAATACCACCCCCACGTGGTGCCGCCGCCGATCTGCCACTGATCGCCCTGCCACGTGCTGACGCTCGAATCTTTGCCGACCGGCTTGCCGAGATGCGTTGTCTTGTCGGGGTCGATCAGCGTGTCGGAGTCGGGGCCCATCGAATAGCCGCGCCACGCCAGCTTGCCGTCCTTGATGTCGTAAGCGGTGATGCTGCCGCGCACGCCGAACTCGCCGCCGGCGATGCCGACCAGCACCTTGTCCTTGAAGACGTGCGGCGCAGCGGTGGAGGTCGCGCCCTTGGTCGGGTCGCCATTCTTCACCGACCACACCGCCTTGCCGGTCTTGGCGTCGAGCGCCACGAGAACCGTGTCGGCTTGCGCAAGGAAGATCTTGCCGTCGCCATAGGCCAGACCGCGGTTGACCGTGTCGCAGCACATCACCGGAACGACGCTCGGATCTTGCTTGGGCTCGTATTTCCAAAGGATCTTGCCGTCGTTGTTGAGATCGAGCGCGTAAACATTGTTGGGGAACGGCGTGTGCAGATACATCACGTCGCCGACCACCAGGGGCGCGCCTTCATGACCGCGCAGCACGCCGGTCGAAAAGCTCCACGCGGCAGCGAGCCTGCCGACGTTTTCAGTGGTGATCTGCTTGAGTGCGGAATAACGATGATTAGCGTAATCGCCGGTCGGCAACGCCCAGGCCTTAGGATTCTTCTGGAGTTCCAGCAATTCGTCGGCGGCGTTCGCCGCGCCGGCCGCGAACAGCGCGAGAATGCCAACCGAAGTCGTCAACAACAGCTTATGCATGAGCTTTTCCTCCTGACGACATTAGCCGCGCAAAAGGCGCAGCTTCGCCGTCGACATCGCGCCTCGCGGGCGCCTCGACATTGGGAAGGCGTTTCCCTCGTTTAAGTCTTAAGACAAGCGGCGACGCCGGACGCGACCCCCGCCTGCCCTCCGAAGAGAAGCCCCCGGTTCCCGGCCAGAAGACATCTTTCAAATCGGAAACGGCGGGATAATATGTCGCGGACGATTGAAGCGCAATCCCAAAAAGCTCAAGCTGGCCGACTCTCGCTGCGCTGGTCGCCGTTAGCCGCCGGCGCTGCCGGCGAATGGAAGCGACGATCAATGTTGCGGTGCATAATAATCGCATTGACGCTGCTTGCGAGCCAGCTATGCGCGAGCGCCGCCGGCGCATTCGATCTTTTAGAGATAGCTCCGGGCGTATTCGCTCACCAAGGTCAAATAGCATTGATGTCACAAGCGAATAGCGGAGACATCGCGAACATCGGATTGATTGAGGGCGCCGACGCCGTCGCCGTCGTCGACACTGGCGGCAGCGTGATCGAAGGGCGCGAATTTCTTGCTGCGCTGCGAGAAAGAACGCCCAAGCCAATTCGCTATGTCATCAATACGCACGCCCACCCCGACCATATATTCGGCAACGCCGCCTTCGCGGCGGCCGGCGTCGTCTTCGTCGGCCACAAGAATCTGCCGCGCGCCCTGGCGGCGCGCGGCGCGTTCTATCTGTCGTCCTTCGGCGCAGCGATGGGAGCGGCGCTCGACGGGGTGAAGATCATTGCGCCGACCTTGACGGTGGAAGACAAGACGACGCTCGATCTCGGCGGCCGCGAGATCGTGCTGCAGGCATGGCGGACAGCCCATACCGATGGCGATCTGACCGTGCTCGACACGCGGACCGGCACGCTGTTTGCCGGCGACCTGCTGTTCTTGCAGCACGTGCCGATCGTCGACGGCAGCCTCTTGGGATTTCTCGAGGTCGCAGAGAGATTGGCGAAGCTCGAAGCGAGCCGCGTCGTGCCGGGGCATGGGCCGCTCGTTGCGCCCTGGCCGCTGGCGCTCCAAACGGAGACAGCCTATTTGACGCGGCTGACGCGCGATCTTCGCGCTGCGATCGCCAAAGGCGCGAGCGTCGAGACTGCGGCGCGCACGGCGGGCCAGAGCGAACGCCCCAATTGGCGCCTGTTCGACGACTACAATGGCCGCAACGCCACCGCCGGCTTCGCCGAGCTCGAGTGGGAAAGCCCTTGAGAGATGCGCGCGCTATGAATTAAGTTTTGTGCAGAAAGTGAGGAAACGAACATGATCGATGCTTCAATCGCACGATCGGGCGTGCAAAACGGCTGCCCATTCCGCCAAAGATCGCGTCGGACATGGACCGCGAGCCTTCAGGCTCGCAAGCCATCAGGCGAGCCTGAAGGCTCGCGGTCCGCGAATGTGGCGCGAGCCGCCCAATTCTCCCTGGCGCTGGCGCTCTCTCTGTTTCTCTCGCCGGCGGCTCTCGCGCAGGCGCCGCCGCCGCCGGATCCTTGGCCGGGCCTCGTTGCGGATATTTTCCAAGACCGGACAATCGCCGAACCTGACGGCGTCGTTGCGCTGCAAGCGCCGGCGCGCGCCGAAGACGCGGCGATCGTGCCGATGACGATACGCTTCGACGGGCCGGCCGGCCGCGTGCGCAAGGCGACGCTGGTCATCGATCAGAATCCGGCGCCGATGGCCGCCGCCTTCACCATTGGCGAGCATGCGGGCCTTACGTGGATATCGACGCGCGTGCGCGTCAATTCATACACCAACGTCCATGCCGTCGCCGAGACGCAGGACGGCGCGCTGCATGGGGCGGTGAAATTCGTCAAGGCGTCCGGCGGCTGCTCGGCGCCGGCGGTCAAGGACATCGACGAGGCGATGAACAATCTCGGGCAAATGAAGTACCGCGAGTTCAAGGCGGAGGAGGCGGGCCGGCGCGAGGCGCAGATCATGGTGCGCCACCCCAACAATTCCGGGATGCAGATGGATCAGCTCACCCACCTTTACATTCCAGCCCATTTTATCGACAAGATCGTGGTGAAGCAGGGCGACGAGCTGATCTTTTCCATGGAAGGCGGCATTTCGCTGTCCGAAGACCCGAATTTCCGCTTCACCTATGCGCCGAACGGCGCCAAGACGATTCGCGTGGAGGCGCATGATTCGAAGGGAACGGTCTTTACGGGCGAATGGCCGATCGCCGACGCGTCGTGAACGCACTCTCCCGCTCGGCGCTTGCGGGTCGCGTTGTCTTTTCCCAAATATGGACATGACCGCTAGCGCTGCGTTCGTGGCAAGCGCGGCGATGGACTGCATGAGAGATGCGCGATCCATATGAGGTTTTGGGCGTCGCCAAGACGGCGGGCCCCGGCGAGATCAAGAAGGCGTTTCGCCATCTTGCCAAGAAATATCACCCTGATCAGAACAAGCACGATCCCAAGGCCAAGGAAAAATTCGCCGAGGCCAACTCCGCATACGAAATCCTCGGCGACGAGAAAAAGAAAGCGCAATTCGACCGCGGCGAGATCGACGCCGACGGCAAGCCGCGGTTCACCGGCTTCGAAGGCTTCGGCGGGCCCGGCGGTTTTACGCGCGCCAGGCGGGGGGCGGGGGGCGGCGAACCTTTCGAGTTCCATGTTGGCGGCGACGCGCCGCATGGGCGCGGCGGGTTCGATCCATCCGATCTGTTCGCCGATCTGTTCGGCGCCGGCGCGCGGCGGGGGCGCGCGGGCTTTGCCGCCCGGCGAGGCGAAGATGTCACTGCGCAGGCGACCGTTTCGCTCGAGCAAGCGGTCAAGGGCGCGCACGCGCGCGTCTTCCTGCCTAACGGCAGGGCGCTCGATGTCGCCATTCCGGCGGGGATCGAGGACGGCAAGCAGATCAGGCTGCGCGGCCAGGGCCAGCCCGGACCCGGCGGCGGCGATCCGGGCGACGCACTGGTGAGCGTGAAGATCGCGCCGCATCCTCTTTTCAAGGTGCGCGGGCGCGATCTCGAGCTCGATTTGCCGATTACGCTCTACGAGGCGGTGCTCGGCGGCAAGATCGCCGCGCCGACCTTGGACGGCGTGGTGGAGCTGTCCGTTCCCGCCGGCTCGAACGCCGGCCGCGTGCTGCGCTTGCGCGGCAAGGGGCTGCCCGCTTTCGAGGGCAAGCCGGCGGGCGATCTCTATGTGAGCTTGAAAATCGCGCTGCCGGACGGCGCCGACCCCGATCTCGAAATGTTGATGCGGAAATGGCGAGCATCCAAACCTTACAATCCCCGCAAGGGGATGGCGTAAGATAGCGCGGCAGCGCGAAATCTTATTGCGGGTGCCCGCGTTTTATGAGAACATATACAGAACATATCTGGAGGCACTTCATGAGCCACACGTTTGGGGGCAACTGGACCGAAGAGAAGCTCGCAGTGATGCAACGTTACTTTACTGCCTACGCGCGAGCATTGAAAAATCAGCATTTCAATAAATGGTATGTCGACGCCTTTGCCGGGACTGGTGAAAGAAGCGAGTCCAAGCAGCCTCTGGCGATTGGATCGTTGCTCTTCGGGGAAGATGCTGGCGAGGTCGGCGAGGTGAAAGATGGTTCTGCTCGTATCGCTCTGGCGATCGATCCGCCGTTTGACCGATATGTTTTCGTCGACCTCAACGAAGATCATGCGGCGGCGCTCAAGGAGCTGCAAACCAAATTTCCGGCAAGAAATATCGATGTGCTGACCGGGGATGCTAATGAGGTTTTGACGACGCTCTGCCAGACGACCTCATGGCTGAGCACAAGGGCGGCGGTGTTCATCGATCCCTACGGCATGCAAGTCAGCTGGGCGACCCTCGAGGCGCTGGCGAGAACCAAAGCCGTGGATATAGCTTTGCTCTTTCCGACGGGGCCACTGAATCGGATGCTCGCCGGCCACGGCAACATTCCGCCCGAATGGGCAAAGCGCATAGACGATCACCTCGGTCCTTGCGACTGGCGAGGTGCGTCCTACCAAAAAACTCTAAAGGCGGATCTGTTCGCACCGAACGTTTCGACCACCAAAAAGACGATAAACGTGGAAGGGTTACGCCGCTTCGTCCTCAAACGATTAAAGGATATATTTCCCTTCGTATGCGAGACCCAACTCGAACTCAAGAATTCGAAAGGCGCAGTTCTTTATCATTTGTTCATCATATGCGCCAATCCTAGCAAAGCGGCTGGAAATCTCGCGATGAGGCTTGCGCAAAGCGCTGTGAAGCTGCCTCGCGACTCGAAACGATGAAGAGAATGGCAGGGCTGTCTTACATCGAGTGGACCGAAGCGACATGGAATCCTTTAGCGGGATGCGCGATGGCATCGCCGGGATGCACGAATTGCTATGCACAACGCATGGCGGCCCGCCTTGCCGCGATGGGCGTCGAGAAATACTCCGGAACTACCCGGAAATCTGGTCGCCGCGCGGTCTGGACGGGCCAAATCAATTTTGATGAAGCGTCGCTCGCGGCGCCGCTGAAATGGCGCAAGCCGATGCGCATTTTCGTGAATTCAATGTCCGATCTGTTTCAAGATTCCGTCCCCGAGCATTTCATTGCAGGCGTATGGACGGTCATGGAAAAGGCTTTTTGGCATTCATTCCAGATTTTGACGAAGCGTCCG
Organism: Methylocystis sp.; assembly: GCA_016178015.1. GTDB lineage: Bacteria > Pseudomonadota > Alphaproteobacteria > Rhizobiales > Beijerinckiaceae > Methylosinus. The sequence goes on along the minus strand of JACOUB010000016.1, from coordinate 19,290 downwards.
GAGCGGATGCGGGACGTCTTACGCGGAAAAGATTTTTCGACGCTACCCAATGTTTGGCTTGGAACGTCCGTCGAAAGTCAGGAATATGTCGGCCGGATCGACATGCTTCGAGAAACCCCCGCACACGTCCGATTCGTCTCGTTCGAACCTCTTATTGGGCCGGTCATCGCCGCCGATCTTTCTGGCGTTCATTGGGTGATCGTCGGCGGAGAGTCCGGCCCTGGCGCCCGCCCGATGGAAGCCTGGTGGGTCGAAAAATTGCGGGATGCATGCAGCGAACAAGACGTGGCGTTCTTTTTCAAGCAATGGGGCGGCGTCCGGAAGGGTCGGAGCGGTCGGACACTCGCGGGACGCACGTGGGACGAATACCCAGTTCTGGCGGTGCGCTCTTAGGACTGCGCATTATCAAGGCGCACGTTTGTCGCAGTTCCTCATCGACTAGGAGATTCCGCTGTGCCGGAGATCGCCCTCGCCGCGCGTTCGGCGGCGGCCTGCATGGTCTCGGCGGGAAGCGGACCGAGCAGCACGAACGCCATGCCGGCGGCGCGCCATTCGATGGCGGCGAGACCCGGCGCGGCCCTCAACGGGTCGCTTGGCGCGGCGCTCGCCTCGGCGCGCTCGAAATAGAGTTCGACGCGCTCGCCCCGCGGCGTTTCGTACAGCAGCAAACCGGCGGCGCCCGCCGCGCCGGGCACGAGCCGCCCGCCAATGAAGCGCAGACCCTCACGAGACAGATCCGGCAATGTTCCAAACCCGGCGCGCTCCGCCAGCCAAGCGGCGAGCTCGCCTGACCGATCGGCGCCGATTTCCACTGGCCGCGCGTCTTTGGCGAACGTTAAATAGGCGACATTGGCTCTTGCCACGAAACCCGTGGACGCCGCGCCGCGCTCCGCTTCTTCTGGCGGCGAGGCAGATCCGGTAAAAGCGAGAATTGCGACGCTGGCCACGACGACGCCGGCCAAAAGCGTCATGATCGACGAAACGAGCGCGTATCTGCGCCGGCTCCTGCGCAGATCCTCCAAGCGGCGCACCGGTCGCCTCGGCGTCGCCTTGCCGGAGCCGCTGGACCTTGTCCAACTCGCGTTCGCCGGGTTGGCGTTGGCCCTTGGCGCCGTCGCTTGCAGCGACACGGGCAGAGGCTCTTGCGCCGTCTGCGCGAAGGCGCCGCGCAACGCCGCATTCTGCCTGCGCCAGGCTTCGACGAGAGCGGCGTCTTCGGGGCGCCGGACGAGATGATCGGCGATCTGGCGCTGCCGTTCGGGATCGAGTTCGCCATCGACGAAGGCGTGCAGCTCAGATTCCTCGACGAATTCAGACGCGCCCATGTTTTTTCGCTTTTATTTCACCACGCGCAGATGTCCCGCGCTGCGATGCGGCGCATTCGCCGGCGCCGCGGGGCGCTGATCCAGCGCCGTCAGCGCGGCGCGCGCCCGCATCAAACGCATCAGCACGAGGCTGCGATCCCCGCCGGTGATTCGCGCGACCTCCTCGTAGCTGAAGCCTTCGAGCGCGACCAGCAGCAGCGTTTCGCGTTCCTCGAGCGGCAGATCGGCGAGACCGTGGATGATGACCGGATGGCGCAGCGACAACCGCGAGGGAGCGCCACCGCGCAGCTTGCGTTGCGCGACATGGGTGAAGGCTGCGTAAAGACAAATGCGAATTTCGCCCGTCTCACATGGAAGCGTCTCCTTGGGGCGCGTCTCCTGCAGCGCCAATTGAATCGCTCCTTGCGCGAGGGTGTCGGCCCACTCGTCGGCGCCGCCCGCCAACAGGGCGCGCGCATAACGGCGCAGACCCGGCGTCAGCTTCTCGAGCGTCTCGCAAAAATCCTCGGACTTGCCCATCTTCGGCCCGTTGCGCCCGGCTGTCGCGCCGTTCCGCGCGGCGCTGGTTCGTTCCCTGAAGCGAAATATTAAGCCAGTCCCTCGCGATTGACTATCTCTGCGCCTTGCGATTTATGTATTTTTCCGTTTCGGGCCGGGGGCGCGACGCTAAGGACGCCCTTTTCCGATCCGTCCACGCGGGTTTCCACTCTTGCGCTCACGTTGTGCAGCCCTTAAACGGCGCTCGCGACAAAAGGGCGGCGGCTCGCCGGCCTTTCGATGGCAAATCACAGGTTTTTTCGCATGAACCAGCAACGATCGACATCGAACGGCTCGCATTTGGGCGGCGCGCTCGCCGGCAAGCGGGGACTCGTTCTCGGCGTGGCCAGCAACCGATCGATCGCCTGGGGCATCGCCAAGGCGGCCAGCGGCGCCGGCGCCGAGCTTGCCCTCACCTATCAAATAGAGGCGTTGGAAAAACGCGTGCGGCCGCTGGCGCAGGAACTCGGCGCTCATGTGGCGGGCCGCTGCGACGTGACGGAGGCCGAGACGATCGACTCCGTTTTCGCCGAGATCGAACGCCTGTGGGGCAAGCTCGACTTCGTCGTCCATTGCCTGGCGTTTTCCGATAGAGATCAATTGACCGGACGCTATGTCGACACCACCGCCGACAACTTCAACCAGTCGCTGGCGGTCTCCTGCTATTCGTTCACGGCGATCGCCCAGCGCGCCGAGAAGCTGATGGCGGACGGCGGCTCGCTGCTCACCCTCACCTATTACGGCGCCGAGAAATGGATGCCCCATTACAATGTGATGGGCGTCGCCAAGGCGGCTTTGGAGGCCTCGGTGCGCTATCTTGCCGCCGATCTCGGCGTCAAGAACATTCGCGTCAACGCCATTTCCGCCGGGCCGATCAAGACGCTGGCGGCGTCCGGCATCGGCGACTTCCGCTATATCCTGCGTTGGAACGAGTTCAATTCGCCGCTGCGGCGCGTGGTGACGATCGACGAGGTCGGCGAGACCGCCGTGTACCTGCTGTCGCCCATGGCGCGCGGCGTCACCGGCGAAATCCTGCATGTCGACGCCGGCTATCATGTCGTGGGCATGATGAATCCGTCCGCCGCCTCCAAGATCGGCCAGCTCCTCGCGCTGCTGCCGGAGGAAAAATAGGGGAACGACGGCGCGGCGCCGCCTCCTCTCCCCGCTTGCTTAGGAGAGGTGAGGTGAGGGGCCAGGCGATTGGCCACGATGTTCAAATCATCACATCGCGACGCGGTTGGCGTCGCCGTGCAGAATGCCATGGTTTTCCTCGATATTTTCATCATTCGTGATATGTCGCCGATGCTTGTGCGCTTCTGAGCGTTACGCCGACCCCCTCCCTCGCAACCCGGCTGTTCCCGGTTTGCGCATCAAAAACCGAAGTCGGCGCCAGCCGACTTCGGTTGGGGAGGGTGTTTGCGGTTGCGGCGCGGCGTAGAATGACTAGATTTGCGGGCGCTTTCCGAAAGCCGCGGCGTCTCCGCGGCCCGCCAGCCCTTTTGAGGACCTTTCATGTCGCATGGCGATAACGCCCCTCTCCACGCCCGCCTCATCGTGCTGGGCTCGGGACCCGCCGGCTATACGGCGGCGATCTACGCGGCGAGAGCCATGCTCGAGCCGGTGCTGATCGCCGGTTTCGAGGCGGGCGGCCAGCTCATGATCACCACCGACGTCGAGAATTATCCGGGCTTTGCCGAGCCGATCCAGGGCCCGTGGCTGATGGATCAAATGCGCGCCCAGGCCGAGCATGTCGGGGCAAAGCTCATTGCCGACCACATCGTCGAGGCGCGCCTTAACAAGCGCCCGTTCGAACTAATGGGCGATTCGGGCCGCCTCTATACCTGCGACGCGCTCGTCATCGCCACCGGCGCCAAGGCCAAATGGCTCGAGATTCCAAGCGAAAAGAAGTTCAACGGCTACGGGGTCTCGGCTTGCGCGATTTGCGACGGGTTCTTTTTTAAGGGCAAGAACGTGCTGGTCGTCGGCGGCGGCAACACGGCCGTTGAGGACGCCATCTACCTCAGCAACCTCGCGGCGAGCGTCACGCTGGTGCACCGGCGCGACACGTTGCGCGCCGAGCGCGTGTCGCAGGAGCGGCTTGCGGCGCGCCCCAACGTGAAAATCCTTTACGACCATGCGATCGACGAAATTTTCGGCGACGACAATCCGCCCTCTGTGACGCATGTGCGCTTGAAAAATGTGGCGACCGGCGCGCTGCGCACGGTGGCGGCGGACGGGGTGTTCATCGCCATCGGCTTCAAGCCGGCGTCCGAACTTTTCGCCGGCCAGCTCGCCTTGAAGCAAAACGGCTATATCATCGTGCAGCCGGGGACCACCCGCACCAACATTGCGGGCGTCTTCGCGGCGGGCGACGTGGCGGACGACGTTTACCGGCAAGCGGTGACGGCGGCGGGGCTCGGCTGCATGGCGGCGCTCGACGTCGACCGCTTCCTGGCGGAGACGCCGCGTCATATCGTCAAAGAGACCGCTTGACTTAGATCGACCCCTTACGAAATCGAGAGGACCCTCATGAGCGACCGCGTCGTCTTCCAGAAGAAATCCATGCCGATCGAGGTCGAGGCCGGCAAGACCTACTATTGGTGCGCGTGCGGAAAGAGCGAGAATCAGCCTTTTTGCGACGGCGCCCACCTGGACACCGGAATAATGCCCATCGCCTACAAGGCGGAGGCGACCGGCAAGGCTTTTTTCTGCGGCTGCAAGGCGACGAACAGCGAACCGCTGTGCGACGGAACGCATAAGAGTTTGTGAACCCCCTCTCCCCGCTTGCGGGGAGAGGGTTGGGGTGAGGGGCCGGGGGTATCTTCTGGAATGATGACGAAGCCCTCTGATTTGGCGCGTCAAAAACGTGGGGCGTCATACCCCAAGCCCCTCACCCTGGCCCTCTCCCCGCAAGCGGGGAGAGGGAAGCAGGCGCCCCATCGAGCATGATCTTTCGTTAAGGACGCGCTCAACCCGAGAGCCCCATGCCCGATCTTCTCCTCGAGCTGTTTTGCGAAGAAATTCCCGCCCGCATGCAATCGCAGGCGGCGGCCGATTTGCAACGGCTCGTCACCGGAGCTCTCGTCGAGCGCGGACTGAAATACGAGGGCGCGGCGGCCTTCGCCACGCCGCGCCGGCTGGCGCTGCATATCGCCGGCCTGCCCGCCCGCCAGCCGGATGCGCGGGAAGAAAAGAAAGGCCCGCGCGTCGGCGCGCCGAAGGCGGCGATCCAGGGCTTTTTGAGGAGCGCCGGGCTCGCTTCGCTCGATCAGACGAGGATTGAGAAGGATGCGAAGAAAGGCGCGTTCCATGTCGCCGTGATCGAGCGCGCGGGCGCGGCCACGATCGATCTCCTGGCCGAGATTTTGCCGGACGTGATCAAGAGCTTTCCTTGGCCGAAATCCATGCGCTGGGGCGCGGCCTCGGCGCGCCCCGACGCGCTGCGTTGGGTGCGCCCGCTGCATTCGATCCTCGCCACCTTCGGAGCCCAAACCGAGACGCCGGAGATCGTGCGCTTCTCGGTGGACGGCATCGACGCCGGCAATCGCGCCTGGGGCCATCGATTTATGGCGCCCGGGCCGATTGCGGCGCGCCGCTTCGACGATTACGTTGCGGCGCTCGAGAAAGCCAAAGTCGTGCTGGACGCCGCGCGCCGGCGCGACATCATCCTGCACGACGCGCGCAATCTCGCGCTGGCGCAAGGGCTGGAGCTCGTCGAGGACGTAGGGCTGCTCGACGAAGTCGCCGCCCTCGTCGAATGGCCGGTCGTGCTGATGGGCGCGTTCGACGCGAGTTACCTCGCCCTCCCGCCCGAGGTCATTCGCGCGACCATCCGAGTCAACCAGAAATGTTTCGTGCTGCGTCATCCTCGTGCTTCGAGGCTCGCTTCGCTCGCGCCTCAGCATGAGGATGACGGAAAAAACACGCAGCATGAAAGCAGCCCTCATCCTGAGGCGCCGCCGCAGGCGGCCTCGAAGGACGAGGGCGGCGACGCGCTCGCCAACCGCTTCATCCTCGTCGCCAATATTGAAGCGAGCGATCACGGCGCGACGATCGTCGCCGGCAACGAGCGGGTCGTCGCGGCCAGGCTCGCCGACGCCAAGTTCTTCTACGAGACGGATTTGAAAATCCCACTCGAAGATCGGCTGCCGAAGCTCGATCACATCGTGTTTCACGAAAAGCTCGGCACGCAAGGCGAGCGGGTCAAACGGATCGCTGCGTTGGCGAGAGAGCTTGCGCCGATCGTCGGCGCCGACGCCGACAAAGCCGAGCGCGCCGCAAAACTCGCCAAGGCCGATCTCGTCACCGAAATGGTCGGCGAATTTCCCGAGCTGCAAGGCCTGATGGGCCGCTATTACGCAGCCGCCCAAGGCGAGGACGCATCGGTCGCGGCGGCGATCGAGGAGCACTACAAGCCGCTGGGGCCGAACGATCGCGCGCCCAGCGATCGGGTGTCGATCGCGGTGGCGCTGGCCGACAAGATCGACACGCTGGTGGGCTTCTGGGCGATCGGCGAGAAGCCGACGGGGAGCAAGGACCCCTATGCGCTGCGCCGCGCGGCGCTGGGGGTGATCAGGCTGGTGCTGGAGAATGGGGTGCGCATAAATTTAGCACCTGCCTGCGAATTGGGTTTAACGTCAGCGCTCAAAAATGAATTTGAGAAAATCAGGAAATCAGCGGATGAGTTTAATGACCTATTAGAGGGGCAGGCCCGCGTAGTTCCCGTCAGCACAATTCGGCGTTCTCTCTCAGTTCGGTACGCGTGGGGCCTTCTTGCTCATCTTGGCTCTGCACAGTTCGTCTACGCGAACTGCGAACAAAAATCAGACACCGACACTATTCTGTTCGACCAAGTAGTCGATCGCTTTTTCAAGGAGTTCTTTCTTCTCGATGACTATTGCGAAGGATCGATTGAATCGGTGCGAGCACGAACATTGAAAGAACTCGATCCAATCGATCATGGCGATTGGATTGAGCGTTGGAAAGCTGGGGAGCGATTCGTATATGGAATTGTTAGGCCGCTCGCCGCCGACCTCCTCGCCTTCTTCATCGACCGCCTGAAGGTCTTCTTGCGCGAGCGCGGCGCGCGCTACGATCTGATCGACGCGGCGCTGGGGGCTGCGCCCTCATCCGACCCCGCTACGCGGGGCCACCTTCTCCCGCAAGCGGGAGAAGGGAGTCCCCAAGACGACCTCCTGATCATCACGCGCAAGGTCGAGGCGCTCGGCAAGTTCCTTGACACGGACGATGGCAAGAACCTGCTCGCCGGTTTCCGTCGCGCCGTGAACATTTTGAAGATCGAGGAAAAAAAGGACGGCGCCGGCGCCTACGCAAAACCGCACGCGCCGAACCTGCGCATCGAGCCGCAAGAGCACAAGCTCGCCGCCGCCATCAGACGCGCGCGCGAGGAGGCGTCGGAGCGCCTCGGAAAAGAAGACTTCGAAGGCGCGATGCACGCTCTTTCGAAACTGCGCGCGCCGGTCGACGCCTTCTTCGACCATGTGATGGTCAACGCCGAGAACAAGGATTTGCGATTGAACCGCCTGCGCCTGCTCGACGAGCTGCGCGGCGCGATGCTGGTTGTCGCTGATTTCGGAAAGATCGCCGGCGAGGGTGGAACGGTATAGGTCCCCCTCCCCAACCCTCCCCCGCGTTCCGCGGGAGAGGGAGCAGACTCGCGGCTTCATAAAGACAACGCGAAACGCCAACGGTTAGGGTCCCCTCTCCCGCGATAGCGGGGGAGGGACAGGGAGGGGGCTACACGCCGCCCGTAAACGACCTTGGCGCGGGGGAGAGCACCTTCGCGGCTCCCTGCGAAATCTCCAGGACCGACAGGCCGCGATCGTTGGTGCCATCGGGGCGGAAGCGGAAGACGCCGTCCGCGCCGTTGAAACCAGACGGATTGGTGAGAACGCTCTCCGAATAGCGCTGCGATGCTTGGCTGCGCGACAGGGCGATGGCCAGGGACACGGCGTCATAGGCGAGCGTGGCGACGCGCGCCGGATCGGCGTTGAATTGCGCGCGATAACGCTGGGCGAAGGCGTTGAAGCCGGCGTTCTCGGGCGCGGCGAACCAAGCGCCCTGCAGCGCCGGCAGGTTGAGGACGCGCGCGTCGTTCCACAGGCCGGTGCCGAGAATTTGAATTTTCGTGGGATCGACGCCCGCCGCCAGCAATTCGCGCGAAACGCCGGCCATCGCCTCGGCCTGTTCGGGGATGAACAACGCGTCGATCTGAGCGGAAGCCGCGGCGATGCGGCGCGCCGAATCGCGCACGGCGCCGGGCTTGTAACGCTCGATCGTGAGCACGCGAACGCCGTGCGTGGCGGCGCTCTGCTGGAACTGCGCCAGAGCGATGGCGCCGTAATCGTTCTCGGGAACCAGCGCGGCGATCGATTTCTTGCCCCGTTGCGCTGCGAACTCGACGATCCGCTCGACATAGCCCTCGACCAGGAACGACAACAGATAGATGCCGCGCGACGCCGCCGACGTATCGGTGGAGAAGGCGATCAGCGGCTTGCCGGCGGTGCGGGCGATCCTGCCCGCCTCTTTCACATTGCCGGCGAACACCGGGCCGAGCACGATCTCGGCGCCCTCGCTCAGCGCCGCTTGGGTTGCGGCCTGCGCGCCAGAAGGCGAGGAATGATCGTCCTTCACCAAGATGGAGACATCGCTCGCGCCGCTGTCCGCGTAGGCGAGTTTCGCCGCGTTGCGCAGCGAGGCGCCGACCACGGAGGGCCCCGAACTCTGGGTCAGCGGCACGATGAGCGCAAGCCGGGTGGCGCCATTGCCGATCCGATCGCTGTCGTCCCGGAGCGCCGTCGTTTCGACAGGCTTGGCCGGCGCGCCGAAGCGAAACTGTCCCCAGTCCGCAACGCCGGGCGCATTGCAGGCGCCGAGCATCCCCGCAAGCGCGCCAACGCCCAAGAGGATGCTCATTCTCGCGAGGAAGGGTCCGCGCCGCGAAACTTTGTCGAATTCGCTCATAAAGCCCTTTTCTCCGGCCAGGGCCGGCTTGACGCAACTCTCGCCCCTCGCGCCCGCGACAGCGGACACGATGGGCGTGGGCCAAAGGATTTAGGAAGAATAAGCCGGACTTGGCAACCGGAAGTTAATAAACGACGCATTGCGGAAGAAATGCGGCCTTGCGAGAAAGGCGCCGCTCGTTCTATAAAAAGAACGGGCGGTCGCTCAATAGAACGGCAAAATTCGGGAACTGGCAAGACTCGGGAACGGCAATGTCGAGTTCGCCGACAGCAACCTACACCGCCTTCGGCCTGCGCGCCGAAGCCGAGAAGATCGCTCCCGGCCTTTATCTGGTGGCGACGCCCATCGGCAATCTGAAGGACGTTTCCTTCCGCGCGCTGGGGACGCTGGCCGCCGCCGACGCGGTCATCGCCGAGGACACGCGCGTCACCAAGACGCTGCTCGCCCATTACGGGATTGCGACGCCGCTCGTCGCTTATCACGAGCACAACGCCCGCGTGATGCGGCCGCATCTCATCGCCCGCCTCGAGACGGGCGCGGCGCTGGCGCTCGTCGCCGACGCCGGCACGCCGTTGGTGTCGGACCCGGGATACAAACTCGTCGCCGAGGCGCTGGAGCGCGGCGTGAAAATCACCTCGGTTCCCGGTCCTTCGGCGGTGCTTGCGGCGCTCGTCGTGGCGGGGCTGCCCACCGACCGCTTCTTCTTCGAGGGATTCTTGCCGCACAGAAGCGTGCAGCGCCGCGCCAGGCTCGCAGAACTTGCAAAAATTCCCGGCACCTTGGTGTTCTTTGAGTCGCCGCGGCGCTTGGCCGCCTCGCTCGCCGACTGTCTCGCTGTGCTGGGGCCGCGCGAGGCGGCCATTGCGCGCGAACTGACCAAGCTCTACGAGGCGGTGCGGCGCGGCACGCTGGCCGAGCTCGCCGCCGCCCTGGCGCGGGAAGAGCCGCCGAAAGGCGAGATCGTGGTGATCGTGGCGCCGCCCGGCGCGGAAGCCGCCGAACTTAACGAAGCCGCGCTCGACGCCAAGATCGAGGAAGCGTTGACCACCCATTCGGTGAAGGACGCGGCGAGCGTCGTCGCGGCGACGACCGGCCAGCCGCGCCGCCAAGTTTACGCACGCGCATTGCAGTTGACCGCCGGGCGAGAGCGATGAGCCGCGTCCCCACAGAAGCGCGCCGCGCCCGCCATCGCGGCGGCTTGCGCGCGGAAACGCTCGCGGCGCTGTGGCTGACCTGCAAGTTCTATAAGATCCTGGCCCGCCGTTACCGCGCCCGCGACGGCGAGGTGGACATCATCGCCAGGCGCGGCCGCACCATCGCCTTCGTGGAAGTGAAGGCGCGCGGCGAGCTCGAGGACGCGATGACGTCGATCACCTGGCAAAAGCGCCGGCGGTTCTCGCGGGCGGCGGCCAAGTGGCTCGCCGCCAATCCATGGGCGGCCGATCATACGCTGCGCGCCGACGCGGTGTTCATCGCGAAGGGGCGCCTGCCGCTGCATATCGAAGCGGCGATGGAGTTGCGGATCGGGTAGTCGTCGGACCGCGAGCCTTCAGGCTCGCACGCGTTCGAGCGACGCCGGGAATGCGAGCCTGAAGGCTCGCGGTCCGCGAGAGCACCCTGCCCGGCGCGAGTTCGGCGCTTTCGCGCCGATTGAAAACGCGATATTGCCTCGATGTTTCCCGACAAATCAACAAAAGGCGCTCTTCATGCTCGAGGTCGCGGTCCAGATGGACCCTCAGAATAAAATCAATTTCGCGGGCGATTCGACGTTCGCGCTGATGCTCGAGGCGCAAAAACGCAGTTGCCGGCTCTCCTATTACACGCCCGATCGCCTCTCTCTTAACGGCCGGAAATTGACCGCTCCCATGCATAGCGTAACGGTATGGGACAACCCCTCCCGCTATTACGACCTCGGCCCGGAGCGCTTGGTCGATCTTTCCACCCTCGATGTGGTGCTGCTGAGGCAGGATCCGCCCTTCGATCTCGCCTACATCACCTCGACGCATTTTCTCGAGCAGATCCAGTCGCGCGTGCTCGTCGTGAACGATCCGGCGCAGGTCCGCAACGCGCCCGAAAAAGTGTTCGTCATGCAATTTGCCGACCTCATGCCGCCCACTTTGCTGACGCGCGACCTGGCGGCGATCGAGGCGTTCCGCGCCGAACACGGCGAAATCGTCATGAAGCCCCTCTATGGCCATGGCGGGGCGAGCGTGTTCAAGGTGGCGCGCCGCGATCCCAATTTCCGCTCGCTGTTCGATCTCTTTCAGACGACGTTCCGCGAGCCCTGGGTCGTGCAACGTTTCCTGCCTGCCGTCAGTCAGGGCGACAAGCGCATCCTGCTCGTCGACGGCGAAGCCTTGGGCGCGATCAACCGCATTCCGGCCGAGGACGACATTCGCTCCAACATGGCGCGCGGCGGCGCCGCGGCGGCGACGCAGCTCACCGAGCGCGAGCAGACGATATGCGCGCACCTTGGTCCGGAGTTGAAGAAGCGCGGACTGCTGTTTGTCGGCATCGACGTCATCGACGGCTACCTCACCGAGATCAACGTCACGTCGCCCACTGGCTTGCGCGCCCTGCGCAGGCTCGGCGGTCCGGATCTTGCCGCCCCCATTTTCGACGCCATCTTGTCGAAACTTCGTGTGCTACGCGACAATGGTTGAATGGAGCGCCATGGATACGCTTGCGCCGCGCGACGTTTTCGCCACGTTCGAGACGCCGGCGCCGAGCGTGGCGGGCTTGCGCGCCGAGCTTGGCGAGAAGATCGCGGGTCTTGGCGGCGCAGCGAAGACGAGCGACGCGTTGCGCGCCGCCGTCGTCGCTCTCTTGCGCGCGGCGCTCGCCGCCGGCCGCGCGAAAGCGCGAACGCTCCTCAAGACAGGGGGCAAGGGAACGGTTTGCGCGCGGTTCTTGTCCGATCTCCAAGACGAGATCGTCGGCGCGATCTACGACTATGTGGTGCGCTACGTCTATGTCGTCGACAACCCGACCTTCGGCGAACGTCTGACGATCGTCGCCGTGGGCGGCTACGGACGCGGAACCTTGGCGCCCGGCTCCGACATCGATCTTCTGTTCTTGCTTCCCTACAAGCAGACGCCATGGGGCGAGAGCGTGGTCGAGGCGATCCTCTATGTGTTGTGGGATTTGCGGCAGAAGGTCGGGCACGCGAGCCGATCGGTGGCGGAATGTCTGCGCCAGGCCAAGGCCGACATGACGATCCGCACCACGATCCTCGAGGCGCGCTTCATTCTCGGCAATGCGGCGCTCTTCCGCGAGCTCGTGGAAAGTTTCAGTCGCGGGGTCGGACGCGCCAACGCGCGCGATTTCGTCGCCGCCAAATTGGCGGAGCGCGACGTGCGCGTGAACCGCGCCGGCGCCTCACGCTATGTCGTCGAGCCCAACGTCAAGGAAGGCAAAGGCGGGCTGCGTGATCTCAATACGCTGTTCTGGATCGCCAAATACGTCTATCGCGTCCGCGAGCCGGCGGAACTTGTCGAGGCGGGTCTGTTCACGCGCGCCGAACTCAGTCTGTTCCAGCGATGCGAGGAGTTCTTGTGGCGCGTGCGCTGCCATTTGCATTTTGCCACCGGACGCGCCGAGGAGCGTCTCTCCTTCGACTTGCAGCCGGTCATCGCGGAACGGCTCGGCTATCACGACCGCAGCGGCCTCTCGCGCATCGAACGATTCATGAAGCACTACTTTCTTGTCGCCAAGGACGTCGGCGATCTGACGGCGATCGTCTGCGCCGCGCTGGAGGAACGCGAAGCCAAGCCGCGCGCCATGCTCGATCGGTTCATCGGCCGTTTGCAACGCCGACCCGCGAAGATTCCGGCCGGCGCTTTCTCAATCGATCACGACCGGGTGAGCGTCGCCGACGCCGACCTTTTCAAACGCGATCCCATCAACGTCATCAAGCTGTTCTGGATGGCCGATCACTACGGATTGGCCATCCACCCGGACGCCCTGCGCGCCGTGACGCGGTCCTTGCGCAAGATCGACGCCGAGCTGCGCGCCAATGAGGAAGCCAACCGGCTGTTTCTCGAAATTCTTCTCTCGTGCGAGTTGACCGAAACCGTATTGCGGCGGATGAACGAAGCCGGCGTGCTCGGGCGGTTCATTCCGGAATTCGGACGCATCGTCGCGATGATGCAATTTAATATGTATCATCACTATACCGTCGACGAACATCTGTTACGCGCGGTCGGAGCGCTCGCAGATCTCGAGTCGCGCCGACGCGTGGAAAATCCGCCGCTGGCCAGCGACATTCTGCCGACCATCGCCAACCGCAAGGTGCTCTATCTCGCCCTGTTCCTGCACGACATCGGCAAGGGTCGCGAGCAAGACCATTCGCTCGCCGGCGCCGAGGTCGCGCGCGCTCTCGCGCCGCGCCTCGGATTTGAGCAAGCCGAAACAGACAGCGTGGCCTGGCTCGTCGAGCACCATCTCGCCATGTCGAGCGTCGCGCAGAGCCGCGACCTCGCCGATCGGCGCACGATCCAGACCTTCGCCGCGCTCGTGCAAACGATGGAGCGGCTCAAAATGCTGCTCGTGTTGACCGTTTGCGACATCAGCGCGGTCGGTCCCGGCGTGCTGGACGCCTGGAAATACCAACTGTTGCGCGTCTTGTATTGGGAGACCGAAGTGGTGCTCGGCGGCGGTCATTCGGCGGTTGACCGCAAGAGCCGCGTCGCCCAAGCGAAAGAGGAATTGCGCGCCGCCCTAGGCGACTGGAGCGCGGCCGAGTTCGACGCTTACGCGCAGCGTCACTATCCGGCCTACTGGCTGAAAGCCGATCTGCCGCGCAAGATCAGGCACGCCGCGCTGTTGCGCGATTTGCGCGACGCCGCCGCGCCGCTCGTCACCGCCGTCGATTTGGATCACGCGCGGGGCGTGACGGAACTGACGGTGATCGCGCAAGACCACCGTCGGCTGCTGTCCACGATCGCGGGCGCCTGCGCGGCAAGCGGCGCCAACATCGTCGACGCCCATATCTTCACCACAGCCGACGGCCTCGCCCTCGACACCATCTTCTTCTCGCGCGCCTTCGATTTCGACGACGACGAATTGCGCCGCGGGCGACGCATCGCGAATTTCATAGAGAAGGCGCTGCGCGGCGAAATCGTCATCTCCGAGGCGATCAAAGCGCGCAGCGCCCATGTCAGAGCCCCGGCCTCGGCCTTCGCCATCGCTCCCGAGGTGGTGCTGGACAACAGCCTTTCGAACATTTCGACCGTCATCGAGGTGTCTGGACTGGATCGCGAGGGGCTGCTGTTCGACCTCACCAACGCCATTTCGAACCTCAGTCTCGACATCCGCTCGGCCCATATCGTGACCTTCGGCGAGAAGGCCGTCGACGCCTTCTATGTCACCGATCTCACCGGCGGCAAGATCGTCTCGCCGGCCCGTCAGGCGACCATCAAGAGCAAATTGCTGGAGGTTTTCGCGCCGACTTGATTTCCGCAGCGCCATCCCTGATATCGGGGAGGTTTCGATGGGCAATGGACAGATCATGAGCCACTCCAAGAAAAACCTGACGACGCCGGACGACGCGGCGGCGAAGACGCAGGCCGAGGGCGGCAAGGACGTGACCTCCTCGCTGGCGCAACCGGGGGCCGAGTCCGACATCGCCGAGCCCGAACCCTTCACCGAGCTGGAAAATCTCTACGCCGAAAACGCCGGCCTCAAGGACAGGGTGCTGCGCGTTCTGGCGGAAATGGAGAACCTGCGGCGGCGCACCGAACGCGAGGCAGCCGACGCGAAGACCTATGGGATTGCCAATTTCGCCCGCGAAATGCTGGCTTGCGCCGATAATCTGCGCCGCGCCGCCGAGAGCCTGCCGCCCGCTTCACGCGAAAACCTCGAGCCTGCCGTCGCGGCGTTCATCGAGGGCGTCGAAGTGACGGAGCGCGACTTTCTGGCGCGCCTCGGCCGGTTCGGGATCAAGAAGATCGAGGCGCAAGGCCAGCGCTTCGACCCCAACCTGCACGAGGCGCTGTTCGAGATCGTCGATGAGACCCTGCCCAGCGGCACGGTGGCGCAGGTCGTCGAGCAGGGTTATCAGATCGGCGAGCGCGTGCTGCGTCCGGCCAAGGTCGGCGTGGCGCGCGGCGGCCCCAAGGCGGCGTAAAGAGCGGCGCTGCGTCGACGGCGCTGCGGCGTCATAGTCTTCGCACCAACCTGACGAGAAACAGCAGAACGCTCGCCCCGATCGCCGCGACGACGATGGTCGCGCCGATGCCTGTGCCAAGATTGACGCCCGCTTGGGGCAGCAGCAAGTGTCCGAGATAGGAGCCGACCACGCCGACGACGATGTCGCCGACCAACCCCAGACCGCTCCCACGAACGAATTTCGCCGCCAGCCACCCCGCGACGAGGCCGACGATCAGCACGTAGAGGAGGCTTTGTTGCGCCAGCATGGGGCCGCCTTTTTCGACTGCGCTTCAGGCCTGCTGCGCATCTATCGCGGCCGCGCAAGATGGCAAGCGGCGCACATTGCAAACGGAGGCGCGGCCCAGCCGGCGGCGATCCTCGACTGGCCTGCAAACTAAGCCGCAAACCGCCGGGTCTCTGCTTCGCCTTTAGGCCGCTTTCGGTAGCGCGGCCTTGGCCTTCTCGACGATCGCCTGGAAGGCGGCCGGCTCGCGGATGGCGAGCTCCGAGAGCACCTTGCGGTCGATCGCAACGCCCGCCTTGGCGAGGCCGTCGATGAAGCGGCTGTATGTCAGCCCGAATTGGCGCACGGCGCCGTTGAGGCGTTGAATCCACAAAGCGCGAAACACGCGCTTCTTGGCCTTGCGGTCGCGCGTCGCGTATTGCATCGAGCGGTCGACGGCGGCCTTGGCGGCGCGGATCGTGTTCTTGCGGCGGCCGTAGAACCCCTTGGCGGCCTTCAAGGTCTTCTTGTGCTTGGCGTGCGACGTGACGCCGCGCTTGACCCGAGCCATGACGAAACTCCTTTAAAATCAGTCGGTTTTCAGCCGTTGGGCAGGAAGTATTTTTTCACGTTGTCGCCGTCGGTCTTGAACAGAACGGCGGTCCCGCGCAAGTTTCTGATCTGCTTGTTGGTGCGTTTGATCATGCCGTGGCGCTTGCCCTTTTGGGCGTAAAGGACCTTGCCGGAACCGGTGAGCTTAAAGCGTTTCTTGGCGCCTGATTTGGTTTTCAGTTTGGGCATTTTGCTCTCCTGGGCGTCAAGCCCGTCATTTGAAGCGCTGCACGAGCCAGCGCTGTTCGCGCGAGCGAAAAGAGCCGCCACGGCAGCCCATCACCGGCCGGGCGGTTCGAAGCCGCGCTTATAAGCGAAGGATCAGGGATAAGGCAAGGTGTCCTTTGCGGACCGCGAGCCTTCAG
Source organism: Methylocystis sp. (assembly GCA_016178015.1). Classification (GTDB taxonomy): domain Bacteria; phylum Pseudomonadota; class Alphaproteobacteria; order Rhizobiales; family Beijerinckiaceae; genus Methylosinus. The sequence continues at coordinate 3,094 of JACOUB010000016.1, read as the reverse complement.
GCTCGCAAGAACCGAGCGAGCCTGAAGGCTCGCGGTCCAAAAATTCGCCCTCCGCACGGCGGTTTACCAACGACTAGGGCTCGTTCATTTGGTCGGCGTGCGAGCTAATCTCCACATCCAGAGACTCAGGCCGCCCAAGATCACGAAGGCCAGCCCGCTCGGCCATAACGGCATCAGGTGACCGGCCACCAGCACATCGGGCTGTATCACCAGCCTCGCCAGTTGGGCTGTGGACGCCAGCCCGAACACGACAGCCGCCACTCTTAATCCTGTGATTTGTGAGTTCATGCTGCACCTCTCGTTGACCTCGCCTACCACAAACCTGCCTGCAAGCGTTTGGCGACGATATTTAGCCGGGAGCCTTGGCAAAATAGCTGCTTTTGTGGCGGCGGCGAAGCGCAGGACAGCGTCGCCTCTCAACTTGCCTCGCGAACCTTCGCGGCGCTGCGTCCCTGGACGCGCAGGATCGGCGAGGCGGCGGCAAGCCGCTCGATCGCCTGCCCGAGCGCTGCGAAATCGACCGGCTTGGCGAGCACGGCGTCGACGCCGGCGGCCCGCGCGGCGCGCGCGTCTTCTTCCTGGGCGCTCGCCGTCAAGGCGAGGATCGGCGTGCGCGGGGCGCCGGCGCGGGCGGCGGCCAGACGTATGCGGCGCGCCGCCTCCAGTCCGTCGAGCTCGGGCATGAACAGGTCCATGAGGATTACGTCGAACGGCGCAATGCGGCCGTCGATGGCGTCCTGCGCCGCCTCCACGGCGCGCGCGCCGTTTTCGGCCCGCGTCACCAGCGCGCCGAGCTTGGCGAGGCAGCGGCAGGCGATGAGCGCGTTGATCTCGTTGTCCTCCGCGACCAGGACATGCAGGCCGCACAAGGTCGGCGCGGCGGCGGGAGCGCTGGTCTCCGGCGCCGGCGGCGCGACGGGGCAAAGACGCTCGATGAGCGACGCGGCGCGCACCGGCTTCACCAGCCAGCCGTCGAAGCAGCGCAGCGCCGCGGCGCCGAACGCGCGGCGCTCCAACGGCGAGAACAAAACGAAGATGCGGCCGGCGTTGGCTTCGCGCGCGGCCGCCGCGAGGCGCTCCGTGGCGGCCTCGCCCAGGGCGCAATCGACGATGACCGCGCTGAACGGCGCCGCCGCCGCGAGACGTTCGAGGCCCGGCCTTTCCCCCGCGGCGATCTCGGCGCCGGCGCCGGCCGAACGCAAAACGGACGCGAGCAACGGCGCCTCGAAAATCGTGCGGGCGACGATAAGCGCGCGTGTCCCGGCGAGGCTCCCTACGCTTTCTTCGGACGGGGCGCCAAGCGGCGCGTCGTCTTGCCGCAACGGCAGGGTCAAGGCGAAGGTCGTGCCGGCGCTGGAGGTTTCCGCGATCTCCAGCTTGCCGCCCATTAGCAGGGCGAGGCGGCGAGAAATGGCGAGGCCGAGGCCGGCGCCGCCGTGCCGGCGCGTCGCCGACGCGTCGCCCTGTTCGAACTCCTCAAAGACGATCTCGCGTGCGTGCAGCGCAATGCCCGGGCCGGTGTCGCTGACCTTAAAAACCAGCGCCTCCGGCGACGGACGCTCGACGCGCACGGCGACGCCGCCGTGTGCGGTGAAATTGACCGCATTGCCGGCGAGGTTGATGAGCACCTGGCGCAGCCGCGCCGGGTCGCCGACCATTCGCGCCGGCGCGTCCGGGGCGATCAAACTGGCAATCTCCAGGCCCTTGCCATGGGCGCGCGGCGCCAGCAGCTCGACCACGCCCTCGACCAGCGGCGCCAGCGCGAAAGGTTCGAGGGCGATCTCCAGCTTGTCCGCCTCGATCTTGGAAAAATCGAGAATGTCGTCGATGAGCTGCGCCAGCGAGCGGCCCGACGCGCCGATCGCGTCGACATAGCTTGCTTGCTCGGCGTCGAGCTGCGTCGTCGCCAGCAATTGCGCCAGCCCCAGAATGCCGTTGAGCGGCGTGCGGATTTCGTGGCTGACGGCGGCAAGGAACCGCGATTTGGCGAGACTTGCGGCCTCCGCCCGGTCTCTGGCGGCGGCGGCGGCGCGCAACTCCCAGATTTCATCGCGCAGCGCCTCGAGCTCCGCCTCGACCGCACGGGGCCGGCGCGCCCGGGCGCGCCGACGGATAAGCGCCGCGGCCGCCAGGAACAAGCCGGCGGCGGCGGCCAAGACGATCCAAACGCCATTCGAAAGCATGCGCGAGCCGCTCTAATGCTTAAGCCGACCCGACTATGCGGCCCATGTGGTTGAAAAAGCCTTGCGGGGCGTCGCAAAAAAGTCGGGCGGTCGCGCGGCCTCAATTTTATTTGCTTAGGCGCGAACGTCGCGCATGATCGGCGGGAGGCGTGCGACCGCCCCCGCGAGGACACCCATGGCAGACGCTTTCGGCGCGATCGCCGTTCCGCTCGACATCGTCTTGGACCGACGACAAGGCGGCGCGGGCGCGCTCACCGGCAAAACCTTCGTGGTGAAGGACAACATCGACGTCGCCTTATGCGTCTCGCGCAACGGCAATCCGACTTGGGCGGCAAGTCACGCGCCCGCCGGGATCGACGCGCCCGCGGTCGATCGGCTGCTGACGGCCGGCGCGCGGCTTGCCGGCAAGACCCACATGGATGAGATGGCTTACAGCCTGCTCGGCGCCAACCATCATTACGGGACGCCCCTCAACCCGGCCGCCAAGGACCGGCATCCGGGCGGCTCGTCGTCCGGCTCGGCGGTCGCGGTCGCCACCCAGCTCGCCGATTTCGCGCTCGGCACCGACACCGCCGGCTCCTGCCGCGCGCCCGCCGCCTTTTGCGGGGTCTTCGGTTTTCGACCTTCGCACGGCGCCGTCTCTTCGGACGGCGTCGTCCCGCTCGCCGCAACGCTCGACACGATCGGCTGGTTTGCGCGCGACATCGAAACTATCGTAGCGGTGGGCGACGCGTTGCTGCCGCACGACCTGCGCCCGGAGCCGTTCGCCGGCGTCGTCTGTCTGCAAGAGGCGTTCGCCGATTGCGAAGCGGAGTTTTTAACGGCGGCGCAACCGGCGCTTGGCGTTCTGCGGGAGCATTTCTCGTATCGCGAAGCGACATTGGGACAAGATTTTTGGTCTGAGGCGCTCG